>CAYFLT010000047.1:32995-35483 GCA_964344055.1 uncultured Candidatus Nemicrothrix sp.
TCGATCGTCCTCAGCTCGGGCTCGAGTTCAACGATGACGGCGGCACCTGCGGCTCGGACGATGTCGTCGCGCCCGCCGACATGGCGGTATAGGGCGGGGGTGGTGACACCCAGCTGGGCGGCGATCTCGTCCAGCGAGAAGGTGTCGAGACCGAGTTCGATCGCGACCGTGACGATCTGCCCTCTGTCGATCCGGGCCGGTCGGCCCCGACCCCGTGTTGCTGATGACTTGACGGGCATTATGTGAAGAGCTTAACTAATTCACCATGCAGAGTTCCACCATCGAGCTCGACGAGCTCTTCTTCTTCCGCAGCAGGGAGTCCTGGCGGAACCCCTGGCCTGCCTACCAGCGGCTCCGCGATGACGCCCCGCTGTTGGGAGTCAGCCAGGAGGACGACATCGACTTCTGGGTGCTGTCCCGTTTCGCCGACGTGTTCGCCGCAGTACGCGATGCCGCCACCTTCTCGTCGGCTCAGGGTCTCGTCCCCACGGCGGACGCAATGGCGATGTTCGAGGACCAGGCCGCACCCATCGTGATGATGGATCCGCCCGACCACACCGCGATGCGCCGCCTGATCAGTCGTCCCCTCACTCCCCGCCGGGTCGCTCTCGTCGAGGGTGCGGTGCGCGAGTTCGTCGACACGCGCCTCGACGCGCTCACCGATACCGGCGAGGGGGACATCATCGACATCCTCTTCAAGCCACTTCCGAGCTTCGTGGTCTCGCATTACCTCGGGGTGCCGATCACCGACCGGGAGCGGTTCGACACCTGGACCGAGCAGATCGTGGCGGCCAACGCGGACAACGACTTCACCGGTGGCATGGACGCCGTTCTGGAGCTGTTCGCCTACGCCTCCGATCTGATCGAGCGACGAAAGGCGGAACCCGGAGACGACCTCGTCTCGGACCTCGTCGCGGCTGGCGAGGACATCGCCTCACCGACGTGGATCGTCGGCTTCATCTTCACGATGGTCACCGGCGGCAACGACACGATGACCGGCATGCTCGGCGGTACCGCCGAGCTCTTGACCGAGCATCGTGACCAGCGTCAGCTCCTCATCGACGATCCTGGCCTGATCGCACCGGCGGTCGACGAGTTCCTTCGATTGACGACGCCGGTGCAGAACCTGGCCCGCACGACGACTCGACCCGTGATCCTTCATGGGCAGGAGGTACCCGAGGGTGAGAAGGTGCTCCTCTCGTACGGTGCGGCGAACCGGGACGAGCGGGAGTTCGGGCCGGATGCGGAGGTGCTCGACGTTCGCCGCAATCCCGAGCGGATCCTGACGTTCGGCTACGGGCCCCACCATTGTCTGGGTGCTGCTGCGGCCCGCCTCCAGGCCAGCGTCGCGATCGAGCGGCTCCTCACCCGTTTCCCCGACTTCGCCGTCGATGCCGCCGGCGGCCGGTTCGCGGCCGGCCCAGTGGTCCGCCGTTACGAGTACCTCCCCATCACTGCCGGTTGAGCAACCTGGCAGGGTTTTGGTACCTGACACCAAAATCCTGCCAGGTTCAGAATTCGAAGGGGCCCTTGCCCATCTGGGTTCGGACGGGGATGACAGGGGGATTTGTGAGGGTGCGGCGCTGCCAGTTGGCGCCGTCGACCACCAGGGTGTGACCCGAGATGAACCGGGCGTAGGGCGAGGCGAGGAAGGTGGCCGCCCAGCCCAGCTCCTGGCGCTCCCCCACCCGCATCGCCGGCTGGCTCAGATCCTTTTCGTGGGTGCGGGAAAGATTCCCCTGGATATCGGCGGTCATGTCTTCGTGGGGAAACAGCCCCGGCACCAGCCCGTTGACGCGAATGCCGTAGGGCCCCCACTCCACCGCCAGCGTCTCGACCATGTTCTTCACCCCGGCCTTGGCCGCCGCCGAGTGCGCGAACCCGGGACCCCCAGTCCACGCGTAGCTGGCCCCGACATTGATGATGCTCGCAGGGGTACCCGCAGCGAGGTGGCGACGGGCAAACTCGCGGGCCACGAAGAACGTGCCGTTCAGCGTGATGTCGACGACCGTCCGCCAGGCGTTGGGCGACATGTCCTCCGCCGGCACCGGGAAGTTGGCAGCAGCGTTGTTGATCAGCACTCCGGGGCGCCCGACCGACGCCTCGGCCTCGTCGAACGCGGCGCTGATCGACTCCGCATCGCGGATGTCGCACTCGACGGCCAGAACCGTGGCACCGAGTTCGGCCATCGCCGCCCGACCGGCCTCGAGGTGCTCCGGCTTGCGGGATGCGATCACGATCGAGCCGCCGAGGCGGGCGAACTCGCCGGCGATGGCCTTGCCGAGCCCCGTGCCGCCGCCGGTGACGAACACGACTTCGCCGGCGTACGTTCCGTCAGGGAGGGCCGACGCTCCTACCGCAGGTGGGGCCGGAAGCCCGGGAGTCGACAGCTCGTCTGCCATGGTCACGAACCCCGGTAGCGCGGCTCGCGCTCGTCCGCCCGGGCCGCCCGGAACTCGGCGAAGTCCGCCGACTGGTTGATGAACGT
>CAYFLT010000047.1:35493-38906 GCA_964344055.1 uncultured Candidatus Nemicrothrix sp.
CTGGTACACGAGCTCGTCGTCCATCGAAGACCGCTGCCCCTCCCGGCTGAGATGGGAGATCACCCGGCGAGCCATCTTGACCGTGACCGTCGGCGCCGCCGCGATCTTCTCGGCCATCTCTCGCGCGGTGGAGTCCAGTTCGTCTCGGGGCACCACCCGGCTGACGATGCCGTGGGACAACGCCTCCTCGGCGGTGAGGCGGCGCCCGGTGAGCACCATGTCGCTCACCAACCCGTGACCCACCATCTGGTAGAGCACACCCATCCCGCCCGTGTCGGGTATCACCCCGTGGCCGAGCTCCGGCAACATGAACTTCGCGTCGTCGGCCGCGATGCGGATGTCGCAGAGGAGGGCTCGCTGGAACGATCCGCCCAGCGCCCACCCCTGGATCGCCACGATGATCGGGGCCGGAATGTCCCACACCTTCTGGATCCCGCGATGACCACGGGACATCAACTCGTGATGGGTGAGCTCGGTCACGTTGTTGCCGATCACCGCGACATCCCGACCCGACGACCAGCTCTTCCCCTCACCCCGCCACACCACGGCCCGGACCGACGGAGTCTCGGCGAGCTCGTCGAGGATCTCGAAGAGACGGGCATCCATCGCGTCGTCGAAGGCGTTGTGCTTGTCGACGTTCCGGTTGGTGATCGTGGCAATGGGGCCGTCGATCGCGAGCGTCACGCGGGTCTCGGTCGGCATGGGCCGAATCCTGTCAGCTGGGGCCACCCCGGGCCAGATCGATGGTCAGCCGATGTCGATCGCGTCGGAGCGAGGCACGAAGGCCCGGCCCTCCAGGTCGTACTCGACCAGCACGAGCTGATCGCGAGCGTCGGTCTTCGTCGCCGACAGCGAGGCGAACTGGAAGCCCGGGATCGAGATGTCGGGAACCTGATCGAGCGCCCCAACCCAGCTGTCGTTGGTGAGATCGGGTCCGGCCGCTTCCGCGATCTGGATGAACATCGAAAGGAACCGGCACGCGTTCAGCGACCCGGACCAATAGTTCGGGTCGCCCGCGGGCAGGTCGGCGGTCGGGATGATCTCGATCCCCATCCGTTCCTCGATCGCGGCGACGCACTCGTCGAGAGCCGGGTCCGTGCCGAGCCGGACCTCGGTGTTGCTCGCGAGGACCCGAGTCCCTTCCTGGAGCCCTTGGGGCGGGATACTCGCCCAATCGGTGATGCGGTCCCCGTTGGTGACGAGGTAGGTCAACTCCGGGGCCCGTTCGAAGAACCGCCGGTTGCGGATCTCGCCCTCGCCGAGCAGGGCGACGGTGGACACGTCGTCGGCCCGGGCGAGCTCGATGAAGACGTCGACCTCGGCGTTTGTCGCGAGGGTGTCGCCGGTGGTCGTCGTCCAGAGCCTCTGAGGAACGCTCACCCCTCGGTCCTCGAAGGCATCGGCCATCGCCTCGACCAGGCCCTCCTCCTCCGGGTTGGCGCCGACGACCATCACCGAACCGAGATCTGAGAGGGCGCCGGCCTGATCGAGCAGGTCGACGAACGCCTCGTTGCGCCGGTCGAGCCGCATCTCCCAGCTCACCCAGAGCCCACCGGCCTCCTCGGCCTGGTGCGGCTGGGGCGGGCTTCCGACCAACACCGTGTCGTGGAGCAGGGTGATGCACTCGTTGACCCCTTCGGCTCCGGGTCCGGTGAAGCCGACCAGCACGGCAAACACCTCGTGGTCCTCGGTGAGCTCGATGCACGAGATCTCCGCGGTCTGCGCGCCGACCGGGAGGAAGTGTGTGTGGATCAGCTCGATCTCCCGGCCGAGCACGCCGCCCCGCTCGTTGAACCACGACGCCGCCGCGTCGAACATCGGCGCGAAGTCCTGAAAGGCCAGGTCCAGGCCGAACGTCTCGTTGAGCGTGTCGAAGTCGATGGTCGAGACGCCGAGGGAGATCGTCTCGGCCGTCACCCCGCGGAACGAGTCGGTGAAGACGATCTCGGGTTCCGACTCCCCCACCGAGGCGGATGATTCGTCGGAGCCCGGATCCGCCTCGACACTCCCCGAACCCTCGGCCGTCTCGGCTGCGCTGGACTGATCGCTGTCGTCGACCGCCCCCTCCGCGCCGTCCTCGACCACCGACGACGCATCATCCTCACGGCCGTCGTCGGTGCCCCCACACGCAGCGGCGAGAAGCCCCGCCACCGCGAGCATCGCCCGAGCTCTGGATCGCCTCGATCTCACCGTGCACCCCCGACGTTCGATGGTTGGCGCGTTCGGAGCACCCTCCAGAGGCGGTTTAACATGCCGACGCCCAGGGAAGCACGCGAAAGAGGGACGGATGGACGACGAACTGGACGCCGCCGTCTCCGGCCGGGCGTGGGCGGACTTCTGCGACAGCCTCAAGGCTGCCGGTCAGTTGATCGTCGACCACAGCTCCGACGACTTGGATCGCCTCGAGGGATTCCGATACCTGAGCCGCCTCACCCGGGGAGGACTCCACTCGTTCATGGAGAACGGCGACCCGGTCTGGGCACAGATCCTCCCGATTCCGGCTCAGCTGAAGATCGGATGCGACAACCCCGACGCCCACTACGTGAACGTCAACGTCTCCGGCCGGCGCTCCTATCGGATCACCGGAACACGCGGGTCGGTCAACTACCTCGGCATCGGCGCCTATTCGGGTGGGTACGGCGGCGGCGCGGCCCGACCGGGGGCCCAGGGGTATCTGGAGGACAACGATCCCGACCCGGACCGGCCGATCGACATCATCGCCAGTGTCGAACCGCCCAAGTCGCTCGACCTGGGACAACGCTGGCTCGAGATGAGTCCGGAGAGCAGCCTGATCATCATCAGGAACTTCTTCCTCGACCGCACGAATGAGTCACCGGCCGTCTTGCAGCTGGAGTGCCTGGACGCACCCGACCCCGCCCCGGGGCCGATCACCGCGGCCGACCTGACCCGCGGCCTCGCCGGGGCGTCGCTCTTCGTCCACGGCGTCACGCGGCGTTTCGTCGGCTGGGTGGAGGACGACTTCGTCCACCGTCCGAACACGCTCGAGTTCCTGCCCACCGACGATTCCTCGGGAGGGTGGGCGGATCCCAACCAGCGCTTCCGCCACGGCTACTGGACACTCGAACCCGGCCAGGCCCTCGTCATCGATGTTCCACCGCTCGACGCGTACTACTGGAACTTCCAGCTCAACAACCTGTGGGAGGAATCGCTCGACTACCGATTCCTCAAGGTCACCGTCAACAAGCACACCGCGAGCTACGAGCCAGACGGGTCGTGCCGCATCGTCGTCGCAGACAGGGACCCGGGAGTGGGCAACTGGATCGATACCGCACACCATCGGCACGGAACGATGGGCCTTCGCTACAACCAGGCCGTGGACGACATCGCTCCGACCTGCTCGGTCGTCGAGTTCACCGAGGTCGCCCGGTGAGCTTTGCCTCCCTCCCCGACCG
>CAYFLT010000048.1:0-31241 GCA_964344055.1 uncultured Candidatus Nemicrothrix sp.
GCTCCAGACCGGCGATCACCGCCGACGCTCCATCCGCGTTCAAGCCGTCGAAATCCACCTGCGCCACGGCGTCGAGCGCACTCGCAAGTGTTTCGAGCGCCTCCCGAGCCTCCGCAACCGCTGAACCAGCCATGACATCAACAATAATGAAAGGGTATGACACTTAATTCAGAGGGTGCGCACGCCACTGAAAGGACCGAGAACTGGATGCCTCGACCGGGCAGACTGCCGCAATGAGTCGAACGCCGGAGCCCGCACCGACCGATGTCGGTGCTGCGTGCCTGGTCGCCGAGGGTGAGGCCGTACTGCTGGTGAGAGAGACCAAGCCGGAAGCTCTGGGCCGATGGGGTCTGCCCGGCGGACGCGTGGAGACCGGAGAGACTCTTCGGGAGGCGGCCGCTCGCGAGGTGGTCGAGGAGACCGGACTGGTGGTCGAGGTCGGTGTTCTGCTCGGCATCTACCACACGCCTGTCACGCTCGAAGGCCGGTCGGCAGTGACATTTGTTTTCCGCGCCACGGCGATGGCGGGCGAGCCGACCCCTACCGACGATCACCCCGAGATGGCCTTCCTCGACCCGCCACAGATCGAGGCACTCGCCGCGAGCAACATGATCCGTGGTCGGCTGGTCGCTCAGGCCCTCGACGCGTGGCGGAACGGCACGGCACTCCCCGAGCACCTGATCACCGAACTGGGACCGTCCGACCCGCCAACCGATGGCTGAGTTGTTTCGCTGGTGCCAGGCACCCGAAACAACTCAGCCGGAGGTGCGGCGCTCGACGATCTCTTCTGGGAGGAAGGTGCGGAGCAGGGCGGGTTCCATGCGGGGATCCTGGTCCCAGGGGATGACATCGCTGGTCTCGAACAGCCAGCGGAAGATCCGGTCCCGCAGCTCCCGCTCCACCTCGACGGTGTCCGCCGAGCCGGCCAGGTTGACGGTCTCACGGGGATCGTTGATGCGGTCGAAGAGTTCCGGACCTTCATAGAGCCGCTCCGTGTAGGCCCACTCCCGCGTGCGGATGGAGATCGCCCGGCCGGTCAGCGAGGTGTCCTCGTGCTGGAGGTCCTGCTTGTGCTTGTAGTGGCCCTCGTTGCCCGACTCGAGCAGGGGTTCCTCGTCCAGCACGAAGCCGCCCTCGCTGAAGGCGGCATCCCGATGGGCCGACGAGGCGTTCGCCAACAAGGGGACCAGGCTCCGACCGAAATGCATGTACGACGGCTCGACCCCGGCGAGGTCGAGGAGGGTGGCGGTGAGATCGACCATCTCCACGAACGACTCGGCAACTCCGGATCCGAGCCCGGGGTGATGCACCACGAGCGGATTGCGGAGCAGGCAGTCATCGAGCCCCGACATCCACTTCTCGACTAGGCCGAAATCCCCGAGATACTCGCCGTGGTCGGTGAAGAAGAAGGTCGCCGTGTGCTCGGCCGAGCCCGCCCGATCGACCGCCTCGAGGACCCGTCCGAGTTGCTCGTCGACCCGGCTGATCATGCCGTAGTAGGTCGCCACGATCTCCCGCCAGTCGTCGTCATCGAGGCGCCCGAGCCCGTACCGGTCGTGGATCGCCTGCATGAACCGAGGACGGGTCCGGAGATCGGTCTGCGCCGGGAGCGGGACCGAGCCCCGGTCGTGGAGCGAGAACCAGGGTTCCCCCACCTGGAACGGGGGATGGGGCGCGAGCAGGGGCACGAAGAGGCACCACGGCTCGGGGAGACCATCGGCGAGCCAGTCGATGGCGGTCTGCACCGTGGCTTCGTCGAAATCGACCGGATCGGCGAGGTCCACCCGGCCGTTGTAGAAGGCGAAGTAGTACTTGTGATCCTTCGGGTACGGCCCGTCGTGGCGGAGGAGGGAGAGATCGGGCTTCACGGTGAACCCGAACCGGTCCGAGCTCGCCTCCGTGACCCCGACGCCCATCATGTCGCCGCGTGCCCCCGCGAGCGCCACGTGGTAACCGGCTTCGCGGAGGTGCTTGAACACGTTCGGTTCCCACGGCTGCAGCAGATGGCTGAGCGTGCGATGGCCGGCCACGTGGGGGTACCAGCCGGTGAACATCGAGATCCGGCTCTGCGAACAGACGCTGTGCTGGGCGTACGCATTCGGGAACCGGGTGCCTCGATCGGCCAGCGCGTCGATGTTCGGCGTCTGCACGATCGGATTGTCGAACGCGCCGACCGAGTCCGCTCGGAGCTGATCGGGCATGAACAACAGCAGGTTCGGGCGGCTCATGACCGAAGGGGGTGGATCATTCCACCACCGTGCCCGGCACGCCGTCCTCGGGTTCGGGCCACGCCATCTCCAGACTCCTCAGCGTCTGGACCATGATCTCGCTCACCACGAGGTTGCGGTACCACTTGCGGTCGGCCGGCACGACGTACCAGGGTGCGTCCGCGGTGGAAGTCTCTTCGAGCATCACGCGGAAGGCCTCCTGGTAGTCGTCCCAGTGCTCCCGTTCGGCGAGATCTCCGAAACTGAACTTCCAGTTCTTCTCCGGCTCGTCGATCCTCGCCTGCAGGCGTTCGCGTTGCTCGTCCTTGGAGATGTGGAGGAACAGCTTCACGATCGTCGTTCCCTCATCGGTGAGCATCTGCTCGAAGGCGGCGATGTGCTCGTAGCGGCGGGACCAGCGGTCCGGAGAAACGAGATCGTGCACCCGCACCACGAGCACGTCCTCGTAGTGCGATCGGTTGAAGATGACGATCTCGCCACTCCCCGGGGTGTGGGAGTGGACCCGCCAGAGATAGTCGTGGGCCAGTTCCCTCTCGGTGGGCTTCTTGAATGCGGCCACCTTCACCCCTTGGGGGTTGACGCCGTCGAACACGTGTCGGATCGTGCCGTCCTTGCCGCCGGTGTCGGTCGCCTGGATCACCACCAGGACCTTGTGCCGGCCCTCTGCGAAGAGCAGCTCCTGGAGCGACTCCAGCTCGGCGTTGAGATCCTTGGTGCGCTTCCGGCCGGAGGACTTGGTGAGACCGCCGTTGTCATCGGTGACCCAGGCCGCCAGATCGACCGGGGATCCGGGAGATACCCGGTAGCTCGAAATGTCCATCGGGAGAGCATGCCATGTCTGCCGAAGCAGCTTGATCCTCGGGCCCAACCAGCCGATAGTGGGGTGTCCAGTCTGATCGGAGGTGTGCCGGGTGCTTCACGCCCACGAGACGATGAGCGAGGTCGAACAGGCCCTCGCCGCCGAGTTCCGAACCGAGATCGACGATGCGCGCGGTCGAATCGCCGCGGTGCTCGATCCCGCGTGCCCGACCGCAGACTTCCTGCAGGCGTTGAGAGCCGAGCTGGAGAGGGCCCAGGCCGATCCAGAGTCGGTGCCCTACCCGGAGCTGACCGATCCCGACGCATATTGGGAAGCCTCGGTGAAGCCACAGGCCAAGGCGCTGCGAACCTCTTCGGTCGCCATCGTCGAGTGGCTCGAGCAGCGAGTGGTCAACACGATGGAGGTCGCCGAGACCGATCTCAAGCAGCTGGTCGAGGTTTCGGCCGCGGATCCGGGCGTCAATCGTCAGGCCGCCCGCTCCGAACTGGAGACGCGCCTGCGGGAGCGGTGTTCCGCTCTGCATCATCAGATGGCCGAGCTGCTCGAGGTCCTTCCGTCCCGGGATCCGTTGGCGGCAGCGCGAGCCGCGCATGAGGACGGACTGCGGGCGGCCGCAGCGGCCGACGTCGATGGCCTCAAGGCGGCCTACCTGCGCGACGCCGGCGGCGACGACGCCCATCAGCGGTTCGCCGAGCAGCAATGGTCGGAGACCTACGCCGACCGGGTTGCGCACCGAATGGCACTCCTGGCGGCGGTGAGTCCGTGGCGGCACCAGGAACTTGCACTCACCGGCTACGAGCGGGCAATCGCCGAGGTCGAAGCACTCGTCGAGGCGGCAGTCACCCGGCTCCAGGCCCCTCTCGGCGGAATGACGGACCTGTTGCTGGCCCGCTTCGACGAGAAGATGGCGGGCTGACCAACGGTCGGAGTCATGGGCCGACGGCCGCCGGTCGTCCGGCGGTGGGCGAGACGCCCCGGTGTCAGTAGGGCTTCGAGGCGAACTCGTTCAGCTTCTCGAGCTGGTGATGGGCCTCGACCCTTCGCACCGTGCGAGAGCGTGAGCGCATCACGAGGGAGTCGGTGTGGCAGCCGGAGTAGTCGAAGCGGACGCCCTTCAGGAGCTCACCGTCGGTGATGCCAGTGGCTGCGAAGAAGCAGTCATCGCTTCGCACGAGGTCGTCTTCGGTGAGCACCTTGTCGAGGTCGTAGCCCTGGCTGGTGGCTTCCTTGCGCTCCCGCTCGTTGCGCGGCCAGAGGCGACCGAGTTGCTGACCGCCCATGCACTTGAGGGCCGCGGCGGTGATGACCCCTTCAGGGGTACCGCCGATTCCGATGAGGATGTCGGCACCTGACTCTGGCCATGCGGTCGAGATCGCGCCGGCCACGTCACCGTCGGGGATGAGGCGGATCCGGGCACCGGCGTCGCGGACCTCGGCGATGTGCTCGCTGTGGCGGTCCCGGTCGAGGATGACGACCGTGAGATCCTGTACCCGTTCCCGCTTGGCCGCGGCCACGTTCCGCAGGTTCTCGGTGATGGACACGTCCATGCTGATCGCGCCCTTGGCATCGGGGCCGACGGCCAGCTTCTCCATGTAGACACAGGGACCGGGGTCGTACATCGTGCCGCGGGGCGCGACGGCGATCACCGAGAGCGCGTTGCCGCGACCGAGGGCTGTGAGGGTGGTGCCATCGATCGGGTCTACGGCGATGTCGGTGGCGGGATCGGAGCCGTCACCGATGCGTTCGCCGTTGTACAGCATCGGCGCTTCGTCCTTCTCGCCTTCACCGATGATGACGATGCCGTCCATCGGGACGCTGCGCAGGATGGTGCGCATCGCATCGACAGCGGCACCGTCGGCCCCTTCCTTGTCGCCACGTCCCATCCAGCGGGATGCGGCCATCGCCGCGGCCTCGGTGACTCGTACGAGCTCCAGCGCGAGGTTGCGGTCGGGGGCCGTTGGGGATCGATCGCTCATACCGCGCACGGTATCGCATGCTCGGGGTGGGTTCGTGGTCCGGCTTTGCATGGTGCAGCGGGGATTCCGGCGTGCGATCATGCACCCCGTGCCACCCTCCTTTCTCTCCCGCTCCCGCCGAGACGACGGCGAATCCGAAACCGGTCCCGCCGCCGACGGCGTCGAGGAAGCGGCGGCAGAGTCGGACCCGTCGGCGTTGGCCGAGGACCCACTCCGTGACGACGAAGAGGGTGAGTGGCTCGCCTACGAGCTCCACGAGTGGGCATCGGAAACCCGATCGATGCTCGCCCAGCTCCTGATCGCCGATCAGGTGGTGCACTCGTGGCAGGGCACCACCCTGCTCGCCCACGAGACCGTCGAGGAGACCGTGGATGCGCTCATCGAGGAGGTCGAGCAGGCCGCCAACCCGGAGCTCGACCCGGACGCGCCACAGGTGGCCTTCGAGATGGAGGGCTGGTCCGGCGAATTGCAGGCGACGTTGGCGGAGCGACTCGGGCAGGCCGGCGTGCCCCACGAGTTCGATGCGGACGGCGACCTGGTGTGCCACGAGTCCGACGAAGAGCAGGTCGAGCTCGTGATCGAGGATCTTCTGGCCCGCAGTGCCGACGAAGGGCTGGAACAACTCGAAGGTCTGGAGGCCAACGACCTGTTGTCCGCACTCTTCGAGGCCACCGACCGTCTCCGTCGCGACGTTCGCGACGGTTCCGGGGTGATGGGGGCAGTGGAGCACGGCCGCCGGCTCGCGGGCGCGGCCACGCCGTTCGGGTTTGCCGCATCATCTTGGGCGAACCTGCGGGCTGCGGCCGAGCAACTGGTCGATCTGCTTGAGTCCGACGACGGCACCGACGAAGACATCATCGACCTCGCCGGCCGGCTCCGGGACACCCTCCGCCGGATCATCTGAGTACCGTTGGCGGCCATGCTCCTGGCCGAGCTCGAGGTCTTTCATTCCCGGCCCATCGCGCCTACCCGACGGTTGGCGCTCGGTGAGTGCCGCCTCCCCTGCGACCCGGCCCCGGGTCTGGCGGGAGTCCTCCTGGGAGCGGTGGCGGCTCGATTCGCCCCGGAGGTGGACCCCGAACTGATCGGCGACTTCGTGGCCCTGACCCACGAGGTCGAGGCCGGTCGGCGCATCCCGCAGCCGCGGCTGCGATACCGGTTTCAGGCTGACCGGGTCGGCCTCACCCGGAGCACCCATCGGCTCTTCCGCACGGAGAGGGGAGGTATACGGCCCGTCTTCGCCGTCGGGAAGGGCGCACCGGCCCAACACGTGCTCGGGGCGGTGTACGCCGCCGGCACCCTCGGCGCGGAACCGCGAGGCGAGGTCCTCGCGTCGATCCGTCGCGGTCTCGTGTGGACGGCAGACATCGATGAAGTGCTCTTCGCCCAGCTGTCCGGTCGGTCCCGCCTGGGACCCCTGCACGCGGACGCGCTCGCCGATCCGGTCGGCTGGGCGCTGGCCGTCCTCGGCCTCGTCGCGCCCCAGGGACTGCCGGAACGGACGCTGATCCAGCGCCGCTTCCGAGACGCTCTGATCGCGGCCCATCCCGACCATGGGGGCAACGGTTCCGACGCGGCTCGCCGGATCGCGGACCTCACCGAGGCGAGGCGTATTCTTCTGGCGTCATGACGCCTGCCGGTCTGTTGCTCACCCACGGGGCCGGGAGTGATCGAGACCATCACCTCAACCTGGCACTCGAGGATGCGCTCGACCTCCCGGTTCGCCGTATGAACTTCCCGTACCGCGCGGCCGGAAGGAAGGGCCCACCCGATCGGGCACCGAAGCTCGTCCAATCGATCCTCGACGAGGTCGATACCTTCACCGAGGAACTGGGAGTCGGTCCGGAACGTTTGGTGCTCGGGGGACGCTCGATGGGCGGCCGGATGTGCTCCATGGCGGTCGCCGAGGGGTTGGCCTCGGCCGGGCTGGTCCTCTTGAGCTATCCGCTGCACCCTCCAGGCAAGCCGGACCGCCTCCGGGTCGAGCACTTCGGCGAGCTGTCGGTGCCCTGTGTGTTCATCGGCGGCGATCGCGACCCGTTCGGCACCCCGGACGAGTTCGGGCGGGAGATCGCCGCGATTCCCGGGATGACCGAGATCCACTGGCTCGAGGGCCAGCGGCACGACCCCAAGCCGGCCTTCGATGCGGAGATCATCGAAATCGTCGGGCGGTTTCTCGCGGATCTCGCCTGACCGGCCTGACCTCGGCTGTCGGTCACAGCACTAGCCTCCATCTGGTGCTCGAACGTATTGCCGGCCTGGAGGACGAACTCCGCGACGTGGAGATCCGCCTCGGCGATCCCGCGGTGCAGGCTGATCGCAATCAGCTCGCCGACCTCGGCCGACGCTTCAAGCAGCTCGAGGAGGTCGTGGGTGCCGGTCGGCGGCTGAAGGCGGCCATCGAGAACCTCGAGACCGCGAAGGAGATGCTCAGCGACGCGGACGCCCAAGAGCGCGAGGAACTCCGCGCCGAGATGGAGGAGCTCGAGGCCGAGATCGAGGCCGGGGAGGACGGGCTCCGGTTGCTCCTCCTGCCCCGGGACCCGAACGACGAGCGGAACGTGATCATCGAGATCCGCGGCGCGGCGGGCGGCGAGGAGGCCAACCTCTTCGCCCGGGATCTGTTCGACATGTACGAGACCTTCGCCAAGCGTCGAGGATGGCGGTTGGAGGTTCTCAGTGCCTCCCCGTCGGACCTCGGTGGGCTCAGCGAGGTCACCGCCCTGCTCTCCGGGGAGTCGGTCTGGACCCGCATGAAGCACGAAGCCGGGACCCATCGGGTCCAACGGGTACCGGTCACCGAATCGCAGGGCCGCGTCCACACGTCGTCGGCCACCGTCCTCGTGTTGCCAGAGGCCGATGAGGTCGAGATCGACGTCGACGAGAACGACCTCCGGATCGACACCTATCGCGCCTCGGGACCCGGCGGGCAGTCGGTCAACACGATGGACTCGGCGGTGCGGATCACCCACGTCCCCACCGGCGTCGTGGTGGCGATGCAGGACGAGAAGAGTCAGCTGAAGAACAAGGCGAAGGCGCTTCGGGTGCTGCGTAGCCGGCTGCTCCAGATCGAGCAGGAGAAGGCCGCGGCGGATGCCGCGGCGCTGCGCGGCAGTCAGGTCGGAACGGGTGACCGATCCGAGAAGATCCGCACGTACAACTTCAAGGAGAACCGGGTTTCGGACCATCGCATCGGTCTCACGATTCATCAGCTGGATCGCGTGTTGGCCGGGGAGCTCGACGAGGTGAGTGACGCCCTCGTCGCCGACGAACGGCGCCGGCAACTCGAGGACTCGGACGGACCGTGATCGACCCCGACCTGGAGGGCACCACGCCTTGGTCGGCCTTCCTCGAAGAGGCCGCCGACCGGTTCCGTCGAGCCGGGTTGGAGAGCCCCGACATCGACGCACGACGGGTCATCGAGGAGATCACCGGGGTGGAGCCGAGTGGCTTCCATGCGGTGCTCGCGGAGCCGGCCACGGCTCGAGGAGTGGCCCGTTTCGATGTGATGGTGGCCCGGCGGGAGGGGGGTGAGCCCCTGCAGTACGTGTTGGGCCGCTGGGCGTTTCGGCACCTGGATCTCCTCGTGGACAAGAGGGTTCTCGTGCCACGGCCGGAGACCGAAGTGGTCGCCGGTCTCGCGATCGATGAGGTGGTCGCTCGGGGTGGACGGGGTCGGGAGGTCCTCGTGGCCGACCTCGGTACCGGTTCGGGAGCGATCGGTCTGTCGGTGGCCTCGGAGTGCCCACACGCTCGGGTGTTGGCCACCGACCGGTCGGCCGACGCACTGGCGGTTGCGAGGGCCAACCTCGCGGGGATCGGAAGGGCCGCGGCCCGAGTGAGCCTCCACGAAGGAAGCTGGTTCGAGGCGCTCCCGGATTCGGTGATCGGAGCGGTCGAGGTCCTCGTCTCGAACCCTCCCTACATCGCCGATGCCGAGGTGCTGCCCGACGTGGTGGCCGACTGGGAGCCGCCGGTCGCTCTGCGAGCCGGCCCGAGTGGTGACGAGGACCTCCGGACCATCGTGGAGGAATCCCCCACCTGGCTGGCGCCGGATGGGGTGATCATCCTGGAGATGGCCCCCGACCAAACCGAGTCGGTGGCGAACCGCTGCCGGGAGATCGGCTTCATGGCCTCCGTGCACGACGACCTGACCGGTCGCGCTCGGGCGGTGGTGGCCCGGCGCCCGAGATGAGCCGCGATCTCGCGCTCGAAGCGCTTCGGGACGGCGCGCCGATCATCGTCCCCACCGACACGGTGTACGGACTCGCGGCCCTCGCCACCGACCATGAGGCAGTGGCGGCGATCTTCGCCCTGAAACACCGTCCGGTGGACGTGCGGGTGGCGGCCCTCGTCGCCGGCATCGACCAGGCGGAGACGCTCGTCGACCTCGGGCCGGTCGGTCGGAAGCTGGCCGAGGCGTTCTGGCCGGGGGCGCTCACGATCGTCGCGCGTCGCCGGGCCGGTGTGGATCTGGCGGTCGGTGACGCGACCACCGTCGGCGTGCGCTGCCCGGACGACGATCTGGTCCGCGGCTTGGCTGCCGATGTCGGCCCGATCGCGGCGACCTCCGCGAACTTCCACGGCGAGGAGCCGCCGACCACCGCAGCCGAGCTCCGTTCCCTCTTCCCGACGGTGGCCGTGGTGGTTGACGGTGGCGAGCGAGCCGGCGGCGCCTCCACGGTGGTGTCGATCGTCGACGAGGAGCCGTTGATCCTTCGCGAGGGCCCGATCGGGGCAGCGGATATCGACGCGGTGCTCCACGGGCGACCGTAGGATCGGGCCGTGCGCATCGCCGTTGGATCAGACCATGCCGGGTTCCAGATGAAACAGGAACTGGCCGACCATCTCCGCGAGTCCGGGCACGAGGTGGTGGATTGCGGAACCCACTCCCCGGACCGGGTCGACTACCCCGACTTCGGTGCCGCGGTCGGTCGCTCGGTCCGAGACGGTGAGGCCGAAGCCGGCCTGTGCGTCTGCGGGAGCGGGATCGGGATCGGGATCGCAGCCAACAAGATCGCCGGGATCAGGGCAGCCACCGTGCACGACGCGACGTCCGCTCGGCTCGCCCGCGAACACAACGACGCCAACGTCATCTGCATCGGCGAGCGCCTCACCGGTCCCGAGGTCGCTCGCGAGGCACTCGACGCCTGGCTGGCCGCCACCTTCGAGGGGGGACGCCACGTGGGACGGGTCGAAAAGCTGGATTCTCTGGGCGGCGAGCCGGGCTGAATCCGGGTGGTACCGGTAGGCTCCCGGAGTCTTTTGGAGGTACGCCCATGCCGTGGCCATCGTCCGCGTCCGATCCCGTCTTCGACCTCATCAAGGCCGAGGAGACGCGTCAGAATTCCGGTCTCCAGCTGATCGCCTCGGAGAACTTCGCCTCGCCGGCGGTGATGGCCGCCACCGGTTCGGTACTCACCAACAAGTACTCCGAGGGGTATCCCGGCAAGCGCTACTACGGCGGCAACCAGGTGGCCGACGAGATCGAGGACATCGCGCGTCAGAGGGTCTGTGAGCTCTTCGGCGCGGACCACGCGAACGTGCAGCCTCACGCCGGAGCGATCGCCAACATGGCCGTCTATCAGGCGCTCCTGGAGCCGGGCGACACCATCCTCGGCATGAGCCTCGACCACGGCGGCCACCTCACCCATGGGTCGCCGGTGAACTTCTCCGGTCGGCTCTACGACTTCGTGTCCTACGGCGTCACTCCGAGCGACGAACGCATCGATCTCGACGAGCTGCGCGACAAGGCCGTCGCCCACCAGCCCAAGATGATCGTGGCCGGTGCCACCGCCTATCCCCGGATCATCGATCCTGCGCCGCTGCGCGAGATCGCCGACGAGGTCGGCGCGCTCTTGATGTTCGACGCCGCGCACATCGCGGGCCTCATCGCCGGCGGCGTGCATCCGAACCCCGTTCCCCACGCCGACATCGTGACCTTCACCACCCACAAGACCCTTCGCGGGCCGCGTGGTGGCTGTGTCCTCACTCGGGAGGAGTACGCGGCGGCCATCGACAAGGCCATGTTCCCGGGCATCCAGGGTGGCCCGCTCGAGCACTCCATCGCCGCGAAGGCAGTGGCGTTCGCCGAAGCCGCCACCGACGAGTTCAGGGCCTATGCGGCAGGCATCGTGGAGAACGCGGCTGCGCTCGCCGAGGCGCTGGCCGGGCACGGGTTCCGGCTCGTGTCGGGCGGGACCGACAACCACCTCCTCCTGGTCGATCTGCGCACCTTCGACGACGACCTCACCGGCAAGGAGGCCCAGGCGGTTCTCGACGACGCCGGGATCACGCTCAACAAGAACACCGTCCCGGACGATCCCCGTTCGCCGTTCGTCACCTCGGGTGTGCGGATCGGCACGCCGGCGGTCACCACGCAGGGCATGGGACCGGCCGAGATGTCGGAGATCGCCTCGTTGATCGTGCGGGCGCTGCGAGGGCGGGGCGACGCCGCCGTCGGTCCGGCTGTTCGTGATGACGTCGCCATCCTCTGCTCGAAGTTCACGCCGTACCCGGAGCTCGGCTCCTAGGTTCGGAGCACACCGGTGCCGTCGCTCTCCGCGTACCTCATCGTCGGGGGCACCGCGGCGGTCATCACGTTCGCCCTCATCCCGCTGGTCCGGCGGGTGGTGATCCGGTTGGGTGCCGTGGTCGCGCCCGATCCCCGGCACGTCCACGAGCTGCCGACCCCGACTGCGGGAGGCGCGGCGATGATCGTCGGCGTCATCGGCGCGGTCTTGGCGGCATGGCTCCACCCCGAGTTCGACGACGTCATGGCCGCCCGCACCGAGATGGGCGGGGTGGTACTCGCCGCGATCGTGATCTGGAGTGTCGGCTTCGTCGATGATCTCCGCGAGATCTCCCCGCCCGCCAAAGTGGCCGGGATGGTGCTGGCCGGAAGCATCCTGTCGCTGACCGGCGTGTCCATCCTGGTGTTCCGAGTGCCCTTCTTCGAGGTGCTGTTCCTCTCTCCGGACTGGTCGGCGCTGATCACCGTCCTGTGGGTGGTCGGCATGGCGAATGTGGTCAACCTCATCGATGGGCTCGACGGCCTGGCGGCCGGGATCGTCGCGATCGCGTCGGCCACGTTCCTGCTCTACGCCCTCCGGCTCGGCAACGAGGACGTTCTCGATCCGGGCAACCCGGGTGGTCTATGGGCGATCATCGCCCTGGGTGTGTGCGTCGGGTTCCTCCCTCACAACGTCCACCCGGCCCGGATCTTCATGGGCGACGGCGGAGCGCTGCTCCTCGGGCTCCTGATGGCGGCCTCCACGATGAGCGTGGGTGGACGGGCCACCGCCGAGTTCTCCGGACAGTCGTACTTCTTCTTCGCTCCGATCTTCATCCCACTCGTGATCCTCGGTGTGCCGATCTTCGACACCATCTTCGCCATCGTTCGTCGGGCGGCCCGCCGGCGCGGACTGTCGGCCCCCGACAAGGAGCACCTCCACCACCGGCTCATGAACCTCGGTCACGGGCATCGTCGGTCCGTGCTCATCCTCTGGGGGTGGACCACCCTGCTGTCCGCGTTCGTCCTGTACCCGACCTACACCGGCGAAGGGGACGCGTTCGTGCCGATCGGCATCGCCGCGCTCGCACTCGTCCTGTTCTCCGTGCTGCATCCGCGGTGGCGCGGTGCGGTCGAGGAGGTCGACGTCGCCGAGCTCGAAGCGCTCGAGGACGGCTGAGTCGCTAGACCACCTCCACCGGAACACCGGTGGGGAGCTGGATCACGTCGACGATGTGGGTGATGTGTTCGTTGCGGAGACGGATGCAACCCGACGACACGTTGGTGCCGATCGTGGAGGGGTCGTTCGTGCCGTGGATCCCGAGCTGGCCGGGGCCGCCGGCGAACGAGGTGAAGACCTCCGAGAAGCCCGAGAGGCCGTAGGCGAATGCCCCATAGACCGAGTCCGGTTCGGGTGGTCGAAGGAGTTCGGTGGTGTAGTAGCGCCCTTGAGGAGTCGGTGTGTTCTCCCGGGCGACACCGACTTCCGCCTCGAAGATGACGAGATCGTGGTCGAACACCGAGAGTCGGAACGCGTCGAGCTCGACGAGGATGCGGTAGTTGTGCCGGCGGAGCTGGACGTGAGCCGCCGAGATCCAGCCGAACGACCCGTTGGGCCGGGTGGGGAGGAGGACACGGAAGTTGTTCAGCTCGTCGAACTCCTCGACGACGAAAACGAGCGGGCCCCCTGACGCGATCGGATTGGTGAACTCCCAGCTGGCGTCGTTGCCTCCGAGGGTCTGATGGGCCACGACGGAGGGCACCACGGCCTCGGCGATGAACACCAGGCCCGGCCAATCCTCCTCGGGAACGGCGACGGGGTAGGGCCAATCGTCGGGCACCGGCGCGAGCCCCGCATCGTCGGGACCGACGTCGGTCAGTCCCGCCATGCTCGTGGAGGGCGGCACCGGCGCCGGTTCCAGCGGGAGGCTGACGCCCTCGTAGTCGGCGAGCAGATCGTTCTCCGGCTTGGCGCACGCCACCAGTCCGAGGGCACCCGCGCCTGCGAGGAAGGTCCGGCGATCCATCCCGACGACGGTACCGGGCCCCACGCGGTCACGGGTGGCACTCGCCACTGCCCGGGGTCGGCTCAGGCGTCCTCCGGGTTGATCTGCTCGAGCTCCATTCCGGCCGTTTCCGGATAGCGAGTCAGCACCAGCGCGGCGACGACGAGTGGGCCGATGGCGAGCAGGCCCAGCGCCGGTCCGAGCTCGCCGCCAAGTCGGTCCGAGACGACTCCGGCCACGAGGAGGCCAAAAGCGGAGCCGACCACCCCGATGGTGATGACGATGCCGTTGGATCGGCCCCGATCGTGGGTGCCAAACAGTTCGGGGCCGTAGACCGCGAGGGCGGGAACCGCCACGGCGGCGATGATGTTCCCGGCGAGGGTGAGCACCCAGAGTGCGGCGCCGCTGGCGAAGTAGGACGACGCCCGGAAGATCACGCCCGCCACGAGGCCGGCGGCGCCGACCCGGCGGCGGCCGTGGGTTTCGGCGAGGTAGCCGCCGAGGAGTACTCCCAGCCCCACCGGAGTCGAGGTCACGATCGTGAAGAGGCTCACCGCGGTGGCGTCGAAGCCGCGCTCGTCCTTGAGGAAGTCGTTCTGGAAGCTGGATGCCGGCGCGAGGAACATCGACAGCAGGAATGCGGACACCGCGAGCAGGACGAGTCGCTCTCGGCGCCGGTCGCGGGTGTCACGTTCGTGGGAGATCTCGTGCACGGTGCCGTCGAGGAATCGGCGCGTCTCCGGGAGCCGCCGACCGGCCCATACCAGCACCGCGATCCCGAGCCCCGCCACCAGATAGATGGCTCGCCACCCCCGCACACTGAGATCGGCGACCGGCAACACCCACACCGCCATCCCCGATCCGAGGCCGGCGCTGAGGACGAGCACCGACGCCGCCCAGGCCCGGGTCCGTGCCGGCATCTCCTCGACTGCGACGATCACGATGAGGATGCCGAGCGCGGTCGAGAGGCCGCGGGCGACGAGCTGGGTGCCGCCGAGCGCCCACAGGTTCGGCGAGAGCCCTCCGAGCACCGTGAACGCGCAACTTCCGACCCCGGTCATCACGAGCAGCCGGCGGCGGCCTCGGCGGTCGGCCACGGCGGCGGTGATCAGGGCGATGAGGACGCCGAATCTCACGGCGCCGAGGACCACTCCTTGGGCCGTGTTGCCGCGCCCGAACTCGTCGGTCGCGAACGTGATGGTCTGGGTCAGCACCGTGCCGAGGTATCCGTCGACGATCTGGACTGCACACAACAGACCGAGGATCGTCGACGCCCTGGCGTCGAGGCGATCCGGCGGCGCCCACCAGTAGTCGAAGGAGTCACGGCGCTGACGAAGCGCCCGCCGGATCGGCAGGGCGAAGAGCCAGCCGAAGACCGGGATGGCCAGGTGGTAGCAGGTGGTCTCTTGGACGTCGAAGCGTCCGTCGGCGCGCGACTCGAAGATGAGAGAGCGCTCATAGTCGCGGAACGGGCCACTGGCGAGCGACCACCGGTCCGGACCGCTCGGTGCCTCCGCCACGATGTCGACGCGCGGCTGTCGCTGCTCGGCCAGCTCGTCGGCGCTACTGACGCGCTCCACGCGCAGGACGGTCACGGGCGAGATGCTAGGGGGCTTCTGGGACGGGAGCGCCTCCCGCTTCCTGGTTCACCACCGGTGGCCGCGTATCCTTTCAGCGATGCTGGAGCCGACGCTTCTCGATGATCCCCGCGCCGCGTCACTCTCGCCGTCGGCCCGGCGGCTCTTGCGTCGTCCCCGGCCCAGATTCCGCGGTGTGCTGCATCGGTGGGCCGCGCTCGCATCGTTCCCGGTCGGTGCCTTCCTGGTCGCCGGTGCGGACGGTCCGCGGGCGGCGTGGTCGATGTTGGTGTTCTCCGTGGGTACGTCGCTGATGTTGACGGCCAGCGCGATCACCCACGCCCGTGACTGGCCGATCGAGCGGGTCGAGTTTCTGGTCCGCCTGGACCACTCGGCGATCTTCTTCACCTACGCCACCGGCTCGACCCCCATAGCGCTGTTGGCGCTCGACGCGCCTGTCGCCGGTTGGATGCTCGGCTTCGCGTGGGTGGGCGCGACGCTCGGCATCCTCGCCGAGTGGACGCCGTTCCACCCGCCGCCCGGTGTGATGAACGCGGCCTACCTGGCGTTCGGATGCTCGATGCTGGTCTTCACCCCGTGGATGATCTCGGCCTTGTCGCTGGGGCAGCTGGGCCTCCTCTTCGGCGGAGGTCTGGCGTACGTGGTCGGTGCGATCGTGGTCGGAGCCCGGCGGCCCGACCCGTGGACCGACGTGTTCGGCTACCACGAGATCTGGCACGTGTTCGTCACCCTCGGGGCGGCCTGCCACTACGGGCTGGCCGCATCGCTCGCGTGGTGAGCTCGGTCAGCTCATCAGCTAGAGGCTGAACGTCTTGGGCCAGTCGTCGCCGCGGATCACCGCATCGGAACCACCGTCGACGAACACGACCGACCCACAGGCGAAGCGAGCGGCCGGCGACAGCATGAACACGATCCAGGATGCGAGGTCCTCGGGTTCGGCTCGACCGGTCGGGACGGGGAGCTGGTGGGTCATCTTCCCGTAGTTCTCGTCCTCGTCACCGGCCTGGAGTAGGGGCGTCTGTACTGCGCCCGGCGCGATCACGTTGAGACGGATCCCGGCCCCGACCCACTCATCGGATACCGCGGCCCGCCGGCACCAGCGGGTGATGGCAGTCTTCGAGGCGGCGTAGGCGAAGGCCGCGTCCCAGGGTCCCGGCATTGCGCCGATCAGCTCGTGGGCCCGGGTCGGGTCGCCGGCCAACAGGGCATCGACCACATCGCCGGGAATGTTCGGGGTGACGGTGGTGGCGTTCGAACCGATCTGCACTACCTGCGACTCGCCCGCGGCGGCGAGGGCCGGTCTCAGACCGCCCAGGACCGCTTCACTCCCAAAATAGTTCACGTCCAGCGTGAGGGCTGCGGGAAGTGGGGGCCCGACGCCTGCACCGGACACCAGCCCTTCGAGCCGACCGTCACAGGCAGCGAGGGTGTCGGCCACCGCGGCGGCCCGGCCCTCGTCGGTCGAGAGATCGGCGATCACCTCGGCGTCGCGGAGATCGATTCCGATCACCCGGTGGCCATCGGCCTCCAGCATCGTTCGGGTCGCTGCTCCGATTCCCGAGGCGGATCCGGTGATCGCGATTGTTCCCACGCATGTCCTCTCTCGCCGTGTCTGCATCGACGCGACGGTGCACGATGATCGTCGCCGTGGGCCAGACTGGGCAAATGCAGAACTCGCATCGGATCGTGCGTCTGGCCGCAGACGGGGAACGGCTGATCGAAGCAGCCACATCGGACCTGGCCGCATCGGTACCCGGATGTCCCGAGTGGACCACCGCGGACCTACTCGGGCACATGGGGCGGGTGTGGCGCATGCTGGCCTTCTACGTGGAGCACACGCCGTCCGAGCCGGTCGACGCTGGCGTCGAGGACCCACCAGAGGGTGATGCGGTGATCGAGTTCGCACGCCGGGGCCTCGCCGAACTGATCCCGGTCCTCGAAGCCGCCGACCCGAGCGCGCCGACGTGGACCTTCGGCGACGACCAATCGGTGGCGTTCTATCTCCGGCGCGGACATCTGGAAACGCTCGTCCACCGGGTCGACGCCGAGCTCGCGGTCGGCGCAACCACAGCCGTGAACTCGGAGGAGGCGGCCGACGCGCTCGACGAACTGGTGTCGTTCTCGGGCCGGGGGGCAGCGCTCCCATCCGGATCCCTGCACCTCCACCAGACCGACGGTGACGGCGAGTGGCTCCTCGAGAACGTCGATGGCGAGTTCGTGCTCCGACGTGAACACGCGAAGGGCGATGCCGCACTGCGTGGCACCGGTGAAGAGCTGATGCTCGTCATGTGGGGCCGGCGATCGGTCGATGGGCTGGAGTTGTTCGGCGATCGGTCGATTGTGGAGTCATGGAGCGCCCTCTCCCCATGAGCGAACCCGTCCCCACGAGCGATGGCGATGGTGAACATCCCGCGGTGACCGAGATCGAGTCCCCCAAGCCCAAGCCGCTGGCCGGTGGTTCGAACATGGACCAGCTGATGCCGGTCCTGCTGTTCTTCGTGCTCTTCAATGTGGTCAACATCATCGCGGCGGTGATCGCCGCAACCGCGTGGTCGATCAAGGCCGCGATCGGTCGCCGCCGCAATGGGCTCGAGATCGGCTGGTGGCTTCCCACCGTCACGATCTATCTGATCGCCCGGGCCATCATCACGATCCTCGTCGAAGAGGAGGTCGTCGACTTCGGCATCAGCTCCGAGGCCGTCTACTTCGGCATCGGGTTCGCCACGAAGTTCCTGATCGGGATCGCGCTTGCCGTCACGATTCTGGTCGGCCGACCCTTCCTCGCGTGGGCGATCCCGAAGGTGGTGCACCTCGCCGACGACCTCGTGGCGCATCCCCGCTACCTGAGCACGATGGCACACGCCACCTGGATGATCGTCGCCTATGAGGTCCTCTCGGCGGTGTGGGACGTCTGGCTCTTCAACAACTCCGGGTTCAATGCCTTCTTCCTCACCCGTAGCGCGGTGAACTTCGTGACCTCCTTTATCGCGATCACATTCGGCCTCATGTACATCGATCGGCGGCTGGAGCCACTCGAGTCCTATCCCGGGCTCACCGACGTGTTGGAGAACTCGGGCCGGCTGAGCCAATGACCCGCGGCCCGATCGTCGTTCTTCACGATCATCTCGACGGAGGCGTGCGCCCCGCCACGGTCATGGAGCTGGCCCACACCCAGGGGATCGCGACACCGACCGACGATGTCGACGAGCTGGCCAACTGGTTCAGGATCCAGCCGGGCATGGACATCGTGGAGGCCTTCTCCCGGTTCGATCTCGTCACGGGCTGTCTCCAGACGGCCGAAGGTCTGCAACGGGTGGCCCGGGAAGCGGTCGAGGACTTGGCGGCCGACGGGGTGATCCACGCCGAGCTCCGTTTCGCGCCACTGCTCCACACCAATGGTGGCCTTGGCACGGCCGACGTCATCAGAGCCGTCGACCGCGGCCTGGCCGAGGGTGCGGAGTCCGCGGGGCTCGAGGCTTCGATCATCGTGTGCGCGATGCGGGATCAGCCCGTCGAGCGGACCATCGAGGCCGTGCAGGCGGCTGTCGACGCCGCCGATTCGCGGGTCGTGGGGGTGGATCTCGCAGGAGGTGAGGTCGGTTTCCCGGCTGCTGATCATGCTGCCGCGTACGCCATTGCCCACGATGCCGGCCTCGGCGTCACGATCCACGCGGGGGAGATGGACGGGCCGCATCAGGTCGAGAGTGCGATGGAGACGTGTGCGCCCCACCGGATCGGCCACGGCTGGCGTCTCATCGACGACTGCGTTGTCGTCGACGGCCGAATCACCGAGCTCGGCCCGATCGCCTCCCGGGTTCGCGACGCTGCGATCCCGCTCGAGATCTGTCTCACCTCGAACGCGTGTCCCGCGATGCCCGTCGAGGAGCATCCACTGCGGATGCTGCGGGATGCCGGCTTCCGGGTGACGCTCAATCCGGACGACCGCGCCATAACGACCACCACGTCACGGCGTGAGCTCGAGCTCGCGGCCACCCACCATGGTTTCGGTACCGACGATCTGTCGCTGGCGATGGAACGTGCCGCGGTCGCGGCGTTCGCGCCGGACCACGAGCGGGCGGCTCTCGTCGAGCGGGTGAGGAGCGGGTGGGATCCCCACCCGGCGCGGGTGGTGCACCTGGCGGAGCGCGACCGTTGGGAGGAGGGTCGGGCGAAGGGCGCCTACCTGCCGGCCGGGTTCGAGCGGGAGGGGTTCACGCACATGTCCGGACTCCATCAGGTGCTAGCACCCGCGAACGCGCTCTACCGGGGCCGCACTGATCTGGTTGCGCTCGTGATCGACGCCCATCTGCTCGGTGACGCGCTCGTGTGGGAGCCCGGGACCGGCACCCTCGAGTGGTTCCCCCACCTCTACGCCGCCCTCGTTCCCGATGCGGTGCTCTTCGAAGTCGACTTCCCGCCATCGCCCGACGGCTCGTTCGTCCTTCCCCCCGAGCTCATCCGCCGGACAACCTGACAGGGTTTTGGTACCTGACACCAAAACCCTGTCAGGTTCCAGACTCGGTCAACTCAGACCACTGATCTCTTTGGCGGTGACGTAGTCGGCCTTGCCGTTCGGCGCTCGAGGCACCCGGTCGACGATGGTCAGCTGGCGCGGCACCTTGAAATGGCTCAGCACCTCGCGGGTGTGCTCGATGATCTGCTCCGGCTCCACAGATGTACCGGCCTCGAGCGAGGCGACCCCCACCACCCGCTGACCGAATCGTTCGTCGTCCACGCCGAAGACCAGGCAGTCGTGCACGGCCTCGTAGGTCTTCACTGCCTCTTCGACCTCTTCGGGGAACACCTTCTCGCCGCCGGTGTTGATGCAGTTCGAGCCACGCCCGAGCAGGTTGATCGAGCCGTCGGCCTCGACTGTGGCCATGTCGCCGTGGAACGTGTAGCGCACACCATCGATCTCGCGGAACGTCCGCGCCGTCTTCTCCGGATCCTTGAAGTAGCCGAGTGGGACGTTGGCGCTGGTACTCGCCACCATGCCGACCACGCCCGAACCCGGCTCGACCGGTCGGTCGCGCTCGTCGAAGACCATGACGCCGGGGTTGAGTGCGAACTTCGCCGTCTCCGTGCTCGTGTCGGCAGCGGTGACGTTCTGTCCCATACCTCCCTCGGTCGAGCCGAGGACGTCCACGATGTTCAACTGCGGAATGTGGCCGACCAGGCCCTGCTTCACCTCCTGGCTGAACATGGCGCCGGAGGACACGATCTGGGTCACGGACTCGGTGCCGTACGGGCTACCCGCGTCGAGTCGGTCGTCCAAGGCACGCAGCATGGGCCGGGCGAACGCGTCACCGACGATCACGATCGAGTTGACGCCGTGATCCTCGACTGCCCTCCACAACTCGTCGACGTCGAGATGCCGTTGATCGAGGAGGACGACCGTGCCGCCCGCGAGATGGGTGACCATGCCACCGAGCCACATGCCGGTTCCATGCATGAGCGGACACGCCGGGATCGCGGTCGGGCGCAGCCCCACCGAAGCCGCCATCCGCACGAAACCCGCGACCTCGTCGGGAGTGGTGAACGGTTCGATTCCCGCCTGCGCGGCGATGACGCCGAGGAAGTAGCGGCTGAATCCCCCGAGGGAGTACATGACGCCCTTCGGCATACCGGTGGTCCCGCCGGTGTAGAGCATGTAGACGTCGTCTTCGATTCCTTCCAGCCGCGGATGGGGATCGTGGTCACGCAGCAGGTCCTCGTAGGCGACAGCCCCGGGGCATCTGTTGTCGTCGTCGGCCACCTCGATGAACACCTTCACGAGGGGGAGTCGTGAGCGGATCCGCTCGATCCGGTCACCCAGGGAACTGTGGAACACCACCGCTTCGCACTCGGCGTTGTCGAGCAGGTACCACAGCTCGTCGTCGAGGTATCGGTAGTTGACGTTGATCGGCGACCCCTGGATCTTGAACGTGGCGAACTGGGCCTCGAGATACTCCGGAGAGTTGTAGAGGAAGAGCCCGACCTTCGAGTCGTGGCCCAACCCGGCGTCGGCGAACGCACCGGCCAGCCGGGCCGCCCGGCTCTCGTACTCCCGCCATGTCACCCTTCGGTCGCCCTGTATCACCGCGACCTCGTCGGGCACCGCGTCGGCGATCGTGTTCCAGACGTCGTTGAACGTGAGCGGCATGGCTTCTCCCTGATCAGTTCTCGGTGATGCCGGCGTACGGATCTGCGCCGAAATCGCGGAGGAGTTCGCCGTAGTCGGCTCCCCTCCGGAGGTTCTGGCCGCCGTCGACCGCGAAGTTCTGGCCGGTGATCCAGGCGGACTCGGGTCCCAAGAGGAAACGCACGAGTTCGGCGACCTCGTCGGGCTGTCCGACCCGGCCGAGCGGGATCTGCGGCAGGTAGTCCTCGAGGAGCGAGCCGCCGCCAGTGATCGGCGCCATGAGGTCGGTGGCGATGATGCCGGGCTGCACCGAATTCACCCGTACCCCGAACTGGCCCATCTCGTCCGCGGCCACCCGGGTCAGGTGGTCCAGACCGGCCTTGGCCCCGGCGTAGGCGCCGAGGCAGCGGAAGCTGTCGGTGCCGGCGTGGGACGAGCAGGTCACGATCGCGCCGCCTCCCTGGCGGGCCATGCGGGTGCTCCCGTGCTTGAGGCACAGGAAGGTGCCGATGTAGTTGAGCTCCATGGTGGCGCGGATCGATTCGACGTCAGCGGTCGCCAGGGGTGCGAGGCCGGTGCTCCCACCGGCGCACGCGAACAGTCCGTCCAGACGGCCCGTCGCGTCGGCAGCGGCGTCGACCGCGGCCACCACGGCGTCTTCGTCGGTGACGTCCGCAACGATGTGGTGGACCGTCCCGGGCCCGGCTTCGGCGATCCGCTCACCGGCGGCGACGAGCTTCTCCTCGGTGCGGCCACAGATCGTCACGTGGGCCCCGTCTGCCACGAGGCGAGCGGCGCTGGCCTCGCCGATCCCGCTGCCGCCGCCGGTCACCAGGACACTGTGGCCCTCGATCGATCCCATCGTCGTATCGCACCTCCGAGTCGGTGGCGGCACGCTACCGGTCAACTCGGCCCCCAGTCATACCGATGGACATCGAAGACCCGGGAGGTCCAATGCGCCGACGCGTCCCCACACTCTCCATCCTCGTACTGCTCCTCGCGATCCTTGCTGCCGCATGCGGGAATCCGGACCGATCGACCGAGTGGGACGTCGCCACCACGGGATCCGACCAGGACTCCGGATCGGCGGACAACAGCAACGACGGCACCGGTGACGACGGTGATGCGGCAGGCGGCGACTCGGCGAACGACGGAGGGGACGACGGACAGCAGTCGAGCGGCACCACGGCGCCCACGACGACCGAGGCCGCCGGTCAGTCGCCGACTTCCAGGGCGAGGTCGTGCGTTTCGGCATCGAGGCGGCGATCGCGGGTGACGGTTCCCAGGGTGAGTTCGTCATGGACCTCAGCGGCATGCTCGGCGCCATCCCCGCCGACGAGGTGGCCGACATGGGGCCGTTCCTCGACATGTTCGCCGAACCAGTGGAGATGCGATACACCGCCGACACGGTCTACGTCTCCTCCGGCTTCGTCGCCTGGCTGGTTCCGGTCGAGACCCCATGGGTTTCCTTCCCGGCGGAATCGTCCGATCCCATGGGCGACTTCGGCTTCGAAGGTGCATCGTTCTCCGCGGCGGAACTCCTCGCCGTTCTGAAGGGGCTCGATGCCGATGCCGAGGCCGTCGGCCGAGAGACCATCGACGGGATCGAGACCACCCACATCTCTGGACGGTTCTCGGTGGCATCGCTGGCGGCGCTCGACGCCGACTTCGATCTGAGCGAGATCGACCCCACCGGCCTCGGCGGGCTCGAGGCCGAGGTGATGAACCTCGACGTGTGGATCGACGACGACGACATCGTGCGACGGTTCCGATTCGGGGTCGACGACCTCGCCGCGCTTGATCCGACTGCGCCGGAGGGCGCCTACTTCTGGTTCACGATCGACCTCCGCGACATCGGTGAACCCCTGGTGATCGAGATCCCACCGGCGGCCGACGTCACCGAGATGGACAACATCTTCGGCTGACCGGCCTGTGCCGCGACTTCTCCCGACCCTGGTGCGTCAGGACCAGCGGTGCACGTAGGGGCGCCGACGAAGCCAGGAGGAACCATGGGTATCAAGGACTTCGCCGACAAGGCCAAGGATGCAGTGACCGACGCCGCCGAGAAGGCGCGTGACGTGGTCGGCGACGCCGCCGAGGCCGTCGTGGACAAGGTCGATGACGTGACCGGCGGCCGTGTGCCGGACGCCGTCAAGGACGCGGTCGACAAGATCGACGGCGAGGAGGACATGGAGTCCGACGCCGAGTGAATCCCCCGGTTGGGGTGGCCGGTCCCGTCAGCGGCGGCTGACGCGGACCGGCCGCACGACCGCCCGGTCCTCCTCGTCGGAGGCCGCGAGGTCGACGTCGGCTTCCAGCACCCACTCGTTGAATCCCTCGGGGTCACAGAGGGTCTGGCTCGCGGTGCCGGCGTCGAGGTCGAGCTCGAACCATTCGGCGCTGCGAGCCGCCGCGTCGATGTGGATGTGGTCGTGCTCGTCCCAGTAGCCGGCCATGTCGTCGGCGAGCAGATCGGACCGTTGATGCGCCAGTTCGGTGACCAGACGAAAGAGCTCGTTGCGAACCAACACCGCGAAGGCCCGCCGGTTGGCGGTGATTTCGGCGGCCGGAGGCGGCTCCGAGGCATCGTCTTCGTCGGCAGGATTGCGGAGCTTCTCCCACTCGTCGATGAGGCTCGAGTCCACCCGGCGGATCATGGTCCCGAGCCATTCGGTGAGGTCGTCGAGCTCTTCGCTGGCGACGTCGATCGGCACGGTCTGGACGAGCGCCTTGTAGCAGTCGGTCAGATACCGCAGGAGTAGACCCTCGGAACGCTTGAGGCCGTAGCGCGCGACGTACTGGTTGAAGGTCTCGGCGTGTTCGAGCATGTCGCGCACGATCGACTTCGGGCTCACCCGGTCTCTTCCCACCCAGGGGTGGCGGCGAGCGAAGATCTCGAACGCCGGCTCGATGAACTCGGTTTCGGGCTTGGGCCACGTCATCTCGTCGAGTCGGGCCATTCGTTCCTCGTACTCGACGCCGTCGCGCTTCAGCTCGGAGATCAGGGTGTCCTTCGCCTTGTCGAGCTGGGCGAACAGGACCACCATCGGGTCCTCCAGCACCGACTCCACGACGCTCAGGACCTGCCACGCGAAATCCGGCGCCTCCGGATCGAGCGCCTCGATGGCTTCGATGGCGAAGAGCGACAGCGGCTGGTTCAGCCGGAAGTCGTCCTGGAGATCGAGGTTCACCCTCACCGGCCGACCGAGATCGTCGGGCTCGACGAGCACCTCGAGGATCTCGGCATCGACCAGCGACCGGAACACTGCGACGGCCCGTCGGATGTGGTGGCGCTGGGCCTTGCGGGCTTCGTGATTGTCGGTGAGGAGTGTCTTCATCGCCGCGCAGCCGTCGCCGGGGCGATCGAGCACGTTGAGCATCATCGAGTGGCTCACCGCGAAGCTGGAGTTCAGCGTCTCGGGCACGCCACCGCTGAGCCGGGCCAGGGTGTCGCCGTCCCAGTGTGCGTACCCGCGCTCGGGAGGCTTGCGCTTCACCAGCTTCTTGCGCTTCTTCGGGTCGGTGGCCGCCTTGGCCTCCGCCTTCTTGTTCTCGACCACGTGTTCGGGCGCCTGGACGACCACCGACCCGGCGGTGTCGAAGCCACGGCGGCCGGCCCGCCCCGCGATCTGCTGGAAGTCGCGGACTGTCAGCACGCGCACCCGGCGTCCGTCGTACTTGCAGAGTTGGGTGAACAGCACGGTGCGGATGGGGACATTCACACCGACGCCGAGCGTGTCGGTGCCGCAGATGAGTTTGAGGAGGCCCTGTTGGGCGAGCTTCTCGACGAGGAGGCGGTATTTCGGGAGGAGTCCGGCGTGATGGACGCCGATGCCGGCGGACACGAACCGCTTGAGGTCCTTGCCGACCGGCGTGTCGAAGCGGAAGCCGCCGATCGCTTCCTTCACCGCCGCCTTCTCCTCCTTGGAGAGGACGTCGAGGCTGGTCAGGCTCTGGGCCCGGGCGCTGGCCTCCTTCTGGGTGAAGTGGACGATGTAGACGGGATCCTTGCCGGCGTCGAGCAGGTCGGCGATGGTTTCGAGGAGGGTGGTCTCGCGGTATTCGAAGTCGAGCGGGACCGGCCGCTCCGCACTCGCCACCAGGGTGGTGTCGCGCCCGGTGCGTTCGGACAGGTCGTCCTGGAGGTCGGAAGTGTCGCCCAGGGTGGCCGACATGAGTAGGAACTGGGTCCGGGGGAGTTCGAGGAGCGGCACCTGCCAGGCCCAGCCGCGGTCCCTGTCGCTGTAGTAGTGGAATTCGTCCATCACGACGAGGTCGGCGGTCGTGTCGGGACCTTCCCGTAGGGCGCGGTTGGCGAGGATCTCCGCAGTGCACACGATCACCGGAGCGTCGGGATTCACTGCGGCGTCGCCGGTGACCATTCCGACGTTTTCGGGGCCGAGCGAGGCGGTCATCTCGAAGAACTTCTCGCTCACCAGCGCCTTGATCGGCGCGGTGTAGACCGTTCGGCGGCCCTGGGCGAGCATGGCGAAGGCCCCCGCAAGGGCAACCATCGACTTGCCGGAGCCGGTGGGCGTGGCGAGCACCACGTTGTCCCCCGCGAGGAGCGCGAGGACCGCCTCCTCCTGGTGCTCGTAGGGCTCGAACCCGTTGGCATCGGCCCATTCCAGCCACGCCAGGAGCAGGCCTTCTCCGGTGGGGTCGTCGGGGGCGTGGTCGAGCAGCGTCGGGATCGACGAGTCAGCGGTGGAAGCCAAGGTGTGCTTCCTTGAGGCCGTAGACGAAGGCGTTGGGCATCTCGACGAGCGGTTCCTCGGGGAGCCGCTCGAGATGGTCGACCCGCGCCACCAGCGCCGAGAAGAAGGTCTTGAGCTCGAGACGGGCGAGCGATGCTCCTAGGCAGAAGTGGGTGCCGAAGCCGAACGACAGGTGGTGGTTCGGCTGCCGGGTGACGTCGAGCTCGTGTGGTCGATCGAAATGAGCCGGATCGCGGTTGGCGGCGCCATAGGCGAGCAGGACCTGCTGGCCGGCTCGGATCGTCTGCCCGTGCAGTTCGGTGTCCTCGACGGCCACCCTGCAGAAGTTGTGGACCGGTGTCACCCAGCGGATGAACTCCTCGACGGCCACGGCGAGGTCGGCACCCTCCTTGAGGCGCTGCCACTGTTCGCGTCGATCAGCGAGTTCGAGCAGGGCACGGGCGATGACGGTCCGTGTGGTCTCGGCCCCACCGTCGAGCAGCAGTAGGCAATCGGAGATGATCTGATCGAGCCCGAACGGTTCACCCCCGACCTCACCGCCGGTGGTGCGCTCGACCTCGACCCACTTCGACATCACATCGTCGGCCGGGCAGGACTGCTTGGCCTCGTACAGCTCCGCACAGGCCCCGGCGAACTCCATCGCGGAGATGATGCCTTCTTCCTCGTGGTAGCGGGGCCCGCCGCCGAGGGCGATCGTGGTTTCGCTCCAGTGCTGGAGCTTCGGCCACATCTCGTCCGGATAGCCGAGGAGAAGACCGATCATCTTCGCCGGGAGGGGAGCGGCCAACTCGGTGACGATCTCCGCCCGGCCCTTCTCGAGGACCGGCGTGAGGAGCTCGTCGACCACCTCGGCGATGTGATCCTCCCATCGCATGACGGCACGAGGCGTGAATCGGCGGCTCACCAGGTTGCGGCGAGCCGAGTGCAGTGGGTCATCGCAACCGATGATCGAACGATCGGCGGGGATGTTCGGCCGGTATCCGCCCTTCTCCTTGCCGGAGTTGATGAACCGGTGCTTGGCCTTTTCGATCGCGACGATGTCGTCGTAGCGGGTGATCACCCATAGTTCGTTCACCTCGTCCCAATGACACGGCGAGTGCTGCCTCAGCCATGCGTACCGCGGATGCGGATCGTTCACGTAGAACTCGCCGTCCAGGATGTCGAGCGGGCGCGGATCGATCGTCTCCATCCGGCGAATCTAGTGCTCGACGGCCTTCGGGCCAGCCGGACCGCCAGGAGTCAGTACTGGCCTTTGCGGCGCAGCACGACGGGCACGGTCCGGGCCAGGATGACCAGGTCGGTGACCAGGCTCCAGTTGTCGACGTAGTAGAGGTCGAGCTGGGCGTAGGTGGAGTCGTGGTCGCCGCCGCTGCGGCCGTCGACCTGCCACATGCCGGTGATGCCGGGCTGGACCCGGAGCCGGTGGTGGAGATCGGCGTTCCATGCCTCGACCTCGGAGGGCAGCGCCGGTCGTGGGCCGACCAGGCTCATCTCGCCCCGGATGACGTTGATGAGCTGGGGTAGCTCGTCGATCGAGAGCTTGCGGAGCCACTTGCCGATCGGGGTGATACGCGGATCGTCCTTCACCTTGAAGAGCACACCGGTGGTTTCGTTGAGGTGGGCGATCTCGTCGAGGCGGGCCTCGGCGTCGACCACCATGGTGCGGATCTTCAACATGTTGAAGAGGTCGCCGTTGCGTCCGACCCGGGCCTGGGAGAACAGGGCGGGGCCGGGGCTGGTCAGCTTGACCGCGAGCATGGTGGCGAGGAGCAGGGGCAGGGTGACGACGAAGATGAACGAGGCGAGCGCCACGTCGAACACGCGCTTGGCTCGGGCCCGCCAACCCGACCGCTTCACCGGCTCGATGTACATCATGGGCACCCGACCCACGGGTCGGACGGTGAGGCGGCTCGCGGCGATGTCGCACAGTGTCGACGACAGCTCCACGTGGATGCCGTGCTCGGTGAGGGCCCGGATGAGCCGGTTGGAGCTCCCGACGTCGATCGCGGTGGCCGCGATGATGACGCTGTTCACCCCGAGCTTGTCGGCGAGATCGATGACGCGACCCGGGTCTCCGAGGAGCGCGAGAGGGGATTCGCCGGGTTCGCTCTGGACGATGTCCTCGACGAAACCTTCGAAGCGGTACCGAGGCTCTGGTCGGCGGCGAGCATCTCGCGGACGAGCTGGCCTTCGGCGTTGCGGCCGGCGATGAGCACTGGGCGCAACATGGTGCCCCGGGCGCGGGCCCGGTCGAACAGGGTGCGAGCGATCATCCGCTCGGTCACCATGAGCGGCAGCATGGTGGAGGTGACGAAGGCCAGCCAGAAGCGGCCGATCGGGAACTTCAGCGCGGTGGCGACTCCGACCGTCAACAGCATGCCGAAGGCGACGGCCCGGATGATGCGCGACACCTCATCGGAGCGACGGGTGAGGAAGCGGGCCCGGTACAGGAGCTGGTGGGTGAACACCAGGGGCCACATCGGCAGGGCCAGCAGGGCGAGCCCGAGGTATTCCTGCTTCGACGTGGGGTCGGTGGGGTTGACCAGCTCGTTGAGCCACGTGCCGACCATCATCGCGACGCAGACCACGATCAGGTCCGCGATCACGAGGGTGAGCTTGGACCCGTTGAGGTGATGTCCCGATCGGGGCGCGCTCGGTAGCGCCTCTTTGTCGGGATAGAGGTGAACTCCCGCCGCCGCTCTGGTGTCCGTAGTGGTCATCTCGCCTCTGGGTTCACGCTACGTGAAAAACCGTAGCGAACCTTGAGTGTCCGGTCTGTAGGCCGTTGTGCCTTTGTAGTCAGTTGAATGTGGGGGATTCGCATGGGAAACGACCTATCGGCGCATCTCCCCTGCTGATGAGCAGCTTGGCACAGTCAGTGGTCGGAACATGCGAATGGAAGATGCCAGTTCTGTGTCGATTTGACCACTGTGGGTCATGAAACACCGGTCGACGCTCTCCCCCGTCATGGTCATGACACAGGTACCCACACGAGCACGAGATCCTCGACGGTGATGTCGGTTTTCTCCAGGCCGACTTCGAACTCGGTGATCGCTTCCGCCGCCGTGTCCCACTCGTCGCGGGCTTCCTCGAGGGTGTCGGTGAGGGTGTCGGCGAGTTCGTCGAGCTGGCCCATCTTCTCCTCGAGACGGTTCTTGGCCGTGTCGAGGCGGTTCCTCGCATTCGCGGTCGTCCGTCGTTTCGACGAGGCCCTCCGCACGCCACCGAGGATGCTGCGGGCGCTCTTCTTGCCCCCGAACAGTCCGCCGATCACGTCGATCGCGCCGCTGAGGATCTCGTTGCGCTTCCGGTCCTGGGTGTCGGACTCGAGCTCCCGGACGCGGTCCTCGGCCTTGGCGATGGCGTCCCGGACGCGGTCCTCCTTCTTCGCCATCGCCTGACGGAGCTCGTCGGCCTCTTCGTCGAGGCGCTTGTCGGCTTCGCGACGGCAGCGCTCCTCGAACTCGTCTCGGGTCTCGTCGACCCTCGAATAGAGCTTCAGCTCGTCGTTGCGGAGGAGGCTCAGCGACTCGCTGCGGTACAGGTGGTCCTTGAGGGTGCGCTGGGCGGTGTTGAAGAACGTCTTGGTGTGGATCTTCGCGTCGGGCAGGGCGTAGACCGCGCCTTCCGGTGGTGTCCGGCGCAGGTCGCGATCGTCGTAGTCCACCGGTACGAAGTCGGCGCCATCGACGTCGCCACCGAGGGGTGCCACCACGGCCTCCCATTCGGACTCGTGGCGGAGATCGCCCTTGGTCTCGTCGAACAGGAGCCGCACCCGAGCCGCGATCGCCGGAACCAACCGCCGGCCGTCGGGATCGGCACCGATCTGTTGCGCCCAGGGTGCGGCAGGGTCGAGATAGGCGACCTCGACGTTGTCCGCGACTTCGGGCGCCACCGCCGATTCGTCGTCGGCGAGCTCCGGCTCGGGAGTCGCGGCCGGCATGTCGCTCTCCGGGCTCGGGCTGCCCGTCGATGCGGCGGGAGGGCTCGCGACGGCGTCCGCCCGCTGACCGTCCATGAGGATCGCGATCTGATCGCGGGTCAGCGGCCCCGGCAGATACGACATCGCCCAGCGGGTGCCGAACGTGACCGGTTGCTTCCCTCGGGTGGTGTGGAGCAGAAACTTGCGCTTGCCGAGCCCACCGATCGTGTCGCCGATCGCGTCGATGTCGGCATCTCCGCCGGCGGAGCGCATGCCCTCGAGTAGGCGGTCCTTGTCCCGTTCGGTCTGGAGTCGCCCGATCATCCAGGTGCCGGCGTTGCTGATCGCCTTGTAGTCGAGGTCGACCGGATTCTGGGTGGAGAGAACCATGCCGACTCCGAAGGCACGCGCCTGCTTCAGGATGGTCAGGATCGGACGCTTGGCGGGTGGCTGCGCAGTCGGCGGTACGAAACCGAACACCTCGTCCATGTAGACCAGCGCCCGCAGGTCTGGGCTCCCGGGCTGGCTTCGCATCCAGGTCACCAGCTTCGAGAGCAGGAGGGTCACCACGAACTGGCGCTCCTGGTCGGACAGGTGGGCGATCGAGACGATCGCCGCCCTCGGACGGCCGTCATCGGTCTCCAACATCGATTCGATGTCGAGCGGGACACCCTCGCCCCAGGCCGCGAACGCCGGTGAGGCGAGGAGACCGTTGAGCTTCATCGCCAGCGCGGTGCGATCGGCCGGTGGGAAGAAGGTGTCGAGCTCGATGACCCCGAGCTTGCGCATCGGCGGGTTCTGGATCTGGGCCAGGAGCTTGGCGAGGTCGAGGTCCTTGCCGCTGGTCCACGCGGCATGGACCAGGTTCGCGAGCAGGACGTGTTCACGCCCCGACAGCGGGTCGGACTCCACGTCGACGAGTGCGAGGAGGCCCTGGACGAGACCATCGATCTCTTCGCGAAGGGTCTCTTCATCGGTGTCGCCCTTCGGAGCGGACAAGTCGCCGATGACATTGAGCGGGACACCGGAGTTCGAGCCTGGTGTGTAGATCGTCATCTCCGCCCTGGCGCGGAGGTCGGCGATGCGGTCCTTGCCGATTCCCGATCCGGCGAGGCCGTTCTCCCAGAGCTCGGCGGTCGAGGCGGCGAGCTCGTCGGGCGTGACGCCGTCGCGGTTGGCCTCTCCCTCGTTGATCCAGGGGCGGAAATCGGTCGGGGCGAGGTCGGGGAAGGTGAGCAGGAGGTTGCCCATGTCGCCCTTGGGGTCGATCACGAGGGTCGGTATCCCCTGGAGGAGGGCTTCTTCCAGAGCGAGATCGCCGACGCGGCCCACTGGTACCAG
>CAYFLT010000048.1:31251-31592 GCA_964344055.1 uncultured Candidatus Nemicrothrix sp.
TGGAGGAGGGCTTCTTCCAGGAGGATCATGCCGAGGCCGGTCTTGCCCGACCCGGTCATGCCCACGATCACGCCATGGGTGGTGAGATCGCTGGCCTCGTAGATGATCCGGTCGTCGCCGACCGGATCGCCCGTGCCGGGGTCGACCACCGGGCCGAGAAAGAAGTGACCGGCGTCGACGTCAACGGTGGTGGTGTCCATGGTTCCCTCCGTAGCAGGCGCCGGTGATGGTACCGCTACGGCAAGGACGCCTCAGCCCCGCGTGAAGTCGCGTCCCCCCAACCCGCTTTTCTGACACTTCGGGACCGCATGGTGGTCCGCATGTGTCAGAAAAGGGTGGTC
>CAYFLT010000048.1:31602-36466 GCA_964344055.1 uncultured Candidatus Nemicrothrix sp.
GACCGCCGCCGACGCACATGGTCTCGAGGCCCACGGTGCCGCCGGAGTCGGCGAGACCGTTGAGGAGCGTGGTCATGATGCGGGAGCCGGTCATGCCGAAGGGGTGACCGAGGGCGATGGCGCCACCGTTGGGGTTGAGCTTGTCGAGGTCGAGGCCGAGCTCGTCGGCCGAACCGATCACCTGGACGGCGAACGCCTCGTTGATCTCCACCTGGTCGAGATCGCCGACGGTCATACCGGCACGGGCGAGGGCCTGACGGCTGGCGTCGATCGGGCCAAGGCCCATGATCTCGGGGTTCAGGGCCGAGACTCCACTGGAGACGATGCGGGCGATCGGCTCGATACCCATGGCCTTGGCCTTCGTGTCGCTCATCACGACCACCGCGGCGGCGCCGTCGTTGAGCGGGCAGGCGTTGCCGGCGGTGACGGTGCCGTCGGGACGGAACACCGGGTTGAGGGTGGACACCTTCTCGTAGGTGGTGCCGGCGCGGATGCCGTCGTCCTCGCTGACGACGGTGCCGTCGGGGAGGGTGTAGGGCGTGATCTCGTTCTCGAACAGGCCTCGAGCCTTGGCTGCCTCGGCCCGATTCTGGGACGACACGCCCCATTCGTCCTGGCGCTGGCGGCTGATGCCGGTGTGCTGGACGACGTTCTCGGCGGTCTGGCCCATCGCGATGTAGATGTCGGGCAGGCCCTCGGGCGGGGCCCAGGTGTCGGCGCCCCCACCGGAGCGGGCGGCGGTGCGGCCTTCGGCGTCGGAGAACTTCTCGTTGTGCGGGCCGCTGTCGGCCGCCCCGTTCATGTAGCGACTGACCGTTTCGACGCCGCCGGCGACGAAGCAGTCGCCTTCGCCGGCCTTGATGGCGTGGGCGGCCATGCGGATCGTCTGCAGAGAGGAGGAGCAGTAGCGGTTGACCGTGACGCCGGGAATGTCGAGGCCCTGCATCGCCGAGATCACGCGAGCGATGTTGTAGCCGCCCTCGCCGCCGGGCTGACCGATGCCCCAGATGACGTCTTCGACCTCGGCGGGATCGAGGTCCACCTTGCCCATCACGTCGGTGAGAATGAACGACGACATGTCGTCGGGGCGGGCCTCGGTGAGCGAGCCCTTGTTGGCTCGGCCGATGGGGGTGCGGGACGTCGAGACGATCACGGCCTCAGGCATGGTTCCTCCTGCGTGCTGAGTTGCGCCGAACCCTAACGCCTCGGCCGAGCGACGCCCTAGCCCGTGGGGGCAACCTCGGAACCTGGCAGGGTTCTGGTGTCAGGTACCAAAACCCTGCCAGGTTCTCTCGGTCGTTCCTGACGGACCGTCAGGTATAGGCTCGCTCGTCATGAGCGCGATCGACGTCGACCGGAATTGGCAGCTTCTCATCAACGGCGACTGGGTCGATCCCGACGACGGGTCCTACGCGGTGATCGATCCGGCCTCCACGGAGGCGGTGGGCCATGCGCCCGAAGCGTCGGTCGCTCAGGCCGACGACGCCGCGGCCGCGGCCAAAGCCGCCCTCGCCGACTGGAAGCGGCTGAGCAAGGCGGAGCGGTGCGCCTACCTCGGCCGCCTCGCCGACGAGGTCGAGGCCCGGTCGCCGGACTGGGTGTCGACGGTCCAGGCCGAGACCGGGGCGCTCCAGAAGATCACCGAGACACTCCAGGTCGGCGGTCCGGCGGTCGATCGTTTCCGCTACTACTCCCGCCCGATCGACCTCGACGAGAACCTCGCACCCCAACCGGTCGCCAAGTCGAACCTCGGCCCCGCCGGACTCATGTCGGCCCACGTGAAGCATCAGCCCGTGGGCGTCGTGGCGTGCATCACGCCGTACAACTTCCCTGTCACCAACGTGGCCGGCAAGATCGCGCCGGCGCTGGCCGCCGGCTGCACCACGATCGTGAAGCCGGCACCGCAGGATCCCCTCGGCATCCTTCTCCTCGGCGAGGCCGTTCAGGCCGCCGGCTTCCCGCCAGGGGTGGTCAACATCATCAACGCCTCGGGTCCCGAGGTCCCAGCCGCGCTCGTGGATTCCGCCGACGTGAACATGATCTCGTTCACCGGCTCGTCACCGGTCGGCGCCAAGATCATGGAGAACGGCGGCAAGACGATGAAGCGACTCCTGATGGAGCTCGGCGGCAAGGGTGCAGCCATCGTCACCGATGATGCCGACCTGTCCGCGGCGGCCGGCGGCATCGCCACCGTGTGGGGCTTCCATTCGGGCCAGATCTGCACCGCCCCCACCCGGGTGATCTGCCATCGCAGCCGCTACGAGGAGCTGGTCGAAACCCTGAAGACCTACTCCCAGTTCATGGCCGTCGGCGACCCACGAGCCGAGGGCACGATCGTCGGTCCGGTCATCACCGAGGTCCACCGTGACCGGGTGGAGGAGTTCATCAAGTCCGGCACCGACGCCGGCGCCACCCTGGTCTGCGGCGGCGAGCGGCCTGATCTCGGCGGCTACTACATCGCACCCACCCTCCTCGCCGACTGCACGCCCGACATGCACGTCGTGCGGGAGGAGGCGTTCGGCCCGGTGATCGTGATCCTGCCCTTCGACGACGACGACGAAGCGGTGGCTCTCGCCAACGACTCCGACTACGGCCTGTACAGCTACGTCTTCTCCGGCGACACGGCTCGGGCCTTCAAGATCGGCCAGCAGCTCGAGACCGGCAATGTCGGCCTCAACGTCATCCAGCCCCACATGGAGGCCCCGTTCGGCGGCTTCAAGATGAGCGGCGTCGGCCGCGATCGGGGGAAGTGGGGGATCGAGGCGTACAGCGAGCTGCAGGCCCTGACCTGGATCAGCTGACCCGACCCGATATCCGGGAATCGGAGAACTCGAGGGCCGCATGGACGGACCCGCCCCGTCCGGGCCACCATCTCGGGCGTGATTCCACCTCTCGACGGACTGCGCATCATCGAAGGGTCGGCCTTCGTGGCCGCCCCGTCCGGAGGGATGACGCTGGCCCAGCTCGGCGCCGACGTCATCCGGTTCGATCAGATCGGTGGTGGGATCGACTACCGGCGATGGCCGCTGACCGACGAGGGAGAGTCGATCTACTGGGCCGGACTCAACAAGGGGAAGCGATCGATCGCCGTCGACCTTCGGTCCGACCGGACCAAGGAGCTGCTCACCGATCTCATCGTGGACACGGGCACCTTCCTCACCAACTTCCCGGCCCGGGGCTGGATGGGGTACGACGCCTTGTCGGCTCGCCGCTCTGACCTCGTGATGCTGGCGATCACCGGCAACCGTGACGGCTCCACCGCGCTCGACTACACGGTCAACTGTGCGGTCGGGTACCCGACCGCGACGGGCCCAGTCGACTCTGGCGAGCCGGTCAACAACGTCGTCCCGGCCTGGGACCTCATCTGCGGGCAGACCGCCGCGCTCGGCATCCTCGCCGCCGATCGCCATCGCCTGCGGACCGGCGAGGGTTCGTCGATGTCGCTCGCCCTTCACGATGTGGCGCTGGTGGCCGTCAGCGCGCTCGGTCATGTCGGTGAGGCCCAGGTCAACGGGACCGAGCGGGAGCGGTTCGGCAACGACCTCTACGGCGCCTACGGCACGACGTTTCGGTGCTCGGACGGCACCATGATCTACGCGGTCGGCATCAGCCCGAAGCAGTGGTCCGGCCTGTTGGAGGCCACCGAGGCCGCCGATGCGGTGGCGGCGATCGGTGAGGTCCGCGGGCTGGACTTCCGCGACGAAGGCCATCGCTTCGAGGCCCGAGAGGAGATCACGGCGGCCATCGCTCCCTGGATCGCGGCCCGTCCGATCGGCGAGGTGGCCGCCCGCTTCGACGAGCTCGGCGTCTGCTGGGGTCGCTACCAGACGTTCAAGGAGATGGTCGAGCACGATCCGCGGTGTTCCACCGAGAGCGAACTCTTCCGTGAGATCGACCAGCCGGGAGTCGGGACCTATCTGTCACCTGGATCGCCGGTGGCGTTCGACGGCCTCATTCCCGTCGAGCCCACCCCGGCGCCCCGGCTCGGTCAGCACACCGAGGAGATCCTCGCCGACGTCCTGGGCTTGAGTGGCGCCGAAATCGGCGGCCTCCATGACGACGGCGTGGTGGCGAGCCCCTGACGGACCCCACTGGACTGGTCAAACTTGCCGATCTACTCTGATCAGGCCATACCAGTGTGTCGGGAGCGTCCGTTTGACCGTTCGGTACCTCAAGCAGGCCCCTCGGCCCGAGGGTGTGCACGATCCCGCTCTCTCGGAGCGTGTTCGGGGCTTGCTGGCCGACATCGCTGACGGGGGAGAAGAGCGGGTCCGCGATCTGGCCCGTGAGTTCGACGGGTGGGGCGGGCCGATCGTCGTGGACCGGGCCACGATCGATGCGGCCCGAGATGCCACCCCGTCAGGAGTGATCGCCGACATCGAGGCGGCCCACCGCAACATCCGAGAGTTCGCCATCGCCCAGCGCGATTCGATGCGACCGTTCGAGGTCGAGGTCGCCCCCGGCATCAACGCCGGACATCGGCTCATTCCGGTCGACGTCGCGGGGTGCTACATCCCGGCCGGACGCTTCGCCCACATTGCGTCGGCGCTCATGAGCGTCACCACCGCGTCGGTGGCCGGAGTGCCGACGGTGGTCGCGGCGTCGCCGGCCCGGCCGGATCGAGGTGGTGTCCACCCGGCGATCCTCGTTGCGGCCGACCTCGCGGGTGCCGATGTGATCCTCGGCCTCGGCGGCGTCCAGGCCATCGGTGCCCTCGCCAACGGACTCTTCACCGGGCAGCCGGCGGACATGATCGTCGGTCCAGGCAACGCGTTCGTGGCCGAGGCCAAGCGTCTCCTGTTCGGTCAGGTCGGGATAGACGTGGTGGCCGGCCCCACCGAGTCGATGATCGTGGCGGACCACA
>CAYFLT010000048.1:36476-38890 GCA_964344055.1 uncultured Candidatus Nemicrothrix sp.
CGCCGATCCCCACACCGTGGCCGTCGATCTGGTGAGCCAGGCCGAGCACGGCGTCGACTCGCCGGTCTGGCTGGTCACCACATCCGAGGAGCTGGGCAAGGTGGTGGCGGACCTCGTCCCCCGCCTCGCCGACGAGCTGACCGAACCGTCCCGAAGCCTGGCCCGAACGGCGTGGGACGACTACGGCGAGATCATCCTCGCCGAGGATCACGAGGAGGCGGCGGCGGTCTGCGACGACTACGCAGCCGAGCACCTCCAGGTCTTGGCCACCGATCTCGACTGGTGGCGGGACCGACTGCGGTCCTACGGCTCGCTCTTCCTCGGCGAGCAGACCACGGTCACCTTCGGCGACAAGAGCGCGGGCCCGAACCACATCCTCCCCACCGGCCGGGCCGCCCGCTACACCGGCGGGCTCAACGTCTTGAAGTTCATCCGTACCCCGACGTGGCAACGGATGACCGACGCCGCAGCCGCCGAGCAGGGCCTGCTCTCGGCCCGGATCTCGCGGGAGGAGGGGATGGAGGGCCATGCTCGGGCCGCCGACCTGCGAGCGAACGTCGCCGCCCGAGAGGATCCCGCCGCTCAAGAGGACGAGCCGGAGTTGCCGGGCCTGCCCCACCTGGACCTCGATCTCACCGCCCAGGAGCCGATCCCACCGCAGGCGATCGCCCGGGCCAACGAGCTCATGGCCGAGGGTCAGCTGTTCCGCTACGGCGAGACGGGGAGTGCCGGCACCGATGCGGCCCGCCTCGAAGAGCAGTTCGCGGCCCTCGTGGGTCGTCGCTACTGCGTGGCCTTCAACAGCTGCGGAGCCTCCATGGCCGGTGCGCTGATGGCCGCCGGTGTCGAGCGTGACGAACCGGTGCTGATGAACGCGTTCACCCTCGCGCCGGTGCCAGGGGCGATCGCCCACGCTGGTGCCGTCCCGGCCTTCGTCGGCATCACCCCGAGCTACCACATCGACCTCGACGACCTCCGCAACGCCGCCGAACGCACGGGCGCCCGCTGGCTGCTCCTGTCATACATGCGCGGCCACATCCCCGATCTCGACATGGTGTTCGAGGTCTGCGACGAGCTCGGTCTCACGGTCATCGAGGACTGTGCCCACACGATGGGTGCGGGCTGGCGGGGGCGGCCCACGGGTACCTTCGGCGCGGTTGGCTGCTTCAGCACCCAGAGCTTCAAACACGTCAACTCCGGTGAGGGCGGCTTGCTGGTCACCGACGACGAGGACCTCGCGGCCCGAGCCGTGCTGCTCTCGGGCTCGTACATGCTCTACGAACAGCCCGGCGCCCGGCCGGGCGCTGAGGTCTTCGAACGGCACCGCCTGACCACGCCGAACCTCTCGATGCGGATGTCGGGGCTCGCCGCCGCGGTGGCCCGGCCTCAGCTTCCTCTTCTCGAGGATCGGGCCCGGCGCTGGAACGAGCGCTACCGCGAGCTAGCCGCCTTGCTCGACGCGGATCCCCGCATCACCGTGCCGACCCGTCACGCCGACGAGGACTACGTCGCCTCGTCGATCCAGTTCTCGGTCGACTCCGACGCCATGAACGAATGGACGGAGATCGCGGCTCGCCACGGGGTGCACGTCAAGTGGTTCGGCCGGGCACAACCGGCCGGGTTCACCAGCCGCTTCGACCACTGGCGATACGTCCCCGAGCAGAGCCTGCAGCAGACCCGACAGGTGCTCGCCGGCCTGTGCGATCTGCGGATCCCTCTGGCCATGACGAGCGCCCACGTCGTCGACATCGCGAGGGTGGTCCGAGGGGCCCTCGACGAGGCGGGCGGATGACCGGCAGCTCCCAACGCCGGCGGGGGAACGCCCGCGCCGCCAAGCTCCGCGAGCGGCAGAGCGGGATCAGCCCCGCCGATCCGCCGATCGGTGCCGGTCTCGTCGGCGGCACCTATCGGCCGCTGTCGGCCGACGAAGTGGAACGCCTCCACGATGCCGCCCTCACCCTCCTGGCCGACCTCGGGCTCGCCGATGCACCCGAATTCCTCGTCGAGCTCGCGACCGCGAGGGGAGCGGTCCACGGCCACGATGGACGCCTCCGGTTCCCGCGCTCGTTGATCGGCGAGATCGTCGACGGTGCGGCCAGGGGCTTCACGCTCTTCGGCCGGGACCCCCGCCACGACCTCGACGTGTCGGGTCAGCGGGTGCACTTCGGCACCGGCGGCGCGGCCATCAGCGTGCTCGACATCGGCGCCGCCCGGTTCCGGCCGTCCGTGCTCGCCGACCTCCACGAGTTCACCCAGGTGGCCGACCAGCTCCCGAACATCCACTGGTTCACCCGGTGCCTGATCGCCACCGACATCCCCGATCCGTACGAGCTCGACGTCAACACGGCGCATGCGCTCGTGGCGGGCACGACCAAACACGTCGGCACCGCCACCACGCTTCCGGAGAACGTTGC
>CAYFLT010000049.1:0-13394 GCA_964344055.1 uncultured Candidatus Nemicrothrix sp.
CCTGCCCGACCAAAACCTTCCGAAGACGTCCCCGCGGGGACGTCTTTCGCGTTCTGGCGCTGTCGGCGAACCACCCCGAAACCCACGGCAGCGAGCAGAACCGCGGCTGCCATGCCGACCACCACCACAGCCGAGTTTCCGTCGGAGCTCGGGCCTTCCTCCGTAGCCGCGAGAGTGGCGTCTCCGTCCACGGTCTCATCAGGTTCCGATCCGACCGTGGTCGTCGCCGCATCGACCTGGACCCACGTGAGGACCGGAGGCTCGACCGTCAGCCGAGGGATCTCCGGCCCATCGACCACCGCGACGACGTAGCCGGGATCGGCCCAGACGGTGTCACCGGGGTCCGGGTAGAGCGGAGTGACCTCGCCTTCGGGCGACACCATCTCGAGCCCCGCCGAACGGGAGCGGACCAACGAACCGCCGACCACCGCATCACCCCATCCCCACCCGATGTCGGTCCGGGAGAGCAGCGCCCCCGAGACGTCGTACACGTCGAGGATCTTGGAATCCACCGTGTCGTATTCGACTGCGAGCGTCTGGTCGTCGAGCCAGACGATGCCGACGGCCCATGCCTCATCGATCGGTTGGAGTGGAATGGTCGCTGCACGGGTTGGCGAATCATCACCGACCTCGGCCAGGACTACATCGGTGCCTTCGCTGCGGTAGCGCGCCGGATCTCCAGAGGAAGACACGATCACGGCGAGCCGCTCGCCCGAGAGATCGAACGCAGCCGCCAGGCCAGCCTCTTCGGGGCCGAGCGTCATGCTCGCAGCCGGCTCGAGGGTCTCCGGGTCGAGGATCTCGATGGGACCGCCGACGGCGTGGGGAACCACGACCGGCTCCGCCGACGGACCGAGCCACACACCGCTCTTGCGGTCGACGACGCTCGTCGCGCTCCCCTCGGCATGGCTCACAACGACCGAACCGGCACCCGACGCCGACCAGACCGAGAAGCCCGAATCCCTGGCCAGGCAGGTGAGATCGCCACCGGCATAGAACCGGTCATCGATCAGCAGGCGCGACTCGACTTCCGTCATCGTGGTCAGATCGATGAACAACAGGTTGTGGTCCCGATCCGGGCTCCAGGAGAGCACCACCGCGACCGCCGAGCCTGCGCACGGGGCAATTCCGCTCGGATATCCATCCACCTCACCCCACGAGAGGATCCGAGCCTCGGCATCGAGTGCGATCAGGTTGGCCCATTTGTGGCGCAGAGCCGCCAGCAACGCCACCGGACCGTGGCCGTCAGGTTCAGGCAGAGGGACCAGCAGGTCCGGGAGCTGCGAACCGGCGACCTTCGGCATACAGGAGTTCGCGCTGAGTCGCCCCTGGACCTCGGATGCGAACACGACCGTCGGTTGTGGCAACGCCGACAGGTTGTTGCCACATGAACTGCCCCACCCTTCACCCTCGACCTCGACGCGGCCGGTGACGTCACCCTTCACGTGCCCGACGACATCGAACGTCCATGTGCCGTTCCACGCGTTCTCGTCGTCGACCCGATCGCCGACGTACTCACCGACGAACACGACCTCACTCGTCGCGACGGCCGCCTCCGGACTCACGTAGAGGCAGCTGCACGCGGAGGCTGGTTCCGCCTTGCCGACGACCAGAAGGACCCCGGCTACCAGTACCGTCGCGAGGACTCCGACCGTGCGCCTGTCCGCCATGTCGCGACACTAGACGGCTCCGCGGGGACGTTTCCGGCCCGGATTCGATGTCACACCCCCTCAGTAGTGTGGACATGAGTTCATATGAGAGGGAGGAAGAGGCCATGGCAGATGTGGATCCAGCGGTCGAGGTGAGCGGAGCGGACACGGCGGTGCTGGAGGACGAAATCCTCACCCTGTCCGGCCACATGGCTGCCGGGATGGCTCGGCTGATCGTGTTCATCGGTGAGTTCGACCGGCGCGAGGAGTGGGCCCGGACCGGGTCGAAGAGCTGCGCTCACTGGCTCTCGTGGAAGGCGGGCGACAGTCTCCACACCGCCCGGGAGAAGGTGCGGGTCGGCCGGGCGTTGCTCGAGCTGCCGACGATCCGGCAGGCCTTCGCGGCCGGTGAGCTCTCCTATTCGAAGGTCCGGGCCATCACCCGCATCGCCACGCCTGAATCGGAGGCTGATCTCATCGTCATGGCCAAGTCGTCCACCGGCGCGGCATGCGAACGCATCGTGGCAGGGGTGCTGAAGTCGACGACGACACCCGACGACCGAGACGCCTTCGAGCAGCGGTCGGTGCGACGCCTGTCGATGGAGGGCGGGCTGGCCAAGATCGAGATGGTCATGCCGGTGGAGATGACCCAACTGGTGTTCACCGCCATCGACGCGAGGGCGTCGCAGATCGTCGACGAAGCCACTTCCGGATCGGGTCGGCGGCGCGGCGACGTCATGCAGGAACGGGGCGGGCTCGCGGCGATACGGGCCGATGCGGTCACCGAGTTGGCCGAGTCGTGGATCGCGTCCACAGGACTGGCGGCCGAGCGCGGGGACATCGGAGCACTCTCACTGGTCGCCGATGCACGAGCACTCGTGGACGACGGCTCGGACGACCATGAGATCGCCCTGGCCGAGCAGGCGGTCTCGAAGGCCACTGCCGAGCGCTGGGCCTGCGACGGACGGGCCAACGTGGTCCTCGAGCGGTCGTGCGGAGAGTTCGGCCACCGCCACGGTTGCGACGTCGGCCGTCAGTCCCAGATCATTCCGCGGCGGACCCGTCGGGCCTTGTCCCGCAGGGACCATCAGATGTGTCGCTTCCCTGGCTGTGGCCAGACCAGCTGGCTGCATGGCCACCACATCGTGCCGTGGGAGGCCGGGGGCCCGACCGACCTGGCCAATCTGGTGAGCCTGTGCGGCTTCCACCACCGCCTGGTTCACGAGGGCGGCTACGAGGTGCTTCTCGCCGACGACGGTGTGAGCGTCGAGTGGGCCGACCCGGACGGCACCCGGCTCGCGGTTACGGAGCTGGGCGGCTCGGCCAACGAGTTGGCGAGCACCGTCCGGCGATCGTCGATAGACGCTCGCACCGTGCAGCCCCGCTGGGACGGCGACCGCATGGACTTCCGCTATGTCGTCTCGGTCATGGCCCAGGGAGCGGCCAGGAGGGGCGGAAACGTCCCCGCGGGGACGCCCTCCCGGAGTGGAGCTCGACGGCACCGGCCGGGTCGATCGGCACCAAATCCCGGGATTCAGCCCTCGCCGTAGACGCTGGTCTCGGGGTGGTACGCCGCCCAGCCGTACCACTCGGTCACGAACGACGTCACGAAGTGCATCGACGCGCCCTCCGACGGGCCGTCGGTGGCCACCCCGTCTAGTCGCCAGCGCGACCCCTGGTCGTCGAACACCTCGCCATCGATCGCCTCGAAGATGCGCTGCTCGCCCTCCACGACGGCCGAGAAGGCGAGGCCGAACAGGTTGGCAGGATCGAGGAAGACCACGATCGGCTGACCACCGAGCTCGTCGTGGACGACGGTCAGGCTGTCGATCGCCTCGAGCCGGTACGCCCTGAACTCGTCACCGACGCCCGCACCGAGCACGAGCTCGTTGCCCGCCAGGCGCTCGTCTTCGTTGATGACGGTGTCGGAGAAGACCGGGCCGAGCCAGTCGCCACCGATGGCATCATCGCCCCACTGTGCGGTGCCGTACCATCCGAGGAACTGTTCGACCGGCGCGAGTACGAGCGTGTCGGGGTGGTCGGCGAGCCACTGATCCCAGGTCATGTGCGCCATGGGGAGGATCGGCATGGCGATGTCCTGACCGGCCAGCGGGCCCGTGAGCACGGTGCCGTCGTAGTGGGTCCACACCGAACCGGTCTCCCGGTCCGCCATCACGAACAGGCCGTTGTACAAGCCCGCCACCTCGAAGGTGTGAGCCGTTCCGTTCACGACGGGATCGAAACCGACCCCGCTGGAGCAAATCATTCAATAGGTCACGACGAACGGCTCGCCGGCGAGTCGGGTGTTGGCGACGTGGTGGAACGCGATCAAGTCGACCGGGAACGCCCGAGACTCTCCGTCGCGGGAAATGCCCATCACGATGTCGTCGGGCCGCATCCAGTCCGCTTCCAGCGCCGTGACCATGACCGGATCGTCGAGGGCCGGGAAGTTGCCGGCGTCCGGGTCGTAGAACGCGGGATCGAAGGTGTCGTCGGCGGTGCCGGCCGCGGCGGCGATCGGTGATGAGGTCACCGGCGTCGAGACCTCCTCGGATGGCCCCTCGGCGTCGGTTTCGGACGGAGAGGGATCGGGCTCTTCGTCGGTGGGCGGATCCTCGCTCGACGGACCGTCCGAGGCGACTTCGGCCGGACCCGTCTCACCTCCAGATCCGCACGCGGTCGAGGTGAACAACAGCAGGGACAGCGTCGCGATCCAGAGGCGCGGGGAGGTACCGATACCTTCCGAGTCGGCCCGCGGCGGTGTCCACATGAGCACTAGCGTCGCGCGAGATGACGAAGCGCCACTTCACCCCAGAGCTGTTCGCCTTCCTGCGGGACCTCGCCGACCACAACGAGCGGGAGTGGTTCAACGCCAACAAGGCCCGCTACGAATCCGCGGTGCGTCAGCCCGCGCTCGACTTCATCACCGATTTCGTCGAGCCGTTGGAGACGATCTCGCCCTACTTCGTCGCCGACTCCCGCACGGTCGGCGGGTCGCTGTTCCGGATCCATCGCGACACCCGGTTCAGCAAGGACAAGACGCCCTACAAGCTCAACACCGGCATGCACTTCCGCCACGAACGGGCGAAGGACGCCCATGCGCCGGGCTTCTACGTCCACCTCCAGCCGCGCCAGTGCTTCATCGGGGTGGGGTTGTGGATGCCCGAGCCGAAGGTGGCCAACCAGATCCGCCACCACATCGACGAGCACCAGGACGAATGGGTGGCGGCAACCCGCAGGCGACCCTTCACCGACACATTCGAGCTGGGCGGCGACTCGCTGAAGCGACCGCCGAGAGGGTTCGACCCAGACCATCCCCTGATCGACGATCTGAAGCGAAAGAGCTTCATGGCATCGGGGCCGTTGACGCAGGGCGACGTCACCAAGGCCGGGTTCCGTGACGATCTGGCCGCTCGGTTCACCATGGCGAAACCGCTGATGCAGCTGCTTTGCGACGCGGTGGGAGTTCGCTTCTAGGCTCGGCGCCTGATGACCGACACGATCCGCATCGATCGACGCTACGAAGGCCCACCCGGCACCGGCCAGGGCGGCTGGACCGCGTGGCGGCTGGCCGACGCCATCGGCGAGCCGGTCACCATCGCCCTGCGTGCCCAGGTCCCCCTCGACGCCGACCTCGAGATCGAACGCTATGAAGACCGTTGGCGCCTGGTCGACCGCTCATTCGCCTCGCGGGTGACGGTGCTCGAGGCCGAACGTTGGGATCCCGCGTTCGCCTCGACGGAGCCGGTTCCGATCGGGGCGGCCGCCGACGCTCGATCCCGGTTCGAGTACGCCGACCACGAGCACCCGGCAGCGGGTTGCTTCTCGTGTGGGATCGGACCCGACACGATGCACGTCCACGCCGGACCCCTCGGCGACGGTCGCTACGCAACCGACTGGACCGCGCCCGAGTGGCCCGCCGTCGAGGGAATCGTCCCTCCCGGCGTGCTGTGGGCGGCCATTGACTGCACCGCAGCCTGGTACGTGTGCTCGACCGCCGAGCGAAGGATGGCCTTCACCGTCCAGTACGCCGCGGAGGTCACGGCTCCAATTCGAGCCGGAGGCCGGTACAGCCTCGTCGGCTGGTCGGGAGACTTCCCTGCCGAGTGGGATGGACGCAAGCGAGGTGCGGCGTCGGCGGCGTTCGACGAAGACGGCGCCTGCGTCGCCCGAGCCCATTCGTTCTGGGTGTCGGCGGGGCCGGGCTAGAGCAGCTCGATCCGGTAATTGGCCTCGGGAGCGACCACCCCCAGCACCTCTTGGTTCGAGATGGTGGGCTTCTCACTCACGAGCGGGCCGCGCCGCTCAGCCGATCGCGTGTGGCGAGGAGGTCGTCGAACTCGAAGTAGGCGGTCTGGAGATGCCGACTCGCTTCCTCGCCGCTGAAGGCGGTGCGGCCGTGGAGTACCCGATGGCCGGACCAGCATGTCACCCGCGTCGAGGCGCCGACGGTGCTGACGGGCCGGATCCATGATCATCGTCGTGAGGCGACGGTAGGCGCGGTACCACTCATCGATTCGCGGCTCATCGAGCGGCAACGGTTGGAGGGTCTGGTTCGAGTACCGGATGCCGACGACGGTGCCATCCGGGTCGGTGCGCACGATCGGTTGACGAGCGTACGTCTCGCCCGTGCCGCTGAAGATCCGATGCGGGACGGCGACCTCTGCGAGTACGGCGAATCCCGCCGGGTCCTCGGACCGCAGTTCTTCGAGAGCATTCCAGCCGTCGAGCACGATCGAATCACCGCCGGCGGCGTCGTTGCGCAGCATGTGGAGGGCCTGCCCGGACGGAGGCCACGAGTAGCTGGCGAGATCGGTGTGCGGTGGGAGGGCATCTGAAGTCAGCGCGACGTTGTAGCCGCCCGGCACGTACTCGACCTCGTGGATCCGCCCGAAGGGAACGTGCCGTAGGCCTGCTCCCATCGATGCCAGGAATCTCTCGACGGACCCTCGGCCCTCGGGCATTCCCGTGACGATCATGACCCCTTCGGCGGCGAAGACGTCGAGCGCGTCCACTGCCACCGACGGATCAGCGAGCGCCGTGGCATGGTCGACCAGATGGGGCGAATGATCCCCGCTCCAGGTACGGACCGGTTCTGCGGTACGCCGCCGCGACATGTCGACGAAGCGCGCCAGGTCATCCTCCTCGAAGACCGATCGGTGACCCGACGGCCAGACCACTTCGAGACTCCCCGGGTTCGCCGTGATCGTCACCGGCCGCGCCTCCGCCGGCTCGGCTGTCGGCAACACCCACCGCTCCCCGACCCCACCGACCTCGCACTCCGGGCAGCGGCATTGGAGCCGCAGCCACAGCGCGGGTACGTCCACCCTGGCACCGTCGATGTCGAGCTCGATCCTCGCCACCATTCCGGAATCGTAGATCCGCCCGCGACTCGGCGCCGCGCTCTCAGGTGACGGTCAGACCGGTGCTCGAGTCGCCGACACGCGAGGACGCGGGTGGCGATGACCGGACGTCCAACGTTGACCTCACACAGATCACCGGGGGCAATCCCGGGCCAGGATCGAGAATGCGGCGCCGGAGGGCTCGCTCGATGGGGCGCTCGGCGACCCGATAGAGAACATGGGCGGCTGCGAGCGTCAGCGGGACAAGCACCACCACATGGGTCAGCAGGGACGACGCCGAACTCGCTGGGCCGAGCGGCAGGGCCCCGACCTCTTCCACGACGTCCTGCCAGACCCGGATGATCGGGTTGTGCGAGAGGTAGAGGGCGTACGAGGCGAGGCCCCCGGCCTGCAGGGCCCGCCAGTGCATCGCGCTTCGCGCACCCCGAAGGTCGGCGGCCGCGAACGCCAGCAGGAGGAGCCCGAACGGAATCACCATCACCGCGGCTCGTGCGTACGCCGCAGGTGCCACGAAGAGCGCCGAGTAGCCGGCCAGCGCGGTCAACACGGCAACGGATCGGGCCGGGACGAACCGGCGGCTCGAGGCGAGGTGATGTGCGAGCGTCATCCCGAACAGGAACTCGAGCACTCGAGTGCCGGGGAAGATGTAGGTGAACCAACCGGCCAGGGACCAGCCGGTCAATCCCACCGATGCCAGCCCCACGATGCCCGCGACGAGCAGCAGCATGGTCCGACCCCGAGCTGCGGTCGACAGGGAGCGGAGACGGGGCTCCACGAACGGCGTGATCAGATAGAAGAACGCCTCGCACGAGAGGCTCCAGAACACGAAGTCCACTCCGAAGTAGATGCTTCGATCCGGCACCCAGGCCTGGGTCAGGGTCAATCCGGCCAGGATGGCACCGGGTGATGGCACCACCTCCTTGGTCAGTGAGTACGCCAGCACGGCGGCGAAGACGACCAGGTAGAGCGGGTAGATCCGGGCGACCCGCAGTGCGTAGAAGGACGCCCTCGGCCGATCCTGGGCGGACCACGCCAACACGAAGCCGCTCAGCACGTAGAAGAATCCGACGCCGATGAAGCCGAACTTCGCGAGCTCGGTCACACCACCGCTCAGATCGTGGGACTCGCGGAGGTGCACGAGCACGACCAGGAACGCGGCGAAGAACCTGAGGCCGGTGAGCGAGGGCAGGTTCGGTCGAGACATCTCGTTCCTGTCGGCATCCACCGGATGGCCATGAGACCCGGTTTGACGGACGCTGACCATCCGCCCGACGCTGGGCCAATGGCCCTCACCGGAGACCAGCTCCACACCCTCGTCCAGGACTACGCGGGGCTCGGCATCCATCGGGCGGGGGCAGCCGTCGATGCAGCCACCGTCGAGTGGATGCGGGGGCACCTCGTCGACCGTGGGCTCGACGTGCGGGCCGAGGCGGTGCCGTTCGACCGTTGGGTGTACTCGAGCGAGCTGACCGTCGACGGTTCGCCCGTCGATCATCTCCCGGTCTTCTACGAGTGGACCGGGTCGGTGGCGACCGATCGGGTCCTCGTCGCGGCCTACGACCCGAAGAGCGGGGGCTACACGGTGCCGCTGGAGGAACAGGCCATCCAGGCCCGCGACGCCGGACACGAGGCTCTGGTGCTGGCGACGGCCCATCCAGGGGGCGCACTGGTCGCCATCAACCGCAAGCCCGAGCCCGGATCCGGCTTCCCCACCGTGCTCGTGGCCGGGCGGGACCTCGACCGTCTCGATCAGGGCACCGTTCGACTCGAGCTCGAGGCCCGGCTCGAGCCGGGTGAGACGACCAACCTGATCGCGACCAACTCGATCTCGACGGGCCCCGACTCCGCTCCACCGCTGCTCCTCACCACACCACTGACCGGCTGGTTCACCTGCGCCGGCGAGCGAGGCACCGGCGTCGCGGTCATCCTCGATCTCATCGACCGCTGCGCCCATCTCCCGCTCCTGGTGATCGCCACCGGCGGCCACGAACTCGACTACCTCGGAGTGCGCCGTTGGGTGGCGAAAGCCGACATCGAACCCGCGGCGATCGTCCATGTCGGCGCGTCGGTCGCCGTCGATGCCCCCATCCCGGACGGGACCCGTCAGCTCATCCCGACGCGCCTCGCCATGACCTCACTCGACGGGACCGAGGCTCAGCCGGTCGTGGACGCACTGGCCCCGATCGGCCTCACACCGCACACCGGGACCGAACGGTGGCTCGGCGAGTCCGAGGTCTTCTGCGAACTCGGCGTGCCCATGTTGTCCTTCACCGGCAGCGGCCTGGACTTCCACACCCCTGAGGACACCCCCGAGCGGGCCACCAGCCCAGCCTCGCTCGCCGCCGTCGCGAAGGCGATCGGCGAAGCGAGTCTCGCGCTCTTTCAGTCGACCGGGTGGAGCAATCCGTCGTCCACATCGTAGACGAAGCCCCGAATGCGGTCCCGGTGCTGGATGAACGGCGACTCCCTCAACCGTTCGATCGACAGCCGCACGTCGGCGTAGGGATCGGAGAATGCACCGAAGGTGAACGGCGGGCGCACGCCGGTTTCGGCTTCGAGCTCGGCGATCAGATCGTCGTCCTGGAACTTCTGCAGCCCACAGTCCGTGTGATGCAACAGCATGATCTCGCGGGTGCCGAGGAACCGTTGCGAGAGGCACAGCGAACGGATGGTGTCGTCGGTGATGACCCCACCGGCATTGCGAAGGACGTGGGCTTCGCCATGACGGAGGCCGAGAATTCGGCCCAGATTCGTTCGGGCGTCCATGCACCCGACGATGGCGACGTGCATCGCCGGTTCGCTCTGACCATCCCCCTCACTGCGGGATGCCGCGAACGCCGCGTTCCTCGCCACCAGCTCATCGATCCCGGAGACTTCAGCTTCTGACACGCCGAAATCTTGTCAGACCCGTCCGGTCTCGTATGCCCACATCGCGATCTCGACCCGATTCCGGGCGCCGAGCTTGGCCATCAGGCTGGCCAGGTGCGTCTTCACAGTGCTGAGGCTGATGTGGAGCTCGGCGGCGATCTCGGCGTTGGTGCGGCCGCGGGCGACGGTGACGAGGACCTCCTCTTCCCGGTCGGTCAGCGGTTCGATCGGCTGTACCGGGTCGGACGAACCCCCGCGGCCGGAGAACTCCTCGAGGAGTCGGGCGGTGATGGAGGGCGCGATGAGGGCCTCCCCGTCCGCTGCTGCGGTGATGGCCTGGACCAGGAGGTCGGGGCCTGCGTCCTTCAAGAGGAAGCCCCTGGCTCCCGCTTTGAGGGCGCCGTGGACGTACTCGTCGAGATCGAAGGTGGTGATGATCACGATCGCCATCGGGTCCTCGACGTCGGGGCCGGCGAGCCGACGGGTCGCCTCGATGCCGTCCATCACCGGCATGCGGATGTCGAAGAGGCAGACGTCGGGCCGGAGTTCTCTGGCCAGCGCCAGCGCCTCCTGCCCGTCAGCGGCCTCACCGACGACGTCGATCTCCGGCTGAGCGTCGAGGATCATCCGCAGCCCGGTGCGCACCAGATCCTGATCGTCGGCCAGGAGAACTCGGATGGTCACGGCTCGGTCCCCTCCCGCGGCAGGGTTGCCTCGACCACCCATCCTCGGTCAGGGCCAGGGCCGGCGTCGAAGCGGCCCCCGAGCAGCGATGTTCGCTCTGCCATCCCGACCAGCCCGAATCCACCGGACGCCCCGGCCCCGCCGACCATCGTCGGGGGGTCACCGTCGTCGCTCACCCGCAGCCGGATCTCCGACTCGTCGCCATCGATGGAGACGGCGATGCGGGTGGCGTGGCGAGCATGCTTCCTGGCGTTGGTGACGGCCTCCTGGGTGAGACGGAACAGGGCCGCCGCCACGGGTGCGGACACATCGCCGAGGTCGGCCGGAACCTCCACGTCAACCGGGACCCGTCCGCTCGGACCGTCCGCCAGCCGTCGGATGTCATCCAACCCGGCCTGGGGCGTGACCGACGCACCGCCGTCATCCCGAAGCGCCCCCACCATGCGGCGCATGTCGGTGAGCGTGCGTGATGCGGCTTCGCCGATCACCGAGAGCACCTCGAGGGCCGCGTCGGGATCCTTGGCCGCAATGGCCCGACCCGCCTGCGCCTGCACCGCGATGGCCGAGACGTGGTGGGCGACGGAGTCGTGCAGTTCCCGGGCGAGGAGTTGACGCTCGGCAAGCCGAGCTTCTTCGACCCGGCGGATCCGCACGCCGGCCCGGTAGCGCATCACGGCCCCGAGGGCAGCCCAGAAGAGGAGGAAGATGGTTCCCGTCAGGAGGTCGGACCACGGGCCGTTGCCGACGGTGAGTTCGACGAACAGGAAGCTGGTCACCATGACCGTCAGACCGATCAGTGCCTCGCGACCCGATCCCCATCGCACGACTGCGTAGATGAGCATGAGGGTGGCAACCGCGGCGGCGCCCACCGTGGTGGTCTTCTCGTCGGGCGGATTCGCCACCAGATCGAGGACGGCCAGGACGATGGCGCCGACCAGCAGGGTCCACAGGGGCTCGACTCGGCGCCACAACAGCATCGGCACCACGACGAACCCCGCAGCACCCGCCGCCGGCCGCCACACGAGATCGGGCTCGAACGCGGCACCGATGACGGCGGCGATCAGGAGTAGGCCGACGAGCAACCAGTCCCATCGCGACCGGCTCGGAGCTTCTGGCGCTCGTGGCTCGTTCCACACGGCGAGGAATCCTTCTCTCACTGGGACTCAGGGTAGGCAAGCGCCCGGACCGGCGTATCGGCCGAAAGTACGAGCTGGCACTCAGCCGAAGAGCCGGGCCTGAACCCGACGAGGGCAGGACGCCCCACCGGCCGGCATGGCGGACGATGGGACCCATGACCACATCCCCCTCCCCGACCGCGACCCGCAACGTCGTGGAAGTCGACGGCCTGACGAAGCGCTACGGCACCGGTACGGCCGTCGATTCGCTGTCGTTCGACGTCCCCTCCGGCCTGGTGATCGGCCTGCTCGGCCCCAACGGTGCCGGCAAGACGACCGCCATGAAGATGCTGCTCGGGCTCGTCCAGGCCAGCAGCGGACGAGCCGCCGTTCTCGGTGCCGAGCTCGACACGCCGGACTTCGCGCACGCCATCAGGCGGGTCGGCGCCCTCGTCGAATCCCCGGCGCTCTACCTCCGGCTCTCGGCCCGCAAGAACCTCCAGTTGCAGGCCAGGGCTCTCGGCGTCTCCACCGACCGCGGCCGGATCGACGAGCTCCTCGAACTGGTCGACCTCACCGATCGGGCCGATGACCGGGCCGGAACCTACTCGCTGGGCATGAAACAACGGCTCGGGATCGCCATCGGCATGATCGGGCGCCCGGAGCTGGTGATCCTCGACGAACCGGCCAACGGACTCGACCCGGCCGGAATCGTCGAGATCCGCCATCTCCTTCGTCGCCTCCCCGATCTCGGGACCACTGTGCTCGTGTCGTCACACCAGCTCGCCGAAGTCCAGCAGGCGTGCGATCGCCTCGTCGTGCTCGCCCAGGGGCGTCTCTCCGCCCAGCCCTCCGCTCCTGACCGGATCACCGTGACCCTCCCCGACGGGTGGTCCGGTCGGGAGCTGAACCGCACGCTCGTCGACGCCGGCGTCTACGCCGACCAGCTCGTCCACGAGACCGTCACCCTCGAATCCGCCTTCCTGACCATGACCGGAGCCGACCGATGACCCGCGCCGAACTGTACAAACTCCGCACCCACCGCACCCCCCTGATCACCAGCCTCGTGCTCCTGCTCGGGGTTCTGACCCCGTCCGTGGTCCTGATCTGGTACTCACCCCAGACTCCGGCCGCCTACGGCACGGCCTTCACCGCCACCTACGGAATCCTCGCCACCCTTCTGGCCGTCGTGTTCGGCGGTTGGCTGCTCGGCACCGAGTACCGACAGGACACCGTGAAGCGGTTCCTCACCACTGAGCCCCGACGGCTCCGGGCGCTGGGCACCAAGGCCGCCGTCGGTGGCGGAGCACTCGCCGTCGCCCTCGCCGCCACCGCCGCAATCGGCTGGACCGCGGCCCGGGTGGTCGGCTCGATGAACGACGTCACCGTTGCCTGGAACGGCCGGGAGTTGCTGGCCGCAACCGTCACCGCCCTCGTCGCCGCAGCCGTGGCGTTCGGCCTCTCTGCCCTCACCCGCAGCGACTCCTTCGCCATGGTCGGCACCGTCGCCATGCTGTTGGTCCTCGACCCGCTGCTGACCCTGATCCCGAAGATCGGCAAGTACAGCTTCGGCTCCGCCCTCGGAGTGATCACCGACGAGATCGAAGGCGCCGCTTCTGCGGTCGGGCCCTTCGCCGAACCGGCTGCGCTCAGTACGGGAACCGCGACGATGACCATCGCGGCCTGGATGGTCGTCCTGGTCGGCACCGGTGTGG
>CAYFLT010000049.1:13404-36889 GCA_964344055.1 uncultured Candidatus Nemicrothrix sp.
CATCGCGACGTCTGACATGGCCATCAGCCCGGCCGAGCGCATCACCAATCTCGACACCACCAGGGGGATCGCCACGCTCGGCATCCTGGTGATGAACGCGGTGTCGTACGGCCTGCCCGAGGCCGCGTACTTCAATCTCGATGCAGCCGGCTCGGTCACCTGGTTCGACTGGGTGGTCGGCGTTCTCGGCGAGATCTTCATCGATCAGAAGACGATGGCGTTGTTCTCGCTGCTGTTCGGGGCGGGCATCGTGGTGTTCGCCGACCGGGCCGAGGCGAAGGGCCGGCGACCCGCCCTGCTGAGCCTGTGGCGCAACCTCCTGCTCTTCGGCATCGGCGTGGCCCATGCCCTGATCTGGGAGGGCGACATCCTCACGGTCTACGCCCTGTGCGCACCGATCCTCCTCCTGCTTCGCAAACGCACCGCCCGGCTGCTGCTGGGACTGGGCGCGACGATGGTGATCGGCTCCGCGGTGTGGGCCGCGCTCGCCCAGGCCGCGATCCCGTCGGACGGAGCCGGCCTCGGGTCGTTCTGGTTCGTCGACGGGGGCGAGATCGGCGATGCCGCAGGTCTCTTCCTCATCGCCGACTTCTTCCTGCGGGCGCTCGGCATGATGCTGATCGGTGTCGGACTCTTCCGCCTCGAGATCGTGCAGGGGAACCGGTCGGCGGAGTTCTACGGCCGAATGGCGTGGATCGGTCTGGGCATCGGGCTCCCGCTGGCAATCGCCGGCGTGACGTGGCAGGCGGCTGATGGCTTCTCGGCCGACGTGGCGCTCATCGGGCTCGCCCCGAACACGCTCGCCACGATCCCGATGGCGCTGGGCTATCTCGCCCTCATCGCGAGATGGAACCAGAGGGGCGCTACGGCGCTCCACGGCCGCCTCCGGGCGGTCGGCCGGATGGCGCTGACCAACTACCTCACCCAGACGATCATCGGCGTCACTGTGCTCAGCGTGCTGCTCGACGGTCGGGATCTGACTCGCACCGGCATCGCGGCATTCATCATCGCGGTCTGGGCGCTCCAGCTGTGGTGGTCGACCTGGTGGCTCGAGCGATTCCGCTTCGGACCCTTCGAATGGGCGTGGCGCTGCGCCACCTACCGAAGGTGGCAGCCGATCCGGTTGTGAACCGGTCAATCGAGTCGGGGACGACCGGCGGCCACCGCGGTGGCCCTGCCCTCGACGAACATCGGCCGCCCCTCGACTTCGATGGTCTTCTCGGCCCAGGTGGTGTCGATGGTGAACTCACCCGCTCCGGCGGCCACCACTGCCTCGGACGCGGCCGCCTCGGCGAGCTCGATCGCGCGGTCTCGGGCATCGGGTCGCTCCCACTGCGTCTCGGGCTGGGTCCCGGCATGGATCCGATAGACCCCGCGACGGGGGGCCGTCACGGTGATCTCGTGGCGGACGCGGACCCGACCCACCACCGCTCCGATGGCGTTCGCCACATCGGCGTGCTCCGGCACACGGACCTCGACGCGGAGGAGTTCCCCGATGGCGGGGTAGTAGGTCGATGCCGGCGCGCCCAAGCCAATCAGCGGGACACCGAGGCCGATGTCGATCCGTGAACTGGTGGCAGTGCCGTCCAGCGCCGCGGCGACCAACTCAGAGGCGGCGGCCTCGGCGGAGAGGCCATCGCGTTCGAACGCGGCCGCGAGGAGCGCCTCGCTCGAGCGACGAACGAGCGTGGTGGTGGTCAGCTCGGAGATCTCCTCCGCCGACTCGGCGATGGCGTCGCCGTAGCGATCCCGGCGGCGGGCGAACAGCTCGGCCCCCAGCCGCGCAACGTCGACGTCATTGGTGGCCTGGCGCCCCAGTACGTGACTGGCATCGGTCGGCGTGAACGCGGTGAGTCGGACCAGTGCGCGCCGGATCAACCGCTGGAGCGCTCGCTCCTGGACCGCACTGGCCACGACCTCGTCCACGGCCACGAGTCGGTCGCCCATCGCCTCGAGGACCTGGAGCTCGTTTCGGTCGAGCACCGCTCCTTCGGCTCGAGCGGTGCGGCGTACGAGCTGCCCGTCGTAGGCCCCCGGAGTCTCCTGGGCGAGCTGACGATCGAGCACCGCCACGACCGTGGCCCGATCGTCGTCGGCTGCGAGGCAGAGGGGCACTACTCGACGGGGGCCCACCTCGAGTTCGGCCCCCACCGCCCGATCGGCCAGCTCGAGCCGGCTGTCGCCCCCCAGACCGTGCGTGTGCATGCGCACCGCCTCGACCATCGTGAGGTGACCGCCGACATCCGCCCCATCGGGATCGATCTCGGGTTCACCGGAGCGCAGCACGGCGATGTCGGTGGTGGTGCCGCCGATGTCGGAGATGATCGCGTCGGGTGCATCGGCGAGGTGGCCGGCGCCGATGAGACTCGCGGCAGGGCCGGACAGAATCGTCTCCACCGGCCGGTCGCGGACGAAATCGGCCGAGACCAGGGAGCCGTTACCCCGCACGATCATCATCGGTGCGTCGATGCCGCGGTCCTCGAGGAGGCGAGCCGTCGTGGCCACCAGCTCCTCGATCATCGAGATGAGGCGGGCGTTGAGGAGGGCGGTCACTCCCCGCTTGGGACCGTTCAGCCGGGCGGACAACCGATGGCTGCACGTGACCGGCTTCCCGGTCCGTTCCCGGATGAGGTCGCGGGCGGCCAGTTCGTGATCGGCGTTGCGGGTGGCGAACTGGGCCATGATCGCGAATCCGTCGACCCGACCGGCGACCCCGTCGATTCCGCTCGCGAGCGCCTCGAGGTCGAGGGGTTCGATCTCGTCACCGTGCGACGAGTGTCCGCCGGCCACCGCGATCACCGCATCGGTTCCGACGGCCTCACGGAGACCGCCTCGGTCGATGGTGGTCTCGTCGAAGCCGATCATCACGAGGCAGGCGGGCCGGCCCGTCCCCTCGACCAGCGCGTTCGTGGCGAGGGTGGTGCTGAGCGACACCATCTCGATGGACACGGGATCCACGGGCGCGTCGCCACCCGCGCCCAGGACGCGGTCGATCGCGGCCGCGATCCCGATGGCGAGGTCATCGTGGGTAGTCGGCGCCTTGGCCTTTACCACGAGCCGATCGGCGGCGTCCTCGTAGAGGACCGCATCGGTGTAGGTACCGCCGGTGTCGATCCCCAGGGCGAACCGGGTCACGGCCAGAGCGGTTCCTCGATCTCGAATCCCACGGGCTCACCCCAGGTGTTGCGGTACGAAACGGCGTGGACGGGTTCGCGGGCAGCGACACCCCACTTTCCCGTCGGGTACCCCATCGGCACACAACAGGCCATCCGCCACTGCTCGTCCGCCGGAACTCCGAGGAGTTCCAGCACCTCGTCGTTCTTGAAGACGAGGACCGAGGTCAGGGAGGAACCGACCCCTTCGGCCCGGGCCGCCAACATCGCGCTCCACACCGCAGGGAAGATCGAACCTCCGGACGTGTCGATTCCCTGCTCGAACGCGAACAGCAACACTGGGTAGGTCGCGAAGTTCTCCTGCGCCCAGGTCACCGAGTTGAAGATCCGACGGAATTGGCGGCTCTCCTCGTCGTCGTTCTCGTTGGCCTGCTGAAGCCGGTCGGCGTAGACGTGCTCCCACAGCAGGTCGATGCACTCCGAATAGAGCTCGCCGAGGCGCTCACGTTTGGCCGGATCATCGACCAGCAGGAACCGCCAGCCCTGGGTGTTGCCACCACTCGGCGCCCGGATGGCGGCGTCCATGATCCGCATCTGCACGTCCTCAGGGATCGGGTCGGCCGTGACGCGGCGCATCGCTCGGGTGGTGTAGAGGGCTTCACGAAGGTCCATGAACCAGGAGTTGAGCAGACCTCATTCTCGGGCGCCAGCCGCCGATCCTGTAACCGTGAGCAGCTTCCTCGACGCCCTCTTCGAGCCGGAACGGCATTGTTCCTGTGGCCATCACGAGGGATCGCACTGCCACGGTTTCAGCAACCAGGCGTGTATGTGGTGCGAGTGTCGCGGCTTCGTCGATCCCGAGAATCCGGCCACCCGGCTCCCGGCCGGACGCCCGCCGGCCCGGCGCGTCATCGACTCACTGCGCTGACCGCCGCCCCCGCGCGCCGGCCCGTTTAATCGTTCGACGGATCCTCCGGGGATCCGTATGGTGACGCGTACCCCCTCACGAGAAAGGAGATCACTGTGATGCCCAACTTCACCATCAGCGCAACGCGAGCCGATCTCCTGGCTGGACGGTACGTGTCCGCCTGATCGGCCTCCCGGCACGCCCTGCCGGGACCCCGCTCGTGAGACCCCGCGACCCATCCGTCGCCGCGCCGCGAGTGCCGTCCCCGTACGTCATCGAACGATTCGATCCCCCTCAAAGGAACTCCCATGGACGAGATGCTCATCCGGGCGATCGCGATGGAGCGAGACCTGCACCTCCGCGAACGTCACCTACAACGAATCGGTCGGCCGACCCACCCGCACCGCCGGATCCTCGGGATCCGCCGGTTGCACGGGAGGCAGCGCTGACCCCGGCGGGGCCGGGCGATCTACCCTCGAAGGGTATGACGCCCGGCCCCGCCGTGTTTTTTGAGCCGCTCCGAGACCGGTTGGGCCGCGGGCTGCGGACGATGCTCGCGGGACGGCCCGAGCGCCCGGAATTCATCTTCGACGCCGATGCGGAACGGCTCTTCCCGCCTGGAAGTGCAACATGGCAGGTGCACGCCGACGTCTCGATGCTCGTGGGCGGGCTGCGGGCCCTTCTCCTGCAGACCCTGCATCCGTTGGCAATGGCCGGGGTGGCCGACCATTCGGACTACCGAAGCGATCCGCTCAGTCGACTCCAGCGCACCGGTTCGTTCGTGGCTGCCACGACGTTCGGCACGCTGGCCGAGGCCGAGACAGCCATCGCCACGGTCCGTCGAGTCCACGAACGGGTGGTCGGCATCGCCCCCGACGGGCGCCCCTACCGGGCGAACGACCCACACCTTCTCCTGTGGGTGCACTGCACCGAGGTCGACAGCTTCCTGGCCGCCCGAACTCGCTACGGCGCGAGGCCGCTGGCTGGTGGGATGGCCGACGCCTACATCGCCGACATGGCGGTGGTCGGAGCGAAGCTCGGCGTCGTCGATCCGCCTCGCACACGGGTGGAGCTGCGCGACACCCTCGTCGAGTTCCGAGCGGAGCTCCACGTCGGCAGCCAGGCCCGCGACACGGTGCGTTTCCTGCTCGCCCCGCCACTACGTCTCTCGGCCCGGGCCCCCTACGGGGTCATCGCCGCCGCGGCGATCTCCCTGTTGCCCCGGCACGCCCGCCGGAAGTTGTGGCTCCCAGTCGCGCCGATAGCCGAACGGATCGCAATCCGTCCGGCCACCACGGCACTGCTTCGCACACTGGGATGGGCCCTCGGGCCTCACCCGGCGGCCGAGTTGAGCCGCTGAAGGGGATCAGCCGCCGAAGAGACCCTTGATGAAGTCGCCGGTGTCCTCGACCGCGTCCTTGATCGGGGTGGGGCGGGGGGTGCTCCGGGGCGGCGGGTTGAAGATGGCGCCGACCGGATCGTCGAGGAACTCCTCGACCCCCTTCGTGGTCTCCTCGACCCATGCTCCGGTCTCCCGGGCCCGCTCGTCGAGCCAGGCCTCGGTGTCCTGGGCCGCCTGATCGACCCAGGCCTCGGTGTCCTCGACCGCACCCTCGAACCAGGCCTCGACCTCGGGGTCGATCTCCACCTCGAGCTTCACACCATCGGTGCCGAAGCCGAACTCGATGCTGTTCTCGCCGAGGGACATCTCGGCCTCGGCGTTGGCCTCGAAGCCGTCCTCCCAGTTGATCTCGGCGCCGGCGCCGGCCGAGGCCTCGACACCCGCCAGGTTAGCCGATGCACCTGCTCCGGCGGCCACACCCTCAGTGCTCAGCTCGAACTCGTTCTCGGTGGAGGCGCCGGCCTCGACGCCGAGGAGCTCGCCGTCCGCGCTCCAGTCGTTCTCGGTGCTGACGTCGCCGTCGAAGGGGTTGATGTCGGTCTCGGTGCCGAACTCGGCACCGGCCTGGACCGCCCCGTCGAACAGCTCGGCCTCGCTGTCGGTGCGCATCGTGCTGGAGCCGAGCAGGTCGACGTCGGTGGTGTTCTCGGTGCTTCCGGACCCGATCGGGCCGAGGTCGGCGCTGCCACCCTGGCTGAAGTTGCCCTTCAGCTCGGCCAGGTCGGCCTCGCCGCCCTGGTGCAGCTCGCCGGTGCCGACACCCTCGAGACCGGCCTCGTACTCACGACCGGCTTCGATGTGCCCGGTGGCGAGGTCCGCCTCGCCGTAGTAGCGCTCGGACACCTCACCGACGCCCTCGAGCTCGGCCTCCCGGGTGCGGCTGGCCTCGAAGGTCCCGGCCGCCAGGTCCGCTTCACCGCGGTACTCCTCACGCACGGAACCGAGACCCTGGACCTCGGCTTCGCGGATGCGGCCGCCCTCGATCGTGCCGGCGGCAAGATCGACGTCGCCGTAGGTCTCCTCACCAACCGAGCCGAGACCGTCGATCTCGGCGCCCTTGGTCCGTGAACCCTCGAAGGTGCCCTCCTGCAGATCGAAGTCGAAGTTCTCCTCCTGGCCGGCGCGGCCGAGGCCGAAGACCTCGGCTTCGGTGCCCTTGGAGTAGTGGCCGGTGCCCTCACCCAGGTCGAAGGACTTCTCGTCCCACTGGCGACCGGCGCCGACACCGTCGACCCCGCCCTCGGTGACCTTCGACTGCGAAGCGGTGCCTTCGCCGAGGTCCACGCTGGTGTCCTCACGCTGGGAGCCCGAACCGAGGCCGAAGACCTCGCCGGACTGCCCTTCGGAGGCCTGGTACGTACCGGCGCCGAGGTTGGTGGCGCTGCTCTCCCAGGTCTCGCGCTCGCCGACACCGTCGAGGCGGTCGGTCTGGCGTTCGCCGGTCTCATAGCTCATGGTGTCGAGATCGAGCTCGGTGCCGCTCTCGCTCTCACGATGGGCCGGGCCGAAGTCCTTGCGGTCGGTCTCGCTCTCGTTGACCTGGTCTTCGATGGTGTCCTCGATGGCTTCCTCGAGGCGCTCGAAGTCGACCTCGGGGGTCGTGGCCGGCTTCGAGACGTTGCGTCGGTCGTTGCTCATTGCTGTTTCCCTTGTTTCGACCGCTGTTGTCCGGTCACTGATCGCAAGGTACGAACGATCCCGAATCGGGCCATCGGGGACATCCCCTATCAGTCCCCAGGGGTCCCCCGGCCAGTGTGGCACAGGCCCGGTAGGGGGTTCCCCGATGTGGGATCCGGCCCCACCAGCGACCGTCACCCCATGCACGAACGATGGAGAGGATCATGCGTCGGGAATCGGCACACAGTGGAAGTTCGCGGGATCGACGACGGCGTGACCTCCGTTGGCGACGGTGACGCAGACGCCGGTGGCGTGAGCCGGCCGGTTGGTGATCCGCATCTCCCCGGTGGGGACGAACGGTCGCTGATCGGTGAGCTCCCATGGGGCCTGGTTGGCGGCCCCGGCACCGACCTGGGAGGACTCGTAGACGTCCCAGTAGAAGTGGGCGTGGGTGGCCGCGGTGGACGGCTCGAATCCCTCAGGCGTCCACTGGACCTCCAGCTCCCCACCGACCAGGGCGATCTCGTCGATCTCGATGCACAGCCCGCCGTTGCAGTTCGGATCGGGAAGGTCCGGCTCGGGCGGAACCGTGGTCGTCGTGGTGGTGGTGGAGGTGGTCGTCGTCTGCTCCTCCGCCGCCTCGGTCGTGGTGGTGCTGGTGGACGTCGAGCTGGTCGAGGTCGTGGTGGATTCCTCGGTGTCGTCGGCGGTGTCCTCGTCCGCCGCAGCGGTGTCGGTTCCCGGATCGTCACCGCTGCTGAAGACGAAGAACGCGCCGGCCGCCCCGGCCGCGATGATGGCGATCGCCACCAGAACGACCAGGGGTCGGAGCTTGCGCCGCGGCGCCGGATCCGGATCCGGAGCGGTGGCGGACCCATCTGGAGCGGTATCGGGCTCGGTGGGAGGCGGGAGGTCGGCGACCGGCGGGGTCTCGGTGGCCTGGCGGTTTGCGACCGCCGCGGCGCCGAGCGCCACCACGTGCTTCGGATGCGCGTCGACCGCCACCGGGCGGCCCAGCTCGTTGCCGACGATCTCCGCCACCAGCGGGATCCGCGACGATCCACCCACGAGGAGCACCGCGTGCAGCTGATCCGCGGTCACGCCGGCGCCGGCGAGCGCTCGCCGCAACGCATCGACCGTGTCGCCCAGGGCGGGGCGGATCGCGTGCTCGAACTCGGCGCGGGTGAGCACGACCTCGCCGTGATGGTCGGGCAACAGCACCGGGATGGTGACATCGAGGTCCTGGGAGAGGGCCTCCTTCGCGTGGACGCACTCGGTACGGAGCCGCGCCGCCGCAGCGTCACCTGGCGCCACACGATCCATCGCCTCGCCGACATGGCTCCGAACGTGGGCGATGACCGCCGCGTCGAAGTCCACTCCACCGAGCCGTTCGATGCCCTCGGGCTCGCCGAGGATCTGGAAGCCGTCGCCGACCTTGCGCAGTATGACCGTGTCGAAGGTGCCACCTCCGAGGTCGTAGACCGCGATCGTCGCGCCTTCCGGGATCCGCTCGTGCGAGGAGTAGTGCACCGCGGCCGCCTCGGGCTCGCTGACGAAGGTGACCGGCGGAAGGCCGGCCATACGAACGGCCTGGCGCAGGAGGTCGAGCTTGTATTCGCCCCAGTTGGCCGGATGGGTGACGGCGACGTGGTCGGCTGGACCGCCCTCCCGCTCCGCGACCTGATCGACGACCGCCCGCAACATCCGGGCCATGACCGAATCGACCGACTGTGGACTCCCACCGAGGATCAGCGGGGTGGTGTCACCGAGACGCCGCTTGAACTCCCTGGCGACACGATCGGGCTCGGTGGCGGCCCGCCGCTCGGCGGCTTCGCCGGTGAGCACCGTGTTGTCGGCCCGCAACACGACGACGGAGGGCACTGCCGCCCCGTGCGTGCCCAGCTGCACGATCTCCACCCGGTCCCCGCGATGAACTGCGGCGGCCGAGAATGTCGTGCCAAGATCAATCCCCAGTGCGTACCCCACACCCACCCCGTTCGACTGCGTGAGGCCCTGATGGTAGGCCGTTCCGGGCGTTATCGAGGGGTGTCGCGATGACAACGCTTCGTGATGCTCTTCTCGAAGCCGCGACCGGCGATGCCGCGCGGTCCTTCGCGGAGGGCCCGTTTGCGGGCCTCGATCTCGAGGAGATGCGGGGCGCGCTCCAGACTCTGGCCGCCACCCAGCCGGCGGCGAGGGCGGAGGCGCTCGAATCCGCCGCTCGGGCGACCGATCTCGATGGCCTGCTGGCCGGTCTTCGCCACGCCCTCGCGATCCCGGCGACGCCACAGCCCCTCGAGGCCGAGCTCGACGCGGGCGTGTTGGTCGACGAGCGCGACCTCGACTTCCGGCCGCCCGAGTCTCGACCCGAGGTAGAACTCGACCACCCCGCCGAAGTGGACGCCGATCTGGGCTTCGGAGAGGACGACCTGGACTTCGGTCAGGAGGTCGTCACCGAGTTGGAGTTCGACGAGCTGATCCTCGAGGACCTCGATTCGGATCGACCTCTCCCGGTGATGGACGAGCTGAGCCCTCTCGAGGAGGACGACTTCGCGATCGGTAGCGGGGCCGGAGATTTCGATGAGTTCGAACCGCTCGATGATCTCGACGACAGTCCCGCCGGCGACGACGGAGTGGGCGGCGATGATCTCTTCTGACCGGAGCCGCTTGGTCGAGCTCACGCGGCTGACGCTGCGGGCGGCCGAAGCATACGAGCGGCCCGATCTCGCCAACTCGCTCCGGCGTCTCGATGCGGCATTGACCGGCGGAGGCACTCGGGTGGTCGTGGCCGGAGACTTCAAACGGGGCAAGAGCGCAGTGGTGAACGGCCTGCTCAACGCCCGGATCTGCTCCACCGACGAGACGCGCACCACCGAGCGGCCCACCATCATCGGTTTCGGCGAACAGTCGTCCCTCGCGGCCGTCCGGCTCGACGACGAGGGAAATGAACAGCGTTCAGAGATCGATGCCACCTCCCTCAAGTCCGCCCAGGACGGTCTCGACGACACGATCGAACGTCTCGAGGTCCGTCTGAATCGCCGGCTGCTCGCCGGCGGTCTCGAGGTGGTCGACTGCCCGGCCGCAGCCGGTGAGGGCGACCCCGGCAGGGTCGCCACCCTCGCCGCCGCCACCGAAGCCGATGCCGTCCTCTTCGTGACCGATGCCGGCCAGGAGCTCAACGCCCACGAATTCGCCCTGGTCGAGGCGCTGGCCGAGCGATGCCCGACCGTCATCGTCGTCACCACCAAGATCGATCTCACGGCCCACTGGCGCCGCGTGGTCGAACGCGACACGGCCACCCTGGAACGGCACGGCCTGCTCGTGCCGTCGATCCCCGTTTCCAGTGCGGTACGGGAGGCGGCCCTCCAGCTCGAGGATCGTGAGCTGAACGACGAGAGCGGCTATCCGCTCCTGCTGGCCGCTCTCAAGGATCGGGTGATCGGCGAGGCCGACGAGATGGTGCGGCTCCGGGCCGGTCGGCTGATCCGCCGTGCGGTCGCCGACATGGAAACGGCCTTGCGATCGGAGTACTCCCAGCTCACCTCCGATGCGAACGCCAACACTGCGGACGACGTCGAGGCGGCACGGGACAAGGCGGATGGGCTACGGGCCTCCAACAGCCGCTGGCAACGTCGACTCACCGAAGGCGCAGGTGATCTCCAGACCGAGGTGGAGCATCAGCTCCTCGAGGCCCTCCGCTCCGTCACCGACGAGGCACTCGACCGGGTCGAGGAGATCAACCCGGCCAAGGACTGGGAGACCTTCGAGCCGTGGCTTCGGGATCAGCTCGCCGAAACCGTCGAGGCGGCCATGGTCGCCGCCCACGAGGGCATGAACGAGCTCACGGCCGACGCCGCTGCGGCGTTCGCCGACGTCGAGATCGAGATCCAGGAGGCGCTGAGTGGTCCGGCCGCACCGGATCTGAACGAGCTCGACGTACGCGAACGAATGCAGCGAAGCCGCGCCGCAGTGCTCGGTGACGGCCTGGCAGCCATCCGCGGCTCCTACTCGGGCCTGCTGATGTTCGGCATGCTCGGGTCCCTCTTCGGGTTTGCCCTCCTCAATCCGGTCACGATCGCGCTGGGCGTCGGGTTGGGAGGCAAGGCGGTGAAGGACGAGAGGGCGCGGATGCTCGGGGCCCGCCGCCAAAAGGCCTCCACCGCGGTGCGCCAATACATCGACCAGGCCTCCAGCCGAGCCCGCAAGGAGCTTCGATCGGCGATCCGAAACGACCAGCGGGCGGTGCGTGAGCACCTCGCCGAGCAGGCCGACCAACTGGTCAAGGCCGCTGAAGCAGCCCTGCTGCGCGCCCGCCAGAACGCTCAATCCGACACCGCCGCCCGGACTCGCCGACGCGCCCAGTTAGAGGCCGAGCTTCGTCGGATCAAGGAACTGCGAGGCCGGGTGGACCAGACCCTCGGCAGCGGGAGCCCGTCGTGAGCCCCATCGCCGCCGAGGTCCGAGGACTGGTCCGCCGTCTCACCCCGTCCGCCACGCTCGAAGAGCGCCAGGTGCTCGAGCGCCTCGACGCCGTCTTCGACGAGCCGATGCGGATCGCCATCGCGGGCATGGTGAAGTCGGGAAAGTCGACCCTCTTGAACGCTCTCGTCGGTCAGCGGCTGGCGCCGACCGACACCGGAGAGTGCACGAGGATCGTGACCTGGTACGGCCATGGCCCCCGGTACGAGGTCACTGCGGTCGGCTTCGACGGAGACCGTGAGGCATTGCGGTTCGAGCGCGGCGACGAGCTCGTCGTCGACCTCGAAGGACGCAGCTCCACCAACATCGAACGACTCGACGTTCGCTGGCCGTCGGAACGTCTGGTCGGCCAGCAGCTCATCGACACGCCCGGCCTCGGCTCGTTGAGCCGTGATGTGTCGTCGCGCACTGCTGCATTCCTCACCGGCGACACCACCCTTCCGGTCGACGCCGTCGTGTACCTGCTGCGTCATCGGCATCCGGCCGACCTGGCCTTCCTCGAGGCCTTCCACGGAGGTGTCGCCACCACCGGCGCGATGGGAGCGATCGGTGTCTTGTCCCGTGCCGACGAGCTCGCGGGCGGCCATCTCGATGCGCTCGCGGTGGCAGAGCGCGTCGCGGCGACCCTGAGCAGCGATGCCCGGATCCAGCGGCTCTGCCAATCGGTCGTGCCGGTCGCCGGGCTCCTGGCCGAGACATCCGCCACCCTGCGCAACGACGAGCTGGTGTCGCTCCGCTCGCTCGGTGAGCTCGATGAGGTGCAGCGGGCCAACGCCCTCCTCACCGTCGACCGCTTCCTCGCCCTCCCCGATCTGCCGATCGCGCCCGCCGAGCGAGGGCCCCTCGTCGAGCGGCTGGGGCTGTTCGGCCTTCGGCTGGGATCCCAGCTCGTTGCCGAGGGCTCGGTGTCGAGCAGTGCAGAGCTGGCGAGTGCGCTCACCGCGGCGAGCGGAATCGGACGCCTCCGCCAGGAGATCACGACCCGATTCTCCGGCCGCGCCGCCGCCCTGAGGGCTCGTTCGGCCCTGGGAATCGTGTCGACGCTCCAGGTCACCGCCAACGATCCGGAGGCGGCCACCGAGATCGAGCGCATCACCGCGGGTGCCCACGAACTCGCCGAACTCGACATCATCGACGCGCTCCGCAGCGGCACCTCGGTGCCCGTCGACGTCGACCATCTCGTTCGGCTGTTCGGCGGCGACGGTGCGACTCCCGAGGCCCGCCTGGGCATCGCCCTCGGCGCGGCGCCGGACACGATCCGCAGCGCCGCAACGGCCGAGCTGGAACGGTGGCGGCGTGAGAGCGAGCACCCACTCGCCACGCCGGATGCCACCTATGTCGCCCGGATGGCGGTCCGGACGTGTGAGGGGCTCGTGCTGGCCGGCCGCTGAGGTTCGCCTGGAGAGCCTCAGCCCAGAGACGCCCGGAGGGCCGAGAGCATCTCCGCTCGACTGCCGGCGCCGAGCTTGGTGCGAATGTGGGCCACGTGGTGCTCGACGGTCTTCGGCGAGATGAAGAGTCGGGCACCGATCTCCTTGTAGGTGAAACCGTCGACCAGCTCCCGGGCGACCTCCATCTCGCGATCGGACAGGGCGCCGACCCCCGACGCGTCGTCGGCGATGCCCCTGGGTAGGCGGCCGCGGAGTTCGCGGGCGAGGCGAAGCGGCGCCTTGGCCGCGGCTTCGTCGGGGGCGCTGAGCGCGACCGCGCCGGCCAACAGGGCGGCTTCGAGGACCTGGCCGGCGGCGAGCAGTTCGCGGCACGTCGAGTCCACGGAATCCCCTGCCGCAGCCGGAGCGGTGGCGATCTCCGCGACGGACTCGTCCAGACTGCGCTCGTCTGCGCAGTCCGACAGAAGCGCCGCCGCATCGGCGATCCGATCGAGGTCGTCACCACACAGGGCGCCGGTGAGGCGGTAGCGGGCCGCCAGCGCTCTCCAGAGAGGGGCGGCGCCGGCGACGAGTCCGTCGAGCTGATCGAACAGGCGGCCGGCCTGCTCGATGTGCCCCAGGCGAGCTGCACCCACTGCGATCTCACCGTGGGCGAAGATGGCGATCAGGTCGACCGGATGCCGGCGAACCACCGGGACGGCATCGGCCACCGCGGCCTCCAGGGCCGAAGTGTCGCCACCGCGGTGGCTGAGGGCCACCCTCAGCCCGGCATGCAGGAGTCGCTCCCGCAGCGACAGGTCGGCGTCGGAGAGTTCGACCACTGCCGTGTCGGCATCGGCCCACCGGCCGGAGCGGAGTGCCACCCACCCGTCGATTGCGGCGAGGCGGGAGCGGAACGCGGCACCGCCGAGCTCCTCGGCCCTCGCTCGGGTCACGAGGTCCTCGGCGTGACCGTGGTCGCCGAGAAGTGACGCGACCACCGCAGCGGTGACGGGCGGCGCGTCGGGCCAGAGCAGGATGTCGGCGTCGCTCGCGTTCTCGGCCGCCTCGACCAGGAGCGGAAGCGCCTGTTCAGGGTCCTGGATGGCATCCACGGCCGCGGCGGCGAACGAACCGACTGCAAGCGCGGCGATGGAAGCGCCACCGGAGGTCGGCGCCACCGACTGGGCCAGGACGGCTCGTGGGATCACACCGAGCGCGGCGACGTAGGGGGGTTCGGTCACCGCCTCGTAGGCGTCCGCACTCGACGAGAGCCGCGCCGCGTGGGCCAGGCCGGCTCCGGTCACCAGTCGGGCGACGACGCCTTCATCGCCGCCGTCGATGGCCGCGCCGGCCCGCTGGATCGCCTCGCTCATCCGACCGCACGCGGCGAGTGCTCGGAGCCGCACCTCCTCGGCATCGACCGGCGCACCGACATCGAGCCAGCGAAGGGCTGTGGCGGGATCTCGATCGGCAACGGCCACGGCGGCGGACGCGAACAGCTCGCTCTCCCCCTCGAGGGAAACACCTGCCCGTTCGACGGCGGTCGCGGCGGCCACTGCATCGAGCGATCCGTCCCGGTGGCGCTCGATCAGTCGACCGGCGAGGTGACTTCGGGTGGGGAGAGGCAGCTCAGCGAGGACCGCGTCGGCCACGATGGCCGCCAGCCGACCGTTCGCGTCGAGCACCCCCTCGTCGTCGAGCGACTCGAGACTCTCGCCATCCAGGGGTTGGGAAGGGTCGACCGACGCCGCCTCGAGCCCGGCGAGCACCGGGGCGGGCAGGCGGCGGATCAACCCCCGGAACAGGGTGCGGATCTCGGTCCCGACGCCGCCTTCGATCTCGGCCGCGGCGCCCCCGGGATCCTCGAGCTCGGCAGTCACCAGATCGGCCACCAGCACGGACACGAGGTGGGCCCGGTCGCCACAACGAGCGAGTACCCGGTCGACGGTGGGAAGGTCACAACCCAGTCTGTCGCTGACCCACCGGCGCAGTTCGGCCTCGTCGGCACCCGGATCTTGCTCCAGGAGGTCACCGTCACGTTCGATCGCCGCGAGCAACGCAGAGGCCCCACGGGCCGCCCGGGCCGGGGCGAGAACAACCAGCGTCGAATCCATGCCCGCGGCGAGTGCATCGACCTCATCGCTCGGTCGGAGCTGAGGGTCGCGCACGATCACCGCACCGTCTCCCAGCGCGGCTCGGACGGCCCCTTCGAGCTCGTCGTGGAGCAGCCGCGGCGCGGTGACCCACAGTCGGCGCCGGCCGGCGGCCAGCGCGGCCGAGAGGCGACGGGCCATGCCCGGTTGCTCACTCATCCGACCGGCATGATTGCACGCCTAGAGTCCCCGGGATGGAACTTCGTGAGGTCCAGGCGTTGATGGAGGAGCTCTACGGCGAAGGCGACCGGGCTCGGGGCATCCCGTCGACGGTCGCTTGGTTGTGTGAGGAACTCGGTGAACTCGCCCAGGCGGTTCGCAAGGGCACCGACGCCGAACGCCTGCACGAACTGGGCGACGTCCTGGCCTGGCTGGCATCGCTCGCCAACCAGCTCGATCTGTCCCTCGACGATGCGATGCGCCGCTACGTCGAGAATCCGCCCTAGGTGATGTGTCCTAGGGCGGCTACCCGGGGATGAGGCCCTGGGCCACCAGGCTCTCGGCGATCTGGATGGTGTTGAGCGCGGCCCCCTTGCGGAGGTTGTCGCCCGACACGAACAGGCTCAACCCGTGTTCGACCGTGTCGTCGACCCGGATCCGGCCCACATAGGAGGGATCGTTGCCGGCGGCCTCCAGCGGGGTGGGGACATCGGTGAGCACGACACCCTCGGCGTCGGCGAGGATCTCACGGGCCCGGTCGGGCGAGATCGGCGACGCGAATCGGGCATTGATGGACAGCGAGTGGCCGGTGTAGACGGGGACCCGGACACACGTGCCCGACACCAACAGGTCGGGGAGGCCGAGGATCTTGCGGCTCTCGTGGCGGAGCTTCTGCTCCTCGTTGGTCTCCTCGCGCCCGTCGTCGACCAACGAGCCGGCGAACGGCAACACGTTGAAGGCGATCGGCTTGACGAAGTTGTCGCCCGACTCCAGCGCCACCGCGGCACCGTCGTAGGTGAGTGCGGGACCGTCGGCGCCGACCTTCTGGGCCTGCTCGTCGAGCTCACGCACACCGGACAGGCCAGCGCCCGAGACCGCCTGATAGGTGGACACGACCATCGACTCGAGCCCGGCTTCGTCCGCCAGGGGCTTCATCACGGGCATGGCCGCCATCGTGGTGCAGTTCGGGTTCGCCACGATGCCCTTCGGAATGTCCTTGAGGGCGTCGCCGTTGCACTCCGGCACGACCAGCGGGACCTCAGGGTCCATGCGCCAGGCCGAGGAGTTGTCGATCACGATCGCTCCGGCGGCCGCGACCTTCGGAGCCAAGGCCTTGCTGGCCGTGGCCCCGGCCGAGAACAGGGCGACATCGAGTCCGCGGTAGTCCGCAGTGTCTGCGTCCTCCACGACGATGTCCTGCCCGTTCCATTCGATGGTCTTGCCCGCCGAGCGGGCGGAGGCAAAGAGCCGGAGGCTGGTGATCGGGAGGTTGCGTTCGGCGAGGAGGGTGCGCATGACGCCCCCCACCTGGCCGGTGGCGCCGACGATTCCTACATGCATGGCGTTCAGGCTACCGCCGCCCGAGAAGGGGTCACCCGCCGTTTTCGGCAGCGGGTGACCCCGGACGCTCGGATCAGCCCATCTCTTCTTCGCAGCTGAACGGCACGTCATCGAGCGCGAACCGCAGGCCACAGGTGTTGCCGAACTCCTCGTACACACTCCCGATCGGGGAGGTGAAGTACAGCTCGTCACACGCGGCACCGTCGCCACCCGCACAGGCGTCCCAGAGTCGGTCGAGCTCCGGATCGTCGCCGCGATCGTTCGGGCCGTCGGCGTCGTCCAGCAGATCACCGACATCGAGACCCTCATCGTCGAGCATGTCGCCGAACTCGTCGTCGAGCATGCAGGCGAAGGTCGCCTCGATGGCTTCCGCGGGCGGCTCGTTGTCGCCCAGTGCTTCGTCGGTCAGGCTCTCGGGATCGATACCCGCTTCTTCGAGATTCTCGATGATGCAGTCCGCCTGGTCCTCGGAAATGCCTTCCTCGATCAAACTCGCCCGGAACTGCTCCTCAGTGCTGGAGCCGCAGGCGCTCGCGAGGAGCGCAATCACTCCGCCGATGATCAGTACACGTCGCCTCATGGCGATCCTTTCGCTTGGGGGAATCCGCCGCCATTCGGTCGGCGTTCCGGTCAAGCGTCGGTTCGCGAACGGTTGAACTGAGCATCACCACCGAAAGTGGTGGAGCCGGCCATCAGCTTCCGGAAAGGAAGTGGTCCCACGCGGGCCAGCCGTTGGCGGTCCGGTGGCATTCGCAGTCACAACAGAAGGGCTGCTGGCTTCCCATCGCCGGGGGCCACCAGCCGGGGCAGGTGGCGTGTTGTTCGAGCCGGCGCGCGTCGTCGCGCTCCACCAACTCGCAATGGGTCCCCTTTCCGGGGAACCCGTCGTGCGGCGGCATCACGCCGTCCCGCATCAGCTCTGCACTGGTCCGCCGCTCGTCCACCGCCATCCTCTCGACCAGCCCGCTCTGGGCCGTGAGGATACGACACCGTGAGCGACAATGCCGAGACAGGCGTCTCACCCAGACGGTCGTTCAGTGATCTGGACCCGACATCGAGACCCACTGTTCCTCGAGTCGGCGGTACAGCTCCTCGTCGGGAAGCTCACCCTCGGCTCGCTTCAGTTCGAGCAGCCATTTCATCAAGCGACCCACCGCGGGACCCGGCTCGATGCCGAGATGGGCCATCACCGCCGCCCCGTCGATCTGGGGCCGTTCCGCCGCCCGCCGATCGGCTTCGGCGAGGTCGGCGATGCGCCGCTCGAGATCATCGATCTGGGCCTGGAGGTTCGCGGCCTTGGCCTTGTTCCGCGTGGTGCAATCGGATCGCACCAGCGCATTCAACCGGCCGAGGAGCGGGCCCGCATCGCGGGCGTATCGCCGCACTGCAGAATCGGACCAGCCTTCCGCGTAGCCCTTGAACCGTCCCGACAGACGCACCAACTCCGACACGTCGTCGACCACGTCCTCCGGATAGCCGAGCTCGGTGAGCCGCTTGTGGGTCATGCGTCCACCCACCACCTCGTGGTGCCGGAAGGTCACGCCCCCGTGCTCGAAGCTACGGGTGCGCGGCTTGGCGATGTCGTGGAACAGGGCCGCGAGGCGAACGGTGAGATCGTCCGGCGTCTTGGCCACCACGGCGACGGTGTGCGACAGGACGTCCTTGTGGCGGTGGATGGGATCCTGCTCCATGCGGAGGGCCGGGAGTTCGGGGACGAGCTCGTCGATCCGCCCGCTGTCGATGGCGGCCCAGAGGGCGCTCGCGACGTCGTCGGAGGTCAGGATGTCGCTGAGTGCGTCGGCGGGAGTGGCTGTCGACATGGCCCGAAAAGTCTAGGGCCCGTAATCTCGCCGCCATGGTTCTCGACCAGTTTCGAATGGATGGCAAGGTCGCGGTCGTGACGGGCGCCGGCCGGGGAATCGGCGCCGCGTGCGCCGAAGCACTCGCCGAGGCCGGTGCGGACGTCGTGATCGGGGCCCGCTCCGAGGAACAACTCGCCGAAACCGCAGGCCTCGTCGAGGGGCAGGGTCGTCGGGCGATCGCCGTGCCGGGCGACCTGTCGACCCGAGACGGGCTCGCGTCGCTGGTGGACGCCGCCACCGCCGAGTTCGGAGGGGTCGACGTCGTGGTCAACAATGTCGGCGGCGCGATGCCGGCTCCCTTCCTCGACACCAAGGAGAAGGCCTTCGACGGGGCCCTGCGGTTCAACGTCACCACCGCGTTCAACCTCACCCAGCTGGCCACCCCGTCGATGCTCGAACGAGGCGGCGGCTCGGTGGTCAACATCGCATCCACGGTGGGGTTGTTCGCGGTGCGTGGGGTGTCCGCGTACGGAACGGCGAAGGCAGCACTGGTCCACCTCACCAAGGACCTCGCCCAGGACCTGGCGCCGCGGATCCGTGTGAACGCGGTCTGTCCCGGCTCGGTCGCCACGTCCGCCCTGGACGTGGTCCTGCAGACGCCCGCCCTACACGATGCCATGATCGAATCGACCCCGATGCGCCGTCTCGGCGAGCCCTGGGAGATCGCCGCGGCAGTGCTCTACCTCGCCAGCCCGGCGTCGGCCTACGTCACCGGCGAGACCATCGCCGTCTCCGGGGGCATCCAGGGCTCCAACCTCGACATGGGAATCCCCGACCTCTGACAGCTCACTAGGCTCGTCGGATGGCGCTCACCGATCTCATTCACGCGCACGACGACCTGATGCCCACGAAGGCGCTGGTCATCGTGGCCCACCCCGATGACATCGACTTCGGCACTGCGGGAACGGTGGCCACGCTCACCGATCACGGCGTCGAAGTGGTCTACGGCCTCGTCACGAGCGGACAGGCGGGTGAGCCGGCCAACCTCACCCCGGCCCAACTCACCGAGATCCGCCAGGCCGAGCAGACCGCCGCCGCGAAGGTGGTCGGCGTCAGCGAGCTGCACTGGCTCGGATTCCCCGACGGTGCGGTCGTCGCCGACCTGGAGCTCCGCAAGGCGATCTCGCGGCTCATCCGGATCGTGCAGCCCGACCTCGTTATCAGCCAGACGCCGGAGCGGAACTGGGACCGCATCTACGCCTCCCATCCGGACCACCTCGCCACCGGCGAAGCAGTCGTGGCCGCCGTCTACCCCGACGCCCGCAACGGCCACTCGTTCCCCGAACTGCTCGTCGAGGGGCTCGAGCCCCACAGCGTGCCTCGGCTGTGGCTGATGGCCGGGTCCGACAACAACCTGTTCGTCGACATCTCCGGAGCGATCGACCGAAAGATCGAGGCCCTGCTCGAACACCACAGCCAGAACGACGATCGAGCCGACATGCTCCCCGGGATGATCCGCGAGTGGGCCGGCGCGATGGCCGACGCGTCGGGCTGTGAGGCGGACGTCGTCGAGGGCTTCCGCCTCGTCATCACCGAATAGCGGGACTCACCAGCGGGGCCAGCCCTCGGGAACCAGTTGCGCTCTCGGTTCGTCGGAAGTGAACTGGACGATGGAGGGTGTACTCATGACCAGGAACTGGCGGATCCGGCGACTCCTGTCGCTCCTGTTGTTGATCGTGCTGTTGGCGGTGGCCTGCGGGAATGACTTCGCGGACAGCGATGCCGGGGGTGGCGACGACTCGGGCGACGATGCCGGGGATGACGGCGACGACAGCGGGGATTTCGCGGCGCAAGAAGCCGACGGCGACGACGGGGGGAGCACGTCAGCGGGCGGCGACGACTCGGCCGACGACATGGTTGACGAGGAGGCACCCGAGTCCGAGGGGTCGGACGACGGCAGCGGCTTGGCCGTACCAACCGCGCTGACCGCGGCCGACATCGGCCGCGACATCGTGTTTCGCGCCACAATCGCCGTGGAGGTCGCGGACGTGGCGGCCGCCGGACGGGAAGCCACCCAGGTGATCCAGAGCCTGGGTGGAATCGTCTTCGGGCAGACCACGACGCTGGAGCCCGAGGCCCGCACCGTGTTGACCTTCAAGCTCCTGCCCGAGGACTTCGACACCGCCCTCGAGCAGCTGGCCGGCGTCGGTGATCTGGTCGATCAGACGATCTCCGCGGACGACGTGACCGACCGGGTGGTCGACCTCGAGAGCCGGATCAGCACCTCTGAGGCGAGTGTGTTGCGCCTGCGGGCCCTCCTCGAGGGTGCCGGCGACGTCGACATCATCGCCGACCTGGAACGCCAGCTCCTCGACCGGGAGACCACGCTGGAGACGCTGAGAGGTCAGCTGCGAACCCTGCGCGATCAGGTGAGCCTGGCCACGATCACCCTCACGATCACCGAGAAGGGGCTGGAGACCCTGCCCGCCGAGCTGGTCATCGACAGCTGGCTCGGCGAGGACGAGCCGGCCGCGTGCCCCGGCTCCGGCGAGCTGGTGGTCTCGCGCGACGGTGAGGCCGTGTGGTGTATCGAGATCGAGAACACCGGTGACGTCGCCCTCCTGGATCTGGATCTCGAGTCCGACTCGCTCCGGATGCGGGTGAGCGACTTCACGATCAGGGCCGGTGAGCTGGCCGAGCTCGGGCCGGGTGAGCGCCTGGTGGCCATCGTCGAGCTCGACCTCGAGGACGGTCGGGTCCGCCGTCGAGATGCCCGGGGTGGGCTCTTCCTCGATGTGCGGGCCACTGCGGTCCCGGCCGACAACCCCGACGGTGAGGTCGGTGCGCAGACCGATGTGGTGCTCATCGCCGAGTCCGACGAGCCACTACCCGGATTCGGCGATGCCTTCTCCGGAAGCCTCGGTGCGCTCGCCACGGCGGGCAGCGTCTTGCTGATCGTGCTCGGCGCAGTGATCCCGTTCCTGGTGTTCGCACCGTTCGTGTGGTTCGGGGTGCGCTGGTGGCGTCGACGGGGCCGGAACCCCTTGCCGGATCACCCAGAGTGACGCGAGTCTGAGGACGCCCCACACACCGTGTGAGAGTTGTCACAATGTCGGTGGGGCTGCCGATTGAACTACGTGCCATCACCGTCGAGCGAACACCGTTTTCCCGCGGTCACGCATCCAACCCTGGCCGAGGCTCTCGGTGATGCCCTGCACGTCGCCCTTTCGGCCGATTCGCTCGATCACCCAGCGCTGGCCGAGGCCGCGTTCGAGCTCGATGCCGCGGCCATGGAGATCTGGCTGAGCGACGGTGAAGGCGGATTGGTACGCACGGCCGGCTGGCCCGCCGAAGGCGGCATCTCCGGACCCGGCAATCACTGGTCACCGCCGGCTGATCATCCGATCCACACGGTGCTGGGCGGGCACGACGACGTGGCGAGCTGGCACCGTCCCGCCCATGACGGCGTACCCGACGGTTACGCCTGCGCCGCTCCGATCGTCTCACTCGACGGGATCGGCGGCCTGCTGGTCATGTGGAGGGCGGTCGGCCGGGAGTGCACCGACACTGAACGAAGCCACTTCCTCGCCCTCGCGACGATGCTCGGCCAGGTCCGGCGGTCGGGAGAACGACGCGAGCTCCTGACCAGCCGCGAGTGGTTGGACGATGCGCTCGAGACCACGGCCCTTGCTGAACCGTCGCCCCGGAGACCCCGAGACCGGGCTGCAGGAAGCCGTCTCCCGGATCGGCACTGACCTCGACATGGACCAACTGGTCTTCTACCGGATCGACCACAAGGGTGCGCCGCGATGTGAGATGTCGTGGGTCCGCAGCGGGCTGATCCTGCCGCCGGAGCGACGAGTGAGCTTCGTCGACCCCTTTCTCGCCGATCTGGGGGAGTTGCTCCTCACCACCGAGCCGGTGATCGCAGAACTGGAGGAGCTGTCCCCCCGGGCTCGCCACATCATCGAGGTCAACGGCCACGACGAAGGACCGGTGATCGTCATCCCGATCGTCGTCGATGGTCGGCAGACCGGCGGCTTGGCGCTCACCATTCCGGCGCGGGAGCGCTGGCTGCAGCGCTACGGCACCTCCCTCACCTCGTTCGCGCTCGCGATGCACTTCTTCGTCGAACGCTGCCATCACGACGAGTTCCTGGTCGCCGAAAGCCGGGCGGCGGAGCTGCTCGGACGGCTGAGCTCCTCGCTGTGGGAGTTCACGTCTCTCGAGGATGCACACGAGCTCGAACCCCACCTCACCGCCATCGCCGGCCATCTGGGGGCCGACGTGCTGGTGTTGTCGGCTCGCGAGGGTGACCACTTGCGCCAGCTCACCGGTTCTCCGATCGAAGGGCTCGAGCCCTGCGTGGAACGTTGGGACGTCCTGATCGACGAAGGTCGCTATGCGTGGTCACCCACCGATCGGGCCGGCCAGGCGACGGCATTCGGAGCCGACACCCACGGCTTGGTCCTGTCGATCGGCCACGGCGCCGAGATCGCCGCCACCCTCACCGTCGTGAGTTCCGAAGGCCCTCTGGCTGCTCGCCACGAACTGGTGATCATCCGGCTCCAGTCGATGCTGCGCGGACTCGTTCGCCGGCTCGCCAGCGAATCCGAGCTGCGTCGACAGCGGGAACTGGAAGCCCTGCGCTCCTTCGTCGGAGCCCGCTATCTGGAAGTGCCGCCCGGTGTGCACACGACCAGGGAGGCCACCGGCGACGTGCTCGGCCGGATCGCCGCAGCGTTCGGGGCCGACGAGGTCATCTGGGGCAACCGGTTCGATCCCGAGACCGATACCGGTGGGGTTCGCTTTCGCTCCGACGATGGTTGGATCGGATCGCTCCCGCCGACCCGCCTACGCCTCACCGGCCCACAACTCGACGGATCAGAACCGGTGGTGCACGGCGAGTTGAGCGACAGTGCCGTCGAACACCTCGGCCATGACCTCGAAGAGATCCAGGGCATCCATGCCACGATCACCGTCACCACGGTCCGCGACCTGCCGGTCGGGGGTCTCGGACTCCTCGACTACGGGTCGGCTCGCGATCGACCAGCCGCCGACCTCGAGTGCCTCCTGGACCTGACTCGCCTGATCCATCAGTTCGAGACGGGTATCCAGGCCCGCCGGGCGATCGACGAG
>CAYFLT010000049.1:36899-37689 GCA_964344055.1 uncultured Candidatus Nemicrothrix sp.
AAGTGGCGCACTATCTGCTCGACGCGGCCCGCTCGGCCGAGTCGGTCGATGAGGTCAACCAGTGGACGCTGGAGCGAGTCGGCAAGGCGTTCGGTGCCGAGTTCGTGATGTTCCAGGACAGCGGCACCGAAATCCACGGTCGCTGGCCGTTCTGGGCCGAAGCACGTGGTCGGGAACGAACCAGGCGCCTCGAGAAGATCGACCGAGAGGCTCTGATCCGCCAGGACTTTCGCCAACATGTCGGCACCGATCGGTCGGCATTGATGCGCTTCGCGGACTTCTCCCCCGAGTCCCAGGGATTCCTGCTCGAGGTGGACTCGCCGGGTTTCACTTCGGTCGGAGCGATCGTGAGCGACGACGAGCGGCGGGCGCTCATAGGAGCCTCGGCCTTCACCCCTCGCAACTGGGGCGACGCCGAGCGCTCGGCGCTCCTGGGAATCGGCACCCAGCTGCAACAGGCCACCGACGCGATCCGTTCCCGCCAGGCGATGGGCACCCACTCGGCCATGGAGGAGCTGGTGTCTCGCTGCGCTGCGGCACTGATCGAAGAGGACGACCTCGCCGAAGCGCTCTCACGAGTCCTGTCCGACATCGCCCGAACGCTCGACGCCAAGGGCGCTGCCTGGCTGGAAGTACAGGATCAGGCTCGTCGCGTCGACGTCTACCACGCCTACCGAGCCGACGGCACCAGCCTGCCCGTTCCGAGCCTCGCGTTCGACGTGGACGAGTGGGAGGAGGGGACTGCCGCGCGTTGAGGGGACAGGGTTAGTCAGGCGGCCAGGGTGGCCGG
>CAYFLT010000050.1:0-18732 GCA_964344055.1 uncultured Candidatus Nemicrothrix sp.
ACCCGTGAGATGGGCCTGCTCTACGACTCGTCCCTGATGGCCGACGACGAACCCTACGAGATCGTCGAAAACGGTGAACCGACCGGCGTGGTGGAGCTGCCGGTGGAGTGGATCCGCGACGACTACGTGTACTTCAACATGGACCGATTCTCCACGTTGCGCCCCCATACACCGCCGTCGTCGGTCCTCGAGGTCTTCAAAGCGGAGTTCGACGGTGCCTACCGCGAGCGGGGGACGGTCGTCTTGACGATGCATCCGCACGTGATCGGGCACCGGTCGAGAATCACCGTGCTCGACCACCTCGTGGAGTACATCAAGAGCCACGAGGACGTCTGGTTCGCGACCCATGAGCAGGTGGCCCAGTACTGCCTGGCGCAGTCGTCGCCCGGCGACTGATCGTCAGGGGCAGGGTACGACGGTGACGATGGCCGAGGCCGCAGAGCTCTCGTTGCCGGCGGCATCGATGGCCACCGACGTGAGGGTCACGTCCGTGCGCTCCCCGAACGTCCCGGAGGAGAATCCGGGGAACACTCCGGACCACTGGGCGGGATCCGCCGGATCCTGGGCCAAGTGGACCGAACCGCCACCGGCGTCGACCCATGACACCGAGACCATGGTGACGCCGATGTTGTCGGATGCTCGCAGGGAGATCAGCGCGGTGGTGGGCCGGGGGGAGCGGGCTCCGTCGGTGCACGCCTGACGGGCGCTCTCCCAGATCGTGGACGGGACCGCGGACGGGCCACGGATGAGTTCCGGGGGTTCCGCATCCGGCGCAGGCGGCACCGTCGTGGTGGTGGTGGTCGCGGAGGTGGTGGAAGTCGTGGCGGCGGTCGCCTCCTCGGTGGTCGTTGTCGTGGCCGGTTCGGAGGTCGTTGCGGTGGACGAGCTGGCCGGTGCCGTCGTCGCGGTCTCGGTGACTGCGGGCTCCGGGGTCGTGGTCGGAACTGGTGACTCGTCACCGTCCGGGATCGACTCGCCGGTCGGGTCGGCGAAGGTGGAGTCGCCGGCCGTCTCCACGGTCTGCTCACCTCCGAGCACCGCGGTGCCGATGGCGGTGGCCACCACGATGAGCGCCACGGCCGTGGCGAAGAGCCCGATCTTCTTCGCCCACGCCCGTGCGGCCGACGGGAAGCCGGACGGGGCCCATGCCGGCTCGAACACCACGACGGCCCCGACCGCGCCCCCGGCCAGGAGCTTCCCGACCCGACCATGCAGTTCGGACGGTGGGCCTTCGAGCGGCATCGCGCTCGCCAGACCACGAGGATCGAACAGCGCCTTGCGGCGAGTCGAACAGGTGTCGCAGTCGTCGACATGGCGGCTGACCCGCTTGCGGACGAGGGGACTGAAGGCGCCGTCCCAGTCGGCGAGGAGGACTGCCAGTCCGTCACAATCCCGACGACCGTGCCGAGCCACGAGCAGCGAACCGAGTGATCGACCGACTCGATCTCGGACTCTCTGCACCAGCTTGTAGGCGTTCTGGGTGGACACCCCGAGGACCGCCGCGAGTTCGTCGCCCTCGAGCCCGTGGCGCATGTGGAGATCCAGTACATCCTGGTCCCGATCGTTCAGTCCGGCGCGGGCTTCGTCCATCAGGCCGGCGAGTTCGACCCTGCTGAGGTCTCGGGTCATGTCGATCTCGATCCCGTCCTGGGCTGCCTCGATCCGGGCCTCGTCGGTCGGCCGTGTCCGCTTCCGGGACCGGAGCCTGGCTCGGCACTGGTTCCGGGCGACCGAGTAGAGCCATGGCCGCAATCGCTCACGGTCGCGAAGCCCCTCCAGCTTGCGGGCCGCGATGACGAAGGTGTCCTGGAAGGCATCCGCCGCATCGTCGTCGGAGTGCAGCATCGCCTGGCAGAGATCGAAGACGCGGTCGGCGTAGCGCTCGTAGATGGTGCCGAGCGCGGTCTGGTCACCCGCCAGATAGCGGGTGACCAGGGCGGCATCGCCTTCTCGGCCCGGTGACGACATTGCGGCCGAGAGTACCGAGTCACACATTCGGCGTTCACTCCCGCTCCACCGTCAGTCGCACGGGTTCAGGTACGGCGGAAGGAAGCCGGGGTTCCCACCGGCGTCCCTGAACTCCTGGCAGGGATCATCTTCGGAGACGGGGAGCTTCGGGAACAGGGCTCCGGCCTCGTTGCCGCCGAGCGGGATCTCGATGATCGGCACGACCGGCCCGTCATCGGCCGGGGGGTTGAGTGTGGGTGCGTCCGGCTCGTCCGCAGGGACGGGTGGTGCCTCGGCAGGAGGATCTTCCTCCGGAGGCGTGTCGGGCGCCTCGCTCGCCGGGACGATGCTGGTGGTCGGTGCGGCGGGCGCAGCACCGCCGTTCTCTCCGGCGGTGCCGGAGGTGTCGTCTCCAGCGGTGGTCGACTCGGCCGCTGCAGGGTCCTCGAGGACCGGGGCGATGGAGTCGCTCGGTTCGCTGCTCGGCTCGGGGACGGCGTTCTCGGTCTCGGGAGCGATGTCGGTGCTCTCGACGACCAAGACCGTGGTGGTCGGGTGGAGCGTGTTGTTGACGACGAAGCCGAGACCGAACGCCGCGAGGCCGACTCCGGCGCCGATGGCAATCCCCTTGAGTGTCGAGTTGTTCGAGTCGGTGGTGGTCATTTCATTCCTCCTGGTTGTGGCGGCGAACTGTTCGCCGCTCGAAGGTCCAGAGCACTGGTGGACAGGTCGTGGACACTTTTCGCGCAGCTTTTTCGGCCAGGCGGCTCGGAGGTGACGGAGATGAAGTCCGCGTCGCGATCGGGTGGATACGGTGTCCGTCGACGAGAGGGGAGCGTCGATGGGTCAGGGGCCGCTTGCCGGAATCAAGGTGGTCGACGTGTCGGGCGCGGTCGCCGGGCCGTGGGCGAGCACCCAACTCGCCGAGCAGGGCGCAGACGTGATCTTCGTGGAGAAGGTGGGCGTCAAGGACGTGATGCGCCTCACCGGAGCGATCGCGGGCGACGTGTCGGGCACGTGGGTGCAACTGCATCGCAACAAGCGGGCCATCGATCTCGACGTCCGCACCGAGGAGGGGCGGGCCATTCTCCTACGGCTTGCCGACGAGGCGGATGTCTTCATCCAGAACTTCCGCCCGGGGATCGTCGAGCGGCTCGGCATCGGCTACGACGACCTTTCCGCTCGCAATCCGGAGCTCGGGCTTCGGTCCGGACGGACCGTACGCCGATCGTCCTGTGTACGACCCCATCATCCAAGGCCTCTCTGGCCTGGCCGAAGTCCAGAACGGCGACTACATGCGCTCGATCGTGGTGGACAAGACCGCCGCGATGACCGGCGCCAACGCGATCCTGGCCGCCCTGGTGGCGCGGGCCGGGGGTGCGGGGGGTCAACACATCGATGTGAACCTGCTCGATTCCATGCTCGCCTGGCTGTTCGTCGATGCCTACTGGAACGAGACCATCCCGGATGCCGAGCCGGCCCCGACCTACAGCGAGTGGTACGAACCGTGGCCCACCTCGGACGGCCTGGTCACCGCCAACTGGACCAACTTCGAGCAGTACCAGGGTGCGTGTCGAGCGGTTGGTCGCCCGGACCTCGCCGACGATCCCAGGTTCACCACCCGGGAAGCCCGGGTTCGCAACGCCCACGCCCAGCGGGCCGAGTTTGCCGCGGCGCTGGGTGAGCTCACCACTGAGCAGGCCTTGGCGGCGCTACGGGCCGCCGATGTGCCGTGCGGCCCGGTGCTGGACCGTCGCGAGGTGCTCGACGATCCGCAGGTGCGGCACAACGGCAGCGTCATCGAGAGCGAGCACCCGACAGCCGGCCGGATCCGGACGGCGCGGCCGCCTGCTCGGTTCAGCAAGACCCCTTCCGCGATCGAGCGCCACGCACCGGGCAAGGCAGAACACACCGACGAGATCCTGCGGGAGATCGGACTCGACGACGGGGAGATCGACCGGCTCCGGGAAGCCGGCGTGGTGGCCTGAGCCGGCTCAGTCGGCGACGGCGACGGGCGGGACGTTCTCGCTGAACTTCTCGAGCACGACGTCGTCGGGGATCTCGATCATCTGTTGGTACCGCTCGACGGGATAGCCCCTCGGGTACGGCACCGACGGGTCGAACGCGGGTTGCTCGACGGGTTCGGCGGCCTCGAACGGTGCAGGGTTCCGGTACCGCTCCAGCTCTTCGGGCGAGATGTCGGCGAGCCCGACCACCTCTGGATCGATCCAGGCCCGAGCATCGATCGGCGCGGCCGACGTGGCGACTTCGAGCGACAGATCTTCCGGCCCGGCGAAGTAGATCGAGTGGCAGAGGCCGTGGTCGAGGGGACCGAAGACGGTCACGCCTCGGGACCGGATGCGGTCGCGCATGGCGAGGAGATCGTCGAGCGTGTCGACGTTGAGCGCGAGGTGCTGCATCGTGCCGCCCGCGCAGGGATTCCCTGCATTGCCGGCGTGGGTGACGCGGATGGTGCGCTCGATCCCGGCGATGTCGGCGGTCTCGACGAAGGCGAGGTAGCAGGTGTCGTTCAGCTTCATGAAGCCGTGCCAGGCCCCCTCCACCCCGTGCATCCAGTACAGGGCGACCAGCTCGCAGCCGAGCACGTCGTTGAAGTACTCGATCTGGGTCTTGATGTCCTTGGTGGCGATCGCCAGATGGTGGATCCCGTTGTTGCCGCTCATGGCTTTGCTCCTGGTTGCGGGGATTGGGTCGTGAATCTCGGGCCGGCCACACCGACGTGGCTGCCGACTGACCGGCCCACGCTCTCGCAGGCGGTCTCGGCGGCGACCATCACGGCCGGGACCGACAGTCCGGTGTCGAGACCGGACTCCTCGCACACGTGCGCGAGGTCCTCGAGTGCGACATTGCCGGACGCGCCCGGGGCGAACGGGCACCCACCAAGGCCTCCGACCGCGGCGTCGAGACGAACGGCACCACCGTCGAGCGCGGCGAGAGCGTTCGCCACCCCGAGGCCGCGGGTGTCGTGGAGATGGGCGCCGACCGCAGTGCTGCCGAGTTCGCTGGTCACGCGCTCGGTCAGCGAACGCACCTCGGAGGGGATCGCGGTACCGATCGTGTCGGCGAGGCTCACCGCGCGGACCCCGGCCGCCACCGACTGGTGCGCGATGTCGACGACCCGGTCGGGCTCGATCCGGTGCTCGTAAGGGCAGCCGAAGCTCGTGGCGAGGGTGACCTCCACCACCGCGACGGAGCCGGCGAGTTGACAGACCGACGCAAGGGCATCCACTGCGGCCGCGGTGGACCGACCGGCGTTCTCGCAGGAATGTGTGTCGCTCACCGAGATCACGAACTGGAGGTGACCGAGCCCGGCATCGAGCGCCCGGGTGGCACCGCGCTCGTTGAGGACCAGACCCCACCGCACGATGTCGTGGCCGGCGGTTGCCGAGCACAGCGCCTCGGCGTCGGCCATTGCCGGCACCCGGTCGGGCCGGACGAACGACGTCAGCTCCAGCTCCCGCACTCCAGCCGCGACCAGCGCCTCGAAGATCGCGAGCTTCTGGCCGGTCGGGATCGGCGACTCGTCCTGGAGGCCGTCGCGTAGCGTCACGTCGCGCAACAGGACTCGTGCGGACTCAGGCACTTTCGATCTCCTTCCGTGAATCCCGGAAACGCCGTAGATGAGTGTCGCGGCCCTGGAGCACATGCTCGGTCATCAGGCGACCCGCCCGGTCGGGATCCCGGTCTTCAACCGCGTCGGCGATGAGCTGGTGGAAGAGCCCCGATCGCCGGAGTTCGGCGGACGAGTAGAGATCGAAGGTGGTGAACACCAGAGGGAGGTCGACCGCGGTGGCGAGGATCCGGTGCACCTGATCCGCCCGGCCCGCGCTCACCAATGCCGCATGAAACCGGTCATTGGCGCGTAGGAGCTCCCGAGTTCCCTCCACCGACTCCGGGTCGACCCGATCCACGACCCGGTCGAAGTGGTCCGCCGCCGCTCGGATCGCGTCGATGTCGTCGGGCTCGGCCCGGCGGGCTGCGAGCTCCGACATGAAACCCTCCATTCGGGATCGGGCCTCGTAGAGATCGGCGACGTCGGCCTCGGTGATGATCCGGACCTGGGCGCCTCGGTTTCGTTCGGTGACCACCAGACCTTCGGTCTCGAGGCGACGGACCGCCTCGCGTACCGGCGTGCGCGACACCGACAACGTGTCGGCCACCCGCGCTTCGACGATCCGCTCTCCCGGCTCGTAGCGACCCTCGATGATCTCGCGGCGCATGTGCCGATAGACGCGCTCGTTGTCGCTGATCTCCGACACCTCCCGGAGTTCGGTCACACGACCGCTCCGAGGTGTTCGTCCAGGAAACTCCCGATCGTGCCAATCGCCTCCTGGAGGTGGGCGTGTCCGTCGGGGCCGGTGTAGTAGTGCGTGGCGCCATCCACGATGTGGAGCTGCTTGCGGTCGTGGCCGACCGCGTCGAGGAGCCGCTGGGTGTGACTCGGTGTGCAGGCGTCATCGGCGGTGTTGCCGATCACGAGCGCAGGCACCGAGATGTCGGCACCGGCGGTAACGGCGTCGCAGCGGGCGTCGTCGTAGCTCCACTGGCTGATCCAGCTGCGCAACGTCGAGAAGCGGGCCAGGCCCACCGGTCCGTCGTTCACCACCTTCGGGTCACCGAGGTAGCAGACCCCCGGCGCTCGGTCGCTCGGCTCGATGGAGGGGTCCAGCCATCTGGGATCGGCCATGGTGCCGTGGACCGTGAATCCGAACTCCCGATTGGGGTCGTCCGATGCCCGGATGGCGGCCAGCTGTGCCTTCGCCCACGTGGTGATCCGGCGGTTCCGCGAGATCTGGGCCTCGTGGTAGGCGGCGAGGAAGTCGTCCGAGTACGGCGGCTGGTGCGGGTTGGTCGGGTCGTAGAGATTGAGCGCAGGGTCGCGCACCGCGGGCCGGCTCTCATCGTGGATCGACGGATCGATCCACTCGGTGAAGATCTGATGCCGGCTCACGTGGGCGGCGAGCATCATGATCGCGTCGCCGGCGGGCATGCGAGCCGCATCGACCTCGTAGGGATCGCCGGCCGCGGTGTCGGAAATGCCGGCACCCGTTTCGGCCAGAGCCTGATACCACATCGACAGAGAGCCGCCGCCCGACCAGCCGGCCAGCACGATCCGCGAGTATCCGAGCCGATCCCTGGCATCGTGGATGGCCTCACCGAGGTCGCAGGCGACCTTCTCCATGATCAGAGCGAAGTCGGCACCGCGGTAGCGGGAGTTGGCCCAGAGCACATGGTGACCGGCCCGGGCCAGACCCCGGACCATCGGCAGATACATCCCGCCACCGACCGGATGCATGAACACGATCAGGGTGTCGGACGGACGGTCGATCGGTCGGATGAGGTGGCAGTCGAGGCCGATCGTCGCGCCACCGCCACCGTAGACATCGCTGTACGTGGCGTTCTCCCGGAAGCCGACGGCGTAGGCGATCCGTTCGCAGCCCCGAGGCGTTCCCGGCTGGCTGGGTGGTGCGTCGGTCATTGGTCCCCCGGTAGTCGAATCCATCTGATTGTATGCACTCACTGATTCGAGCGCCAAGATCCTGGTGGAGAGTGGCGACCTCGTGGCCAGATAGTGCACAATCATTGGATGGAAACGACAGGGCCACTCGACGGCGTGAAGGTCCTCGAGCTCGGCAACTTCATCGCCGGCCCCTTCGCCGGCCAGCTTCTCGGCGACTTCGGCGCAGAGGTGGTCAAGGTCGAGAGCCCCGACGGCGACACCATGCGTCACTGGGGGGTCACCACCGACGACGGGGACAGTCTGTGGTGGCCGACCATCGCTCGGAACAAGCGCTCGGTCACCGCCGATCTCCGCAGCGAGGAGGGACGAGCCTTCGTCCGCCGCCTGGCCGATGAGGCCGACGTGCTGCTGGAGAACTTCCGCCCGGGCACGCTCGACCGCTGGGGCCTCGACTATGCCACCGTCTCGGCCGCCAATCCGGGGGTCGTCTACGTCCACGTCTCGGGATTCGGACAGACCGGGCCCCGAGCGAACCACGGAGGATTCGGGTCGATCGGCGAGGCGATGGGCGGGATCCGACACACCACCGGCGATCCCGACCGGCCGGCCGCTCGGTGCGGAATCAGTCTCGGGGATTCGATGGCGGCGTCGTTCGCGGTGATGGGCACGCTCGCTGCGCTCCACGAGCGGTCGAAGAGTGGCAAGGGGCAGGAGGTCGATGTCGCGATCTACGAGGCGGTGGCGGCCCTCATGGAGTCCACCATGGCGGACTACGAGGTCGGTGGGGTTCGGCGCGAGCGGTCCGGTGGGGTGCTCCCCGGTGTCGCGCCGGCCAACGCCTATCCGACTGCCGACGGATCCGAGATCCTGATCGCCGGCAACGCCGACACCGTCTTTCGTCGCCTCTGTGAGGTGATGGGCCGCCCAGATCTGGCCGACGACCCTCGGTACGCCGACCACGCCGCCCGCGGGGCCAACAGCGATGAGCTCGACGGGCTCGTCGCGGGATGGACGTCGGGGCTCGAGAGTGCCGAGCTCCTCGACTCGCTCAACGACGCCGGAGTGCCCGCCGGTCGCGTCTATACCGCATCGGACATGCTCGCCGACGAGCACTACGCGGCTCGCGAGATGGTCGTCCGTCACACCGCACGGGCCGGTTTCGAACTCCCGATGACCGGGGTCGTGCCCCGCTTCTCCCGAACGCCGGGAACGATCCGCGATGTCGGCCCGGAGCTCGGCGAGCACACGGCCGCGGTCGTAGCCGCGATCGCGGAAGGCCGGTCGGCCTGGAGCGAGGGACGGCCGTCGTGAACCCTCCCGACGCGCAGCCGAACATCCTCTTCGTGATCACCGACCAGCATCGCGCCGACCACGTGGGATTCATGGGGAACCCGGTGGTGCAGACACCGAACCTCGACGCCATCGCGGCACGCGGGATGGTGTTCGAGAACACTTGGGTGAGCAATCCGGTGTGCATGCCCAACCGGTCGACGATCATGACCGGCCGGATGCCGAGCACGCACGGGGTGATCTTCAACGACCGGTCGCTCGAATGGTCGGCCAACACCCATGTCCGCCAGTTCCGAGCCGCCGGCTACCGGACCGCCCTCATCGGCAAGAGCCATCTCCAGCACGGAATGAGTCGCAACTCCGTGAACGAGGCGGCCGGCGGACCGGCCGTGCTGAGCCCGTTCCCCGACGGCTGGGACCGGCTCGAGGACGAGGAGCGCTACGTCGACGCGGTGCCGGAGTGGCCCGACGACTTCTACGGCTTCGACACCGTCGAACTGTCGATCCATCACGGCGCCCGGGTCACGGGTCATCACTACCGCTGGGCGGTCGAGCGCGGAGCTCGACCGGAGGATCTCGTCGTCCCTCAGACCCCAGACAACCCGCGGCGGAGAGGCGGCGACGTGTGGTGGCAGATCTACGACCCGCCCTATGACGAGGAATTCCACTCGACGTCATTCGTGGTCGACCGCACGATTGCCTTCATCGAGGAGGCGTCCGCCGAGGGCACCCCGTGGCTGGCGTGGGCGTCGTTCCCGGACCCTCACCATCCGTTCACCCCGCCCGGCCGTTGGTTCGACCGGCACGACCCGGACGACATCGAGCTGCCCGCGACATTCGACGACGCCATGGACGGTGCGCCCGGCTACCTCCGACGGGTGCAGCAGCGCACCGTCCACGAGATGCGGAACTGGGTGGCGATGACGGGCGCGACCAGCCCGGAGGTCACCCGCGCCGCGATCGCCGCGAACTACGGCAGCATCGAGATGATCGACGACCGGGTCGGCCAGATCGTGGCCGCCATCGAACGGCTCGGTCAGACGAACGACACGATCGTGGTCTTCACCGCCGACCACGGCGACATGATGGGTGATCACGGGCTGTTGCTGAAGGGGTTCATGCACTACCGGGGCACGCTGCAGGTCCCGCTGGTCATCGCCGACCCCCGCCGATCCGCCGGACGCACGATGTCGCTTGCGAGCAGCGTCGACCTCGCTCCCACGTTGCTCGAGCTGTGTGGGCTCGACCCGTACCACGGGATCCAAGGGGTGAGTCAGATGCCCGTTCTCGACGATGCCACCGCGGCCGTGCGCGATTGCGTCCTCGTCGAAGACGACGTCGACATTCCGGCCAACCCTCGTTTCCCGGGCCGCATCCGGACTCTCGTGACCCCGACGCATCGGTACACGCGGTACGACACGGGCGAGGACGAGCTCTACGAGCTGTGGACCGATGACGACGAACGCTCCAGTCTCACGACAGCCTCCCCAGGGCTTCGGGCCGACATGGTCGAACAACTCGCCGACGCACTCATCTCCCACAGTGACAAGGCGCGAGGAGCGCCGGTCTCCGGGTAGCCGGCTGTCGTTCTCGTCGAATCGGCGCAACAATCGGCCGGTCCGACGCGTCGGGGGAGATCTGCAATGGGCCGTGACCAGATGAGCGAGAAGGTCGCCGTGGTGACCGGGGGAGCCAGTGGCATCGGGCGGGCCTGTGCCCGGCGACTCGCCCGCGAGGGGGCGCGAGTCGTAGTGGCCGACCTCAACCTCGACGCCGCGGTCGATGCGGCTGCGGACATCGAGGCCGACGGCGGGACCGCCCACGCGGTACACCTCGATGCGGCGATACCGGCGGACAACGAGGAGATGTTCCAGACCGCGCTCGACAAGTACGGGCGGCTCGACGCGCTGGTGGCGGCCGCCGGGTTGGGGCACGCGGCCTATGTCAGCGGCGAGATCCGGGAGCGCGGCAACGACAGCCTGCTCGATCAGGACCCCTCGGACTGGCAGCGGGTGCTCGACGTCAACCTCACCGGCGTCATGCTCGCCAACCAGTGTGGGGCGCGGGCGATGATCGAGGCGGGCAACGGCGGAACGATCGTCAACATCGCGTCGGCGGCCGCCAAGATCCCGCTGGCGGGTGCCGCGGATTACTGCGTCTCCAAGGCCGGAGTCTGGATGCTCACGAAGGTGCTCGCCCGAGAGCTTGCCGACTCCGGTATCCGGGTAAACGCAGTCGGTCCCGGGTTCATCGAGACGCCCATGACCGCCGGGCTGCGGTCGACCGACGATGGCACAGAACTGATGCACGCCATGACACCGATGGGACGGCTGGGTCACGTCGACGAGATCGCGAGCACCGTGCTCTTCCTGTCGAGCGAGGAGTCGTCCTACACGACCGGCCAGATCCTGTTCCCCGCGGGAGGGATGTTCACCGGCTGACGGTACGCGGCCTACGACTCCCGTCCGTCGAACCAGCGAGTGCGCCACCATTCGGCACCCCATCGAAAGTAGGCGCCCACCGCGAACGCGATGAATGCACCGATGGCTCCGGTGATCGTCCACGCCCACCCGGCGGTGAGCGCCTGGTCACACGATCTGTCGTACCACTCCGGGGAGGAGATCGGCGATCCACACGGGCCGCCGTCGGACCACGTGGTCGCGGTGAGGGTGATCATCGAGAACACTGACAGCAGGATGCCGACCACACCGAAGACTGCTCCCATGCGTCGTCGCCACGCGTTCTTCGCCCGCTCCCTCCGCCGCCATTCCTCTCGCTTGCGGTCGTCGGTCGCCGTCATGGTCCTCCGCCTGGGTCCGCCTTCGTGGCCGAGACTACGAAGCCGCGGATCCGACTGTCGAGGTCGGATGTGCCGAAGCGGTCGCGCACGGCGGCAGCCGCGACCTCGGTGGCCTCCAGCAGCCGTGCCGGATCCCGGGCGTCGATCTCGTTTCGCAGGGGAGTGCCCTGGCAGTACGCAATTGCCGGGATCTCGAAAGACTGGGCTCGGCTACGGCTCTCGATGGTGTCGAAGGTCGCAGGAACGGACAACCCGGCGCGCTCGAGCTCGCTGTGGATGGTCATCTGATCGTGGTAGCCGTGCGGCGTTCGGGCGAGGAAGTCGGGAGGGTCATCGGGCCACAGTCCGGCCACGGCGTTCGCCACCACGTCGGCGAACTCGTTGGTCTCGATCCGGTCCCACACGTTGAAGACGAACGTCCCGCCCGGCCTGAGCACCCGACCGATCTCCCGAAACGCTCCGACGCGGTCGGGAAAGAACATCACACCGAACTGGCAGACCACCACGTCGAAGGACCCATCGGTGAAAGGCAGATCCATCACGTCTGCGGCCTGCCACATCACCGGCCGGGCCGTGCCGACCGACCGAGCGTGATCGACCATCGGCTCGTTCAGATCTGTTGCGGTCAGGGCCACCGCTTCCGGCAGTCCTTTGGCCATCGCCCGGGTGACGACGCCACTCCCGGCCGCCACTTCGAGCACCGAGCGCGGATCGAGCGCGGCGAGCCGCTCGACCAGATCCTCGGCATACACCTCGAATATGAGCGGCACCAACAGCCGGTCGTAGAGTTCCGGCACCGAGCCGGCGAATACCAAGTCCGAAGCTTCCTGATGGGCCACGTCCGCACTCCGTTTCGCCGGTTCGCTGATCCTGGCACAGATCCGAGCCGTCCCGAGTCGGGGTAGGTTCGGGCCATGGCACAACCCGTGGTGAACCCGAAGATGGAATACCGACGGCTCGGCTCGACGGGCCTGCGCGTCAGCGTCCTGTCGTACGGCAGTTGGGTGACGTTCGACAACCAACTCGACGACTCCCTCGCACTCGAATGCATGGCAGCGGCCGGCGAGGCGGGCTGCAACTTCTTCGACAACGCCGAGGCGTACGCCGGCGGCGAGAGCGAAGCGATCATGGGACGGGTGCTTCTGGAACTCGGCTGGCCCCGGTGGTCCTACATCATCACCACCAAGCTCTTCTGGGGAATCCATCGCGGCGTTCCCAACATGCAGCACACGCTCAACCGCAAGTACCTGATGCAGGGCATCGATGCGTCGCTCGAGCGCCTCCAGCACGACTACGTCGACATCCTCTACTGCCATCGGGCCGACCCGGACACACCGATCGAGGAGACGGTGTGGGCGATGCACGACATCGTCACGTCCGGTCGAGCCCTCTACTGGGGCACCAGCGAATGGAGTGCGGAGGAGATCCGGGCCGCGATCGAGATCGCCGAACGTCACCATCTCCACAAGCCGGTCACCGAGCAGAGCCAGTACAACCTGCTGGAGCGGCACAAGGTCGAGGTGGAGTACGCCCGGCTCAACGCAGACCACCGCTACGGCAACACGATCTGGAGTCCACTGGCGTCAGGCCTGCTCACCGGCAAGTACCGAGACGGCATCCCCGAGGACTCCCGGGCCGCACTGTCCGGCTACGAATGGCTCGCGGAGCGGATGACGGGCGCAGAACTGGTCCAGCGGGTCGAGCGGCTCCGGCCGATCGCCGACCGGCTCGGCTGCTCGATGGCGCAACTGGCGCTGGCCTGGTGCACCAAGCACCAGGACGTGTCCACGGTGATGACCGGTGCGTCCCGGGTCGAACAGGTCGTACAGAACTTCGAGGCCCTCGACGTCATCGAGGCACTCACCGACGAGGTGAAAGAGGAGATGGAGGCGGCGGTCGCGAGCTGAAAGGGGGGAGCGTGGAGCTCGGAGTCGTCGATCTCTCGGCCCCCCTCGACCATCAGGTCGAGGCGCTGAACGCCGCCTGTGAACAGATCGGGTTCTTCCGGATCCCGTTGTCCTCGGTGCCGGCCGAAGTAGCCGACCGGGCATGGGTGACCGCCGCGGAGTTCTTCGCACTCCCGGACGAACAGAAGCGCCAGATCGAGTTCCCCGAGCCCGGCTACCCCTACGGCTACTCCCCCCTGGGGTTCGAGACCCTCGCCCGGTCGATGGACGATCAGCTGGCGAAGCCCGACCTGAAGGAGTCCCTCTCGGTTGGCCCCGATTGTGGGCTTCCGGTCGGCTGCGGTGATGACGCGGAATCCTGGATCCGGTCGCCGAGCCTGTGGCCGAGCCAGATCCCGGAGTTGCGGCCCGCGTGGGAGGCCTACTACCGGGCACTGAGCAACGTCGCCGAGCGCCTGATGTCGGTGATGGCTCGAGCGCTCGGTCTCCCGGCGGACCACTTCGCGGCCATGACCGATCGTCCGATCACCTCGATGCGGGCGATTCACTATCCGGCCGTGGCGGGGCCCACCGACGGTGCGCTGCGGGCAGGGGCCCATGCCGACTACGGGACCCTCACCATCCTTCGAACCGGCAACGTGCCCGGGCTCGAGATCCTCGGTGCCGACGGCAGTTGGTCCGCAGTCGAGCCCGACCCTGATCACTTCGTGGTGAACCTCGGCGACTCGATCGCCCAGTGGACCAACGACCGATGGCCGTCGACGATCCACCGGGTGGTGCCGTCGCCGATACCCCGACAGTCCTTCGCCTTCTTCCACATGGCCAACTGGGACGCCACGATCGAGTGCCTCACGACCTGCCGGGAGAACGGGGAGGAACCGAAGCACGCGCCGGTCCAGGCCGGCCCGTGGCTGATGCGCAAGTTCCAATCGACGGTGATGTGATGCCCGATCTCACCGAAGCGCTCGACCGAATCCCACGCCAGCGGCTCTCCCACCTTCCGACTCCACTCGAGCCGATGCCCAACCTGTCCGAGCGGATCGGCGGGGCGGACCTCCTCGTGAAGCGCGACGACTGCACTGGTCTGGCCATGGGAGGGAACAAGGCTCGCCAGCTCGAGTTCTACGTCGGGGACGCCGTTGCCCGAGGTGCCGACACACTGCTGATCACCGGAGCTGTCCAGTCGAACTTCGTTCGTTCCGCGGTGGCCGCCGGAAACCGAGTCGGCATGCGGAGCCATGTCCAACTCGAACAGAGGGTCGATCGCAACGACACCTTGTACGAGACGTCCGGGAACGTCCTGCTCGACAGGGTTCTCGGGGCCACGATCCACTCGTACCCAGAGGGCGAGGACGAGGCGGGCGCGGACCGGCGACTCGAGGAACTCGCCGACGAGTTGCGTGCGACCGGCGCCAATCCGTACATCATCCACCTCTCGCCCGGCCACGCCCCTCTGGGGGCGCTCGGGTACGTCGATGCCGCCCGCGAGATCCTCGAACAGCTCGCAGTCGGTGGTCCGGTCATCGACGAGGTGGTCGTGGCGTCGGGAAGCGGCCACACCCACGCCGGACTCCTCTTCGGGCTCCGAGCGCTCGGTTCCGATCTCCCGGTGACCGGTGCGTGTGTCCGGAGGAGCGCCGACCTGCAGCGAGCGAGACTCACCGACCGCATGGGTCAGATCGCCGAACTCCTCGGGGTCGGGAATCCGGTCACACCGGACGACATCGTGCTCATCGACGATCACCTCGCTCCGGGCTACGGGAAGATCAACGACGCCACCCGCAACGCGATCGAGCTGGCCGCCGCCGAGGAAGCCCTCCTGCTCGACCCGGTGTACACCGGGAAGGCCATGGCCACGGCGCTCGACCGCGCCCGGGAGACGAGCGGCAGGATCCTGTTCGTCCACACCGGCGGAACCCCCGCGATCTTCGCCTACCGCGAGGACCTGATTCGCCGGGGATGAAATACTCCAAGGCGATGGCATCGAAGCCAACCCGGCGGCAGCGCGGCGCGGAGGTGAGGGGCTGGGTAGGGCCCGGCTCCGTGCCCGTGCGTGCCCGCGATCAGCGCGACATCCGCGACGGGACCTGGTCGGGGATGCGACGGCCCTTCCCGGCCCACCTGCGGACGGCCCGGGCCCGAGTGGGCTCGTGGCCCGTCGGCGCGCAGGTGCTACTCGTGGTGGTGATCATCGTGGGGATGGTCGGTTCGGCCGGCGCCGTCGCCTACGCCCTCCGCGACCGCAGCGCCGAGATCGAGCCGACCGGAATCATCGCTCAACGGTGTCTCCGGACCGAGTCCGGTGTGCGCTATGCCGGCAGGATCAGTGCGGCCCACGTCGACCGGTACATGGATGTCGAGACCATCGACTACCTCCGCCTCGCGGTCGAGGTCATCGACGACGGTGTGGTGGTCGGCCACGCGTCGTTCGACGTCGAGCCGACCGATGATGCCTGGAACGACATCTCGGTCGAGTACGTCGTCCCCGCCGGCGGCGAGTCCGCCATTCCGAGGTGCACGGTCCAGATGACTGCCCACCGGTAGGTCAATTCCTCGAGCAGGCGCGCGGTTGCAGTCTCGTAACCAGGGGTGGTCCCGACTGCCCAGGTGGCGTGAACAGTCCGTGGGTGTGGTCCCGTTCAGTCGAAGGAGTCGAGTCGGTGGGCAGTCCCAGGATGGATCGGTCCGGAGGGCTACTCGCCTTCATCGCGACGACCGACGGGTCGGAGTTCGACATATTCATCCTGGATCTCGTGTCCGGCGCGACCACCAAGCTGACCGAGAATCCGGACCGGGACACGTCGCCGAGCTGGTCGCCGGATGGGTCACGGATCACTTTCCGTTCGCGGATCGACGGCAACAGCGACGTCTGGATCACCAACGCAGACGGCACGGGACTCACCCGACTGACCGACGATCCCGGATTCGACGGCGACCCGAATTGGTCGCCCGATGGCACCAAGATCGTGTTCACCTCGGACCGAACCGGTGACTACGAGATCTGGATCATGAACGTCGACGGATCCGAACCGACCGCGCTCACCAACCATTCCGGCAACGACGAATTCCCGTCATGGTCGAGCGACGGCCAGTACATCTCCTTCCACTCCGATCGACACGGTGGCACGACGACCTGGCTCATGAGGCCGGATGGAGCGAGCAGTCCTTCCTCAGTCTCGAGGCCCCGATCGGCTATCCGGCGTTCTCGCCCTGAGCCGCCGACCCATCCAGCCCGGCACTCGCGCGGTCGAGCCGCGACAGTCGGCCAGTCTGCTAGACCCCTTCCCGAATCCAGAGCGGACGGTTGGAGGGGAGCAGTGACGGTGTTCGGACGCGAGGCAGTGGTGTGTGAGCCGGTACGTACGGCGGTCGGCCGGGCCGGAGGGATGTTCCGCGATGTGCCGGCCTCGGCGCTCGCCGCCGCGGTCCTGCGGGGGCTGATCGAACGGACCGGGCTCGACCCGACCGAGATCGACGACGTGATCCTCGGACAGGGCTACCCGAGCGGAGAGGCGCCCGCGATCGGGCGAGTTGCCGCGCTCGACGCCGGTTTTCCCGTGGACGTTCCAGGTCTCCAACTCGACCGGCGCTGCGGCTCGGGTCTCCAGGCGTTGGCCGTGGCTGCGATGCAGGTCCAGACCGGCGTGAGTGACCTCGTCGTCGCCGGCGGTGCCGACAGCATGAGCAAGGTTGAGTTCTACGCCACCGACATGCGCTATGGCGCGGGTGGGGCCGGGGTTCAGCTCCACGACCGCCTGACTCGGGCGAGGGTCACTGCCGGCGGGGAGCACCACCCGGTTCCCGGTGGGATGATCGAGACGGCCGAGAACCTGAGGCGGGAGTACGGCATCCCCCGGGAGGAGCAGGATCAACTCGCCGTCACCTCGCATCGGCGTGCGGTGGCTGCTCGCGACGACGGCACGTTCGCGAACGAGATCATCCCGGTCCTCGTCGGCGACGAATCGATCGACGCTGACGAGCACCCACGGCCGGACTCCTCCATCGAGAAGCTGGCGAAGCTCCGGCCGATCATGGGACGCCAGGACCGTGACGCAACGGTGACGGCGGGTAACGCATCCGGTCAGAACGACGGGGCCGCGGCGTGCCTGGTCACCACCCGGGACAACGCCGATCGACTCGGGCTTCGGCCGCTCGCTGCGCTTCGGAGCTGGGCGACCGCTGGAGTCGCACCCGCAACGATGGGCATCGGCCCGGTGCCGGCCACTCGAAAGGCGCTCGAGGCGGCGGGAATCTCGATGGCCGATCTGGACCTGATCGAACTCAATGAGGCCTTCGCCGCCCAGGTCCTCGCCGTCACCCGCTAGTGGGGCTTCGGCGACGGTGACTTCGAGCGGCTCAACGTCCACGGCTCCGGGATCTCGCTCGGCCACCCGATCGGAGCCACCGGCGGCCGTATCCTCGCCACCCTCCTCTGGGAGATGGAGCGTCGCGGCGCCCGCTACGGCCTCGAAACGATGTGCATCGGAGGCGGGCAGGGCATCAGCGCCGTTTTCGAACGGGTCTGAGGAATGACGTCGCCGTTGCTGCTGGTGATCTGATGGGCGCTCGCCGCAGTCCTCGGCCTTGCCGCGGTGGCGTCGTCTACCAAGGGTCGCCCCACCTCCGGGGCTCTGAGGCGGGAAACCGTCAGTCGGCGACCCCGCCGTAGGTTGCCGCCTTGCCTCGGTTCACGCCGTGTTGTTCGACTGCCGCGGCGAGATCCGTCACGAAGTCGTGCGCCACTGGGAGATGGCCGGGCGACAGCATGAGATGCAGCCCGCCCTGTTGGCGGTCGAGATACCAGCCCCGATCGTCCATGAAGTCGCCGATCGCGCCGGTGGCATCGGCCCCGGCGGTGGCGGAGAACTCAAACACCGACATGTCGGGCGCGCCGGTCACCTCGATGCCGGTGATGGAGCCGATGCCGTCGAGGAAGATCCGCGTCGCATCGCGGACCATCCGTGCCTTGGCCAGGTATCCGTCGCGGCCGAGATGCTGGATGGTGGCCCACGCGGCGGCGATGGGGGCGGCCGGCCGGGTGCCGGCGGTTGTGGCGGACCCGTACAACCCGCCGGGCCAGCCGTCGAAGAGGAAGTGCTGGCGGCGCTTCATCTCGACGTCTCGGTAGATGATCACCGACGCCCCTTTGAAGCAGTAGCCGTACTTGTGGATGTCGGCCGAGATGGAGGTCACCCCCTCCACCCCGAAGTTCCAGGGTGGGACCGGCTCCCCGATCTCCTCCCAGAACGGCAGGAGCCAACCGCCGAGGCAGGCGTCGACGTGGCAGAGGGTGCCAGCGTCGTGGG
>CAYFLT010000050.1:18780-21147 GCA_964344055.1 uncultured Candidatus Nemicrothrix sp.
CCGCTCGGTCATCGCATCGACGTCGGCGCGGAGATCTGCGGCAACCGGTACTCGGATCTCGGTCACGCCGAGGTAGTGGGCCGCTTTGGTGAACGCCGGATGCGCCGTGGCCGCGAGCAGCAACTCGGGTCGCGCGACCCCACGCGAACGAGCTTCCTCACGGGCGGTGTAGACCGCGAGGAAGATGCTCTCGGTGCCACCCGAGCTCATCGTGCCGGCTTTCGGGTCGGTCCCGAACAGCTCCGCCGCGGCGGCCACGACCTCCTGCTCCATACGCAGCAGGCTCGGGTACACGAACGGGTTGAGCGCGTTCTCGTGGAGAAACTGCTCCGCCACCCGGTGTTGCAGCTCCTCGAGCACGGGATCGGCCGAGTTGTAGACCAGGCTGAACGCCTTGCCGCCTTTCCAGTCGATGTCACCGCCCTGCCACTGGGCGAGCAGCGCACGCAACTCGTCGACGTCACGGCCCTGTTCGGAAAAAATCTCACCGGTCATCGGCTACCCCTCTGTCAGGACATCATCTTGGAGTCAGAGGATCGAATCGGCCAGCCGGACGGCATGTTGGGCCAGGGACGACACTCCGATGCCGTGATACGCCCAGCCGGCGAGATGGAGTCCGCGGGGGCAGGCCTCGTCGAGCTGTCGGAGCCATGCGGGGTGACCGATGCGGTACTGGGGGATTCCAGGCGAGTGGCGGATCACGTGGGTCCACGACGGCTGGACCGCGACTCCGAGGATCCGGCCTGCCTCCTTCGTGGCCAGCTCGACGAGTTCGGAGTCGCTGAGCTCCATGACCTTGGGGTCGGCACCTCCACCGAGGATCGCCTTCAGAAGCCGGTGGCGCTCAGGTGCCCGGCCCGGCGCGTACGAGGATTCGAACAGCAGACCGAGCGTCCGGACATCGGCGTCGGGCCCGGCGAGGGCGCCGAAGCCCGTGGGAGCCGGAATGTCGGCAGAGGGGCCACCGAGGCCGACGACTGCGACCGGGGCCGAGTCCGCCTCCTCGAGCAACCCGCGGACGGGCGCCGGCACGACGGGTCCGGCGGCCGCGGGGGCCAGCGCGACGATCACGGCCGCGGCGCGCTCCTCCGAGGGGCCGCGGACGATCCATTCGCCGCCTTCCTCCACCACCGACTCGACCGGCCACTCGGTGCGGATGTCGTCGCCGAGCGAGGCGGCGAGTTCGGCGGCGAGCCCAGCCATCCCGTTCGGGGTGACGTGGACCGATGGTCGGGTCGCTCCCTTCGGCCGGGCCCGCATCCGGGCGATCCCGCCACGGATCATGCTGCCCGTCTGGTCTTCGAGTGCGACGAAACCGGGGAACGATCCCCGTACCGACAACTGGTCCGGGTCGCCTGCGAACACGCCGTGGGCCATGAGCGTGGCGACGAGTCGACCCACTTCGGGGCCGAGTCGCCGTTCGAGAAAGGCGGCCAGTGATTCGTCGCCGCTCCCGGCTGTGGACTTGACCCACGGTTCGCGAAGGAGGCGCAGCTTGCCGGCGGGGGAGACGAGGCCGGAGAGAAGCGCCTTGGGCCCCGCCAGTTCGTGGAGGGTCCCGCGGTTGAAGACGTAGCGACGGCGCGCCGCCGGGTCGGCCGGGATCACCGTGGCACCGGCTGACTCGAGGATCGGCGTCAGTTGTGGGTGGGGGAGAAGCAGCGAGCCGGCAGCCGGCTCGAGCAGGTAGCCGTGCTCGCGGACGGTGCCGGCCACACCGCCGGGCTCGGGGGCGGCCTCGAGGACAAGGGGCCGGGCTCCCCGGCGCGTCACTTCGCACGCGGCGAGGAGGCCGGCCAGGCCTCCACCGACGATGATCACATCGGGTCGAGCGGTCACAGGTGCTCCTGGATGATGTCGGCCAGTAGTGGACCGACTACGGGATCGACGTCGAGACATCGGGCCCGGTGGAACGCCAGGATCCCTGCCTCCTGGGCCACACTGCGCAGCTCGATGTCGAGCTCATGGAGGGTTTCGACGTGTTCGGACACGAAGGAGATCGGGACGACACCGAGCCACCGACGGCCGTCCTCACCGGCGGACTTCACGACATCGATCGTGTCGGGGCCGATCCACTGCATCGGCCCAGCCCGTGACTGGTAGGCCACTACGTGGTCGACGGGGTTGGGTAGTCGCTGCATCACTCCGGCAACCGATGCCTCGATCTCCTCGGGGTACGGGTCGCCGTGGTCGACCACCCGCTGCGGTAGTCCGTGGGCGGAGAACACCAGGAGGGCCTGGTCCCGCTCGGACTCGGGGAGTTGCTCGAGTATTTCGGACACCAGCGCGGCCTGTGTGTCCAGGTATCGGGGTTGGTGGCACCAGTAGCGGACCACGACGAGTTCCGCTGTGGCGCCGCGTGCTGCC
>CAYFLT010000050.1:21157-23164 GCA_964344055.1 uncultured Candidatus Nemicrothrix sp.
CCTCCGGAGCTCGGCCTCCGACGATCCGGTCGTGCTGGTGGAGTACTGCGGGAACAGCGGGAGCAAGATGATGCGTTCCGCTCCCCCTTCGAGGACCGTCGCCAGGGCGGATTCGGTGCCGGGCCGACCATGACGCTGGGCAACGGCCACCACCACGTCGTCACCGCGGGATCGGAGCTCCGCGGCGAGCGCATCGGCCTGCGCCTGGGTCGTGGCGACGATGGGGGAACGGCCACCGATGGCCGCGTAGTTACGACGGGAGCGGGGCGCCCTGGCCTTCGCGATGGCGGCGCTGAGAAACGCCCTGGTCCGGTCGCCGCCCGGGAGCGGGACGAGGTGGGGGTCGGCGAAGATCGACCGGATGAAGGGTTCGACCTCGTCGAGACTGGTCGGTCCTCCGAGCTGGGCGACGATGATCCCGACCGGCGCCAACTCAGACCGTCCGTGAGAAGACCTGGTCGCCGGCGGCGGTCTCGCGGAGCCGGGTGTCGAACACCATCGCGACATTGCGGATGAAAGGTCGGCCGAGCTTCGTCGCCTCGATGTCGGCGCCATGGATCTCCACGAAGCCGGCATCGACGAGTCCGCCCGGCGCAGCCAACTCGGACAGTTCCGGACCGAAGTGGTCACCGACGTGGATTGCGAACCGGTCGGCGATGTCCTCGGAGGAGAGCCGGCCATTGCACATCAGTTCGGTGATCACATACCTGCGGAGCCGGTCCTCGGCGTCGAGGGCCACGCCTCGTTCCACGGGCAGCCGTCCCTGATCGACCGATTCGTAGTACGAGGCGAGTCGTCGGTGGTTCTGGGCGTAGGCGGCGCCGATGTCGCTGATCGCCGACGATCCGAGGCCGACGATCTCGGTGCCGCGTGTGGTGGTGTAGCCCATGAAGTTCCGGGACAGGGTGCCGTTCCCGTAGGCGATGGTGAGCTCGTCGTCGGGAAGAGCGAAGTGGTCCATCCCGATCTGGTGGTAGCCGGCTTCGGTGAGTCGGGAGATGGCCATCGAGAGCAGCCCGAACTTGAGGTCACGATCCGGTAGGAGATCGGCGTCGATTCGCTTCTGGTGGGGCCGCATCCACGGGACGAGCGCGAACGAATACACCGCGAGTCGGTCGGGTCGCAGTGCGATCACCGCATCGAGGGATTGGGCGAACGATTCACCCGTCTGGCCGGGCAGCCCGTAGATGAGATCGACGTTGACCGACGCGTAGCCGAGCCGTCGGGCGGACTCATGGAGCGCAGCGGTCTGCTCCCAGCTCTGGTGGCGTCCGATCAGGTCCTGAACTCGGGCGTCGGCATCCTGCACTCCCATCGAGATCCGGTTGAACCCCACCTCTCGCAGAACGCGGAGATGTTCGTCGGTCGTGACCCGGGGATCGACCTCGAGCGCAACTTCCGCGCCGGGGGCGAGTTCGAACTCCGAGAGTAGTTCGTGGTGGAGCTCGGCCAGGGCGGCCGGGGGGTAGTAGGTGGGCGTGCCGCCGCCCCAGTGGTACTGCTGGAGGACCCGGCGGTCACCGAGCAGGTCCGCCGTCAGGCGGGCTTCGCGGCTGAGCCGGTGCAGATAGGCGTCGGCCACGCTCTGCTTCCCTGTGACCACCACGTGGCACGCGCAGAACGAGCAACGGCGTTCGCAGAACGGCAGATGGACGTAGAGCGACAAAGGGTCGGCGGGTCGTTCCGCGGCGTGTCGGAGCCGGGCCTCGTGATCGGCAGGACCAAACCCTTCGTGGAACTCGACTGCGGTGGGGTATGAGGTATAACGCGGGCCGGGTCGGTCGTGGCGGGCCAACAACTCGGCGGTCATCTCTCCGGCGGCGGTCGACCCGCTCTCGGTACCGGCGGCTCCGGCGAGATCGGTCACGGTATCGACGCTACGACGCCGTGCCCTCGCGCCACTCGGGCCTTTCGCCTCCAAATGGCCGCAATTGCCGGCCGGCGGAATCCCTCACCCCAACTCTGCGAACGCCGATTAATCTACTACCATAGAAAAAGCGGGCACAT
>CAYFLT010000050.1:23243-37173 GCA_964344055.1 uncultured Candidatus Nemicrothrix sp.
GCGCCGATGAGCAACCACCCCGAATCGCAGGTGATGGACGACATCCGGGAGCGGTACCGCCGGGAGCGGGAGAAGCGCCTCCGGTCCGAAGGCAACGACCAGTACCAGGAGTTCGACGGCGACTTCGGGGACTTCGATCGGGATCCCTTCGTCGAGCCCGGTTTCACCCGGGATCCGATCGTCGAGGAGACCCAGGTCGTGATCGTCGGCGGTGGGTTCAGCGGGATGATGGCGGCCATAAACCTGAAGCAGCAGGGAATCGAGGGCATCCGGATCATCGACATGGCGGCCGACTTCGGCGGCACCTGGTACTGGAATCGCTACCCAGGCTGTATGTGCGATGTCGAGTCCTACATCTATCTCCCGCTGCTGGAGGAGACGGGCTACATGCCCACCGAGAAGTACGCCAGCGCGGTCGAGATCTTCGAGCACTGCCAGCGGATCGGTCGGCACTTCGACCTGTACCCCCATGCGCTCTTCCAGACCGAGATCGCCACCGCGGAGTGGGACGACGCCGTCCAGCGTTGGCGGATCACCACCACCCGCGGCGATCAGCTGACTTCCCGGTACTTCGTCACTGCGGGAGGCATCCTCCACAAGGCGAAGCTGCCGGGGATCGCGGGCATCGAGACCTATTCGGGCGAGAAGTTCCACACCGCCCGCTGGAACTATGACGTCACCGGCGGGAGCCCGACCGAGCCGATGGTCGGGTTGTCCGGCAAGAAGGTCGGCATCATCGGGACCGGCGCCACGGCGGTCCAGGTCGTCCCCCAGCTGGCCCGCGTGGCCGAAGAGGTCTACGTCTTCCAGCGCACACCGTCAGCGGTGGGTGTTCGCGACAACGGACCCACCGACGTCGAGTGGTTCAAGAGCCTCGAGCCGGGTTGGCAGCGCGAGAGGATCCGCAACTTCACCGCCGCGGTCACCGGTGAGAAGCCCGAGGTCAACATGGTGGCCGATGGCTGGACCGAGATCCTCTGGGAGGACACGCAGACCTCCGTCCCGGACCCCGAGCGGGCGGCCGAACTCGAACAGATCGACTTCGAGGTCATGGAGAAGATCCGCCGGCGCGTCGACGAGGTGGTCGACGACCCGGCGACGGCCGAGAAGCTCAAGCCCTGGTACGGCAAGCACTGCAAGCGGGTGTGCTTTCACGACGAGTACCTGCAGTCGTTCAATCGTCCCAACGTGCACCTCGTCGACACCGACGGTGAAGGAGTGCGCGAGATCGTGGCGGAGGGTCCGGTCGTCGACGGCGAGACCTACGACGTCGACGTTCTCATCTTCGCCTCGGGCTACGAGGTCACCACCGGACTCGTCCGCCGACTCGGCTTCGACCCCGTTGGTCGCGATGGCGTGACCCTCAGTGAACGCTGGGCGGACGGTGCGCACACGCTGCATGGTGTACTGACCGCGGGCTTCCCGAACATGATGGTCATCAGCACCGTGCAGGCCGGGTTCGGGGTCAATTTCGTGCACTTCCTCACCGAATCGGCCCGTCATGTGGCCAGCCTCGTCGCCACCTGTGAGGCGGAGGACATCGCCACCATCGAGGCCACGCCCGAAGCCGAGGACGAGTGGCTGGCCAAGCTCCACGGCCTCGCCCGCGGGCTCGCCGGCTACTCCGGTTCGTGCACACCCGGCTACTACAACAACGAAGGCCAGTTCACTCTCGAGGGTGCCCGTAACGTCGTGTACCCGGGCAGTCTGATGCACTACGCCGACTATCTGGAGGAGTGGCGGGAGGCCGGCGAGATGGCCGGTGCCCGGGTCGAGCGGGCAGGCTGATCGGCCTCAGGTCTCCGGCCGCTCGTCGAGCCGGGACTGGGTGGCCCGAATCAGGGTGTCGAGTTCGAAACGGAACCGAGCGTCGGCGTCCCATGGGTCGTGGCGGTCGTACTCGGCGAGCGTCGGCGCCGCGGCGTCGTCCGGCTCCACCTGATCGACTGCGGACCGGAAGAGCGGCTCCTGGGGATGCTGCCCCCCGGCGGCCTGGGCGAGGCGTTCGTCCTTGACGTTCATCCAGACGATCGTGCCGAGTTGATGGACGGTGCGAACGGCCGCTTCGCCTGAGAGACCGGCTCGGGTCAGGGCGTCGACGTAGGCCGCGGTCCAGCGCACGCTCTGGGGCGACACCGGCGCGGCATCGGGGAGGTGGGGGAGTCGCAGCAGGCCCTGCCGTAGTGCCTCGCCGCCTTCGCGGATGAGTTCCGGCCAGGGCCTGTCCTCCACCGGTCCGAGATCGCCGAGTCGGGCCCCGGCGGCGAGCTGTCGCAGTTCCTCGACGTCGTCGACATAGTGGTACAGGGCGGCGGTGGTGACCTCGAGGTGCTGGGCCACGCCCGCCATCGTCACGGGCTCGGGGAGGCCGGCGGCGGCACGGACGATGTCGTCCCGGTTGATCCGGGACGGACGGCCTCGGTGGCTGCGGTTCTTCCGGGCGGCGCTCACGCGATTATTCTATGCCAATAGATAAAGGCTGTGAGCGAAGGAGGGGTGATGACCGACCGTGACATGACCGCGCTACGGATCGAGATGGTGGCGAGAGACCCGGAGTTGATGGAAGGGATCATGCGCGGCGGTGCCTTCGGGAACCAGTGGTCGACTGCGGTGGCGGGCAACATGTTGAACCGGCACCACGGCAGGGCGATCGACGACGCCAACGCCATGACCTCGATCGAGGAGGTCACCGAACGGACGTGGCTCGTCCGGATGCCGTTCGTGAACTCCGTCGTGTTCGAGACCGACGACGGTCTCGTGCTGGTCGACACCGGCATGGCACCGGCCGGGCCCGCCCTGCTGGCGGCCATCCGATCGGTCACTCAGGAACCGATCCACACCATCGTCTACACCCATGCGCACATCGACCACGCCTATGGCACGTGGGCACTCATCGCCGAGGGCGCGGAACCGGAGATCATCGCCCATCGGGCGACCCTGTTCCGCTTCGGTCGCTACTGGCGGCTCCGGAACTCGGCCGCGAAGTATCACGCCCAGAACCCGGCCTCGATGCCGACCGGGGAGGACGATTGGGTTGCTCCCACCCGGCTCTTCGACGACCGACTGTCGATCGAGGTCGGCGGCGAACGCTTCGACATCGTCCACCGGCGGGGCGAGACCGATGATCACTGCTACGTCTCGGCTCCAGACCGCAAGGCCGTGGCCTGCGGCGACTTCTACCAAGGCTTCCTGCCCAACGCCGGCAACGGGAAGCGGGTCCAGCGCTATGTGGAGGACTGGGCGTTGGCCATGCGCGAGATGGCCGCGCTCGAGCCCGAGCATCTCTTGCCTGCACACGGCGATGTCCAGAGTGACCCCGCGGCGATCCAGGAGGCGTTGATCACCCACGCCGAGGCACTCGAGCATCTGGCCCAGTACACGATCGACGGTCTGAACTCCGGGCTACGACAGGACGAGGTGGCGGCCGGCGCCGATCTCCCGGAGGCGTTGAAGAACCACCCGACCCTCAACGAGCAGTACGTGTCGCCGCGCGACATCTCCCGGATGGTGATCAAGCAGTACTGCGGCTGGTGGGACGACATCCCGTCGCACTGGGATCCGGCGACGTTCGACCGCCAGGCCGCGGAGATCGCCGAGATGGCAGGGGGCGTCGAGGCGCTGGCGACTCGAAGCGCCACCTACCTCCCCGACGACATCCAGATGGCGTGTCACCTCGCGGATTGGGCTTGGTACGCCGACCCCTCGAACGTGGCGGCGGCGAAGGCGGTGATGGCCGCCTACCGGGCCCGGCTGATCGCGGGCGCCAACACCCAGGAAGGCGTCGAGTACCTCGGGCACATGGCGAACGCCTACGCCGTCGTGGGGGGATTTCAGGACGACGCCGACTAGCGCGAAGATCGCGTCGGGAGCCGCCATGTCCGATCTCGAACTCGACAGCCCGGAGTCGATCCACGACCCGGCCGGCTACTTCGGTGCCCGGCGCGAGCAGGGGCTCGTGCAATGGAGCGAGCGGCATCATGCGTGGGTCGTCCTCGATCATGCGGAGGTGGGGGAGGCCTTTCGCGACTCCGACACCCTGTCCGCCGATCGGATCACTCCGCTCGAGCGGGTGGCGGCCGCGCGTCCTGCCGCGTTCGGTCGCGTGGTCGAGTTGCTCTCGGGCTGGATGATCTTCCGCGACCCCCCTGCCCACACTCGCCTCCGGGATCCGGTGCGCGGCGCGTTCACGCCGCGTCGGGTCGGTGAGCTCGACGGGCTGATCGCCGAGGTGGTCGAAGAGGTGGTGGGTGGCCTACCCACCGATGGATTCGACGTGCGGCGCGACTTCGCAGGCCCGTTGCCGGCGCTGGTCATCGCGGCGATCCTCGGGGTGGATCGGGCCGACCGCCAGCGGTTCCAGGAGTGGTCCGACGATCTGGCGACGATCGTGTTCTCGACCGAGCCCTCGGCCACCGACCCCGACCGGGCCATCGCGGCGACGGACCACTTCGTCGATTTCTTCGGCACCCTCGTGGAGCGGGCGCGTACGGATCGGCCCGACGACCTGCTCTGCACCCTGGTGGAGGAGGCCGACGACGAGCTGACCGTGATGGAGCTGATCGGGGCGTGCACACTCCTGCTCTTCGCCGGCCACGAGACCACCACGTCGCTACTGACGAACACGATGAGTCATCTGGTCGAGTCGCCGGACCTCCTCGCCGAGTGGCGCCGACGACCAGAACTCGACGGGACGGCCACGGACGAATGGCTGCGAGTCGCGGGTCCGGCGCGGACGATGTTCCGAAAGGCGTCGGCCGACCACGAGCGTGGTGGCCGGGAGATCCAGGCCGGACAGACCGTCGCCCTCTCGATCGCCGCCGCGAACCACGACCCGGCGGTGTTCCGCTCCCCTGGCGAGGTCGATCTCACCCGCGATCCGAACCCGCACTTCGCGTTCGGATGGGGCCTCCACCGATGTATCGGAGCCCACCTGGCCGGCCTCGAAGCTCGGCTCGCCATGCGGGCACTCTTCGACCGATTCGACCATTTCGAGCCGGTTGGACCGATCCCGCCGAAGCGTGGCACGGTGCTCGGCTACGCACGAGAGCCGGTGGTGGTCAGGGCCGGCTGATCCCGGAGGACCTCAAGCCATGGACGAACGCGTCGACGATCACTCCGACCTGCCGGCGAGGATCGACGCCGGGACGGCCCTCAATCGGCTCGCGCACAGCCTGGTTGCGCACCGGGCCGACGTCTCGATCCTCCACCGAATCGCAGACGAAGCCGACCGGCTGGCGGCCGCCATCGAAGGTCAACCCCGTCGAAGCCGGCGAGCCGAACTGGCGGCGTCGCCGAGGTTCGTCGCCGCCATGAAGGGCGGCTCGCTGGCCGATGCAATCGACGACGGTGCGTTCATCGACATGTTCCACGACTCACCCGTGTCCGGCTCGGCCAGCCCGCTCAGCATCGGGCTCCGCCTCCGTCGGGAGGGTGAGGAGGCCGTCGGCACCGTCACGCTCGGGCCCGGCTGGGAGGGCGCGCCGGGGAGGAGCCACGGTGGGGTGGTGGCGGCGTGTGTCGACGAGACGATCGGCGCGCTGTTGCCGATCATCGGCACGATGGCGTTCACCGGCAACCTGTCGATGGACTACACGGCGGCCTGTCCCCTCGGTGAGCCGATCGAGTTCCGGGCGTGGCTGGAGCGTCGCGAGGGGCGAAAGCTCTTCATCGCCTGCACCGGTTCGTCCGCCGCCGGCGAGTTCATCAAGGCGACCGCGGTCTTCATCACCGTCGAGCTCACCCAGTTCAGCAGCGGCGCCTGACCCTCAGGTCGGATCCGGTAGGGATGCCTCGGAGCGGCTGGTGAGAGCGGTGCGGATCTCGTGGTGGCGGACCAGGAAGGTCCTCTCGTCGAGGCGCTTCCTCCGCATCCAGCCGGTGACCTCGTGGTTGCACTTGCTGGTGTTGCACGACCGGCAGGCCGGAACGATGTTGTCGAGGGTGTAGCGGCCGCCGCGAGACAGCGGGAGTACACAGTCCTTCTGGAGAGGCGACGCCTGCTCACCGCAATACGCGCAGCCTCCCCATGCGTCGATGAGTGCCGTCCACTGCTCGACGGTGAGGTCGTGGTCGACCCGGTCCATCCTTCGCTTGCGGCGGCGGGCGGCTCTCGCCTTGCGGGATCGACTGACGGCCATGAGCCAACACTAGGGTCGCCCGGTGCGTGCGATGATGCACCCGTGAGCGACTCCTGGACCGCCCTCGACTCCGATGCGCTCGACGCTGCGGTGGCTGCCGCTCACGAGCACTACCGGCAGGCGCGGCCGGAATCGGCTCGACTCGACGAGGCCTCTCGACGTGTCCTGCCCGGGGGCAACACCCGCACCGTCCTGCACTTCGACCCCTTCCCCTTCCGCGTGGCCTCGGCCGCCGGTGCCGAACTCGTCGACGTCGACGGTCATCGCTACGTCGACTTCTGCGGCAACTACTCCGCCGGCCTGCTCGGCCATTCCTCGATGGCGGTCCGCCAGGCCGTCACCGGCGTACTCGAGACCGGTTTCGCGCTCGGCGCTACCCACCCCCGGGAGCTTCACCTCGCTGAACGGATCTGTGAACGGTTCCCCTCGATCGACCAGGTCCGTTTCACCAACTCAGGAACCGAGGCGAACCTGATGGCGATCGGCACGGCGCTGCATCACACGGGACGCTCCGGAGTCGGTGTGTTCGATCACGGCTACCACGGTGGGGTCCTGAGTTTCGGTGCACTCGATGCTCGATCCCACAATCCGCTGAACGTGCCGCACCGCTTCCACGTCGCCCCCTTCGACGAGTCCTCTGGACTGGACGGGCTGTTCGCCGCCGATGATCTCGGTTGTGTACTGATAGAGACCGTCCAGGGGTCCGGTGGATGCCGCCCCGCGTCGCCGGCCTTCCTGTGGGACATCCGCGAGCGTTGTGACGAGGCGGGTGTCGTATTGATCTTCGACGAGGTCATGACCTCTCGGCTCGCGCCCGGAGGCGCCCAGGAGCGGCTCGGGATCCATGCGGACCTCACCACGCTCGGCAAGTACCTCGGAGGGGGGATGACCTTCGGCGCGTTCGGAGGTCGGGCCGACATCATGGCCGGGTTCGATCCGGCCCTCGGCGGGGCTCTCACCCAGGCGGGAACGTTCAACAACAACGTGGTGACCATGGCGGCGGCGATTGCGGCCCTCGACCAGGAACTCGATGACGAGCGAGTCACCGCCGTCAACGATCGGGGTGACTGGCTCCGCGTTGAGCTCGGCGCGGCGTTCGAACGGGCCGGCTCACCGTTTCGGGTCACCGGGCTCGGCTCGATGCTGTGTGTGCACGCCCCCGACGACCGGTGGATGGAGCTCTTCTTCCATGCGGCACTGGAAGCCGGGCTGTACCTCTCGCGACGCGGCTTCATGGCCTTGTCCTTCGAGGTCACCGACTCGGCGGCCCAGCGTTTGGTCGACTTCGCCGCGTCCTGGGTACCGTCGCCCGATGACTGAGTTCGAGGAACGCTACGGCCCATGGGCGCTGGTCACCGGCGCGGCCAAAGGGGTCGGGCTCGCCTACACCGAGGAGCTGCTGGCGCGGGGTCTTCATGTGGTGATGGTCGATCTCGACCCGGAGGTGACCGAGGTGGCCCGTGGGCTGCCCGGCCGAACGCTGGCCGTCGAACTGGACGTTACCGCGCCGACGCTGGCCGAGGACCTCGAGGCACGTGCGGCTGATCTCGACATCGGCCTCGTGGTGGCGAACGCGGGCGTCAGCCACGTGGGCCGGTTCGCCGAGATGACCGCGGCCGAGCGGCATCGTCTCGTCGCCGTCAACTGCGGGGCCGTGACCGAACTGGCCGCGTGGGCCGTGCCACGGCTCATCGATCGGGGAGGGGGAGGGCTGGCCGTCGTCAGTTCCGGCTCCGCGCTGGCCGGCACTGCCGGTGTCGCCCTCTACAGCGCAACCAAGGCGTTCGTGACGAACCTGGCTGAAGCGATCGGCTACGAAGTTCGTGAGTTCGGCGTCGACGTCCAGGCCGTCATCGGACCGAGCATGGACACTCCGGCTTTCCGGGCGGGCGGGGCGGACCTGTCCGGGCTCGGTGAGGCGGTCGATCCGGCCGTCGTCGTGCGGGGAGCGTTGGACGCGCTCGGTGAGGGCGGACGCTGGCTCCCGGACGATGGCCTGCGGTTCCTCGCCGGCGCCGACCGCGCCGACCAGGTCGAGATGCTCGGCAACGCCACGATGGGGATGTACCCCCACATCTTCGCGGACTAGGACAGATCCGGTACCAGGTTCCGACTCTGTCCTACTCCTGGACGGGGCGGGCGCGGAGGTCGACTCGTCGGATCTTGCCGGAGACGGTCTTGGGGAGTTCCTCGATGAACTCGATGTGGCGGGGGTACTTGTACGGCGCGGTCGTGTCCTGCACGTGCTTCTGGATCTCCACGGCAAGTTCGTCGGACGGCTCGTGGCCCGGCGCCAGGATCACGAACGCCTTCACCACCTCGCCACGGACGTCGTCGGGCACACCGATCACTGCGGTCTCGGTGACCGCCGGGTGCTCCATGATCACCGACTCCACCTCGAAGGGGCCGATCCGGTAGCCGGCCGAGATGATGATGTCGTCATCGCGGCTCTGGAACCAGAAATAGCCGTCCTCGTCGACGTAGGCGCGGTCACCGGTGAGGTAGTAGTCGCCCAGGTGTGAGCGAGCCGTGGCCTCCTCGTCTCGCCAGTACTCGGTGAACAGCCAGCGGGGCCGCTCGGGCCTGACCTTCACGGCGATGACCCCCTGGGAGTTCGGCGGCAGCGGGTTGCCGTCCTCGTCCACGATGGCCACCTCGAGCCCAGGAGTCGGCTTCCCGAGCGAGCCGGGCTTGATGTCCATACACGGGTAGTTGGCGAGGAGATTGACCGTCTCGGTCTGCCCGTAGCCGTCGTGGATCTCGGTGCCGGTGGCCGCCTTCCAGGACTCGAACGTCTCGGGGTTCAGCGCTTCCCCTGCGGCGAGGCAGTGGCGCAACTTCGAGAAGTCGTAGGCGGACAGATCGTTGACGACGAAGTTCCGGTAGATGGTGGGCGGTGCGCAGAAGACGGTGACGCCGTGGTCGACGATCATCCGCAGCATCTGGTCGAAATCGGGCTTGCCCTGTGCGTTCCACGCCATGACGGTGGCGCCCAGCGCCCACTGGCCGAAGAGCTTCGACCAGGCGGCTTTGGCCCAGCCGGTGTCGGACACGCCCCAGAACACGTCGCCGGCGCGGAGGTCCTGCCAGTAGCGGGCCGTGATCTGGTGACCGATTCCGTACGACGCCTGCGTGTGCAGCACCATCTTGGGATTCCCCGTGGTCCCGGACGTGAAGTAGATGAGGAGGGGATCGGTCGACGCGGTCGACTCGGAGTCCGGGGCGACCGTCGATGCCGCCGCACGCGACGCATCGAGGTCGATCCAGCCGTCCGTCTCGGCGCCGACGACGAGGGTCGTCTTCAACGACGGGCACTCGTCACGCACGGCATCGATCTTCGCCATCCCGTCCACATCGGTGATCGCGACGCTCGCCTCGGCCCGATTGATCCGGTAGGCGATGTCCTTGGGGGTGAGCTGGCTGGTGCCAGGCATCGGGATGGCGCCGAGCCGGACCGTGCCGAGCACCGAGTCGTACCAGCCGATGACCCTGGGGAGCATGACGAAGACCCGGTCGCCCTTGGTGACGCCCAGCTCGGCGAGGACATTGGCCACCTGGCTGGTGCGGTCGGCCAGCTCGGAGAACGAGTAGCGGTCGGCATCCCGGCCGTCCGGCGACACCATCAACAGAGCGGCGGCGTCGGGGTTCGCGGCGGCCTGGGCATCGACGACGTCGCGGACGGCGTTGAACGTCTCGGGAACGTCGAGCTGGAACGACGCCCGTTCGGCGTCGTAGTCGGTCATGTTCGGCACGGGTGCTCCAGTGGTCCGGTCGAGGTGAGGCGGCGAGATCGTATCAACCTTCACGATCTCGCGGGTCAGTGCGAGGATCGGCCGATCAAAGGCACGAATCGGCCCACCCGACGGGTGTAGTGGCGGTAGGTCTCACCGTGGAGCCTCGCCAGATGTGGCTCCTCGACGGCGCGGACCTGGAGCTGGATTGCGGCGATCATCAGCACCACTCCAGCCACCGAGACCGGGTTGGGCACCACCAGGGCGAGGCCGACGCCGGTGACGATCATCGTCGAGAAGATCGGGTTCCGTACGACTCCGTACGCACCGCCGGTCACCAGGTCGGTGGACTCGTCCGGATCGACGCCGATCCGCCACTCGTCGCCCAGGTTCAGCTCGGAGAGGAAGGCGAGGACGATCCCGAGGAGCGCGACGGCGACACCTGTCCCTCGGATCTCGCGGCTGGATGTGAACGGGTCCAGTCCCGCCAGCTCGGCCAGCGGTGCTGCCACCGCACAGAGGACGGCGAAGAACAGCATCCAGGCGGCGAACCACTCGCGCGTGCCGAACGAGGGGTCGAAGAGTCCGCCGCGAATCCCCGAGTCGCCGGTCGAGCATCGCTGGAGAACGGAGCGCAGCCCGACGATCACCAGCACCATCAAGAGAAAGAGGCCGAGACCTGCGACGGCCATCAGGCCGTCCCCGCGGTCTCCGACAAGCGACGGGGTCGCCCGGTCCGTACGAGCGTGCGATAGGTCGAGCGCAGCTCTCCACGATCGACGTAGCAGCCCCGGAGGTAGCGGTGGCCTTCGGCCGCGTCGAAGGCCTCGCGGCCGTGGACGATGCGGTGGTTGTCGAAAACCACGCACTCGCCGGCCTCGAGCCGGAGCTGGTTCATGTACTGGTCGGCCCGGAGCCGGCGGAGGAACGCACAGAACGCCGGGTAGTAGCGGTCGAGGATCCGCTGCGGCAGGTCGAACCGATCGGCCATGTGCTGCGACACCGTGACCCCGGTGATCCGCCCGCGATGGTCGACCTCGATCGCCCGCTGGCGGGACCGCCAGTCGAACTCGTCGTGGTCGTAGAAGAAGGGGATCTCTGCGCTGGTGAGCAGGTCGAAGCCGTCGGGATCATCTCGTCGGAAGTCCTCCGCCACGGCCAGCCCGTCCACGAAGCGGGTGCGTCCTCCGGGCACTTCGTTGGCGCGGCAATGGAGGAACTGGATGCCGGGCGCGTGCTCCTCGGCCGGCGTGTCGGTGTGCATCTCCAATTCGGCCGCCGTGTAGGACAGGTTGACCGGATCGGGATGGACGCGTACGTGGAAGTAGTAGCCGGCCACCGACGGCCGGATTTCACCCGCGAGTCGGGCGAGCGACGTGAGGGCGGCGTCGGAGTCCGCCAGCCCGGTGACCACCGCCAGGCCGTCCACGAGCAGAGCCTCCAACCAGGCCCGTTGGCGATCCGGCGAGTCGGCCAGCTCGGCGATCTCGAAGCGCCCGAAGGACGGCTCCGCTCCGGCGAACCAGCGCCGGCGCGACAGCCGAGCGGGGTCGAGGCGCCCGGCGTGCTCGTTCCACACCATGAGGTGGGCGAGGTCGAAGCGGCTCTCGTGACCATCGGCCCAGGCAAGGTGCAGGTGGCCGTCGCCGATGGCGGCGTTCACGACCGAGGGAGGCCGGTCGGCCGCGCTGATGTCGAAGATCCGTTCCCGGGTCTGGGAATCGAACGACGAGGGACAGTTGTCGCGAAGCCAGTAGGCGTTGAAGTACGCCTCGATCCCATCGTCGGTGACGACGGTCAGCCCGGCGGGCTCGATCCGCACCCGGGTCATGACGTCGGTCCCGCCTGGTTGCTGGCCCGTCCGCCCAGCCCCACGTGCTCCCGTCGGAAGAACACGTCGTCGGTCGGCTCCAGCTCACGGGCGTAGCGATGGCCCCACCACACCGCGTTGGCGATCGTCCCGGGAACCCAGGCGTCGCCGATGGCACGCACCGAGACGAGTCCTGCGTCGGACCATTCGTCGGTGTGGGCGCCGAGGTCGGCGACCAGTGAGTCGCTCGGCAGGCGCGCCGTCACGAGCACGACCGAATCGCAATCGAGTCGACTCGTCTCGTCGGTCACCGGATGCACCAGCCTGACCGAGCCGTTGTCGATTCCGGTGATCGCCTGTTGGGTTCGGAGTCGGACTCCGAAGTCGAACAGGCGGCGGTGGATCGCCTCCTGCTCGAGCGTGTTGACCGTCCAGGCCGACACCACCGGCTCGGGGGTCACGAGGGTCACGTCGTGGTCTTCGGTGGCGAGGAGTTCGGCGAGCACGCCGCCCAGGTAGTAGTGGTCGTCGTCGAACACCACGACTCGGCGCCCACGGGGTCGGGTGCCGGCCATCAGGTCGTCCGGGGTGAGCACGTCGGCCGCGGCGTCGATCGGGATCGGGGACGAGTGGACCCGACCCACGCCGTCCGCTCGCCATCGTGCACCGGTGGCCACGGCGACATGGGTGAAACCGTTGTCCAAGACTTCTGCCGGGGTCATGGGGCTCTCCCGGTAGACCTCCACGTTGGCGAGCCTGTCGATCTGCCCGACGCGGTAGTCGATGACCCGTCGCCACGCGCCCAGCCCGGGAAGGGAGGATTCGCGTTCGACTCGGCCACCGAGTTCACGGGTGGCCTCCACCACCGTCACGTCGAAGCCGCGATCGCCGAGGACGCGGGCCGCTTCCAGCCCCGATGGTCCTGCGCCCACGACCAACACCCTCGACGACGTTTCCTGCGCCGGGACCCGCTCGGGGTGCCAGCCCCGTCGCCACTCCTCGCCCATGGTCGGGTTCTGGGTGCAACGAATCGGCGCGATGAGGTTGTCGCCGGCGACACAGATGTTGCAGCCGATGCACTCGCGGATGTCGTCGAGGCGGCCTTCCTCGATCTTGCGGGGCAGGAACGGGTCGGCGATCGAGGGACGCGCCGCGCCGGTGAGGTCCAGCACCCCGCTCGTGACCTGGCGGACCATCTCGTCGGGCGACGTGAACCGGCCGACGCCGACGACGGGCCTCGTCGTGAGCTGCTTGAGGCCGCGGACGTACTCCTCCTGGAAGGCCTCGGGCTGGAAGCGCGACGTCGACGAATCGAACGACCACGGCCCGGTCTGGAAGTCCCACAGGTCGGGGAGCTCGGCGAGCCGGCCGACCATCTCCTCGATCTCGGGCCGTTCGAGTCCAGCCGGCCCGATGCGTTCATCGACCACCAGTCGGCAGGCGATCGCGGCCCGGCCGCCGGCCTCCTCTTGGGCGTCCTCGAGCAGCTCTCGGAACAGCCGCGTGCGGTTCTCGAGCGATCCGCCGTATTCGTCGTCGCGGTGGTTGTACTCCCGGCTGAGGAACCACTGGAGCAGGGTCATGTCGTGGCCCGCGTACACGTAGACGATGTCGAACCCCGCGCGGATCGACCGGTCCACCGCCTCACGGTGCCAGCGCCGGAACTCGGCGATGTCGGCCTTCGACATGGCCCGCGCCTGGATGGGCTCACCTCCGTCGACGGGCCGGTGGGTCGGCCCGATCGGCGCTTCCCGAGTCGTCCGGTTGGCGATGTGCGGACCGTTGTGGACCAGCTCGATCCCCGCGAGTGAGCCGTGTCGGTGTACTTCCTCGGTGATCCGGCTCAGCGACGGGATGTCGCCGTCGTCCCAGATCCGCAGCTCCACGTAGGGCGTGAGATCCGAGGTCGGATGGATCTCGGCTTCCTCGGTGCACACCACCGCCCAACCTCCTTCGGCCTTGATCCCGCGCATGGTGGCGTGCGCCTCCGGGGCGCGGTGGCCCATCCCGTTGCAGTGCGGGACCTGGTAGAAACGGTTGCGGGCGACCACCGGCCCGATCGGGACCGGTTCGAAGAGCACGTCATAGCGGGGGTCGCGGGCGGGCTGGCGGTCGGGGCCGGGCATCGACTCTCCGTCTCTCTGCGCTCCTGGTGGTGAGAACGATGTTCGCACACCGGCCCGGCCTCGAACCGGGTCGGCGCGAGCGACGAGTGGCAAGCTGGCGCCATGTCGTTCGAGCGCCTGGACTTC
>CAYFLT010000051.1:0-3227 GCA_964344055.1 uncultured Candidatus Nemicrothrix sp.
CGCCACCACACAGAACTCTCGGGGGTCGGGTCTGTTCACCGAGTTCTGGTGGTCTTCGTCCCGGAACGGTGTTGTGATCGGTGAACTGGATTGGTGATCTGACCGATGCCCAACCGTCGACTTCGGTGGTGGGCTCGAGTCCCATGGCGTTGGCCCAGGCGAAGGCTTGTCCGACGGTGTTGACCGGGCCTGCGAGCACGCCGGCTTTGGCGAGTGCCTCGATCCAGTGGTCGGCCGGCTTTGTGGTGAGGGACTCTTCGATGGTGGCGATCAGTTCGTCTGCGTTGGCCCGGCGGTCGGGGTTGGTGGCGAAGCGGTTGTCGTGTGGTGGGCACCGAGACCGTCGAGTCCTCGGCGCAGTCCGTGGTTGAGCTGGCGTCGAATGAGGGGGCTCAGGATCTTGACGGGTGGTCGAAGTGCGACTGCTTGGCGGTAGCGGAGTTGAGTGTGGTCGGCGCCGTCGGGGTCTAGGACGATGTCTTCGACCATGGCGGCCAGGCCTCGCTGGTTGACTTCGACGACGCGGAAGGCGAATCGCTCCGGAGGGTCGAACGCGAGGATCTCTTCGTTGGCTTGAAGTCGTCCGATCTCGATGAATCGGGTCGCGCCGACATCGATCGGCGGCTCGCTGGTGTAGATGGCTCGAGTCACACCTGCGAACCAGGTGGGCATGGCTTCCGCGTCAGAGATCGTCGCCCACACGGCTTCTCTGGGTGCTGGAACGACGATTTCTCTGGTGATGCGGATCGGCGCAGTGTCGAGCGTGGAGAGGTCTGATGGTTCGAGTCGATAGGGCAGCGTCGGCGCTGTGGTCGACATGGCTCCTCCTTGTGGTGTCGCAGGCATTTCGGGTGATCCGAGGCCGCGCGGGTCGTTCATGGGTTCGTGATCTTGGTATCGGTGCGGGCCTCGAGGGCGGGGGTGAGGGCCGGTGCGAGGGTCGGGAAGGGGTGGTCGGCGCGGTTGTCCAGTTCGTCGTTGGCTCGCCAGGCGGCGACTTCGGCGATGATGCGTAGCGCGTGGAGGCCGGTGTGCCACTGGAGCTGGTCGTGGTCGACGGGTTGGTGGGCGTGTCGGTTGTAGGTGCGGGTGAATCGGCGGGCCAGGCCACGTCCCACGGCGGCGATGATCGGCTGGAGGGCCGTGGGCGCGGTCAGGGGTGGGTGGCCGAGCACGATCCTGGTGAACGCGGCGTCGTAGGCGGGGTCCGCGACACGAGCGGCGGACCAGTCCAGGACGGTGTCGCCGTCGCGATGGGTGAGGATGTTGAAGGGGTGGAGATCGCCGTGGCAGATGACCTGGACACTGGTGGGGGGTCGCTGGCGGTGGAGGTGGTCGGCGACGCGGGTGAGGTCCGGTCGGTCGATGTCGGTGGTGTGTTGGCGGAGGCCCTGTAGCAGGTTGTCGATGGCGTCGTCGGTGTGGTTGCTGAGGGGGGAGGGGTCGACGCGGTGAAGGGCGGCGGCGTGGCGGGCGAGTTGGTCGGGGAGGGTGCGGGCGATGCGGGGCAGGCGAGCGATGGCTGAGGGGCCGGCGAGGCCGCTGAGTAGCGGAGCGCCGGGGGCGTAGTCCATGAGCATCCAGGCTCGGTCGAGGTCGGGGCCTGGGGGTGCGGCGAGGCGGACGGGAGGGGTGGGGTAGCCGGTGGAGGCGAGGTGGGTCTGTACCTCGGTCTCGCGGGCGGCGACGGCCGGGTCGGGCATGACCCTGGCCACGAGCTCACCGGTCAGCGAGGCGGGGCCAGTGAGGCGGATGCTCCACATCTGGGCCCAGAACCCGCCGCTGAGCGGCCGGGGCGGCTCCGCCCAGTCCACATCGGAGTTGCCAGCGGCGGTCCGGATGGCGCCGAGCAGCCTGTTGGTGGTCTCGACCTCAAAGCTCATGCATACAGTATTGACAGTGACGGTAAATACTGTCAAGATAGATCGCATGGTGCAGACCACCGATGAGTCACAGGAGTGGACGATCGACGAACTGGCGACCTCTGTTGGATTGCCGGTGCGCACGATCCGGGAGTACCAGCGGCTCGAGTTGTTGCCGCCCCCGCGTCGCGAAGGGCGGGTGGGTCGCTACGGGCACGAGCATCGAGCCCGCCTGGCGATCGTTCGCCGCTTGCAGGAGCGGGGCTACTCCCTGGCCGCGATCGGGGATCTGATGGGATCGTGGGAGCTGGGTCGAGGCCTGGGGTCGGTGCTAGGGGTGGACGCCAACCCGGCAGTACTCGACGAGGCCCCCACCGAGCTGACCGAGCCCCAGCTGATCGAGCTGGTCCCGGCCTTCGCCGAACGCGGGCTGGTCGACGAAGCGGTTGCAGCGGGGGTCCTGCACCGGGGCGAAGACAACACACTCGTCGCCCGCAGCCTGGCGGTGCTGGAGCTGATCGGCTTGGCCATCGAGTCGGGCATCCCGGCTGCGGCCGCGATCGAGGTAGCGGAAGGCATCCGGGCCGGCGCGGCATCCATGGCGGCCGGCGCGGTCGACGCGTTCGTCGCCCACGCCTGGCCTCACCGCGACGAACTCGAGGTCGGTGTCGTGCTGTCCCGGGCCCGGCTGCTGATGGCCCAGGCCGCGGCCTCCCTTGTGGTCCACGAGCTCGGCGTCGCCCTCGCTCACCACGCCACCAGCGATGGGTCCGGCGTGCTCGCGGGCACCGTGAACACGGTCGCCATCGGACAGATCCGCCGCTTCACCGCCACCGAAGGAGAGCCCACATGATCGCTGCCACGTCAACGCCCGCCCCGACGGTCCCGGCTCCCGACATGGCCCCCTCCGGTATGGCGACGGGCCCGACCGGCGATCGAGGATTGGTGATCGAGGTCCAGGGCCTGCGAAAGACCTACCGGAACCTGGTCGCCGTCGACGACGTGTCCTTAGAGGTGGCCGAGGGCGAGATCTTCGGGATCCTGGGCGGCAACGGTGCCGGCAAAACCACCGCCATCGAGTGCGTGCAGGGGCTGCGCCGCCCCGACGCCGGGCGGATCCGACTGTTCGGTCATGACGCAACGGACCGCCGGTCCCTGGCGTCGCTGGTGGGTAGCCAACTGCAGAGCTCGGCCTTGCCCGATCGTCTCCGGGTGAGCGAAGCGGTGGACCTGTTCGCCGCGCCCGGTGCCATCCCCACCCTTGAGCTACTGGAGATGTGGGGGCTGAGTGGGCATCGTCGCAGCGCCTTCGGTGACCTGTCAGGTGGGCTGCAACAGCGGGTGTTCATCGCCCTTGCCCTGTTG
>CAYFLT010000051.1:3422-8081 GCA_964344055.1 uncultured Candidatus Nemicrothrix sp.
GACCGCCTCGCGGTGTTCGACCGGGGCCGCATCGTCGCCGCCGGCACCCCGGCTGAGATCATCGCATCCCACGCCACCACCGCCACCGTGTCGTTCACCAACGGCCCCAGCCACGAGCGCCTCGAACGGTGCCCAGGGGTGCGACGGGTCCACCGCGACGGCGCGTCGGTGACGGTGACCGGCGAACCAACGATGGTCGCTCATGTCTGCGCCGCGCTTGTGGCCGACGACCGATCGGCTCCGCCGGATCTGCGCATCACCCAACCCAGCCTCGAAGACGCTGTTGTCGCCATCGAAGGAGCTCATCGATGACCACCACCACACCGACCCTGGCCCCGGCGTCGCCGGCCCGGTCGCTGACCGCGGGGCTGGCCCGGCTGTTGTGGACCGAGATCAAGCTGGTGTTGCGCGAACCGGTGGTGGTGATCTTCGTGCTGGCCTTCCCGGCCATGACCGTGTTGGTCCTGGGCGGGGTGTTCGGCCCCAACGACCCCTCGTTCGAGGGCATCGACCCGTCCCAGTGGTTCGTGGCCGCCTACCTCGGTGTCGTGATCGCCACCACCGGGTTGATCATGTTGCCGGTCCACATCGCCGGCTACCGCCACGCCGGGGTCAGCCGACGATTCCGCGTGAGCCGCTTCCCCTCGTGGGCGCTGCCATTCACCCAGTTCCTACTGGGACTGGTCATGACCGGCATCGGCGTGGTCGTGCTGCTCGTCGTCGCCCACCTCAGCTACGGCATCCCCCCGGTCGCCGACCCCACCGCCACCGTCGCTGGCGCCGTCATGGGAGCGCTTTCGTTCATCAGCGTCGGCGTGATGCTCGGCTCGCTGTTCCCGACCCCGCGCTCGGCCCAAGGCGTCGGCATGCTGTTGTTCTTCCCCTCGTTCCTGCTCGGCGGGGGAGGCCCACCACCCGACGCCATGGGACCGGCCATGCGGACCCTGTCCGCCTGGAATCCGCTGACCCATGTCATCCGGGCCATCCAGGAACCATGGCTCGACCTCGACAACCCCACCGCGCATCTGGCCGCCACCGCCGCCATTCTCGTCGTCTCCACCGCCGGATGGATCGTCGCCGCCCGCCGAGACCAAACCTGAACCCGTTGCCCGTCCGCACATCCACGACCTTCGAGGACCGACGATGACCACCACCGGCACGAACCACGAACAACACGACCACTGGGCCGGTCCCGAGGGGGACCACTGGGTCGCCCACGCCGATCGCTACGACCGGATGCTCGCCCCCTTCGCCGACCGGCTAATGGCCGCCGCCTCTGTCTCACCGCACGACGTAGTGCTTGACATCGGGTGCGGCTGCGGAGCCACCACCGTCACCGCCGCGCAGGCCGCCACCGGCGGCGAAGCCCTCGGTGTGGACCTGTCGCCCCAGATGCTCGACACCGCAACCGCACGAGCGCTCGCAGCCGGGGTGGACGGCCGCTGCCGGTTCGAGGCCGCCGATGCCCAGACCGCCGACCTCGGTGCAGGCCGCTTCGACGTAGCGGTGAGCCGGTTCGGGGTCATGTTCTTCGACGACCCCATCGCCGCCTTCACCAACGTCGCCACGGCGCTGCGCCCCGGCGGAAGGCTGGTGTTCTGCTGCTGGCAGTCCCTCGAAGCCAACGACTGGATGCTGGTGCCTGGCGCTGCCGCAGCCCAACACGTCTCACTCCCCGAGGCAGCCGCCGGCACCGGGCCGGGCCCGTTCGCCCTCGCCGACCCCGACCAGATCCATCAGCTCCTGACCGCTGCAGGGTTCGACGGCATCAGCATCGAGCCGGACAAGACCTCGATCCTGCTCGCCGGAGGCGGCACCCTCGACGAAACCGTCGATTTCCTCGTCGCCAGCGGCTCCGGGCGAGCCCTGCTCGACCCGGCGCCCCCAGATGCCCGGCGGGCCGCGATCGCCGCCGTTCGCGACATCTTGGCTCCCCTTGTCGAACCCGGCGGCGTACGACTCGGCGCCGCAGCCTGGATCGTCACCGCCCACCGCGCCGGATGGGGCTGACGGAGGCGTTCGGACTTCGAGCGCATCTCGTTGCCATGGGGGCCTCCGAAGCTGAGATGGGCGATCTGCTCGATCCAGAGTTGATCGGTCTCGCCGGCGATCGCCAGTTGGCCGCTGGTTTGGATCTCACCGTCGAGGACTTGGCGCGACGGGCGGGCTGCACCGTCGATCACGTGGAGCTCATCTACACCTCGTTGGGGCTGCAGGTGGCGGATCTCGCGGGCTTCGGGCCGGGCGATGTTGCGCTGGTCTCGTTGGTGACCGCCGACACCAGCGGGATTGTCGCCGAGGTCGGTCCACAGCTCTTGCGAGTGGCTGGTACGGCACTGGCTCGACTCGCTGAGGCGACAGTGGCAGCGTACGTGCAGGACATCGAGCGGCCGATCGACGACCAGACCGACTTGCTCGCCATGGCGGATCAGAGGGGGGAGCCGGTCGGGGAGCTCGTGGTGCTCGGGTACTCGGAACGGGATGTTGGCGGCCTTGATCTTGGCTCTTGGCCCGGGTGATGCGGGCCTGCATGGTGGTCTCTTTGACCAAGAACGCTGACGCGATCACCGGGGTCGACAGCCCGCCGACTGTCCGCAGCGTCAAGGCGACGGCATCGGATCGGGCGATGGCTGGGTGACAGCCGGAAACGGTGGAGCCCGAAGAGTGGGCGAACCTCGAGTTCGAGTGGGTGTCACACGTGCCGGGCCAGGGTGAGTTCCGTCGCTACATCGGCGACCACGTGCTGACCGAGAACGACATCCGCGACCACGTCGACTTCCCAGACGCCGTCGTCAAGAACTCCGGTGCGTTCTGCCTGCACAACCCCATTCACGAGGACTACGACTTCCGGCTGAAGAGCTGGACCTGGGACACCCGCGACGACGAGCCGTTCGACATCCCGTTCCGCTGCCTCTACTCAGCGCACGTGTCGAATCTGATGATGGCGGGCAAGCACATCAGCGCCACCCACGTCGCCGGTTCGGTCTGCAAGTTCATGGGCAACGGCGCCCAGCACGCGATCGCTACCGCCGCCGCAGCGGCGATCGCCATCAAGCACGGAGCCACCCCCGCCAAGTGCACGACAACCACCTGAGCGAACTCAAGGACCTCGTCGCAGAGGCGCGAGGCGCCGACTGAGCTTCTTCGCCGCGAGCTGCACAGGGCTGGTGTTCAGCCAACACGGTCCAGAAAGGCCCGAGAACGTTCCACCACGAGAGCGGTGGACTCCGCGTCGTGGCTCGGAAGTGAGCGGTCGAGGAAGAGGTGGCGGCTGCCCGGGTAGGTAAAGAGCTCGCCGGTGTCAGGACCGACCGTCGTCACCAACTCCCGTGCCGCATCGAGATCGCCCTCGTGGGCGAAGAACTCGTCGTCGTCCATCCCATGAACCTGAACCGCAAGGTCCTCGGGCCAGGGGCCGAAGGCCCACTCGCCGGTGATCGGAACACACGCCTCATACAGCAGGGCTCCGCGAGCGTCGGACCGGGTCTGGGCCATCAGCTGCGCAGTCATCACGCCGAGGGAGATGCCGGCGTAGACCAACCCCGGGACCAGACCCTCGACGGCTTGCTCGGCCCGGGCAGCCAGGTGCTGGTCACCGATGCGGTTCTTGATCTCGAACCCCTCCTCCAGGCTCGACGCCAGCGCGCCCTGATAGAGGTCCGGGGTGTGGACACGGTGCGTGTCGGCTGCCAGACGCTCGGCGAACTCCCGGACACCGTCGGTCAAGCCCTGGACATGATGAAAGAGCACGACATCAGCCATGCTCACGAGCTTCCCGCATCATGTGAACAGCCTCAAGCGGATCTCGGGGAGCGCTGTCGGCTACGCTGCGCCGGCACCTGGACCCTGTCGCGGCGATGGCGTGGGTCGAGTTTCCATCCCGCTTCGACGCCGGCAGGGCGGTTCAGCGCAAGCTGTCCAGCAGGCGGCCAACGGGCCGGTTCGCCGACTTTCCCAGGTGCCTCACTCACTTCGACCAGATCGAGTAGTAGCTGATGATCGGGCGATCGAGGGCGGCCTCGGCTTCAGGCAAGAGATCGAGGATCCGGCCCGGCATGCCAGGGACCTTCGTGAGTCGACAGCTGAACGTCGAAGACGTCGAGCTTGTCGAGGCCGTGCATCGGGGGGTTCGCTCCCGCGGCTACCGGCCTGGCCGTTTGATGGTCGATGCCGAGCAACAAGCGGGCTGGGGTGAACAGTTCGTCCACCACTTCAACCAGCTCAACCTGGCCGCTCTCGAACGCGACGGCTGAGCAGTTCCCGATGCCGCGCCCAGACGTGTCGTGAGTGCCACCGTCGCACCTGCCCCAACTGCTGCGGATCGGTTGATCGAAGCCACGCTCGAATCGGTCCACCGCCATGGGCTGAGACAGACCACCGTCACCACCGTGACCGGCTTGGCCGGACTGTCGCGCGGGATGGTCCGTCACGAGTTCGGTTCGAAGCACCGCATGGTCGTCGTGGCAATGGCCCGGGTCTGCGACCGTTGGCTGGCCGACACCGAGCCCGATCCGGCGCTCATCGGCTCCGAGCGGGTACGGGCGATCGTGCGGGCCATGTTCGCGCCTGCCGTCTTCACGCCCGTCGCCATCGACGCGTGGCTCGCGCTCTCGGTCGAGGCCCGCGCCGACCCCGAGCTCCGCCGCCTCCGCGACATCG
>CAYFLT010000051.1:8147-14084 GCA_964344055.1 uncultured Candidatus Nemicrothrix sp.
CTGGGTGGCCCAGCTCACCGACGCGTTCTCCGCCAGTGGGGTGGCCGAGCCCGATGTCGCTGCCCTCGGGTTGATGGCCACCGCCGACGGGCTGTGGCTGCGCCAGCGGCTCGACGAGCAGTCGATGCCCAGAGAGGTGGCGCTCGCAGCTGCGCTACAGGTCGCTGACGAGCTCCTGAACTCGGTCACCGAACGAGGGGTTGCGGGCGGTAAGACTCGACTGTAGGGCGGTGACCAGGCCCCCGCGCCAACCCCTCGCATTGGGTCGTTCGTAGCGGCGGGACCGGCGCAATTGGCCGCGATTCGACCGCCCCGACCGGTGTCGCTCCCCGGGTGTGAACACCGCTGGGGGCGGGGCGAGCAGGAGGCGGACTATCAGTCAGGTGATGTTCAGGAGCCAGGACACACCAAACCGGTCCTCGACCCAACCGAAGCGCCGGCCGAATCCGTAGGCACCGAGTGGCATGTGGACCGTCCCGCCGTCGGCGAGCGCATCGAAGAGCCGCTCCATCTCGGTGTCGTCACCGCACTCGATGAACGGCGCAATGCCAGGTGTCATGTCCCATTCGTGCTGGATCGGGGAGTCGATACAGACGAACCTCTGGCCGACCACTCTGAAGTCGGCAACCTTCACCTGGCCCGCCGGCCCGTCGCCGTCGCCTTGGTAGAGGTCGAGGCGATCGAGTTCGTAGTCGTCGAAGATCTCGCGGTAGCGCTCCAAGGCCTGCTTGGCGAGCCCGTTCTGGAAGAGGATGTGGAAGCCGACTGACTTGGCCATGGTGGTGGGACCCTTCGTGGGGTTGAGGTCGGCGGGCGAGGAGTTGGATGAGCTTGCCACAGCCGTCATCGAGGACTGCTGTCATGACCGGGCCCGTCCGCAATTCGGGGGCTGTGTGAAGTGCCCGCGTCGGGGAGACGTTCGTACTCGGCCGTGCCTTCTGCGCTCGATCGACTCGTCAGTGGATGCTCGTCTCCTCGAAGGTGGCGTGCCAGAAGTCGTCCTGGTTCTGAGCAAGGGCGTTGGCGACGGTGTTGCGGTAGGTGTGGAAGAGGTTGGCGTGGGCGAGTTCGGGGTGGGCTTCCAAGCCGTTGAGAAGGTCGAGGAAGAGTCTGCGGGCGGCCGGGCCGGTGAAGTCGGTGGGTACAAGCGTGTCCGGTAGGAGCGGGTCGCGGCGGAACACGCTCTCGAAGTGGTCGGCGGCTTCGAATGCGAGCCGGACTGCAGCGAGGGGATCGGTCGGGAGATCATGGAGTTGGGACGTCCAGAGAGTGAGGAAGTCGACGTACCCCTGGTTCACTTCGTCGACGGACCACACGGTCGCGGCGATGCTCGCCGGGGCGGAAGTGCCTGCGTGGTGCAGCGTGGTGGTCTCGAGCAGGGTGATCCGGTCGGTGACGTCGTGGGCGGTGGCGGCGCGGGCGATCCAGGGCTCCCAGGCGAGGGGTGAGAGGTAGAGCCCGGCGCTGAGTTGGCCGCGTAGAGCGCGACGATCTGGTTGCGCAGGGCGTCGCGTGCGGTGCGTTGCTGTTCGGGGATCTCGAAGCTGGCGAGATGCCAGATGCCGTCCCACGGGTCGAGGTTGGCGTCGGCGCGGTAGGCGACGCCGACCCAGGCGAGGTCGGGGGAGCGGTCGGCGAGCCCGGCGGGTGTCAGGGCCAGGGTGGCTTTGCGGCCGCGGCCGTCCGCGTCGAGCAGTCCGGCGTCGGCCATCCGTTTGATCGCGAGCCGGAGCTTGGTCCATCGGCCCGAGCGAAATGGTCTGGAGACGCAGGCCCAACACGTCTCCGTCGTCGCCGAGGACGATCGATCGGGCCAGGGTCCGCTGGTCGATGCCGTCTTCGCGGACGACCCGCTCGAACGGCTGGCGGGCCGACGTCAGCACGGCGAACGCATCGGGCTCTTCGGCCGCGAGCCGGGCGGCCACGGTTAGCCCGTCCACCAACTCGACCTCGCCGCCGGTTTCGGCCGGCGTCACGCAGTAGAGGATGCGGATTCCGGGCGGTCGTGGCGGTAGGCCTCGTCGGTGTGCGGTGCGACCGGTTCGGTCGTGTTGCCGATCACCGTTTCGCTCTCTTCCGGCTTCAGGGACCAGATCGTCCCGTACGCGGAGGGGACGAGGGGACCGATCAGCGCCGCCATCTTCGCAATGCCGTCGTGGTCGGTCGGGCCACGGCGAAGCAGGGCGAACCCGAGGTCTCGCAGCGCTCGGAACGCGGCCAGGCGGTGCCACGGGTCGGACTCGACGGCGGACCAATCGAACTCGGGGAGATCGTCGGCGAGGGCACTGGTCCACCGGACCGGCTCGATCGGGCGAGTGCAAAAGCTCGACGTCGTGGTCGAGGCGGGGTCTTCGTGCGAGGTCACGACGTCACCCTGAACCGATTCACCAGGTCCAGGTTGAGCTCGAGCCCGAGCCCGGGTGCCGTCGGCGGCGCGATCCGGCCGTCCACGATCTCCGGCATCGCCGGATGGACGAGGTCGCGTCGCAGGATCGAGGTGACCGGCTCGATGGTGCGGAACTCGATCATCGGGATCTGCAGGCTGGCGATCTGCATGTGGACGTTGCAGAAGTCGGAAATGGCCGACGCATAGCTGTGGGGCATGAGCAAGGCACCGGCGAGCTCGCACATCTCCGAGATGCGGGCGATCTCGGTGAAGCCGCCGGCTCGGCTGATGCCGCAGTGCAGCAGCGGGACCTTGGCGTTGTCGAGCCACTCCTTGGCTTCCCACCGGCCCGTGGAGAACTCACCCGCGCCGATGAGCAGGGGGCAGCGCTCGGCGAGTTGGCGGTATCCCTCCATGTCGTCGTGGCGGAGGGGGACTTCGGCGAAGTACACCCGGTAGTCGTCGAGGCGGTTGAGGACCCACAGTGCCTCCTGCCAGTGGGTCCACCGGTACCCGGGATCGGTGCCGAGCACGATGTCGTCGCCGATCATGGCCCGTAGTTGCGCGACCAGGTCGACGACCTGGCGGTCGGGGAGTTCGGTGAGCCCGACGAAGGGCAGCTTCATGGCGGTGAAGCCCGAGTCGCGGGCGAGGGCCACGATGTCCTCCATCCTGGCGAGGATCTCAGCCGTGGGCTCGCCCCGGGTGTCGCCCGGGTACAGGGTCACATACGGGCGGGCACCTGGCTGTCGGGCCCCACCGAGAAGCTGCCAGACCGGCTTGCCCAGCTGCTTGCCGGCCAGGTCGTAGAGGGCGATGTCGACCGCGGACATGGCGTTGATGAGCAGGCCCCGGCGGCCGTGGTAGAAGCTCGAATGGTAGATGTTGTCGTAGATGGCGAGGGCCTCGATCGGGTCCTTTCCGATCACGTGCTCCTTGATGCCATTGGCCCAGAAGTGCTCGCTCGGGAACTCGATCAGCTCCTTGAGTACCCCGGGAGCACACGCGGATTCGCCGAAACCCATTCGGCCGTCTTCATCGGTGATGAGCACGAGGAGCATGTCCTCGGTATCGGTCTCGGTGAAGGCGTTGCCTTCGGCTGGAACCGAGACAACGATGGCTTCCAGGTCGACTACGAGCGCCATCTGAAGTCCTCCTCCGCTATGGGCTGCACGTTCGTCCAGTCGAGCGCGGAGTGTCAAGCGCATCAGCAGCGGCGGAAGGCCGGTGAGGTGGGCCCTGGACGGGCGGCCATCGAGGGCATAGTTTCGCCGTCAATATGAACATCTGTTCAAATCGGTGAGTGCCGACGTGAACGATCCGCTGTTCCGTCCCTTCCAGCTCAAGCACCTGACCCTGAAGAACCGGGTCATGAGTACGAGTCACGCGATCTCGTACGGCGTCGGCGGTATGCCCCAGGAGCGGTATCAGCGCTACCACGAGGAGAAGGCCCGCGGCGGCCTGGCTCTGACCATGTTCGGCGGCTCGTCGAACATCGCGCCTGACTCCCCGTCGGTGTTCGGCCAGCTCTACGTCGGCGACGACTCGGTCATCCCGCACTTCGAGCAGTTCTCCCGCCGCATTCACGCCTACGACTGCGCCCTCATGTGCCAGATCACCCATCTCGGTCGGCGCGGGTCTTCCCTGGTCGAGGAATGGGTGCCGATGGTGGCGCCGTCGCGGGTGCGTGAGCCGTTGCACCGCAGCTTCCCCAAGGAGATGGACGACGACGACATCACCCGGATCGTCGCTGCCTACGCGGCCGCCGCGGGGCGCTGCCAGCGGGGTGGGCTCGACGGCTGTGAGGTCGTGGCCTCAGCCCACCTGATCGGCCAGTTCTTCTCGCCGATCGTGAACCGTCGCTGCGACGCCCTCGGCGGCTCCATCGAGAACCGCACCACGTTCGGGCGCATGGTGCTCGACGCGATCCGTAAGGAGGTCGGCGACGACTTCATCGTCGGTATGCGGCTCTCCATGCACGAGGGCGGCCCGGACGGCCTCCGGCGCGAGGAGTGCGTCGAGATCGCCCGGATCTTCGAGGAAGCCGGAACCGTCGACTACTTCAACGTCATGTACGGCCGGATGGACACCCGGCTCGCCCTCGCCGAGGAGAACATGCCGGGCATGGGGGTCGCCTCAGCCCCGTTCCTCGACGATGTCGGCTGGTTCCGCAAGGAGGTGTCGTTGCCCATCTTCCACGCCGCCCGGGTGAACGATGTGGCTACCGCCCGTCACGCGATCGACGCCGGGCTGGTCGACATGATCGGCATGACCCGGGGCCACATCGCCGATCCGCACATCGTCGACAAGATCCGAGCCGGCGAGGAAGACCGGATCCGCCCGTGCGTCGGCGCCAACCTGTGCACATCGGTGGCCCGGTCCTGCGTGCACAACGGGGCCACCGGGCGGGAACGGACGCTCCCCCACGAGATCGAACCCAGCGAGAACGCGCCCTTGAAGGTCGTCGTGATCGGTGGGGGACCCGCGGGCCTGGAAGCCGCTCGCGTCTGCGGCGAACGTGGCCACCGCGTGGTGCTCTTCGAAGCGATGCGCGACCTGGGTGGCCAGGTGCGGGTGGCGGCTGCGGCCGGGTGGCGCCACGAGTTGGGCGGCATCATCGACTGGCTCACCTCGGAGCTCGACCACCTCGGCGTCGACGTTCGGACCGGCACTCCCGCCGACGAGGCGGACGTTCTGGCCGAGGAGCCCGACGTGGTGATCGTCGCCACCGGCGGTGCTCCGGATCTCGAGTGGGTCGACGGAGCCGAGCATTGTGTCAGCGTCGGCGACGTGCTCGAGCGGCGGGTGGCGCCTGCGTCCCGGGTGATCGTGATCGACGGCACGGGTGATCACCAGGCCTCCTCGGCCGCCGAGTTCCTCGCCGAAGCCGGCGCCCGGGTCGAGCTCGTCAGTCCCGACACCAGCTACGGGCTCGACATGCCCCCGTCCACCCAGGTGGGCTTTCGCAAGCGCCTCTACACCAACGACGTCGCCGTCACGCTCGATCACCGTCTCACCAGGGTGGAGCCGGGCGACGGTGGCCTGCGGGTGACGCTGACCAACACACTCACCGGCGTAGCGACGGATCGACTGGTCGACCAGGTCGTCGTCGAACACGGCACCACGCCGATCGACGAGCTGTTCCACGCCCTGCGCCCGAGGTCTCGCAACGACGGAATGACCGACCTCGACGCCCTCCTGGCCGTCCGACCCCAGCAACCTCTGCCCGCCGGCAACGGTGCATTCGACCTCTACCGCGTCGGCGACGCCGTGGCCTCGCGCAACATCCACGCTGCGGTGGTCGACTCGCTCCGTCTGGGAGCAGCCCTGTGACCACGTCCACCATTCCCGACATCGAGGAGATCCACCGATGAGTTCCCGCAGCCCGATCGCCCAGGTCGAGGCCCTGATCGTGGCCGTTCCCGCCGAAGGCAACGCGTTCGCCGAGGACGACGAGGAGACGGTGTTGGTCCGGGTGACCGACGAGAACGGTCTGTACGGCATCGGCGAGTGCATCCGGATTCCCATCGATCTCCGGCGGGAGGGCGTGA
>CAYFLT010000051.1:14094-15251 GCA_964344055.1 uncultured Candidatus Nemicrothrix sp.
CCGAGCGTCAGCAAGGCCATGATCGACATGCCGACGGTCAACTTCTGGAGCAAGGGGATCCGCGACCTGATCATCGGGGAGGATCCGCTGGAGGCGGTGGCGCTCTACGACCGGGTGTACCACTCGAGCTTCTACCACGGTCGCCGGGGCACCCTGATCCAGGCGCTGTCGGGTGTCGACATCGCCTTGTGGGATCTCGCCGGCAAGCAGCTGGGCGAACCCGTCTACAAGCTGCTCGGCGGCGCCCGCTGCCCGCGGGTCCGGCCCTACGCAACGTTGTATCCGGGCGACATCTACGACCGGCCCGTGGCCGAGGTGGCCGAACCGATCCGCGAGCAGGCCGAGATCGCGAAGGACCAGGGCCTCCGGGCATTCAAGGTCCCCGTGCTGTTCGGCCCGGAGGTCTCCGACAAGGAGATCGTCGCCTTCTCCGAGTACAGCCGGTCGATGGTGGGGGACGACGTCGTGCTGGCCCTCGACTTCGGCTACCGCTGGTGGGACTGGTACGACGCGGCCTGGACCCTGAAGCGGATCGAGGACTTCGACATCCACTTCGCCGAGGCGCCCCTCCGCCACGACGACCTCGACGGCCACCGTCGTCTCGCCGAGGTGTCACCGATCCGGGTCGGCGGGGCCGAGTTCGCCGCCGGCCGCTGGGAAGTGCGCGAGTGGCTCGAACGGGGAGGCGTGACCCTCGTGCAACCCGGTGTGAGCCGCGCCGGCGGGTTCACCGAGCTCATGCGAATCGCGGAGATGTGTGAGATGTACGGCGCCCAGCTCGTCCCCCACAGCTACGCCACCGGCATCACCGACACCGCCAGCTTCCATCTGCAGGCGGCCAGCCTCACCGTCCCGATGGTCGAGTTCCGGTCGTCCCGGCTCGGGCCCTCGCGACTGCGATCCGAGCTGGTTTCACCGGCCGAGCCCGAGATCGTCGACGGCTACGCGGCCCTCCCGACAGGGCCGGGCCTCGGCCTCGAGCTCAACGAAGAACTCGTCGACAACCACACCAAAGCGGGGTACTGATGATCTCAGCCGACCTGAACGGAAAGCACACCATCGTGACGGGAGGGGCCAGCGGCCTGGGCCTGGCGACGGTGAGGAAGTTCGCGGAGATGGGTTCGACCGTCGCCATGGTCGATCTCGACGGCGACCGG
>CAYFLT010000051.1:15261-16059 GCA_964344055.1 uncultured Candidatus Nemicrothrix sp.
GACGCTCGTCGGGGAGGGCCTCGACGTGTTCGCGGCGCCGACCGACCTGCGCGACGGCGAGGTGGCTCGTCAGACGGTGCGCGACGCTGCCGAACGCATGGGCGGGATCGACAACCTGGTCAACATCGCCGGTCACCCCGTCACACTGACGATCATGCCCGACAGCGATCTCGACGCCCAGACCGAGGAGTTCTGGGACGAGGTGCTGTCGATCAACCTCCTGTCGGCGTTCCGCACGTCGCACGCCGCGGCGCCGTACCTCAAGGAATCGAAGGGTGCGATCGTCAACTGCGCCTCGATGTCGGGCTGGCGAGGGGGCGGCTCCAGCTCGCCCTACTCGGTGGCCAAGGGCGCGGTGATCACCCTCACGAAGGAGTTGGCCCGCGGGCTCGCGCCCGACGTACGGGTCAACGCGATCTCGCCCAGCTACGTGCACCCCGACTCGACCAACTTCCCGCTCAAGTGGGACACCGTCTTCGAGGACGCCATGGCGCTCCCGTTGCAGCGACCCGGCACCGGCGAGGAGTACGCCGACGCCTGCCTGTTCCTGTGCGCCGGTGCGGGCTACATCACGGGGCAGACCATCCACGTCGACGGAGGCTGGAGTGCCTGACGCCGACCTCGCGTTCATCTCGGCCGTCGATGCGCTCGCCGGCTTCGCGAGCGGCGAGCTGTCGCCCGTCGAGCTGATGGACGCGGTGCTGGCCGTCGAGGACGTCGACGGTGCGCTCACCCAGGTGTACGCCGACGAGGCGATGGACGCGGCGGCGCAGCGGCATCAGCTTGCACCCAATCTGG
>CAYFLT010000051.1:16069-23529 GCA_964344055.1 uncultured Candidatus Nemicrothrix sp.
CCGCTGAACAGGCGTGGGCCGACGGCTCGGCCCGCCCGCTCGAGGGTCTGCCGATCGCGGTGAAGGAAGACAAGGGTGTCACCGGCAAGCCGACGTCGGCCGGCTCCGAAGTGTTCGCCGACTCGATCGCCGGTGGCGACGCGCCGCCGGTCGCCGCGATGCGGGCCGCGGGTGGCATCTTTCACGCCCGCACCAACGTCCCCGACATGGGCTCAGCCGGCATCACCGGCAGCCGCCGGTATCCACCCACGAAGAACCCCTACAACCCGAGCTTCAACAGCCTCGGATCGTCGGGCGGTGCGGCGGCCGCCCTGGCCCGGGGTCTGGCCACCCTGGCCAATGCGTCGGACTACTGCGGATCGATCCGGCTGCCGGCGGCGGCGTGCGGGGTGGTCGGGTTCAAGCCGTCTCGCGGGAGGAACGCGGTCGGGTCCTACTTCAATCTCGACTGGTACGACCACGACGGCGCCATGGGCCGCTCGGTTGTCGACTGCGCCCTGCTCCAGAACGCGATGGCCGGCCAGCAGCCCGCCGACCTGTTCAGCCGCGACGACTGGACACCGTTGACGGCCGCACCCGCCGACCCGGCGTCGCTGCGTGTCGCGGTGTCGGTCGACCTCGGGTTCGCCGCCGTCGACCCTGAGGTCGCGGTCGCAACCCGGGCGCTCGCGTCACGACTCGAGGGCGCCGGCGCCATGGTCACGGAGGTGGACCTCGGCTGGGGGGACGAGGTTCTCCAGGCGTACCGCCACCATGTGGCCGTGATCATGGGTGGCTGGATGCAGCCCTACCTGGAAAGCAGCCGCGAACTCCTCACCCCGTACGCGATCGCCGTTGCCGAGAGCGTCTACGACGTCACCCCGGCCGACTTCGTCCGGTCCATGGAGGTCGAGACGGAGATGTGGAACGAACTCGCGCCGATCATGGGCACCCACGACGTCCTGATCTGTCCCACCACCGGCATCCCGTCGGTCCCGCTCGATTTCGATCCCGCCGGGCCCGACATCGACGTCGATGGTCGCTCGGTGGCCGCCGACTACGGCTGGATGCTCACGTACCCGTTCAACATGCTGAGCGCGCTTCCGGTCCTGAACGTTCCCTCGGGCATCGCCGCCTCCGGCATCCCGATCGGCGCCCAGCTCGTGGGTCGCCCCTTCGACGACCATGGCGTCTTCGCCATCGGTGCCCTGGCGGAGCAGCTCAGCCCGACGATCGGGACCTTCGCCCCATGACCCCGGCCCGTGCCGCCGGGCCACATCGATCATGAGCGCGGCCGACACGCAGGACCAGATCCTCGATGCGGTGCTCACCGTCATCGTGCGCAACGGGGTGCAGGGCCTCACCTTCCGGGAGGTCGCCGCCGAGGCCGGTGTCGCCCTGGGATCACTCAACTACCACTTCGACGCGAAGGAAGCGCTCATCGTGGCGGCATTCCGCCGGGCTGCCGAGAGAGTGATCGAGGCCACCGAGGGCTCGGCCTCCGGCATCGAAGATCCCGAGGAGGCGGTCGGCACGTTCATTCGGGGGGTCTTCAGCGAGGAGTTCCTCAACGAGGACTACCTTGCCCTGCGGCTCTCACTGTGGGCGGTCGGCCGCTTCGAGTCGGAGATCGCGGAGATCAACGCCGAGATCTACGACCGGTATCGCGAGGAACTGTGCCGGCTCGTCAGTCGGGCCCGCCCGAGCCTCAGCACCGACGAGGTGTACGACCGGGTCTCGGACCTGATGGTGACCCAGGCCGGATTGTGGGTGAGCTGGACCCTTCAACCCGACCCGGTGGTGCTGGCTCGCTGTCTGTCGCGTTGTGAACAGATCGCCCTGGGAGCTCCCGAAGGAGAATCCGTCTGCGAGGAGGCTGACCGATGAAGTCAGGATCCAAGAGTGCCAAGACGTTCAATCCGTTCGTCGGCAATCACCTACCACCGCGCCGCGGTACGAGCGGCGAACGCGAAGAGATCCAACGCGTGCATCTCCGAGACCGCGCCCTCGAGGTGGAATGGGGGACGGTCATGTCAGCCGCCACTCCTACCGGTGGCTGCGCTTCCACTGTTTCTGCCCGGACTGCGGCAGCTGCAACGACGGCATCCGGACCATCGACCTCACCCTGGTCCCCCACGACATCGAATTCGCTCCACGGGGCCGGGATCCCGTTCGACCGAGCTGAACTCGCCGGCGACTCTCTCATCGACGTGATCGCCCAGGGCGACGCGGACCGGGCAGTGCTCAGCGAGTACCACGACGGCGCCTCACCGAGCGGGATCTTCATGCTCCGGACACAACGATGGGAATACGTTCACTACGTCGGCTACCCGCCCCAGCAGTTCGATCTCGAGGCCGACCCTCCGAGGCCACGGATCTGGCCGACTCGCCCGGCCACGTCGGCATCCGCCGCGAACTCGAGCAGCGGCTGCGGGAGATCGTGGACGTCGACGTCGCGAACGAGCGCGCGTTTCAGGATCAGCGCCGACGGATCGAAGCTCTCGGGGGCGTGGAGGCCGTTCGCGCCTGGGGCGACTTCGGTTACACCCCGCTGACCACGGACTGATTCGGGTGTCCACGAAGCTGCCCGAGGAGTTCCGGGAGCCGGCCTACCCGTGCATCATGCATGCGGTAGGGATTGTGCGACGAGTATCCGAGGATCAACAATGGGCTTCCGCGGTCCCAACTTCTACGACGGCACCCTGAAGCTGTGGGATGGCGGCGCTCGCTCGAAGGTGATCGGCCTCACTGGCGTGGAGACCGGCGAGTCGAACCATGTCAGCCGGCTTCCAGCATCGAGGCCAGCTGGTCCTGCATGGCGCTGATCGCCTCGGCAGCTGCAGCTTCGCCGACGAGGTTGCCGGCCTCGTCGGGGTCGGCGTCGAGGTCGAACAACTCGACGGCCTCGCCGGAGTCGCTGTTGAAGGTGGCTCGCCGGCGGCCGTCGGTGATGGCCTGCCAGATCGGGGTGCCGGGCCGCATCCGGATCATGCTGATGGCATGCGTCCGGTCGGGGTCGCCGTCGCCGGTGACCATCGGCAGCAGCGAGCGAGCCGGTGCACCGTCGAGTGGTGCGGCATCGCCGGCGTCGAGCAGGGTGGCGGCGACGTCGAAGGCCTGGACCGGCGCCGATTCGACCGCACCGGCCCGAGCACCCGCACCAGCCGGCGGACGCACGATCAGCGGCACGCGCACCGACGATCGGTAGAAGTTCATCTTCGCCATCAGGCCGTGATCGCCGAGCATCTCGCCATGGTCGGCGCAGTAGATGATCCAGGTGTTGTCGAGTTGACCCTGGGCTTCGAGCTGATCGATCAGCGCACCGATGCGCTGATCGATGAGCGACACCATGGCGTAGTACTGCCGGGCGCCTGCCAACACGAACTCGTCGGTCAGGAGCTCGCTGTGCGAGTGCGTGCGACAGAACAGCAGCTGCTTCCCCCACGCCTCGGTGGTCGCCACCGGCTCAGCTCGGGCGGTGCGCTCGATCATGGCGTCGGCGTAGTGCTCGGCCCAGATGGGGTCGCCGATCAACGGCACGTGGGGCTGCACGAACGACAGTTGGAGGAACCACGGTTGGTCGGCCGGCCGCGTGGCGAGCCAATGCTCCGCCTCGTCGGCTAGGAAGCTGGTGAGGTCGAGCTCCTGCGGCAGGGGAGAGGTGACGCCGTTCCAGTGTTTGTCGCCTCCGCGGAAGTTGTCTCGGATCACGTCCTGGTATGGCTCGAGCGCCCCGTGCTCGCGCAGGAACGACATGTACGGCGTATCGACGTCGAAGAGGTGGACGTACTTGTCGAACTCCTCCACCACGTGGTCGAAACCGAAGCTGCCGATCCACTCCTCGGTCGGTGGGGGCGTGCCGGGCTCGGCCCCCATGGGCCACGCGTCGAAGTGGGTCTTGCCGATCGAGGCCGTGGTGTAGCCGGCCTGCTGGAGCCGGCGCGGGAAATTGTCCCAGTCCGGCTGGCAGTCGCCGACGAAGTTGCCCAGCACGCCGTGGTCGCTAGGGAAACGCCCGGTGAGGAGCGACGCGCGCGCCGGCTGGCAGATGGGGCTCTCGGTCCACGCCTGGTCGAAACGCACACCTTCAGCCGCCAGGTGATCGAGGTGCGGCGTGACGACGACGTCGTTGCCGGCGCAGCCCATCACGTCGGCGCGGTGCTGATCCGCATACAGAAACAGCAGATTCGGCTTGCTCATCCGACCACCCCTTCCCAGGAGATGATGCCCTGCTTGAGGCGGATCCCGCTCGATTTGTAGATTCCCTTGCTCGGGTGGGGATCGATCTGTTTGGACCGAGCGCGGCACAGATCGGACTTGATCGACCGGGCTTGGAGCACGGCTAGCTCGTCGTCGGGGCCGAGTGCGATGAGGTCGATCACGTGCATCGCCAGCTGCGGATCTCCGTCGGCGGCCAGCGCTTCGGCTTGCGCGATGACGGCATCGGGGTCGGCAATCGCGTCGAAGCAGTGGATCGGCGACTACGAGTGCTTCAAGGAGTATCTGCGGGCGGTGGTCTCACGGACGCAGGCCCATCTCGAGTCGATGGATCCGACGCTGAGGTCAGGGCTTCCGCCATACGGAGACGTGGGCTTCGGACTGACCGGTGAACGGAGACCGACGCCAATCGGCCCAGCGCGCCTCCAGAGTCATCCCTGCGAGTTCGGCCATCAGGTCGAGCTCTGAGGGCCAGACATAGCGAAAGGCCGGCGAAGTCGTCCGAACGCGATCGCCGTCGATGTGGTAGTGGTGCGAGACCGAGATCTGATTCACCAGGTCCACGTACTCGTCGAAGCCGAGGTGGTGCGCAGTCACATCAAACGGCGCAATCGTCTCGCCGGGTGGAAGCTGGTGGAGCCTGGGCACCTGATTCTCGATGACGAAACACCCACCGGGCGCAAGGTGCGCAGCTGCGCTGCGGAAACAGGCGACCTGCTCCTGCTGCGTCCGCAAGTTCGTGATGGTGTTGAAGACGAGATAGACGAGGGCGGCGTCGCTACACACCCGTGTCCGCGTCATGTCGCCGATGGTCACAGACACCCGTTCGGCGCCTGGCTTTCGACGCAGTTCGGTCACCATCGGCTCCGAGAAGTCGATGCCATGCACGTCGACCCCTGCCGACGCCAGTGGCAACGCGATTCGGCCGGTCCCGACCGCGAACTCGACCGCGACCCCGCCTCCCGCCAGTTCGGCCAGGACGTCGACGGTCGCACTGACGGTCTCCGGCCTGAACCGTTCATGTGACGGATCGTCATAGGCAGCGGCAACGACGGGGTCGAGGTGTGGATCAGGTGCTGCCAGGTAGTCCGATGTGGCCACGACGGGTGATTCTCGCACAACCCATTCGGAAGCCACGCCGAATACGCGGCTCAGGCCGGGCTGATGAATACAGCTAGCCGCGGCGAACAGTGGCGAGGACGGCTCGCTCACGCGTCAGCGAGAACAGGCCGGCGGCACCGACGATCGCTGACCCGATCAGCGTCAAGACATCGGGGACATCACCGAACACGATGATCTGCAAGAGGATCGCGAACACCAGGATCGAGTAACGGAACGGAGCCGTGAAGCTCATGTCGCCGACGCGAACGGCATTCACGCTTGCCGTGTAGCCGACGCTGAGGAAGCCGGCCGCGGTCGCCAGATAGATCAGATGTCTGGCCTCGAAGGACTCCCAGCCCTCGAAGATCGAGACCACCCCGCCCATGGCGGTTATGACGAGTCCGGTGCCGAGCGCGATCACCAACGTTGGGATGTCGGCGGAGATCTTCTTGGTCACGAGTTCGCGGATCGTGACGAGAACCACTACCGCGAATGCAGCGAGGAACCAGGGACTCGAGCTTTCTGCGCCCGGCCGGACCACGAAAAGGACACCGACGAAGCCGGTGAGAACGGTGGTCACCCGGATCCAGTCGACCCGCTCCCGTAGCAGCCGTGCCGCGGCGAACGTGACGGCCAGCGGGACGAGCTGCAGGACGGCGGTCATGTCGGCGAGGGGGAGATTGCTGAGCCCGAGAAGGAAGAAGCAGGTACCGATGGCTTCAATACCGATGCGGGCAGCAACGCGTCGGTTGCGCAGCATTCCCAGTCGCCGGTGGTCGCCCTTGACCCGAGCGATCAGACTGATGAGCGCAACGAGCATGAGGCCACGAATGAAGATGGCCTGGAACAGAGCGAGATCTTCGACTGCCTTCTTCACGAAGGCGTCGTTCACGACATAGCCGAGCATGCCAAGCGTCATCCACGCGGCGCCTCGGAGGTTCTCCTCGTTGCTCACCGGGGGAGCGTACTTTGGGTCACCGTCGCACGGTCGCGGCTCCCGCTTGGCAACGCCCGCAGTTGTCTGGCATATTGCGATATCGCGATCTATGGATGCACGTATCGACAAGGCCGTGTCGGCCCTCAACAATCCGATTCGTAGGCAGATCCTGGTCTGGCTGAAGGACCGGTCGAACTTCCCGCCCCCTCTGCCGGAGCACGCGGACCTACCCGGGGTGTGTGTCGGCTACATCCAAGAACGTGCGGGGCTGTCTCAATCGACCGTCTCTGGCTACATGGCGATGCTCAAGGACGCGGGACTCGTCGTGTCCGAGCGCCATGGCCAATGGACCTTCTACCGGCGCAACGAGGAAGCGATCGGCGCCACCCTGAGGCTTCTGTCGGAGGAACTTCAATGAGCTCGATCAGTGAACCACTGACGCTTCCGAACGGACGAGAGCTGAAGAACCGCATCGTCAAGTCGGCGATGTCCGAGGCTCTCGCAGATGAAAGAAACGACCCGACGCCGGCGCTCATCAACGCATTCAGGCTCTGGAGTGCAGGCGGCGCAGCAGTCGTGATCACGGGAAACACACCGGTCGACCGGATGCACCTCGAGCACGCCGGCAACTTCGTCTTGGATCCCGCAACTGACATGGCACGCACGAAAGCGCTGGTCGCGGCAGCCCATGACGGAGGCGCAACGATCCTGGCGCAGATCGCCCACGCTGGACGACAGACGCCAGCCGCGATCAACGAACACCCGACGTCGATCTCCGATGTGCAGCTCGAACTGCCAGGCTACGGGCGACCTGTCGAAGCGGCAGAAGAAAACCTCGCGGAGGTGATCGCTCGGTTCCGGCGGTCCGCCCTGCTCGCTCAGGACGCCGGCTTCGACGGCGTGCAGATCCACGCCGCGCACGGCTACCTGCTCAGCTCCGCCTTGTCACCCCGCATCAACACCCGCACGGATCGCTGGGGCGGGTCACTCGAGAACCGAGCTCGGCTTGCCCTCGAGGTGGTTCGGGCGGTCCGCTCAGCTGTGCAACCAGGCTTCATCGTGGCGGTGAAACTGAACTCTTCTGACTTCCAGAAGGGCGGATTCGATCACGCCGATTCCGTTGGAGTCGCAACGATGTTGGCGAGCGAGGGCATCGATTTCATCGAGATCTCGGGCGGCAACTTCGAGGCTCCAACCGCCTACCAGCACTCCTCCAAAAGCGAGT
>CAYFLT010000051.1:23539-30447 GCA_964344055.1 uncultured Candidatus Nemicrothrix sp.
CGACCGTCGCCCGCGAGGCGTACTTCCTCGACTACGCGACCGACATCAAGGCGGCGGTCGACATCCCGCTGATGGTCACTGGTGGATTCCGTTCCGCCAGCGTAATGAACGCTGCGCTGGACGATGGACGGCTCGATCTCATCGGAATCGGCCGTCCGTTCATCATCGACCCTGATTTCCCGAACAAGCTGCTCAGCGGCACGACCGACACGGCGCCGGCAGCCGAACAGGACTTCCCGGCCGCCGAAGCCTTGCCCCGCGGCGCAGTCCTGAACTGGTTCTGTACCCAGCTGGCGCTCTTGGGGGAGACCGGCCACGCCGACCCGTCGATGCCCGTGATCGAGGGCCATGAGCGCTACCTTGGTCAGATCGAGTTCGCCACGGATCGGCTCATCGCACATCGCCGGTCGTAGCCCGTCACCGCACTCGCTCCGATCTCATTCGCTGACCGCCTCGGCCGGCTGCGCGAGGGCAGGTCAGTCGGCTCGTTCGATCAGGAGTGCCATGCCTTGGCCGGCGCCGAGGCACATGGAGATGATGGCGGTTCGGTCGCCGGTGTTCTCCATGTGGTGCATGGCAGTGAGGGCCATGCGGACGCCGGTGGCGCCGGGGGGATGGCCGACGGAGATCCCTCCGCCGTAGAGGTTGCATGCCTCCCGGGAAACGCCGAGTTGGCGTTCGGCGTGGAGGTTGACGACGGCGAAGGCCTCGTTGATCTCGTAGTAGTCGACGTCGCCGACGGTCATGCCTCGTCGGTCGAGGAGGCGGTGGATCGCCGGCACCGGTCCACAACCCATGATGCGGGGTGGAACACCGACGACCTCCCAGTCGACGATTCGGGCCCGCGGGCGCAGGTCGAGCTCTTCGGCTCTGGTCCGTTCGGCCACCACGACGAAGGCGGCCCCGTCGGTCATGCCGCTGGAGTTGCCGGCCGTGATCCGGCCGCCGTCTCGGAACACCGGTCGGAGCGAGCCGAGCTTCTCGAGGCTGGTCGCGGGACGGGGGAACTCGTCGACCTCGAACAGTCGGGAACCACCTCGGCCCGCGGGTACTTGGATCGGGGCGATCTGCTCGGCGAGAAACCCGCTCTCGATGGCCTTGCCGGCCCGGTGCTGGCTCTCGAGGGCGTAGAGGTCCATGTCGGCGCGTTCGTATCCGAAGTCATCGGTGAGGTTCTCGGCGGTCTCGCCCATGAGGGAGAGGTCGAAGGGATCTCGGTAGGCGTAGTCGATGGTGTCGACGATCTCTCCCGAACCCCGGCCCATTCCCCAGCGCGCTTCGGTCAGAGCGAATGGGGCGCGAGAGGAGTTCTCGTAGCCGCCAGCGAGGGCAACCTGCGAGTGGCCGGTCAAGATCTGCTCCGCCGCGCTGACGATGGCCTGGGTGCCGGAGCCGCAGGCCCGTGACACGTTGAGTGCTGAGGAGTCTTCACTCATGCCGGCGTTGAGGGCGATGACCCGAGCCGAGAAGTAGCCGCCCTGGTCGACAGGCATGACGTTGCCGCACACGAGATGGTCGATCTCGGCCGCGTCGAGATCCAGCCCGTCGAGCGTGGCTCGGGCGGCGTGGACGCCCAAGTCGGGTCCGGGGATGTCCTTGAGTGACTTGCCGTAGTCGCCGAACGGCGTGCGCTTGCCGCCACAGAGCACGACCTCGGGGAATCGCGTGTCAACCATCGGGGTCCTTTCGAGGGTCACGGATCGTTCGGGTGAGCAGTTGGTCGGTGGCGTCGGCGAGCGTGAGCTCGCCACGGTGCAGCGCCGCGCCGAGACCGGCGAGCGCATCGCCGCCGACACGGCGCTCGACTTCGGCAAGTGCCGCCTGGCGTAGCAGTTCGGTGGCCCGGCGTTGCGGGCCGGCGGCCGGGTCGCCGAGCGCGTGGTGGGCACGGTTCACCGCGTCGACGAGCTCGGCGACGCCTTGCCGCTCGGTGGCGCTCACGCAGAGGACCGGCGGAATCCGTTTACCGCTCCGCAGCTTCAGCATCGAATGGAGGTGCTCGGCTGTCTGGTCGGCGAGGGGGAGGTCCGCCTTGTTCACGACCAGCACGTCGGCGACCTCGAGGATGCCGGCCTTGATGGCCTGCACGTCGTCGCCGAGACCTGGGGCGTTGAGCACGACGGTCGTGTCGGCGAAGCGGCTGATCTCGATCTCGGACTGTCCGGCCCCGACGGCTTCCAGGATGATGTCGTCGAAGCCGGCGACGTCGAGGGCGTCGAGCATGGCCGGTACGGCCAGCGCGAGTCCGCCCACGTGGCCTCGCGATGCGACGGAACGTACGAACACGCCGGGGTCGGAGGTGTGTTGGCCCATGCGGGTGCGGTCACCGAGGATCGCGCCGCCGGTGATCGGACTGGACGGATCGACCGCGAGAACGGCGACGGTCCGTCGTCGGCCGCGGAGTTCTTCGACGTAAGCGTTGACCAGCGTCGACTTCCCGACGCCGGGCGGCCCCGTGAAGCCGACGACGGTTGCCGATCCGACGAGCGCGTGGAGGCGTCGACGGAGTGCATCGGCCCCCGCGCCTCCGGCCTCCAGGACCGTGAGGGCGCGGGCAAGTGCGGCGTGATCTCCCTCGCGAAGCCGCTCGAAGGCGGTACTCGAGGCCTGCACTCCGGGAGAGGGTGACCGGATCACGCCACGACCACTCACGCGACGATCAGCGGATCCCCGAAGCCGAGCTCGTCTCTCAAGGCGGTGACGATCTCGCCGTGGGTCACGCCGGCTTCGGCTGCGTCGACGACCCGGGCGAAGACGTTCTCGTCGTCGCTCTGGGCTACCCGCCGGAGATCAGCGAGCTGCCGGTCGACTTCATTCTGACTCCGTGCGCTCTTGAACGCGACGAAGTCGTCGACGCAGCGGCGCATGCGGTCAGGGTCGGGGCGCATGGGCGGGGGAGCGAGGTCGTCGCCGTCGCCTTGGTAGCAGTTGACGCCGATCACCTTCTCCTCGCCGCTGTCGATCTTGTTCTGCGCGGCCAGAGCGGACTGCCCGACCATGGTCTGGACCAGGCCCGACCCGACCGCCTCGTACATGCCTCCCGCGTCGTCGATCTTGGCCATGACGTCGAGGATCTCGGCTTCCATCTGATCGGTCAGCGCCTCGACGTAGTAGGAGCCGCCGAGCGGATCGATCACGTCGCACAGGTGGGCCTCCTCGCGGAGGATGTTCTGGGTCGCCACCGCGATACGGGCCGTCACCTCGGTCGGGCAGGTGATGGCCGCGTCGTACGCATCGGTGTGCATCGACTGCAACCCACCGAAGATGCCGGCGATGGCCTGGGTCGCGACACGTGCGATGTTGTTCAGCGGCTGCTGTGCGGTGAGGTCGACGCCGCTGGTCTGCCCGTGGAACTTGAACCGCCACGACCTCGGGTCCTCGGCGCCGAGTCGCTCCTTGGCCACTCGGGCCCAAATGCGACGACCGGCCCGGAACTTCGCCACCTCCTCGAACAACGAAATCGAGATGTCGAAGAAGAAGGTGAAGCGGGGCAGGATCTCATCGGGGTCCATGCCCCGGGCCATACAGTCCTCGGCGTACTGGATTGCCGTCGCCAGGGTGAAGCCCATGGTTTCGGCCGGAGTGGCGCCGGCCTGCTGCATGGGTACGGCGACCACCGAGATCGGATTCCAGTTGGGCACGACCTGGCGGCAGTACTCGACGTGGTCGACGAGCAGTCGCCGCGAGCCGGGCTGGGACAGCCGGTAGAACATGTGGTTCGCCACATAGTGCGAGATGTAGTCGGACTGGTTCGACGTGCCCGTGATGCGGTCGAACGGCACACCTCGTCGCTTTGCCACCCCCAGCACGAAGGCCAGCAGGGTGAATGGCGTGGGGTCGTTCATTGCCGCGGAGATTTCGCCGAGCGAGACGCCGTCGAGTGCCGCGTCCATGTGGTCGACGCTGTTCACGACGGTCCCGCACGTGCCCAGCAGGGGGAACGGTGTCTCATCGCAGTCGAGGCCACGAAAACCCGAGTTGCACGGCAGCAGCGAGATCGCGGTGGATCCGTTGTCGATCAGGAACCGGATTCGCTCGTTGTAGTCCTCTGGGGTGCCGAGTCCGATCAGCTGGCGCTGCGACCAGGTCCGGCCCCGGTACATGGTGGGGTAGATCCCTCGGGTGAACGGTGCCTCGCCCGGGAAACCGAGGGAGTCGAGGTAGCGCGAACCGTCCCAGTCGTCGGGCCCGTACATCGGCTTGATTTCGATCCCGGAGCGATTGCGGATCGGCCTCGACTCGCCCAGCTGGCGGGTGTAGGCCTCCTCCCAGCGCTCCTTGCCGGCGTCGAATCCGGGCAGTGTCATCTGGGCGGCGTCGACCGGGTGGTCGGTGGCGGTCATCAGGCGAATCCTCCCTGGGCGAGCTTTGCGGTTCGGGCTTCGGCCCCGAATTCGGTGACGGCCCCGATGATCTGGTCTCGTGAAGAGCCGGGCCCGAAGATCTCCCGGACGCCGGCGGCGATCAACGGTGGGGCTTCCTGATCGGGCACGATCCCGCCGACGACCACGGCCACATGGTCGAGCCCGGCGTCGCGTAGCGCCTCCATCAGGTCCGGGACGATCAGGTGATCGGTCGCCAGCGACGAGACGCCGATCACGTCGACGTCTTCTTGAGTCGCAAGCGTGACGACGTCGGCGACCTGCTGCCACGGGGGCGTGTAGATGACCTCGTGGCCGGCGTCGCGAAGGAATGCGGCGACGAGTCGAGATCCTCGATCGTGGCCATCGAGACCGATCTTGGTCACGAGTACTCGAAGAGGGGTGGCTCCGGTCTCGGTCAGTGGGGGAACGGCGGTTGTCTCGTGCATGCGGCGGTTCCTGTCAGGTGGCATTTGCGAGGGGGCGCTTGAGGAGATCGACGATGAACTGGGCAATTGCGCTCGGCGACACCCCTCCGTCCCGGTACCAGACCTGGGTGCTGTTGGCGGCGCTGAGAAGGAACACCCGCAGCAGGGAGGCGTCGACCGGCGCATCGAGGGCATCGATCAACTCGCGCCATTGGGTCTCGTAGGCATCGCGACGGGAAGTGATCTCGTCGCTGAGTTCGGGAACGTCGCTCGGGAGCACCGCAACGATCGTTCGGGCGTACGCGCTCGGGTCGAGCACGGCGGCGATGTGGCCGGTGAGGGCAGCCTCGAGCCGGGCCCACGGATCGTCGTCGGCGTCTGCCAATGAACTCTCGATCGACTGCTGCACCCGCCTGATTCCCTCGTCGTAGACGGCGAGCAGCATCTCGGCCTTGGAGGAGAAGTGGTAATACGACGAGCCGGGCCCCATGCCGATGGCCGAAGTGACATCTCGGATCGTGGTGCGGTGATACCCCTGCGACGCGAACAAGACAGCGGCCGCGTCGAGCAAGGCGTTCACACGGTTGTTGACACGCGTCTTGGTGGCCGTGGTCTCCGGCTTCAACGCGGCTGTGCCTGCTCCGTTCTGCCCGTTGGTGCCGCTCACGGAACCTCCTGACCGAGCCGTGGTGCCGGTTGGTCGCCGCTACCCGGTCCGTCTCGGAGAGGTTCTAGCGCAAGTGGGCGAGTTAGACAAGCGTTCGTTCACTTAAGTATGAGATCCTCGGCCGATGAGTTCGAATACATTTCGGTATCAAACTATTTGACATCGAAGTACCATCGAACGTAGGGTTGCGCGGTGGACGAGCGTGCGCACATCGACGAGGCGATCGCGAGTTGGGCCCGGATGCTGCCCGATCTCGACGTCGTGACGATGCGGACGGCGCTGCTGTTCGCCCGAGTCACGGCGTTGGGACACCGGCACGTCGAGGTGGCCTTCGCCGAGGTGGGGTTGTCGGCGGGGGAGTTCGACGTGCTGGCTTCGCTGCTGCACGCTCCGGACCGCACGAGCAAGCCATCGGTCCTGGCCCGCAGCGGCATGTTGTCGCCCGCAGGGATGACGCACCGGCTCGACCTCCTCGAACGGGCGGGGTTCGTCGAGCGACAGCCCGATCCCGACGACCGACGATCGACGTTGGTGCTGTTGACCAAGGCTGGGGAGGCCAAGGCCATCGAGGCCGCACGCGCCCATGTGGCGGCAGAGGCCGAGCTCTTCGACGCGCTGGTGCGCACCCACTTCCCGGCGCTCCGGTCGGGCTGTACTCCAGAACCGAACCCAGTGAAAGGGACGAACACACCCATGCCTGCCCCACCCTCATCACGGCTCACGTTGAGCCACACCACGGTTGCGGTTCGCGACCTCGACGCGATGCTCGACTTCTACTGCGGTGTGCTCGGCTTCGCGGTCACCAACCGAGGAGAGGTGGGGGAGGGCGAGATGGCGTTCATCTCCCAGGACCCCAGCGAGCACCATCAGATCGTCCTCGTATCCGGCCTCCCGGCGACCGAGCACCAGTTCGTGATGGCCGATCACATGGCGTTCCGCACAGGAACGCTCGACGACCTTCGCGGGATCGGAGCCTGTCTCGACGAGGCCGGCGTAGAGGGGGTCATCCCGATCAATCACGGCAACGCATGGTCGCTGTACTTCAACGACCCGGAGGGCAACGGCTTGGAGTGCTTCGTCGACAGCCCGTTCCACGTGGCGCAGCCCTACGGCGACGGCCTCGACCTCTCGGCCGACGACGCAGCGATCGAGGCCGACACCCGGGCGAAGATCGAAGACAAGGCCGAATTCCGGCCGTTGTCCGACTGGCAGGCCCAGTTCCGCGCCCGCCTCGACGGCCAGACCCGAGAGGGGTAGCCGATGGATCTCGGAATCGCCGGTCGCCGGGCGATCCTTTTGGGATCGAGCCGTGGGTTGGGGCGGGCCTGCGCGGAAAGCGTGGCCCGTGAAGGAGCGCACGTCGCCGTCAACGGTCGCACCGCCGACGACGAGCCAACTGCGCCGGCGGGCGGTGGCGATCTCGCCCATCAGCTCGTCCGCGGCGTAATAGAA
>CAYFLT010000051.1:30457-37040 GCA_964344055.1 uncultured Candidatus Nemicrothrix sp.
GACGTCGAGGCTGCTGTCGCCGAACTGGAGGCGTCCTACGACGTCGAGGTCACCGGAGTGGTTGGCGACTCGTCCACCGCCGAGACGCACGGCGCGCTGCTCGAGGCGTGCCCCGAACCCGACATCGTGTTGATCAACGGCGAGGGGCCGGACCCGACTCCCTTCGCCCGCCTCCGCGCGGACGCCCTCGACGCCGCGTTCCAGCAGGCCGTCGTCGGACCGGTCGGATTCCTCCAGCGGGTGGTGCCGGGCATGGTCGAACGACGGTTCGGGCGGATCGTCGCGGTGAGCTCCGCGATGGTGAAGACCCCGAACCCGGTGATGAGCCTGTCGCACGGCACCCGGCTCGGGCTCGCTGGAATTCTCAAGGGCCTCTCGAAGGATGTGGTCGCTCACAACGTGACCGTGAACCAGCTCCTGCCAGAGCGGTTCGACACGGGCCGCCAGCAGCAGATGGCCGCGCTGGTGATGAAGCTGAAGGACGTGTCCTACGACGAGGCGCGGGCGGAACAGGTTGCCTCGATCAAGGCCGGCCGGCTCGGCCGTCCCGAGGAGTTCGGCGACGCCTTTGCGTTCCTGTGTTCTGCCCAGGCCGGCTACATCTCGGGCCAGAGCCTGCAGCTCGACGGCGGTAGCTACGAAGGAGTCTTCTGATGGCCAAGGACTCCAACCTCGATGTCGATGTCGACGTGTTGATCGTCGGAGCCGGGCCGGTGGGCATGGTGGGCGGCATCCTCGCTTCACGCCAAGGGCTCACCGCGTTGGTGGTCGAGCGTCGGAGCGGACCCCAGACGGCGCCGGCGGCGCATGTGGTCAATGCCCGCACCTATGAGATCTGCCGCCAAGCCGGGCTCGACATGGATCGCATCTTCGCCACCGGCAAGAGTGCCGCCGACGCCGGCCACGTCAACTTCGTGACCCGGCTGGGTGGCGACCTGATCGGCCGGTTGCCATTCGAGCGCCAAGGCGAAGCCTGCCTCGAGTACACGCCGACCCCGCTGCGCAACCTGTCCCAACACCGCTTCGAACCGATCCTGGTCGACGAGCTGCGCGCCTCGCCGGGCATCGAGCTTCGCTACCGACAGCAGTGGGAGCACTCCGAAGAGAACGATGAAGGTGTCGTCTCCGACATCGTCGACCTCGACACCGGCGACACCACCCAGGTGCGAAGCCGGTACGTGATCGGCTGCGACGGTGCAGGCAGCCGTGTCCGCAAGCTGCTCGGCATCGAGATGGTGGGGCCGCCGCTGCTCCAGTGCTACCTGATGATCCACTTCGCAGCGAACCTCCGGGCCCTCACCGCCGACCGCCCTGCCGTGCTGCACTTCACGATCGATCCAGAGGCCTCTGGCGCGTTCATCGCTCATGATGTCGAGTCCGACTGGGTGTTCATGCACGCCATCGATCCCTCCACCGAATCCGTCGACGATTACGACGACGACCGGTGTGTCGACGTCATCGAGAACGCGGCCGGCGCCGAACTCGGCGCGGAGATCCTGGGCAAGGGCACGTGGTGGATGAGTTCGCAGACCGCGGAGTCGATGGGGCGTGGTTGCATCTTCCTCGCCGGCGACTCGGCCCACCGGTTCCCGCCGACCGGCGGCCTCGGCCTGAACGCCGGGGTGCAGGACATCCACGGGCTGATGTGGCGCATTGCGGCGATCAACGCGGGCCGAGCCTCGGAGACCCTCCTCGGTTCCTATGAGCGCGAGCGCATTCCGGTGGCGCAGAACAACGCGCACCAGTCGCTGATGAATGCGGTCAAGCTGGCCGAGCTACCCGCCGCGCTCGGCATCGACGCGGAACCGACCAGTGAGCGGATGCACGCATCGCTGGCCGATCCCGCCAAGGCCGACCAGATCGCCGCCGCGGTGGAGCTCCAACGAGAACACTTCGACCTGTTCGGCCTCCAACTCGGCTACATCTACCGCGAAGGGGCTCTGCTCCCCGAGGAGCCGCCGGCCGAGCCGAGCTCAGCCGGCGAGTACGAGCCCACCGCACGTCCTGGGGCCCGGATGCCGCATGCCTGGCTGGAGGAGACCGGCGGGCGCTCGACGCTCGATCTCGTGCCCCTCGACCGGCCGGTGCTCTTCAGCTTCGGAGACCACGACGCCTGGGCGGAACCCCTCGGTACCGCCGACGTGGCGAGGGTCCGCGTCGGGGTCGACACACCTGCGCTCGAGTCGTGGCGAAGGGTCTGCGATGTCGAGGAAACCGGAGCCCTGTTGGTCCGTCCCGATCAACACGTCGCTTGGCGCGCCCGAGACGCCGATCAGGCACCCGAACTCGCGCGGGCGCTCGAGGTCATCGCCGGCTGAATCATCACGCGGTGACGTGCGGCTGCTCTTCGTTGGCTCCCGCCAACTCGCCGCGAGCGTCGCGGATCACGCCGTGGGCGGTGCGTAGGAACAGCACCGCGATGGCGACGCCGACGATCACGTCGGGCCAGACGCTGTCGAGTTGCCAGACCGCCGCCGCGGCTGCGAGTACCGCCGCGTTGGCGATCAGGTCGTTGCGTGAGCACAGCCAGGTCGAGGTCATGTTGATGTCGTCGGAGCGGTGCCGCCACAGAAGGGCGAACGCCCAGCTGTTGCCCGCGAGCGCCACGAGCCCCATGAGCGCCATCGCGTCGGCGACCGGTGGTGTGCCGTCGAGGGCTCGCCACGCAGCCTGGCTCAGCACGACGAGACCGAACGCCAGCTGTACGACACCCTTGGAGAGGGCAGCTCGCGCCCGCCATCGGGTCCCGCGATGCAGCACCCAGAGACTGAACGCATAGACGCACGCGTCGCCGAGCATGTCGAGTGAATCGGCCAGCAGCGCTGTCGAGCGTGCCCACCAGCCGACACCGAACTCGACCACGAAGAGCACGCCGTTGATCCCGAGGACCATCCACAGCGCCGTCCGCTGGCGGTCGCGCAGCGCGACGAGTGCATCGTCGTCGGCAGCGCAGCACCCAGCACTCATGGGCATCAGCCTCTCACCCTCGGAGGGCTTCGACCACCGGGGTCGTGGTCAGCAAGGCGACACATTCGGTGGCGGCCGCTTCCGCCGTTGCTTGGAGTGCCTCGGCACTGGCACTGCTGATGGGGTGTGGGATCGTGACAAACGGGTAGCCGGGGGCGCCCAGGGTGCGGCTCATGAGATCAGCGGCGGAGACGAAGTTCTCGGTCATGATGCCGACCGAGGGGATCCCGGCCCGTTCGCCGGTGACGGCGTCGTGCAGACTGCACGACGAGCAGCTTCCTCAATCGCCGATCCCGGCCACGAGAGCGTGCCAGGAGCTGGCGTGGTCGAAGATCTCGTTTCCGGCGGGGGCGCTGTAGTTCGGCTTGACGACTCGAACCACGTCGGCAACGCCGTGACGGTCGCGCAGCTCGGCCTCCAACGCGTCGAAGAAGGACACGGTGCCGTGCTTGCCGTTGGAGATGATCCCGACGGTCAGTCCCGCGAGGGTGTCGGGTCGGGTGGCGGGCTCGAAGTCGTCTGCTGCTTCGGCGTAGGTGGGGTCGAGCACCTCGATGGTCATGCGGAGTTCCTTTCGGCGCGTGGTGTTGTGAGTCGGTCAGCAGTCGATGCAGGCCCCGACCGGTACGGTGACCGCTCGGGACTTGCCGCCCAGCCATGGAGGGATGACCGCACCGAACCCTCCGGCCGGTCCTCCTGCGGCGATGACCAGGAGATCGTCTGGTTCGGTCAGGGCGAGGTATTCGCGGTCGCCCTTGTCCTTGACCGCGTTGGCCTTTCCGACCGTGGCCCATTCGTCGCGGCGAATGCGAGCGTGGTGGAACACGTAGTCGCGGATGTCTGCTTTGGACCAGCCGGCGGCGTCGAAATGGGCCCGTAGCTGCGGTGGGATGACGATGGCGTAGTTGCCGGCCCAGATCGAGTAGTGACGCATGTTGGCGCAGATCTCGGCGCTGAAGGTGTCCAGGATCTCGGCGGGGTCGGTGGTCCACTCGTTCATGATCTGGCGGGGCCCCATGGCGGCCATCACGGTCACGGCAGACGCGTGTGGATCGCCGATGCGTTCGGCGGCCAGGGAAGCCCAGGGCGTGTGTTCCTCGTCCTCGGCCATGCAGAAGCTGATCTTGCCGGGATGGCCGAGGGTGGTCCGGTCGATCTCGCCGGGTCGGACCTCGAGCAGGTTGCCCAACACGAGGCGGACGGCTCGACCGATGCAGGTGCTGGCCCGATCGCTGGGTCCCACCGCGTTGAAGGTGGGATTCATACCGATCTCCTGGCGAACGGGGCCATTGACCACCACCAGCACTCCGCAGCCGCCAGTGCTGGCCGTGGCGCCGTGCAAGAGGAACGGCTCGGACAGCATCGCGGTCACCGCGGTCACCACCACCGGGAAATGGGACGGCAGGCATCCGGCCATCACGGTGTTGATGGCCACCTTCTCGGCGGTGATGGCCCGCTGCCGCACCGGTTCGACGCCGATGAGGTGCTCCGGGGCCAGGAGGGCCCAGTCGAGGCAGGCGGCCACCGCTTCGGCGGTCGGGGGGATGATGGGGAGGCCGTCGGTCCAACCGTGGGCGTGGAAGTGCTCTTGTAGCGCCGACTGATCGTCGAAGGAGAAGCGCTCGGCGTGAAGGGTCGAGGTGTCGGTCACCCTTGAGGTTGTAGCGGAGCAATCCCCTCAATACGCATCTCAGGGGACCGATGGTTCCGGGTATGCGTAGAACAAGAGGGACCTTCACCGAACACGTGACCCACGCCCGGGTATCGCGCGGGGCCGCCGGCAGCGGCCTGCTCTTGACCTGTTTGCTGCTGGCCGCGTGCGGGTCTTCGGGCGAACCTTCCGCCGATGCTGGCTCGGACGGTCAACCGGCGCCCGCCGTGGAACGAATCGCAGAACCGGACCCCAACTGTGATGGAGCGACACCCACGAGCCTCTCGGCAGCCATGGCGATCGACCTTGATGGAACGGACTGCTTGTACACGGGTCCGGTCACCCTCACCGCCGAAGTAGCGGGGGAGATCGGCTTCCTGGTCGGCCCGCCCCCGGTGGGGTGCGCCGTCGACGTCCTGGACGAGGACGGGTCGACGATCTCCTCGTTCTCACTCGACAGCACCGAGACCGTGGACGCCTGGGGACTCGACGTCGGTGAGGGCATGAACCTGTCTGACCAGGACGGCGGCACGTGCCAGTTCCAGGTCAGCTGGACGCCGGCGGCCGCTGCGGCGCCCACCACGACCACGACGGCGACGCCGACCACCACTTCGACGACGACCACGACCACGACGACAACAACGACTACCACGACGACAACGACGACCACGACAGCTGCCCCGCCACCGACCACCACTTCCAACGTCGGCAGCTGATTCCAGCACCCATCGGAGGAGGACTCAGGATGAAGCGTCGAACACTGGCTGTCTGCCTCACTGTCGCGATGACGATGACCGGCGTGATGTCGGTTTCGGCGCCGGCTGCTGGGGTGGCCGGATTCGGCGATGTCGATTCCGACACGTTCTTCACTGATGCCGTGCAGTGGATGGTCGACAACGGCATCACCACCGGCATTTCCCCGAATTGCTTCGGGCCTGACCATCCGGTGACGCGCGGTCAGGCGGCGGCGTTCATGTGGCGCATGGAGGGTTCCCCGGCCCCCGGAGCTGCCCACGTCTTCGGTGATGTGGCCCCGTGGCAACAGGACCCGGTGTCGTGGATGTTCAACAACGGCATCACCAGCGGGACGACCACCACGACCTATTCGCCTGATGACCATCTGACTCGAGGTCAGTTGGCGGTGCTGTTGCATCGCTTGGAGGGCTCACCTGACGCTCCGCCCCCGGTTCAGTTCCCCGACGTGGTGGAGGCTTGGCAGGTCACACCGGTGGGGTGGATGCTGCAACGAGGCATCACCGCGGGCACGTCATCGACGACGTTCTCACCCGATGACACGGTCACCAGGGGTCAGCTGGCGACGTTCCTCTACCGCTACAAGGGCTCACCCGCAGTCACCATCGACGACCAGTCGCCCCCATGCCCGACGTTCGACTCGCTCCTCGGGATCAACACCATCGGTGACTTCACCAGCTTCGTGGCCAGTGGCTCGTCCCGATGGGCCCAGTCGGTCCCCGGTATCCAGGATCTTCGGATCCCTTCGACCGCGGACGGCGCCGAACAACCCGCCTTCTGGCTCCCGCCGACTGGAGACGGCGATCAGCCGCTCGTGGTGATCCTGCACTCCTGGAGCGCCCCATACACCCAGCACGCGGGGATTCCCTACGCAGTGTGGGCTCAGGAGAACGGTTGGGCCGTCATTGCCCCCGACTTCCGGGGCAGGAACGACAACCCCACCGCGGTCGGATCCGAACTGGCGGTCCAGGATGCGGCCGACGCGATCGACTACGCCGTCGCCCAGCCGGGAGTGGACGCCGATCGCGTGTACGTCGTCGGCTACTCCGGCGGCGGGATGATGGCGCTCCTCCTCGCCGGCCGACACCCCGACAAGGTCACCGCGGTCTCGGCGTGGGGACCGCCCCACGACCTCGTCGAGTTCTACGACTTCTCGCGACGGAACGGCTTGGGCTACGCCACCCACATCTCGGTGGCTTGCGGAGGGGACCC
>CAYFLT010000052.1:0-23019 GCA_964344055.1 uncultured Candidatus Nemicrothrix sp.
GACGACGACGAACACGACCACCACGACCGCGGCACCCACCACCACCACCACGACGACCACGGTCCCGCCGGTGGATCCGGACTACCCGGGCATCACCACGACCGTCCCGCTCCCACCACCGACCTATCCGTCGGTCTGATGGTCAGGCCTCAAAGCCGGGCGGCACCACGTAGCCACCGAGCTCCCGCTCCATCAGAGCAGCGAAGGCGATCCCGTCCAGATCCCGGAGATGACCGGCCACGATTTGGAGCCCACAGGGCAGACCCGACCGGGTGAAACCGGCCGGCGCAGCCGTTCCGGGGAGATACACACCACAGGACAGTCCGGCCCAGAAGAGCTGATCGGTCGTGGGCTGCTGCTCACCGTTCACGGTGATGGTTCGTTCCGGGCGTCCGCCCTCGTGGTCATGGGGGTACGCGGCGGAGGCAGCCGTCGGGCAGAGCAGCACGTCGTAGTCGTCGAAGAAGGCGTCCCACGCGTGCCGCATCTCCTCCCGCTCCCGGTGCAGCCCCGACCATTCCCAGTGGCTCAAGGTGATGCCGTGGCCGGCGATCGCCCGGTAGTCCCGATCACCGGCCCGGTAACGATCCCGTTCGCCGAGCTGTGCCTCGAATCCGTCGGGCGAGAGCTCTGTGCCGGTGGCCGAGCGCAGGAGGGCCATGTAGACCGCGTGGCTCCGCTCGATGTCGATCGCCGGGCGGGCGTCATGGTCGACCTGGACCCCGAGCGCCTCGAGCGCGTCGACGGTCGCCGCGAGCTGGTCGGTCAGCTCCTGATCCTGGGCCACACACGGGCTCTCGAGCATCACCGCGGCCCGCACCCGATCCAGTCGGTCGAATCGGGCCGCGGGGAGTTCGAGCCGCCACGCCCTCTTGTCGATGCCTTCCGCACCGGCCACGATGCCGAGACCCAGGCCGAGATCATCCGCGGTCCGTCCCAGCGGTCCCGCCACCCCGATGTCGAGCACCCGCGGGTCTCCAGGATTCCCGTGACCGGCCGCCGGCACGATGCCGTAGGTGGGCTTGTGGCCGAACACACCGCAGTAGTGCGCGGGATTCCTGATCGATGCACCGATGTCGGAGCCCAGCTCCAGTGCCGTGAGCCCGGCCGCCAACGCTGCGGCCGAACCACCGGACGAACCGCCGGGAATGAGGTCCGGGTTCCACGGATTCCCGGTGGTCCCATAGATCGGGTTGAAGGTCTGCCAGTCGGCCATCCCGACCGGCAGGTTGGTCTTGCCGTAGATGACCGCGCCGGCGTCGAGCAGGCGTTGCACCACCTCGTCGTTGCGTTCGGGGCGCCAGTCGAGTCGCTCCTCGTAGCCGGAGGTGGACGGTGTCTCCATCCAGTTCCAGGCTTCCTTGATGGTCATGGGAACGCCATGCAGCGGACCCCACGACTCGCCGCGGACGTGAGCGTCATCAGCCGCCCGGGCCCGCTCACGGGCGTGGTCGAGCCGGGTGACGACCACCGCGTTGATCTGCGGATTCAGCCGCTCGTATCGATCCAGCACCACCTCCAGAAGCTCGGTGGCCGAGATCTCCCCGGCGGCGATCGCGGCAGCCTGCTCACGGGCGCTCGCCAGAACCAACTCCACCTCAGCCAACCTCGTTGGGCAGCGACTCGTCCGCACCCCAGGCCGACCACGACCCCACGTACAGCTTCCCGTCGGGGAGGCCGGCCCGGCGCAGGCCGATGAGATCGATGCAGGCCGACACACCGCTGCCGCAGTAGGCGACCGTGTCGCCGGCATCGGCACCGAGCTGCCGGTAGTGGTCGGCGAGATCGGCCGCCGCAGCCAGACGGCCATCGTGGAAGTTTGCGGTGGCCGGCGCGCTGCGTGCCCCGGGGATGTGGCCGGGCCGAGGGTCGACTGGTCCACCGTGGGCGTAGCGGTCCGCCGCTCGAGCATCGATGATCACCGTCTCGGATCCCAGCACGCCGAGCATCTGCTCCTTGGTCATGAGCCGATCAGCCGGCCACGGCGTGGTCGTGAAGGCGGCCGGCGCCGGGCGCGCGGCGGCGGTGACGAGCGGACCCTCCCAGGCGTCGATCCCGCCGTCGAGGATCGCGGCCGGCCTGCCGAGCACATCGAGCATCCACCAGAGCCGACCGGCGATGACGCCGCCGACGTCGTCGTATGCGACCACCCGGGTGTCGTCGCCGATGCCGAGTGCGCTCATCGCCGCCGCGAAGTTCTCCGGCTCCGGGAGCGGATGGCGCCCGCCCTCCTTCGACGGTGGCGCCGAGAGGTCGGTGTCGATGTCCGCGTACACCGCGCTCGGCAGGTGGCCGGCGTCGTAGGCGTCCCGCCCCGACCGACCGTCCAGGTACCACCGAACATCCACCACCGCGAGGCCGTCTTCACCGAGATGTTCGGCGAGCCACGCGGCGTCCACCACAGGTCCGAAGTCGCTCATCGCGCCAGTATTGCGCAGGCCACCCGACCACCGAGTACCCACTCGCAGTGACCTCGGCCGCCTCGACGTGGCACCATCAGGGAATGGACGCGCCAACGCTGCGCACCGAGCGACTCGTGCTGCTTCCACTCGGACCCGCCGACCTCGACGAGGCGGCCGCGCTCTACAGCGACGAAGCCGTCATGCGCTATGTGGACGGCGGCACCCGTGATCGAGCCACCACCGCCCATCTGCTCGAGGCCAACGAGCGATGCTGGAAGTCCGACGGATGGGGGCTGTGGGCAATCCGCAACGCAGAGACCGGTGCCTTCCTCGGTGAAGGTGGCCTCCAGCGACTCACCGACGTGCCCGGGGCGCAGGTCGACTTCGGCTACACGATCAGCCGCCGCAACTGGGACAAGGGCATCGCCACCGAGGCAGGCAACGCGATCCTCTACGATGCCTGGCGGAGGTTCCCGGGCGACCAGATCCACGCCCTCGTCCATCCGGACAACAGTGCGTCGGGTGCGGTCCTGCGCAAGCTCGGGTTCCGTCGACTCGATGACGAGTTGATCCACGGCCTCGAACAGCAGGTCTGGGAGATCCAGCGGCTCGGCTGAGCCCTCACAGGTTCCTCACACCTCGCTCGCAGCCTCATCGTGACCCGGGCCCATGCTCGGGTCCATGAAGCGAACCGCTCTCCTCTTCCTCCCTCTCACCCTCGCAGTGGCCGCGTGCGGCCCCAGGTCCTCCACCTCCGTCGACGACGCCGGAGTGGACAGCCCGGCGTCCTCCGCCGAGGAAACCGCCGATCCCGACAGCGTCGACGCCCCGATCGTCGACTCGAGCGCGGACGCCGCCTCCGCCACCGACACCGGGGAAACCGCCGAGGCGAACGAACCGGAGGCCGAATCGACCACCACCACGATTGCCGCTCCCTCCAGCGGTATCGAGCAAGCGACGCCCGTCCCGGCTGCACCGGACGACACCAACGCCGAGGCACTGGCCGCCGCCAACGACGCGATCGCCGCGCTCGATGCCCTGCTCGCCGACATGGCTGCCGACGTCGACGGCATCGGGCGCGATCTGGCCGCCGATGCCGCCGCAGTCGCCGACAGCGGCGACTGAACGAACACGATGACCCACCCACCCAGGAGAAGACAATGACCACCCGAATCCCCCGACTCGCCGCCGCCCTCGTCGTCGGCGGACTCACGATCGGTGCCGCCGCCCCCGCGTTCGCTCAGGACGAGACCACCGAGGAGGAAGCCGGCACCGAACACGTCGTCAACCTGAAGGATCGATGCCAGCGGGCGATCGAACGCCGATTGGGCGACCTCGCCACGGTGCAGGCCCGTCTCGATGACATCGAAGCGCTCACCGACGGCCACGAGAACACCCTCGACGGGATCATCGATTCCACCGAAAGCGGGCTGGCGCAGCTGTCCGACGACATTGCGGACGAGGACGACCGGGCCGAACTGGTCGCACTCTGCACGGCGATCGCCACCGACTACCGCGTCTATCTGGTGGTCCTCCCGCAGACCCACTTGACGGTCGGGGCGGACCGGGTCGACATGGCCGTCGACCACGGCCACGACCTGCTCGCGACGTTCGACGCCGCCGTCGAAGCCGCGATCACCGCCGGTGCGGACGTCGAGGATGCCGTCGCCCTTCGTGACCAGGCCGCAGCCCATCTGAGCATCGCCGAATCTTCGAACTCCGGTGTCGCCGCCGGTGCTCTCGGAGTGACGCCACAGAGCTATAACGACGGGCCCGGCGAGGTCGTTCTCGACACCGTCCGGGGCGCCCTGCGTACCGCCCACACCGAGCTCGAGGCCGGAATCGAGGACGGCAGGGCGGCGGTCGAGGCACTCCGCGACGCCATCCACGACCTCGAGGACACCGCCTGACCCGACCTGGACCCGTTCCCCCAACCCGTCGCAGGCCACGCAACCATCCCGCAACCCCGGCCCGCGACAGCCTGAACCTGACTCACTCGTGTTCTCGGAACAAAAGAGAGTCAGGTTCAGGCGCGGCTTCGCTGCCTATCTCGACCTGGGTCGACGGGTAACGTGCGAGGGTGAGCTGGTGGCTGTGGTTGATCGTCGTCGGCGGTGGGCTCGTGCTCGGTGTGGCCGTGTACGACCTCACCCAAAAACGCCACGCCATCCTGCGGAACTATCCGGTCATCGGGCACTTCCGCTACGTGCTCGAGTCGGTCGGACCCGAGCTGCGGCAGTACATCGTCACCGACAACGACGAGGAGCTGCCGTTCTCACGCGATCAGCGGCGCTGGATCTACTCCACCGCCAAGGGGGAGAACAGCTACTTCGGCTTCGGGACCGACAACGACATGGGCGTGCCCGGTTACCCGATCTTCCACCACTCCGCGTTTCCCGAGGAAGGCGACACCGGCCAACCGGTGCCGGGGACCAAGACCCTCGGTGAGTGGCGGGACCGGCCCGGCGGATTCGTCCCGAGCTCGATCATCAACATCTCCGCGATGAATCGCGGCGCCGCCCTGGCCGAGTGCCTCCACAACACTGGCGAAGGCGGGATCAGCTCCCATCACCGCCACGGCGGCGATCTCGTCTTCCAACTCGGCACCGGCTACTTCGGCGCCCGGGACCCGGACGGCAGGTTCTCCATCGAAACCATGCTGGCATCGATGACCGACACACCGGTCCGCGCCATCGAGATCAAGCTCAGCCAGGGCGCGAAACCCGGCCTCGGTGGTGTCTTGCCCGGAGCGAAGGTCACCCGGGAGATCGCCGAAGCCCGTGGCGTCCCCGTCGGCATCACGGTTCGCAGCCCCGCCCGTCACCACGAGTTCGACGACCTCCCTGGTCTGGTGTCGTTCGTCGAACGGGTGGCGGACGCGAGCGGCGTGCCAGTGGGCATCAAATCCGCCGTCGGCGACCATCGCTTCTGGGACGAGTTGGCCGACCACATGGCGACCACGGGGACCGGACCGGACTTCATCAGCATCGACGGCGGTGAAGGGGGAACCGGTGCCGCGCCGTTGATGTTCTCCGATCATGTCGCCCTGCCATTCCGCCAGGCGTTCCCCGTCGTTCGGGACGCGTTCGATCGCCATGGCCTGTTCGACCGGGTGACCTTCATCGGTGCCGGTCGACTCGGCCTGGTCCCGCACGCGGCCCTTGCCCTGGCGATGGGCGTGGACCTGATCAACGTCGGGCGCGAGGCCATGCTCGCGGCCGGGTGCATCCAAGCCCAGAAGTGCCACACCGGGCACTGCCCGACCGGGGTAGCCACCCAGAAGCGGCGTCTTGCTCGGGGGTTGGACCCCACTGACAAGGCCGTGCGGGTCGCCGGCTATGTCAGGGCGCTGCAACACGACCTGCTGCAGTTGGCGCACGCGATGGGGCACACCCATCCGGCCGGAATCAGCCTCGATCAGGTGACCATCACGAGCCCGAGCGCCGCGGTCGAGGGAGCCGGCGGCTGGTACTGATCCCGATCAGCTCCAGCTCTCGGGATTGGCGGGGTCGCCGAACAGCTCGATGTTGGAGAACGCGGGGTCGGGGGTGACACTGGCCCCGGGCGGCCAGATGCCCGCCTCGGCGGCCACCTCGGCCCGAGCTCCTCCCGAACCCCATTGGACGTAGCCGAAGATCGCGTCTGGGTTGGTGAAATCGTTCGTGGTGTAGAGCGCGGCCTCTCCGCCCGCCGAGTCGAGACCTCCGACCGCGCCGGCCTCGATCTGTACGGAACTCGAGGCGGCGATCACCCCACCGTCGACGACGGTGCCCAGATCGATGTAGGTCGGGAACTGGCAGAGGAAGATCCCGCTGAGGTCAACGTCGTTCGCTCCCACGTTGGTGATCTGGACGAAGCCGGCGTCACCGAACTCGATCACCGAGAGTTGCAGATCTGGGATTTCCACCGCCCCTTCGGGTGCAGCTTCGGTCGTGGTGGTCGAAGTCGTCGTAGTGTCGTCCGCCCCGCCGTCGTCCCCGGCTGCGGTCCCCGCATCATCACCTGAGCCGCCATCGGAGGCATCGCCGTCGTCGCCACCCCCACACGCCGACGCGAGAAGCGCGAGAACCAGCAACAGTGGGACGAGCGGGCGTCGGAACCGATACATGATGAGACTCCTCGGACGTTCGCACGAACGTTAGTGGGACCGCTCCGCCTGTCGACGGCACCGGGTGCAGACGCGCATCGGGCGGCGGTTGGAGGGGAACCTCGCCAGATACCACCGAGAGGGGGAAAACCGGTGGAAGCGACACGAGGGCCCCGGTGGGAGCCTTGGGCTTCCCACCGGGGATTTCACTAGGACCGCCGCCCGAGAGCTGTCTCCATTGCTGCGGCGACATGATCGGTCGTCTGTCGCCAACCGTACACATATTGTGTCAGGAATCTGACACAATAGTCGGTGATGGTCGGTTCGAAAACCGAAGCTCAGGCTTCGACTTCCTCCACATCGGATGCTTCGGACGCGGTGCGGAGCGCCTCGGCTTCCTGGAGGAGCTCGGAGATGCGATCGAGCAAACGGGCAGCCTCGAGGCGATCCGGTGGATCCTGGGCGAGGGCCGCGTCATGGGCATCGAACAGATCGACGATCTCGGCCAGGAGTTCGTCGGCAGTTCGCTCGATGTCGTCGGGTGGGTCCGCACCAGAGTCGTCGTCCCCGGCATCGCCGTCGGTCGGTTCATCGTCGGCCGACGTCGGGACCGAGCCCAGCAGGTCACTGAAGTCTTCGCCGTCGAACAGGAGCCCCAACGCCTCGTTGAAGTCGTCGCCGATCGCGATCTGCTCACCCTCACCGACGGTGGCGATCACCTTCTCGAGGGTCGGTACCGACGAGGTGCCCTGCGCCGCGACGTACAGCGGCCGCACCCACAGGATCGAATCGGCGATCGGCAACATCAGGAGATCGCCGAACTGGACCTCGGAGCCGGCATCGTTGAGCAGCGTCAACAGGCTCGAGATCTCCTGGTTCTGGGCGATTCCCGAGGCGACGAGCACCGGACCCGGCGCGTTCGCGGCGGTGAGCTCGTAGGTGACGAGCCGGGAGGTGCCGTCAGAACGGGTCTCCGCAACCATGAACGCCTCGAGTTCGCGGCGATCGTCGTCTTCGTCGAAGGGCACGAACGTGCGCAGGGTGACAAACGACGCTTCGTCCTCGCCGGGAAGCTCGAGCAGGGTGTAGTAGGGATCGATTCGTTGTTCGCGGTCGACGAATAGCCCGGTGTCCTCGTCGAACACCCGATCGGTGGTGCCACCGGCCACCACCTGACGACCCGGGTTCTGGGCCACCGCCCAGCGTTCGGTGCCGATCACGAGGCTCTCCGGATTCGAGACCTGGTAGCGGGCCCACATGCTGGTCTGGACCCGGAAGAGATCCTGGGGATAGCGCATGTGCTCCCGCAGTCCCTCCGGCATGTCGTCGAAGTCGGTGAAGAGATCAGGGAACGCCGCTCGCCAGGCATCGATGATCGGGTCGTCAACGGGCATCACGTAGAAGGAGACGTCGCCGTCGTACGCGTCGACCACGGCCTTCACCGAGTTCCGGATGTAGTTGAACGAGCCGCTGGCGAGGCTGCCCGCGACGATCTGGCCGTTCTCCGCCCGCTGCGAGTACGGGAACCGGTTGGTGGTGGTGTAGCCGTCGATCACGTAGTGGACCCGCCCCTCGAGCACGACGGGGTAGGCGTCGGAATCGAAGTCGAGGAAGGGCGCGAGCTTCTCGACCCGGTCGCGCACATCGCGGACGTAGATGACCCGGGTGTCCTCCGTGACGAAGTTCGAGATGAGCGGTTCGATCTGGCCGAAGCGCATGGCGAAGGCGGCGCGGCGGATGAACGAACCCATGCCCACACCGCTCTCGCCGGCGTAGTTGGTCGGGACGTCCTCGTTCGTGGCGCTGTCGACATAGTCGACCTCCGACACCGCCGCGCCCACCAGGGCGTACCCGCTCAATCCCTCACCATGGTAGATCTGCGGCGTTTCCAGACCGAGGTCGATGGATGCGTCGATGTCGACCGGGAGCCCACCGGCCAGGAAATTCGGGCGACCCTCGCCCGTGGTGGCATTGGCCTGAGCGAGTGCCACGCCGTAGCCGTGGGTGAGCCGCACGTGCTCGCGCTCCCAGCTCAGGCCACCGAGACCGAGCTCGCGGCTACCCAACACCACCTGGGTGAGCTGGCCGTCGACCATGTAGCGATCGGTGTCGAGCGATGGCTCGAAACGATCATTGCCGACCTCCACCGGCGCCCCGAGGAACCGGTAGAACTCGCGCTCTGCCTGGAAACGCGAGAACGTCGGGTGGGTGACGACGGGGTCGAGCACTCGAGCATTGCGGATCGTGTCGGCGTGGGCCCGCAGCTCCTCCGACGTGATCTCCTCGGTGTAGTCGAAGGTGGCTTCGGTGAGATCGACGCCCGGCACGAGCCCGAAGGCCGCTCGGGTGGCGTCGATGTTCCGCTGGGTGAACTCGGCTTCCCGGGTGGTCTCGTTCGGCTCGACCTGGAAACGCTGGACGAAGGCCGGGTAGATCCCACCCATCACGATGGCCGTGAACGACCAGAGGCCGACCGCGAGGATCGGCATCACCCATCCCCGAAGTCGGATGTTGACCACCAGCAGCACCACCGCGGCGAGCGAGATCGCCAGAAGGAGGTGGGTGGCCGGCAGCTGGGCGTTGACGTCGGTGTACAAGGCACCGTCGACGACACCGCGTTGGGAGACGGTTAGCTCGAAGCGAGCCAGCCAGTAGTCGCCCGCCTTGATCAGGGCGAGCACGGCCAGGATGGCCGAGAGGTGGACCTTCACGTTCGACGACACCCGATCGGTGCCGACCACCGCCATGCGGATCCCGCCGTTCAGGTAGTGGGCGATGGTGGTGAGGATGAAGATGATGATGAACGCGGCGAATGCCCAGTTGACGACGAAGCTCAGGAACGGGAGCTCGAAGACGTAGAACCCGACATCGGTGTCGAACTGGGCGTCGTTGACGCCGAAGTCCTGGCGATTCACGAACAGGAGCCACTCGGACCAATGGCTACCGACCCCTGCCGCGGCGATCAGCGCGAACAGGGCCGAGACCCCTGCCCGGAGCAGGCCGGTGCGGCCGGCCACCGCGTCGTGGTACTTGGCCAGCAGTTCCTCTTCGGGCCCCGGAGCCCGAAAGGCCGGCGCACTGCGGTCGGCGATGAAGAGGTTGACCCACAGGACGACGAAGAAGGCACCGCCGAAGATCAGGGTGAGTGCGATCTTGGCGCCGAGCACGCGGCCCCACACATCGGTGCGGTCGAGGGAATCGAACCAGAGGTAGTCGGTGTAGAAGCCGGCGATTCCCCGCAACGACAGGGCGATGATGACGAGCACCGCGAATGCCACCGCGATGACCACTCGTCCCCGCCCGCCGAATCGCGAAGGCCGACCTCGAGGCATGTCTTCAACTCGACGCATCACGGCAACCCTACCGGCCCTCCAGCAGGTGTCGTTGTCGAGGCGACCGGGTGCTCACTCCCGACCCTCACGGATCAATCGTCGGCTGGGACGAGGTGGCAGGTGCAGGCCGGATGTGACGGCGGGTGGATGTCGCCCGTGGGATAAGTGCCACCCGCCGCGACGGCACCGGCGAGGGCGTTGTCCGCACAGTCGGATCCGCACGGACCGGCCGGATCGACCACCCAATGGAGCGGACCTTCGGCGGTTGCGAGCGCTGCAGCCCCCGACGCGGCGACCACTGCGGCCGCGACTGCCTCGGGCAGCCGCCGGGAGCGGGTCTCGCGATACACAGCCCGCACCGTGTCGGTGAGCTCGTCCTCATCGCTGGAGAGCTCCGCCACTTCGAGCAGTCGCTGTCGGACCGGGTCGAGTGCGAGCGTGTGAATCTGCTCGATGGCGACGGAGAAGTCGACCGACAGCGGCGCACCGAGCGTGGCGGCCAGATCCTGGAGGAGCGGAACGAGCGCCGCGACGTAGGGCTCGGCCTGGTGCTCGGGATCGTCGACCGCCACGTGGATCGCATCGCTGCCGCTGCGCCTCACACCGTCGAGCAACAGCCCTTGGTCGTCGACCAGGACCTTCTTCAGCGCCCGGACCGCGATGGTCTCGGCTTGCTCGATCGCGGCCACGTAGGCCCTGTCGACGGCCTTGTCGACCACCTCGTCGGATGGCTCTGTCGTGTCTGCTTCGGTTTCCGGCGCGGCGGCTTCGGGCGGCTCCTCGGACTCCGGTCCCGATTCCTCGGGTTCCGGTGGCTCTGGCTCCGGTTCGACGGCTTCGACCGAGCCGTCCACCGCATCTGCATCGTCGGGCTCGGTGGCTCGGCCTTCGCGGATCCGGGCGAATACGTCGGAGCCGGCGTCGGACCCCGGCTTCGGGGACGGGAGGCTCGAACAAGTCGTCATCGGTCGCCGTCTCCGGCTCGTCCTCGACTGCAGCGGCCTCCACGTCGAACATCTCGTCCGCGGTGACATCGAGGGCCTCGGTGTCCGCGGCGTCCGCTTCCGCGGCCTCGACGTCGAACAGCTCGACATCGGAACCGGTGTCGACTTCCACCTCCTCCGGACCATCAGAAACGGCTTCGGCTTCGGCTTCGACTTCGACTTCGACTCCGGCTTCGGCTTCGACTCCGGCTTCGGCTTCGGCTTCGGCTTCGACTCCGGCTTCGGCTTCGGCTTCGGCTTCGACTTCGGCTTCGGCTTCGACTTCGACTTCGACTCCGGCTTCGGCTTCGGCTTCGGCTTCGGCTTCGGCGGGAGTCTCGGACTCGGCTTCGGCTTCGGCGGGAGTCTCGGACTCGGCTTCGGTGATGTCCGCGTCGACCGGATCGGTGGTCTCGGCCTCTGGCTCGGATGGCTCATCGTCCTCACCATCGCCCAGCGCAGCGTCCACGTGGGTGAGCGCTTCCATTTCGCCGGTGATGAACGACTCATCGGGCTCACTGGGCGCCAGATCCTCGACGAGGGGGTGTCCGACCAGATGGGCCGCCTCGATCTCCGCCTCGAGATGCTCCGGCGTCGGCGCCTCTTCGGCGGCGATTCGCAGGCCGGCCCGCTCCGCTGCCGACCTGGCCTCCGGCACGGCGTCGATCAGCTCCCTCATCGAGTCGTCGAGTCCTCGCTGGGCGGTGGTGAGCGCCTCCAGCATGCGATCTCGGCCGGCTCTCAGCTGTTCGACCTGGGCACGGCCGGTCTGTCGCTTCCGTGCGAGATCCCGGAGAATCCGCTCCCTGACGACCTGGGCCTCGTTGACCATGTCGCGGCCCCGAAGTCGCCCGTCCTCGATCACGGTCTCGGCCTCGCGGTGGGCCTCGGCCAGAATCCGATCACGCTCCTGAGCCGCTTCGGCCCGCTGGGTGTCTGCCGCGGCCACCGCCTCCATCCGGACCGCCTCGGCCTCCCGTTCGGCTCGCTCGGCCCGCTCGGAAGCAGCGTCGTGGGCGGCTTCCAGTACCTGAGCCGCCTCGACACCGAGCGCTTCGGCGACCCGATGGGCCTCGAGGCGTTCCTCGGTCACCGAGCCCACCTCCGAGAGGCGACCTTCCAGCTCGTCGCGCAGCCGGCGGAGGCGCCGGATCTCCTCGGCCGCCCGTTGGAGTTCCGCGCGCACCGCGGTCGGGTCGTACCCGCGGCGAACCACCTCGAAGGTGACCTGTTCGAGCTCGACCGGGTCGAGAGAGTCGTCGGATGGCATCGGCTCCGATGCTAGGTGCTGCGATCCCCGACGGTTGCGAGGGTGCGGGGCCGGCGACCACCAGACGAGTCAGCTGGCAGTCGCCAACCCCGGCACCTCGAGTGCGAGTTCGGTCGTGGCACCGCCCAGGTCCGCAAGGGCCGTGAGCGCTTCCTCGAGCGTGCCGACGCCCACGACCGGCATGTCGTTCGCGTGGGCCTCGGCGGCGTCCAGACTGTCGATCGGGACGATGAACAGATCGGCTCCGGCTGCGCTCGCGGCTGCCGACTTCTGCCCCACCCCTCCTACGTTCCCGACCACCCCGGCCGGCGAGATCGTGCCCGTGACGGCAACCCGATTCCCACCGGTCAACTCACCCTCGGTGAGGAGATCCAGCAGTGTGAGGGTGAAGGCCAGCCCCGCAGACGGGCCGCCGATCGATCCGGAGTCGATCGCCAGCTCGAAGGGCAGGTCCACGTCACGGGCCCGGACCACGACGTCCGCGATGCCGATGAACCCTCCGGGGATTCCTTCGGGGTGCACCCCATAGGTGATCTCGACCTGGCGCCTCGTCAGCTCCACCGCATCCTCGAGCGTGATCACCGCAGTGTCCCCGGGGGACACCTCGTCGAGCAGGGAGCGTAGGGATTCGAAAGTGGTGATCGGGGCGTCGTCGATGGCGACGATCACCTCGCCGACCTCGAAGAGCCCGTCGACCGGGCCGCCTTCGACGATCCCGGCGAAGCCGATGCCGCTCTCCTCCACCGCATCGACACCGAGCCATTCCAGGGCCGCGATGATCGCCGAATCCTTCGAGACCTCCATCATCTGGAGGTTCCGCTCGCGTTGCTCATCACTCGATCGGGTGCCGAACACCGACTCGCGTGTACGAAGCTCGATGTCGTCGTCGACTTCGGATTCGACCCATTCGAACAGTGACACCTGATCATCGATGCGGACCGTCGTGAAGAGGATCTTGCCCTCGGGTTCGTGGATCTCGAGATCACGGATGGTGACCCGTGACGCTGTGTCCTTCGCCGAGCCGGGGCGGAGCGCGACCGCACCCTCGTCCACGACGGCGTGACCGGGGGTGATCCGGCCCACCCACTGGGCAGGAACGAAGACCGACGCCACCACCAACACAGTGATCGCGAGAACGCCGCCACCCACCCACCGGGTCACCGGGTCGCGCCACCACGACGTCGGCGGCGCCGGATCGGGCGGTAGCATCGCGCTCGGCGTGTCCTCCTCAGTCATCGTGTTCGTGCTCGTCCTCGCAGCGGGGTTCATGCTCACGACCGGCCCGCGGCCGCCGTGGGCCGTTCAGCCTGCCACGGACCGTCGCCCAACCGGGCGCGCCGACGCCCGTCGCATGCTCGACCCCACCCACTTCGCGGCCCTGTCGGTCGATGACGACGACAACAACATCGTCATGGACACCCTTCGGGTGCTCGGAATCGTGCGCAAGAAGGTCGATCGGCCTGTCGTCGGGCGCAAGGCCTACGTGCGCTGGTGGGAGCGACTTCGGGCCCTCGTGGTGCTGGGCGCCATCGTGTTGGCGCTCGGAGTCGCAGTGGCCGCGGTGGTCGGCATCACCGTGCTCGGCCTGGGATTCCTCCTGGAGCAGGCGATCAGCTAGCGCCGCGGTCGGCTGCTCAGCGACCGAACAACCCGCGACGAGGCTCTCCGCTGGGAATCACCGCGTCGATCGGTTCGTCGAACTCGACGCCACTCGTTGCCTGATTGTCGGTCTCGCCGGATTCGATCGCGGAACGCATCGAGGCGTCCACATAGCTGACGTCATCGGTTGCCGACAGCACCTCGGGCACTTCGGTGGCCTGGAAGGGAGTCGGCACGGAAGTCGTCACGTCGTCGACCACTTCGATCTTGAAGTACTGCTTCACTTCGAACTTCACCTCTTCGAGAGCGAACAACCGGGCGTTCTCGATGCCGGAGGTGTTCCGGAGCTCCTCGAGGTAGGTGACCGCGGCCTCCAGCTCGTCGAACTGGCGGTACTGCGTCATTCGCTCTCGATCGTCGTGGATAACGATGTGGCTCACGGCTGGCTCCCTTGGACTCCCTGCAGGACAACAATCCCGTCGGCCGCGGACAGTGGCGACTTGAGCCCTCCGACCCAAAAAGGTGGGTCGGATGGCCCATACGCGGGAGCGCTAGGGTCGAGCGGTGTCGAACCCGTCGCCCCTGGAGCGCCGCCGCGCCGCAGCCCTCGCCGGCCACACCGGTGACCCGAGCACCGCCCGGCAGGCCCTCGACGACACCGATCCACACGTTCGGGCCGCAGCCCTTCGTTCTCTCGATCGGCTCGGATGTCTCGATCCCGGCCACCTCCTTACCGCACTGGCCGATCCGGCCCCGCACGTCCGGCTGACCGCTCTCGAGCTGGCCGCCGGGCGGACGCAGCCTCCTGTGGCACCGCTTCTCGACGATCCGGATCCCTCCGTGGTCGAGATGGCGGCCTGGGCCTGTGGCGAGCGCCCGGCGTCAGCGGACACCATCGAGCGCCTCTCGGGGCTGAGCGCGACGCATGACGACCCCCTGGTGAGGGAGGCCGCGGTGGCCGCGTTGGGCGCCATCGGTGACGAGCGGGGCCTCCCAGCGGTTCTGGCCGCCACCCACGACAAGCCGGCTGTCCGTCGGCGCGCCGTCGTGGCCCTCGCCGCCTTCGACGGCCCGGAGGTCGACGCCGCGTGGGACCGGGCCCGGTCGGATCGTGACCGGCAGGTCAGGGATGCGGTGGACGAACTCCTGGGCCCGGCGACCTGAACCCCCGGTCAGCGACGGCCGCTGCCGCCATCCATGAACATCGCCTGGACCGATTCGTAGTGTTCGATCACCTTGCCGGCCCCCAGCACGACCGCCTCCAGAGGGGTCTGCACCAGACGGACCTCGACCTCCGACTCCTGGGTCAACCGGAGGTCCATGCCCTTGAGCATGCCGCCACCCCCGACCAGGTGGATCCCCTGGACGATCAGGTCCTGCGCCAGTTCCGGCGGCGCCTGGGCGAGACAACTCAGCACCGAGTCGACCATCGCCGACACCGGCTCCTCGATCGCCTCACGGATCTCCGCGGGCGTGAGCAGCACCGTCTTCGGGAGCCCGCTCATCAGCTCGCGTCCGCGGACCTCGGCATTGACCTCACCTTCAGTACGAGCCGCGGATCCGAGGACGATCTTGATCTCCTCCGCGGTTCGCTCGCCCACCGCGATCCCGTACTCCCGGCGTACGTAGCCCTGGATTGAGTTGTCGATGTCGAACGAGCCGACTCGTACGGCCTCGAGCGCCACCACACCGCCAAGAGAGATCAGCGCCGTCTCGGTGGTGCCGCCGCCGATGTCGATCACCATGTTTCCGATCGGCTCGTTGATCGGCATGTCGGCACCGATCGCCGCAGCGACCGGCTGTTCGATCAGGCGCGCGTCCGCAGCGCCGGCCCGTTTCGCGGCCTCGGTCACCGCCCGCCGCTCCACCGCGGTGATGGCCGACGGCACACAAATCACCACACGGGGACGGTTCAGACGGCTGACCCCGACCCGCTGGAGGAGCAGCCGGATCATGCGCTGGGTGACCTCGAAGTCGGTGATGGCCCCCTTGCGCAGCGGTCGAACCGCGACGATGTAGGACGGCGTGCGGCCGATCATCTGCCACGCCTCGTGCCCCATCGCCAGGACCTCGCCACTCCGGCTGTTGAGCGCGATCACCGACGGCTCGTTGAGGACGATGCCCTCCCCCCGGGCGTAGACCAGCGTGTTCGCCGTCCCGAGGTCGATCGCCAGATCTCGTGCCAGGGCTCAGCGCTCCTCGTCGGGAGGGGTGTCGAGAGGAACGATACCGCTCGGCTGGGGCCGGGGCCGAGACCCCTGTTCGGGCGACAGTACCTGCAACTGCTGGTGCGGCGGCGCGGGTTCCTGAGGCCGCCGCGCGCGCGACAGCAGCCACAGCAGCACCGACCCGATCAGCGCCGCCGCCAACGGGACCAGCAGGAAATTGACGGAGTTGCTCACGACCGAACCTCCACACTCAGGAGCTGTTGGTATCCAGTCACTCGCCCACCTCGGTGATGTGTTGGGTCTCGAGACCCCAGGACTCGCCGTCGACCCATGTCTCCCGCTTCCAGATGGGCACCGTGGCCTTCAGGGTGTCGATGCCGAACCGGGCCGCTTCGAACGACTCTGGTCGGTGCGGAGACGAGACCACGACCACCACCGATGATTCGCCTACCGGCACGACGCCGACTCGGTGGAGAAGGGCGATCCGTCCGATGGTCGGCCACCGACGCCGGATCTCGGTCGCGATCTCCGCGAGTCGGGGGACGACGTGTTCCTCGTAGGCCTCGTACTCGAGCCGTTCGACCCCTTCCCGGCCGGGAGCGTGATCTCGCGCGGTGCCGCTGAAGAGCACCAGCGCGCCGCAGTAGGGCCGGACCGCCCAGTCCGCGGCGGCGCCCACCGGCAACTCGGCGTCGGTCAGACCGAGCCAGGTGTCGTCCTGTGGTGGCGTCAGCACCCGGCCATGGTAGAGCGCCCCTTCGAACTGACCACCACAGGGGGCGCGCCCGTCAGCTCGCTGACAGTGGGTACGCTCGGGAGCCGTGGCAGACGGGGAGTACGGCGACGACGGCATGACCCATCGTTCACCTCCCGCACCCGAGGACCGACTGTGGCGTCACCCGTCCGAGGTGGCATGGGAGCAGCGCCAGGCCGCGGGGGGCCCGTCAGCCCCGACCCACCAGTGGTTTCGGCACGCCCTCTCCGCGGGCGGAGGGGCCGTGCTCGTCGGGGCGATCTGGCTCGCTTCGGGCTCGGGGGGCGATGTCCAGATCGTCACCCAGCGCGTCGCATCGGTGCCGATCGAGTCGGTGGCACCGCGTGTCACCCCTGCCGAGGAGTGGAGTGACGAGGTCACCCTGGCGGCTCGCCCGTCGACCGCGGTGGTGCGCGCCACCGAAGGCTCGGCCACGCTCGCCGGTGCGGTGGCGGTGCGCGACGACGGCTACCTCCTCACGAGTGGCCGGGCGCTGGAGGGACGTACTCGGCTTCTGATCCACACCGCTGACGGGGTGGTCATCGAAGCCGAGCTCGTGGGCTACGACCCGGTCACCGATCTCAGCGTGCTGCACGCCGACACCGACCTCGAGCCCGCGATGATCGCCGCCGAGCCGGCCGACGACGGCGATGTGGTGGCCATGCTCAACCCCGATGGCGACTCCCGTCGCCAGATCGTCGTCGACCAGGCAGCAGCCTCCACGGCCGTGGACGGCGATCATCTGGTCGGCCTGCTCGCGCTGGACGGCGCGATCGGCGACGTTCCTCCCGGTAGCCCGGTGATCGACCACACCGGCGCGGTCGTCGGGATCACGACCGCGACGAGCGAGGGGGCACCAGTGGCCGTCGTCCCGATCGAGCTGGCGGCTCAGATCGCCACCGAATTGATCGAGGCGGGCGTGGCAGACCACCCCCGGATCGGCGTCACCGCACGCGACACCGAATCGGACCCGGCATCCGGTGCCCTGATCAGCTCGGTCGAGCCGACCGGTCCGGCCGATCTCGCCGGGATCGTCGACGACGACGTGATCGTCGAGATCGAGGGCGACACGATCGAGTCCATGGCCGACATGGTCGCCTCGCTTCGACGCCACGAGCCCGGCGACATCATCGAGATCCTCATCGCTCGAGACGACGAGATCGTCAGCTGCCTCGTGGAACTCGCTCGAAACGCTGTACCGGAACCGGCCTGATCACTCCAGCGACGACCGGCGAATGCGCCGGATGAGGAACACGACCCCGAGCGCACCGGCGACGAGGACGACCACGGCCGCCGCCAGCGCCAATTCCTGCTGGCGTCGGGCCGGGATCCGATCGAACGGCCCCGGATCGTGCGAGACGACCCACGCCTCTTCGTTGGAGTGGTCGGCCTCCCAGCCGAGGGTCCGGATGCGATCGTTGGCAACCACCCAGGAATGCGAGGTGTAGGGAACGATGCCCGGCGGTATCGGCGAGAGTCCGGCCCGCCAGCGAATCGCTGCCAGGGCCCGGGCGGCCCAGGAAGGCACCCGCACCCGCGGGCGAGGGCCTTCGAGGTCGTGGAGCGCGTCGGGTGGGATCCAGCCGTCGGGAGCGACATTGGCCACGCCATCGAACCGCTGGGTCACCACCGTGGAGATGGCGGACGCGAGATCATCGACGTGCAGGTACTGGACCGGTGGATCGCCGTCGGCGGCGACACCGATCCGGGCCGTGTGGAGCACTCGGGCCAACTGGCCGAGGTCGTCGTCGGTGACGACCGCCGTGGGCCGGAGCACGCTGACCGCGACACCGGGACGGCCCTGGGCCCACTCTTGGGTTCGCTGTTCGATGGTGGCCCGGAGCTGGGCCCAGCCGAAATCCGGGTTGGGACGCACGTTGGCGTCCTCGGTGAGGGGAACCGGATTCCCGACCCACGCGCCGTAGACCATCGCGGTCGAGAGAACCACGACATGACCGACTCCTGCGTCGCTCGCGGCATCCAGCACCCGCTGCAGGATCGCGAGCTCGAGCGCATCCGCGGACGGGTCGTGCTCCCCCGGTGTGACGACGGTAGCCAGGTGGACGACCGACGTGGCCCCGGAGAAGACTCCGGCGAGGTCCCCGGTGGCGAGATCGACCATCTTGGCGTCCGCGCCCGGGGTGATGGGCAGCGACACCTTGTCGAGGGCCAGCACTTCGAGTTCCGCATCCGATCGGACCAGGCGGTGCACCACCCGGCGACCGACCGCGCCGGCCGCGCCGGTCACGATCACTCTCATGGCCGATACCTCCCGTGGGGGCCGGCCTGGCGATCGGCGCAGAGGATTGCTCGAGTCACTCACCTACGATGCCCCCATGAGCGAGGGAGTTCCACCCGACGATCCGTTCGGCGGCATTCCGTTCCTCGGCGAGATCATGCGGATGATGCAGGGCGGAGGTGCAGGTTCGTCCGACACCGCCCGCCAGTTGGCCCACACGATCGCCAACGACGGTGAGGCCGAACCCAACATCGACCCGACCGACCGAATCGCGGTCGAGGAGCTGGTGCGGGTCGCCGAACTGCAGGTGGCGGGCGCCAGCGAACTCCCCGTCGCCCGCTCGGGCCCGCTCCGGGTGGAGGTAGGGAACCGCTCGCAATGGGCCGACCGCACGATCGAGCACTACCGCCCGCTCTTCGAGACCCTGTCCACCTCGATGGCCGCCGGCCTCGAACCGCCGGAGGACCTTCCGGCCGACGATCCGATGTCGGCGATGCTGGCCGGGTTCAGCAAGATGCTCGCGCCCATGATGCTGGGGATGACCACCGGGTCGATGGTCGGTCACCTCGCCCGCCGCGCCATGGGTGGGCACGACCTGCCGGTCCCTCGACCGGCGGATGCGCCCCTGCTCATCCTCTTGCGGAACGTGGACGAGTTCGGCCGCGACTGGTCGCTCGACCGCGACGACCTCCGTCTGTGGATCTGCCTCCACGAGGTGGCGCACCACACCGTGCTGACCGTGCCGCACGTCCGCGACCGGCTCACGAGCCTGTTGCATCGCCACGCCGGCGCGTTCGTCCGCGACGCGAGCGCCTTGGAGGACCACCTCGGGGGGTTTGATCTCTCCGGCGGCCCCGAGGCACTGGGAGAACTGCAGTCCCTGTTGGGGGACCCCGAGATGGTGCTCGGCGCGGTTCGATCCCCCGAGCAGGAGGCACTCCAGCCCGAACTCACCGCGTTGGTCGCCGCCATCACCGGCTACGTCGATCACCTGATGGACTCGATCGGGGGCTCGCTCATCGGTTCCTACGGAATGCTCACCGAGGCGCTGCGCCGGCGCCGGGTCGAGGCCGACGCGAGCGATCGTTTCGTGGAGCGCATCCTCGGCCTCGAACTCGACGCCGCCCAATACGACCGCGGATCGGCATTCGCCGCCGGTGTGGTGGAGCGGGCCGGCGCCGACGGCCTGGCTCGCCTGTTCAGCCGTGCGGAGCATCTCCCCACGCCGGCCGAGGTCGACGCACCCGGCCTCTGGCTGGCCCGTATCGATCTCCCTGACGAGGGTTAGCGAACCGAGCCGGCGTCCTCGTCGTCGTCGTGCGCGGCGGACGGAAGGCGAGGCGGGGGATCCACTTCGACGCCCTCGACCGACGACACGATCGGCGTGCCGAGCGCGTCCCATCCGGCCGCCCATTCGGAGGTGCCGGCCGGTGCCTGGGGTTGGGACGGACGGAGATCCTCCAGCGTGAATTCTGCCGTGTCGTCCGCGGATTCCGAGTCGACCGTGGAATGGGCGATGGTGGTGGGGTCGCCGTCGTTCCGGGGGCCCTTTTCACCTCCCGGCCGCCAGGACAACGCCGACCGGCCGGGCCGTCCGATCACATAGGAGAAGAGCGCGAAGAGCGCCGCGGCCGCCACGCCGGATCCGCCCACGGGGATGTTGAGCGGCACGATCGCCGGAATGAAGGCGCCGACCACCCAGGCGAACTGGAAACGGGCCTCGAAACGGGCAAACGAACGGCCGTAGTTCGCGTCGGGCGCCTCGCGTTGAACCAGGGAGTCGAAGGCCAGTTTCCCAGTCGCCGCCCCGGTGGCGACCGCGAACGACAACATGGTCGAACCGAACAGGTTCGACGAGAAGGCCGCCAAGAGCGCTGCCGCCGCGACGACCACGAGGACCGTTTGCAGCATCCGTTCCTCCGAGATCCGCTCCCGGAGGCCGGGTGCGATTCGTGCACCCACGAGCGCGCCGATTCCGGCCGCGATCAGCACGATCCCGAAGTGCCACACCGGTGCGGCCGGATCGCCCGTGATGTCAATACCGCGGGCGGTGGCCGTAGCCCCGCCCAGGGCAGAGCCGGGTGTGCTGACATCCAGTCCGTCCTTGCCGCCCCTGAACTCGAATGCCAACAGGAAGGTGACGAACCCGACGATGCCGCGGAGGATGGCGGTTGCGTAGGCCGCGAGCAGCACCGAGGCATCGCGGAGCTCGGCCCGTTCGAGCTCGGCCGGTGGCTCGGCGGCGACGACCACGGACGTCATCTGGAAGGCGAGGATCGTGGTCACGATGAAACCCACCATCGCGACCGCTGCCGCGAACGGTGGACCACCCAGCAGGGAGAACAGACCGGCGAGGGTCGCGCCGCCCATCGAGGAGACCGCGCTGATCAACGCCAACCGGCTGTTCGCGCTCACCAGGTCCTGTTCGGACCGCACGAGCGCGGGGACGACCGCGCTCTTGGCGACGGAGTAGCCCTTCTGCAGCACCAGCAGGCCGAACGCCACCGGGAACAGCCAGAGCGTCTCCACGTGGCTGATCATGAAGAAGGCCATCACCGCCCGGAGGAAGGCCGTGGCGATGATCATCATCCGGCGGCCCCCCTTCACCCGGTCGATCGCCGGCCCGATCAGGGGCGCGACCACGGCGAACGGGGCCATCGTCAAGAGGAGATAGAGGGCGACCCGGCCCCGGGAGTCGTCGGGGCTGATCGAGAAGAAGATCGATCCCGCGAGGGTGACCGCCACGGCCGCGTCGGATGCCGCGCCGAACGCGTGCACCCGTGCCAGGCGCATGAACGGCGAGACCACGAACGCTTCGGCCCCCCGTCGTTCGGGCTGGGGTTTGCGCAAAGGTCGCCAACCGTCGTTGGTCATCGGGACACCCTAGGGCACAAGATCCGCCGGTCTATCGCCGCCAGGAGTTCGGCATCGTGTTGGTAGGTGAGACATCGATCCGCCGACGCGAGGTCGAACCAGCCGATCGCATCGACCTCCGGGTTGGGCGTGAACTCGCCGTCGATCACCGTCATCGTCCAGTAGGCCACCGCCTTGCGACGCCGCCTGGCATCGCGGTATTCGACCAGAGGGAGCTTCTTTCCGGGACGGCACCGGAGGCCGGTTTCCTCCAGCACCTCCCTGACCGCACACTCCTTCAGGGTCTCGTCCGGATCGAGCTTTCCCTTGGCGAACGACCAGTCGTCGTGACCGGGACGGTGCACCAGGAGGATCTCCGGTCCGAGCTCGGTGAACCGGTGGACGACGCCACCGGCCGCCCAGACCTCGATGTCGGGCCGGGCGTCGATCTGAGCGGTCGCGGCTCTAGCCACGACACCTCGCAGTCGCGAGATGCTGGAGGCGCACGTGGGTGTCGACCCCCACGCCACCCTGGCGACGGGTCCACACGCCGTCTCCGTCGAGGGTCCAGGCGAGTCGATCGTCGGTGAGCGCCACTTCGAGAACCTCACGGAGGCGAGCTGCGAGCACCGGATCGTCGATTCGCACCACTGCCTCGACCCGGCGGTTGAGATTCCGCCCCATCAGGTCGGCGGAGCCGATCAAGGTGACCGGCTCACCCCGGCCTCTGCCATTGGCGAAATGAAACACCCTCGAATGCTCGAGGTAGCGGCCGACGATCGAGCGGACCCGGATCCGTTCCGACAGCCCGCGCACCCCCGGTCGGAGGCAACAGATGCCGCGCACGATCAGGTCGATCTCGACTCCTGCCTGGGAGGCCTCGTAGAGCTTCGAGATCATCTCGGCATCCACGAGACTGTTCATCTTCAGGATCATCCGGCCCTGTCCGGACTCGATCTCGCGATCGATGAGCTCGACGAGGCCCGGCCGGAGGCTCTCCGGTGCCACGAGGAGCTTCTCGTAGCGGATGTCGCGGCCGTAGCCGGTCAGGTGATTGAAGAGGTCCGCCAGATCGTCCCCCACGATCGGGTCCGCGGTCAGGAGGCCGATGTCCTCGTAGAGACGGGCCGTGCGGTGGTTGTAGTTGCCGGTGCCGATGTGGCAATAGCGCCGGAGGCCTTCGGGCTCCTCTCGCACCACCATGGCCACCTTCGTGTGGATCTTGAGGCCGACGAGGCCGTAGGCCACGTGCACGCCGGCCTGTTCGAGTCGTTTCGCCCAGCTGATGTTGGCAGCCTCGTCGAACCGGGCCTTGAGCTCGACCAGTACGGC
>CAYFLT010000052.1:23063-23602 GCA_964344055.1 uncultured Candidatus Nemicrothrix sp.
GACCTGCTTGCCGAGCTCGGCCGCCCGAATCAGGGCGTCGATGATCGGGCTGTCACCGGACGTGCGATAGAGGGTGAGCTTGATGGCGAGGACACCCGGGTCAGTCGCTGCCTGATGGATGAACTCGACCACCGAGGTGCCGAAGGAGGAGTAGGGGTGGTGGACCAGGACGTCGTGGTGCCGGAGCGTGGCGAAGATGTCGACCGGCTCTTCGTCGTCGTCGGCGAGACCCGGCTCGGTGACACCGTGCCACTCCGGCCAGTGCAGGTCAGGCTCACCGAGTCCGGAGATCTCGAACAGGGACCGGGCGTCCAGCGGCGCACTGCAGGCCACCACCGCGTCGGGCTCTTCCTCCGGCGAATCCGAACAGACCCCAAATCCGGCGTCCCCCAACTCGCCTTTGAAGCTCTCGGTCCCAAGCACATACAATCGGCCCACTCCGGGATGATTGGCTCGCAGAAACTGGATCGTGGCCTGCCCGGAAGTGTGCATTTGTCCGGGGGCGCACGATATTCCCATCCCGCTCAGGAGGGACGCAT
>CAYFLT010000052.1:23612-35383 GCA_964344055.1 uncultured Candidatus Nemicrothrix sp.
CACCGCGTCGGGCTCCAGGTCGAGCTCCCGCAGGAGGAGGTCGAGCATCTCGGGGGACATCGACGCCGCTACCTCGAGTCGGGTGGCGCGGCCGAAACGCCGCCGGCGAAGCTCGAATTCCACCGCCGCGAGCAGGTCGTCGGCCTCCTCTTCCTCCAGGGTGAGGTCGGCGTTGCGGGTGACCCGGAAGGCGTGCTGCTCGAGGATCTCCATCCCGGGAAAGAGTTCATCCAGGTGAGCGGCGATCACCTGCTCGAGCGGAACGAATCGGGACTCATCATCGATCGGAACCCAGCGGGCGAGCGTGCTGGGAACCTTCACCCGCGCAAATCGACGACGATCGTCTCGCGGATCCCGGACGAGCACGGCGAGGTTGAGCGAGAGGTCGGAGATGTAGGGGAACGGATGACCGGGGTCGACCGCCAGTGGGGTGAGCACCGGAAAGATCCGCTCGCGAAATCGCTCACCGAGCTCAGCCTGCTGATCCGCGGACAGCCGGTGCCAGTCGGTCAGATCGATCCCGGCGCCACGTAGCGCGGGACGGAGCACCTCGGTGCGAATCCGTTCATGCCGGCTGCACAGCTCCATCACGACCTGGCGGATCTCGTCGATCTGCTCGCCCGGGGTCCGACCGTCGGGTGTGCGCGCTGTGATCCCCGCGGCGAGCTGGTCGTGAAGCCCGGACACGCGGACCTGGAAGAACTCGTCCAGATTCGCCGAGAAGATGGCCAGAAAGGCAACCCGTTCGAGCAGGGGGACGGCCGGATCCTCGGCGAGATACAGCACCCGGGCGTTGAACGCGAGCCAGCTCAGCTCACGATTCAGCATGGTGGCGTCGTTGTGATCCCATCCGCCGACCCGGGCTGTGACAGGCGCGTCGAGCGGTGACCGGTCGAGCGAGGCCATCAGGCGAGGTCCTCCACGAGCAGGGCAGCACCGAGCGCTCCCCCGGTGTCGCCGAGGCGAGCCGGACGGATCGGGGCGGAGGTGCCGGCGAACGCGCGCTCCATGACTTCCTCTTCGACCCGGCGACGGAAATCTTCACCGAGTCGTTCGGCGAGACCACCGCCCAGGACGACCAACTCGATGTCGACCAGCGCGATGGCGCTGGCGATCGCGGCGGCGAGCGCCGATGCCGCCTCCTCCACGAGTCGAGCGGTGAGTGCGTCGCCGAGCTCGAGCGCCTCGGCCCAGATCCTGGACTTCAGCCTCCCCCCGCCGGCGATCTCGAACAGGACCGAGGATTCGCCGTGATCGACGTGGTGCCGGGCCCGCCTTTCGAGCGAGCGGCGGCCGGCGTAGTCCTCCAACTCGCCTCGCCCGGGCCCGGTGTCGTGGAGGTCCCGGAAGGCGACGAAGGTGTGGCCGATCTCACCCGCGAGTCCACGGGGGCCCTCTCGGAGTCGGCCGTCGAGGATGAGGCCGGCACCCACCCCGGTGCCGACGAAGACGCCCAGCATGTCATCGACCCCGACGCCGGCGCCGAACCGGTGCTCCGCCAGGGTGCCGACGTTCACGTCATTGCCGACCGCCACCGGCCGACCGGCCAGCCGCTCGCTGAGCCGATCGGCGACCGCGACGTCGTGATCCCATCCGGGCAGATTCGGCGCCGCTGGGAGTACCCCGGTTCCGGGCACCACCGGGCCGGGGACACCGACCCCGATCGCCGATGCGATGGCGTCCGGGTCGACCTTCTCAACGGCCCGCTGCACCGTGTCGAGGACCGCGTCGGGGCCACCCTCTCGTGGGGTGGCCTTCTTGGCCTTGGCCACGATCTCGCCGTCGACGACGAGCACCGCCATGGCCTTCGTTCCACCGAGATCTACACCGACCGTCGGCACGGGTGGAACCTCCGGCTCGTCCTCGGGATAGCCGAGATCCCACTCGACGACGATCCGCTCGCGCTCTCCGTCGCGGTTCACGCGCTCTCGGTTGCGGCGGAACTGGGGGTCGTGCGGCGGCAGCAGCAGGAGGCGGGCATTCACCCGGTCCCGGAAGCCGTCCATCACCTCGCGCTCGCCGAAAACCGCCCGAATCTCCCAGTGGGGGGCGGTGGGACCGAGGTAGACGATGGTGGCCTGGCCGACCGGCGGCTCCTCGATTTCAGCGTCAACGGTGTCCGTCATGGCTCGTCAGTGTATGGCCGAAACCGCCCGAAAAGTTCCTCAGGTGGCGGCTGTCAATGGGCCGATTGACGTTTTACGGGAACTTTCCACCAGTTCTGGGCGTAGTACCTGCACGCACAAAGCGGGCGGTTGGGCGGCGGCCCGACCAAGGAGATCCGAATGGACACCAACTGGATGGCACGAGGCAACTGCGCCACGCACCACCCTGACACCTTCTTCCCCTCAGACGGCGTTGGCGTCGAAGTCGCCAAACGAGTCTGTGAAGGTTGCCCCGTACAGGAGCGCTGCCTGGAGTACGCCCTGCGCAACCGCATCGACCATGGGGTCTGGGGCGGGTGCAGTGAGCGTCAGCGTCGCCGGATCCTTCGAGCACGGCGGCTCGCCGCGGCGGCCGCCTGACGCGTCGCCACGCCGAAACGGGTCCTGGTCGACGTGATCAGCGCCAGCCGAGGCGGAACGGTTCGACGATGGCGTCGGCAGCGTCCCGCATCCGCTCGATGAGGCCGGGTTCTCGACCGGGAAGCTCGGCCATCATGATCTCCATCGTGTCGTGGTCCGCATCACCCACGAACGTCCACAGGTAGCCGTCACCGTCCAGCACGGCCACATGGGTGTCCGCCACCGAGCCGGACCACATCGGCGTTCCCCCCATGTCGCTCACGTCGCCCTTGCCCCCCATCTCGTCGCCGACCATCGCGACGTCGGTTTCGCCAACCTGCTGAAAGACCGACAGCATCGAGCCGTCCGGACCCGCGTACATCATGTGGGTGATGTCGTCGCTACGCCACGCATGGGCGATGACGTATCCACTCGGCATGGCCGGGCCATCGGACTTGGCGTCTGCCATGGCCTCCTCGTCGCTCGGCGGCATGTCGTCGGCAGCCGCCGCGGCCGCGTGGCGGGCGACGAGGTCACCGACCGCTGGCAGGGTGGTGTCTCCGCCGACCCCGCCAACCACGCTCAACACGATGATGAAGGAGGCGGCGACGGCCGCGAGGGTCGGCACCCGCCGCCGCGACTCGAGGGCGACGACGGCGCCCCCGCCGGGGCCGGCTTCCGGCTCGGGCTCCGCGGCCACGGCGCGGACGATCCGCTCCAGCGCACCCTCTTCCAGCGAGACCCGGCCCGCAGCCCGCAGCAGGGCGCGGACTCCGGCCACCGAGTCGAGCTCGGCCCGAAGGGCTTCGTCAGCGGCGAGCTCCGATTCGAACCGGGCGGCTTCGTCCGAGTCGAGCTCACCATCGAGCCAGGCGCTGATGCGATCGTCATCGGTCACGACAGCACCTCCCGGAGTTTGGTGCGGCCCCTGTGCACCCTCGACCGTACGGTTCCCACGGGCACGCCGGTCTGGGCCGCGATCTCGTCGTAGGTGAGGCCGGCGACGTCGCACAGCACCACGGCGACACGGAACTCCTCCGCGAGCCCACTCAGGGCCCGTTGCAGATGGTCCGGGAGCGTTTCCATCGCGAGCGCCTCATCGGCCGCGGGCGCGCCGGCGAGAACCCGGTCGGGCTCGTCGGGGAGCCGGGTTTGGGGCCGGCGCTTGCGGCGCCGGGTCTCGTCGAGGAAAACGTTGGTCACGATGCGGGCCAGCCATCCCTGGAGGGAACCGGGGGTGTAGGTCTCCAAGCCGCGTTTCACGCGAAGGAGCGCCTCCTGGACAACGTCCTCGGCATCGGATTGGTTCCCGGCGAGGCGGAACGCCACCGAGAACATGAACCCGCCGTGGTCGCGGGCGACCGCGTCCCAGCTGGGAACCGGGTCACCACCGGGGGCCGTGCCGGTCATGGGCCCGGGTGGTTCACGCGGGAGAGGACGCGGTCAGGCGTCCTTGGTGTCGTCGTCGTCCGCGCCCTCCGAGAGGCCGGTCTTGAACTCCTTCTGGGCCTGGCCGAGGGACCGGGCGAGCTTCGGGAGCTTGGCACCGCCGAACACCAGCAGCACGATGACGAGGATCACGAGGAGTTCGGGGGTACCGAGGTTCATGCCTGTGAGCGTACCGCGCGTTCTGTGAGGAAGGCATGAGGGCCATTTGGCCCAGATACGGGGTGATGCCGGATGGTCAGGCGGTGACCGTGTCGGACTGGGCCGCGGCCGCGGCGCGGGCCAGGGCACGCTGACGGCGGATTCGACGCCGCTCCCGCTCGCTCATTCCGCCCCAGATCCCGAACTTCTCGCCGTTCTGGAGGGCGTACTCGAGGCAGTCCTCACGGACCACACAACCCCGGCAGACCTCCTTGGCCTCCCGCGTGGATGCTCCCCGCTCTGGGAAGAAGAGGTCGGGATCGACGCCGAGACAGTTCGCGAAGTCCTGCCAGGACTTCTCTTCTGGTTCGGTTTCGTGGTGAATGGCCATGAGTCCTCCGGCACAGCAAGAAATGAGATCCACAACGGATCTCCTCCGCCTGCTGCCACTGGCGGTAATTACAGCACTGTAATCACACGCTTGTAAAGACCGTGACCCTTGATTTTTCAGTGATCCTCGGCATTGGCCACGAGCAGCCGACCCACTTCGTCGGGGAGTGCGGGCTTGGCCATGTGGAATCCCTGGCCCCGGTAACAACCCAACCGGACCAGCTCGCTGATCTGGTTGGCGTCCTCGATCCCCTCCGCCACCACATCGAGACGCAACGTACGCGCCAGACCGATGATCGATCGAACGATGGCAGTGTCATCGGGATCAACACCGACACCATCCACAAATGTGCGGTCGATCTTCAAGATGTCGACCGGGAACCGCTTCAGATACGCCAGCGACGAAAACCCCGTACCGAAGTCGTCGATCGCCACATGCACACCGAGATCACGGAACTCACCCAGAATCCGAGCCGACTCCTGCACATCGTCCATGATCGCCGTCTCGGTGAGCTCCAGGCAGAGCCGTTCGGGCGGCAGACCAGCTTCGGCCAAGGCCGACTGCACCTCACCCACCACCGCCGGTCGCAGCTGTCGAGCCGACAGATTGACCCGCACGACCACATCGTGACCGGCCGAAACCCACGCCGCGCCCTGAACGGTGGCCTGACCGAGCACCCAGCGGCCAATGTCGACCACCAGCCCGGTCTCCTCCGCCAGGTCGATGAACGCCCCGGCCGACAGCAGGCCCCGTTCCGGGTGACGCCACCGCACCAGCGCCTCAGCGCCGACAATCGCGCCGCTGTCGAGCATGAACTCGGGCTGATAGTGAACCTCGAGCTGACCGTTCTCGATGGCGCGACGCAGATCGGTCTCGGTTCGGATCCGCTCCACGACCGCCTCGCGGAGGGAACGATCGAAGCGAACCCACTGATCGCGCCCACCCGCCTTGGCCTGATACATGGCCGCATCGGCGTGGCGCAGGAGGTCCTCGACGGCGTCGTTCTCCTCCGGGATGGCGATGCCGATGCTCGCCGACGGAAACACCTCCTCACCAGCGATACGCACCGGCTCAGCCAACAACCCCAAAAGACGATCCGCCACCACCGACGCCGCACTCGCATCCGCAGGCGCCCGCAACAAAATCGCGAACTCGTCACCACCAAGCCGACACACCGAATCCCCCGGCCGCAACGACAACCGGATCCGATCCGCACACGTGATCAGAAGCTGATCACCGACACTGTGACCGAGGGAATCGTTCACGACCTTGAAACGATCCAGATCCAGCACCAAGACCGCGCACTGATGACCGTGGGTGAGCTCCCGCGCAACATCAGCCACAAACGAACGACGATTCGGCAACCCCGTCAACTCATCATGAGTCGCCTGATACTCCAGAAGCTGACGACTCCGCCGCTGCTCAGTGATGTCCTCCGCATACGTCAAGAGCACGTCGTGACTGCGACCGGGGATCTCCACCGGCGTCGACCGCACCTTCGCCCACACAATCGTCCCATCCGGACGGCAGAAGGCCACCTCCCGATCCGTTGCGCTGTCGTGTAGCGCTCGGTCGAACGCGACATCGGCCCGCTGTTTGTGATCCGGGGCCAAGACGAGCTCGAGGTTGGAGCCGATCAGCTCCTCCTCGGAACGACCCGTCAAACGCGAATAGTTGGAGTTGCAGCCGATCAGGGTCATGTCTTGTTCCCGGATACTGATCGCAATCGGAGCCGACTCGAAGGTGGTTCCGAACGTGCGTTCCGCGACCACCCGGGCCTCGTGCTGGCTGACGATCGACAAAGCCGACGTGAGCAAGGACAACACGTGATCGCCGAACGGCTCGGCCCCGGGCCGGGTGAAGATCAGGGTCCTGAACTCGCCCTCCCCTTCACCCTCGCGAACGAAGCCCACACGGCGAGAGATCTCAGGCCCGGCCAGGTGCTCGATCCGTTCGCGAACTCGCGGTGGCGTCTCTTCGAGATTCCACTCCCCATTCGCGTCATGAATCGCGGCTCTGGCAGAGTCCCCATCGAAGACGACCTCGTCGACATTCCCCAAGTCCGGGGGCATCAACCGATCGGGGCCGGATCCGACCTGCAGCGACAGCTCGGCCCGTAGGGCCGGAGGCCGATACGACAACAGCCACAACGACGCGTGATCGATGCCGAACTGTCCGACCAGCCACTTCAGCGACTCGGCCGTGCCGTCGCGTTCGGCGGAACTCGTGGCCAGGAGTCGAGTAGCGAACTTCCGCAGCAAGTCCTCGGTATCGAGGCGTCGCTCGACGGCCCGATCCGCCTCGAGGCGCTGTTCGAGCTGACCGATCAGGAGTCCGAGCGACCCGACCGCGTCCGTGGCGATGTCGATGTCTCGAACCTGACGCATCGGCCGAGTGAATGTGAGGGTCAACCCAAGACTGTTCACTCCACCCCGCTCGATGGAGGCCGAAGCGACACAGAAGGACTCACGGCCCGGCGTGACCGTCCCGGCACCGAGGTCGTAGGCGATCGCTTCGGGTGTCGACCTGACCCGCCTCAACAGGGGGTTGTCCGCAGGGATGTAGCCGGTACTTCCGGCCTCGAGCGTCTCATCCTGATACCAGGCCACCGAACGCCGGGCCCCTCCGTCCGGCTCCATCACCCACATCACCGCCGAGGCGGCACCGAACAGATCGGTGAGCAACCGGAAGGCACGCTCGATCCCCTCAGCGGAGTCGGCGGGCTTCCGGTCGGCGAAGTCGGCGGCAACATCCGCCAGGAGTCGGTCGCTGGCGGCTCGACGCCTGGCGCGTTCCTCGAGGACCGTGCGGCTCCTGAGCTGTGCGATCAATCCGGCGAGCGACCGCAGGGCCGCCTGCGATGGCCCCGGCAGTGCCCCACGTCGATCGAGCGCGGACAGGATCAGAATATCGCGACCCCGGACGACCGGCAGTATGTGCATCCTGGATCGCCCGGTGCTCTCCGGGAACTCCAACAGATCCGACAGCCGCCACACCGTCCCCGCGTCGGGATTCAGAATCCTCGCAACCAACGCGCTGTCCCGCTCCATCGGAGCGTAGTTGGCCTGCAACGGCTCGCCCGATCGGGTCGCCTCACACGGGCAGTGGAACTCCAAGGTCTCCGGATCGAGTTCGAAGAGCGCGATCGACTCGCAGTCGAGTTCGTCGCGGAGGGCCCGAAGTGCGTCATCGACCACTTCTCGAACCGATTCGAGTGGTGACTCGACAAAGCCCGCCGCCGCCGTCGTGAGCAGTGAATCGATACGGCGCTGAGCTTCGAGTGCCCGGGCAATGATCAGCTTGGCCCGGACCTGGCCGAAGATGTCGGCGATCGACCGGAACGCCGACAACTCGTCGTCGTCCCAATGGCGCTGCGAAGGGTCGACGAGACAGAGCATTCCCAGCGAACCTCGCGAGTCCGCCATCGAGACGAAAAGCACCTTGCTGTCGGGCGACAATCCGACGTTCTGGCCGTGCAGATACTCCAGTTCACCGAGTCGCGTGACCAGCCAGGAGCGCTTCCCGAGGAACTCCTCGAGGTCGATCGCCACACGGAATCCGTCCGGCACCACCGCACCATCTGCCCGGTACGTGCTCCGCAACTGGATGAAGCCTCCCTCATCGCTCCAGACCTGGGCCCAAGCCAGCCCGAAGAACGCAACGACCTCCTGCAGCATGCCGCCGACGGACTCATCGGCCTCCTCGAGTTGGACGTCGACGGCACTCGCAGCCAGGCGGCCGATCAGACCCTCCAAATCCAGGCGGCGCCGGATCGTCCGCTCGACATCGAAGCGAACCAGGGTCTGACCGATCGTGTTGGTCAAGACCCTGGCGGCCGCCAGTTCATCGGCGTCCCAACGGGTTCGACCGGGGTCCACCATCGTCAGGAGACCCGTGACCTCCACTCCTTTGCTGAGTGCGATTCCGAGGATCTTCGAATCCGGCGAGAAATCGGGATCACGCACGCTGCCCGCGCGGCGAAAGGCGTAACCCTTGGACTCCATGGTGGCGAGCCAGTTGGGTTCGAAGGCCACCCGGCTCGGAGCCTGGAGGTCCCGGCCCGAGGCGGCGATGCCGACACGACGATCGAGCCAATCGCCGTGACGATCCCAAAGGGACACACCCGTGAGACCTATGCCCTCGAGCATCTTCGAGAGCGCGGCAGAGACGAACTCCTCCTCGTCCTCGAAACCGGAACGGGCTGCGAGCGCCGCCACCTCGTAGATGACTTCCTCGAGCTTTGTCCGGCGAGCACTCTCCTCCTCGTCGCGAAGGAACGAGACCACCTTGCGGAGACTGCGGCTGATCGACTTGGCCGCGGTGATCTCTTCGTCGGACCAGGGTCGGTGGTTGGGGTCGGTGAAGACGACCGCGCCATCGGTCCCGTCCGGACCCGACATCGGCACAACCAGTGCCTCGGAGTCCTCCGGTAGGAGGAACTCCCGATCCGAGGAGAAGAACGAGAGCGGAACGAGGAGGTGGCCGGAGGGCCCGACATCGTCGACGATCGCCGGATCGATGTCGATCGACTGAGATCTCTCCCGCGACTCCAGGCCACCACGGGTGGACTGCCAGTACACCACGAACCGGCGCTCATCGACGCGCCGCCACACCGACATGCCTCCGAGGGAGAAGAAGGCGCATGTCTCCTCCAGAATCGTGCGGATGACATCCTCGCTGGCCCCGACCGCCGCGGTGACCGACACCCCGTTCAGGAACTCCTGCAGTTCGAGCCGGCGGTCGAGCGCAGCTTCCGCATCAAGGCGGACCCGCGTGAACGCGATGAGCTCGGCGATCATCTCGAGCGCATAGCAGCTGCTGGGGCTGAGCTCGACCGACCCCGCGGGCACCGCGATCAACGCGGCGAACTCGCTCGCTACCTGGAACGGCGCGGCGAAGATCGGAAGCTGGTCAACTGCGTCCAACCAGACCGGGTCGCCGCCGGTCACTTGGTCGCCGACCCGGGAGCAGATGGCCTCGAGCGTTTCATCGGACACCTCGTGGCGGTCGTGCCAGCCCGCCCCGGCCGACCCGGCGCGGGTCTCCCTGAGTACGACGAGTCCGAGTGCCGGTCCGATGAGGCTGAGGTGCCCAGCCACGACACCATCGATGGTGCCGAAGTCGGCAGCCTGCAGGGCGCGCCCGAATGCTCGTTCGGCCTCGAGCAGGTCGGCCCGACGGCTGGCTGGGTCCTCCTCTGACCGAACCTCCTCAGCGCGGCCCACGACTCACGCTCCGAGACCTTCGTCAACGAGTAGTCGGTCGACTTCGTCGGGGAGTGCGGGCTTGGCCATGTGGAATCCCTGGCCCCGGTAACAACCCAACCGGACCAGCTCGCTGATCTGGTTGGCGTCCTCGATCCCCTCCGCCACCACATCGAGACGCAACGTACGCGCCAGACCGATGATCGATCGAACGATGGCAGTGTCATCGGGATCAACACCGACACCATCCACAAATGTGCGGTCGATCTTCAAGATGTCGACCGGGAACCGCTTCAGATACGCCAGCGACGAAAACCCCGTACCGAAGTCGTCGATCGCCACATGCACACCGAGATCACGGAACTCACCCAGAATCCGAGCCGACTCCTGCACATCGTCCATGATCGCCGTCTCGGTGAGCTCCAGGCAGAGCCGTTCGGGCGGCAGACCAGCTTCGGCCAAGGCCGACTGCACCTCACCCACCACCGCCGGTCGCAGCTGTCGAGCCGACAGATTGACCCGCACGACCACATCGTGACCGGCCGAAACCCACGCCGCGCCCTGAACGGTGGCCTGACCGAGCACCCAGCGGCCAATGTCGACCACCAGCCCGGTCTCCTCCGCCAGGTCGATGAACGCCCCGGCCGACAGCAGGCCCCGTTCCGGGTGACGCCACCGCACCAGCGCCTCAGCGCCGACAATCGCGCCGCTGTCGAGCATGAACTCGGGCTGATAGTGAACCTCGAGCTGACCGTTCTCGATGGCGCGACGCAGATCGGTCTCGGTTCGGATCCGCTCCACGACCGCCTCGCGGAGGGAACGATCGAAGCGAACCCACTGATCGCGCCCACCCGCCTTGGCCTGATACATGGCCGCATCGGCGTGGCGCAGGAGGTCCTCGACGGCGTCGTTCTCCTCCGGGATGGCGATGCCGATGCTCGCCGACGGAAACACCTCCTCACCAGCGATACGCACCGGCTCAGCCAACAACCCCAAAAGACGATCCGCCACCACCGACGCCGCACTCGCATCCGCAGGCGCCCGCAACAAAATCGCGAACTCGTCACCACCAAGCCGACACACCGAATCCCCCGGCCGCAACGACAACCGGATCCGATCCGCACACGTGATCAGAAGCTGATCACCGACACTGTGACCGAGGGAATCGTTCACGACCTTGAAACGATCCAGATCCAGCACCAAGACCGCGCACTGATGACCGTGGGTGAGCTCCCGCGCAACATCAGCCACAAACGAACGACGATTCGGCAACCCCGTCAACTCATCATGAGTCGCCTGATACTCCAGAAGCTGACGACTCCGCCGCTGCTCAGTGATGTCCTCCGCATACGTCAAGAGCACGTCGTGACTGCGACCGGGGATCTCCACCGGCGTCGACCGCACCTTCGCCCACACAATCGTCCCATCCGGACGGCAGAAGGCCACCTCCCGATCCGTTGCGCTGTCGTGTAGCGCTCGGTCGAACGCGACATCGGCCCGCTGTTTGTGATCCGGGGCCAAGACGAGCTCGAGGTTGGAGCCGATCAGCTCCTCCTCGGAACGACCCGTCAAACGCGAATAGTTGGAGTTGCAGCCGATCAGGGTCATGTCTTGTTCCCGGATACTGATCGCAATCGGAGCCGACTCGAAGGTGGTTCCGAACGTGCGTTCCGCGACCACCCGGGCCTCGTGCTGGCTGACGATCGACAAAGCCGACGTGAGCAAGGACAACACGTGATCGCCGAACGGCTCGGCCCCGGGCCGGGTGAAGATCAGGGTCCTGAACTCGCCCTCCCCTTCACCCTCGCGAACGAAGCCCACACGGCGAGAGATCTCAGGCCCGGCCAGGTGCTCGATCCGTTCGCGAACTCGCGGTGGCGTCTCTTCGAGATTCCACTCCCCATTCGCGTCATGAATCGCGGCTCTGGCAGAGTCCCCATCGAAGACGACCTCGTCGACATTCCCCAAGTCCGGGGGCATCAACCGATCGGGGCCGGATCCGACCTGCAGCGACAGCTCGGCCCGTAGGGCCGGAGGCCGATACGACAACAGCCACAACGACGCGTGATCGATGCCGAACTGTCC
>CAYFLT010000053.1:0-1724 GCA_964344055.1 uncultured Candidatus Nemicrothrix sp.
CCTGGAGCAGCTTCTTGGTGTAGGCCATCTGCTCGGCCTGGATGGCGATGTCGGACGCCTGGCCCTGCACGCCGCCGAGGGGCTGATGCATCATCACCCGGGCGTGGGGCAGGGCATATCGCTTGCCGGGGGCGCCCGCACACAGCAGGAATTGGCCCATCGAGGCACCGAGCCCCATACAGATGGTGCCGACCTCGGGGGCGACGAACTGCATGGTGTCGTAGATGGCCATGCCGGCGCTCACCGACCCACCCGGGGAGTTGATGTAGAGCCAGATCGGCTTCTCGTTGTTCTGGCCTTCCAGGTAGAGGAGCTGGGCCGTGATGTAGTTGGCGATGTCGTCGTTGACGTCGGTGCCGAGCACGACGATGCGGTCCTGAAGCAGGCGGTAGTAGATCTCGGCCTGCGGGTTGCCGATCAGGCTGCTGGTCGCGAGCTGCGGCTGGAAGGGCATGTCCGGGGAGGAGGTCATAGGTGCGAATGGTACCGCCCTCGATGGCTAGCCTGGCGCAACGCCCGCGGACGTGGCGGAATTGGCATACGCGCCAGGTTTAGGTCCTGGTACCCGCAAGGGTGTGGGGGTTCGAGTCCCCCCGTCCGCACCACCTGCTACGCCGGCGCTCTGCCATGTCACTGCCGCTCGGCCGGTGTGGACTTCGGCCCCGAGAGAGGATGCAGCTCGTCCCAGCGGGCCAGTGTCGCGACGAGGAACTCGGATGCAGTGTCGCGCCAGCCATGATCGAACGCGGCATCGACACCGGCCCGGAACTCATCGAAACAGCCGAGTCGTCTCGCGACCATGGCTGCGATGGTGAAGGTGTGGACCAGCCGATTGGCGGCGACCGCCAGCATGATCTCCCTCGCCCACTCCCGGTGACCGTCGACGTCGGCCAGCGCGGCGAGCCCCACGAGGGCCCGGTTCGAGAGGTGTTCCACTGGATCCGCGATGCGCCCGCGCGCCAAGTCGACGATCTCGGTCTCTGCTCGCTCGCGCTGTCCCTCGGCGAGCACGCAGAGTGCGTGAAGCAGTCGGTGAGGGAACGCATCCCCGAGCAGCTCGTAGTGAGCAACCAACGGATACGCCTCGGACGGGCGACCGAGCTCGAGGAGGGCCACCGCCATGGTCTGAGCCGCCGTGCCCATGCTCCCCTGGGCCACGTACGGATCGAGGAGCTCCGTTGCCCCACGAGGATCGCCCTGCTCGAGCGCAACCTCCGCGCGGATCGTCGCCCAGCCCCCGAAGCGGTTGTGGACCCCGAGCTCCTCACCCTCCGCACAGAGCCGGAGAAACTCGTCCGAATCGAATCTCCGGAGACTGGCGAGGAACAGGAGCCCCGTGCTTCGAGCGTGGAGGTCGGAGGCGTCTCGGAGTCCCTCCGCGACCCGGATGACCCGGTGGTGATCACCGATCGCGCTGAAGTAGTCGATCTCGAGAATCGCGAGTCGCTCCGCGAGCTCTGAGCCCGTGCCGACTCCGGCCCGGATCATCTCCAATCGTTCCCAAACCGAATCCGTCGTCGGGGAGAACCACAGCACCCGGGCCCGGAACAGCAGCTCACCCGCATCAACGTGCCGATCCGTGGCGAGCGCCCAGTCGATGGCCGCCTCGACGTTTGGACGCTGAGGGCCCCAACGAGTCAGCTCGCCGATGCCCCAGGCGGTCTCGATCCCTTCGCGTGCTCTGACCGCCTCGGCCATGACCTCGGCTCGAGCGAGGAACCAGC
>CAYFLT010000053.1:1734-14083 GCA_964344055.1 uncultured Candidatus Nemicrothrix sp.
AGCCCAGGTGCCTGTCCCGGACCGACTCGAGCGTGCCCTCCCGAAGCAGTCGGTCTTCGGCGTAGGCACGAATCGTCTCGAGAAGCCGGAACCAGGTGATCCGCGAGCCCCGTCGGACCACAACCAACGACTTGGTCACGAGCGCCTCGATCAGATCGGTCGCCTCGTCGACCCCGATGCCGCCGACCTCGGCGGCCGCCTCGCGGTCGAACGACCCCCGGAAGACTCCGAGCGAAAGGAGGAGCTTCTGCTCCTGGTGATCCAGAAGGTCGAAGCTCCAGTCGATCGTCGCCTCCAGGGTCCGCTGCTTTCGACGGCCCCGGCGGCGACCGCCGGACAACAGCCGGAACCGGTCCTCGATCCGTTCGAGGAGTTCAGCCGGGGAAAGCACGGTCGTGCGCGCCGCAGCAAGCTCGATCGCCAAGGGCATGCCGTCGAGCTGTTCGCAGAGTGCGGCGACAGTGCGGCGATTCGAGTCGTCCACGACGAAGCCAGGTGTCACGGCGGCGGCTCGGGCAGCGAAGAGCTCGATGGCGGGCCCGCCCTCTGCCGTCGCAAGAGCTGCAACCCGGTGCACCTGCTCACCGTCGATGTCGAGGAACTCGCGGCTGGTCGCAAGGAGGCGTCCGGGCCCTCCCCGATCCACCACCGCCTCGGCGAACTCGGCTGCGGCCTCGACCACGTGCTCACAGTTGTCGAGCACCACCAACACCGCGCGACGACTGACGGTTTCGTCGACAGGCGCGGCGGAACCGCCGCCGATACCTCCCGCTGCTAGGGCTTCGGCAACGGCGGACGCAACGCCATCGTCCTCGGAGACAATGCTGAGGTCGACGAAGAAGACACCGTCGTCGCCGCAATCCTCGAGCTCCACGACCTGCAACGCGACCTCGATGGCGAGGCGGGTCTTGCCCGAGCCGCCGGGCCCCGTGAGGGTGACGAGTCGGTTGTCTGCGAGGAGCGACCTGATCCTCGCGACGTCGTCGTCCCGCCCGATCAGCGGGTTCGGTGGGTCGGGGAGGTTCGAACGCCGCCCCGAGACGGCCCGGGGCGGCGGGAAGGAGCCTGGTCCGACCTGATGGAGGCGGACCGGCAGGGGAACGTCTTTGAGGCGGTGTTCGCCAAGGTCCAGCGAGTCGATCACCGCCGTTGAACAGACTGCGTCGGTTGCCAGGATCTGGCCTGCGTGACCGGCGCCGCTCACTCTCGCCGCCAAGTTGACAACCGGCCCGAAGTAGTCGCCGTCCCGCTCCTCGGCCTCCCCCACGTGGAGGCCGATCCGGACCCGAAGCTCCGGCCCGGGCCACGAAGCTTCCGCCATCCTGTGCTGTACCGCGATCGCACACGCGGCCGCCCGCGATGTCGAAGCGAATGCGGCACAGAACGCATCGCCCGCTGTGGTGAACACATAGCCAGCGTGGTGATCGATCGAGCTCCGCAGCACGTCGTCGTGAACCTGCAGTGATTCCGACATCGACTCAGCGTCCTCCGCCCACAGTCGGGTGCTCGACTCGACATCGGTGAACATGAACGTGACCGTCCCGGAGGGAGGCTCCACAGGCGGCTCCGCGCGCACGGTTGTCGCCGACGCCGCGCCCTCGCTCTGTGGCGCAGGACCGCCCTCGAGCGACTCGTCCTGCTCCAGGATCCGCCGTTCCAGCTCGCGGAGATCGGCACCCGGCTCGATCCCGAGCTCCTCGACGAGCAACTCTCGAATCTCAGCGAACGAACGAAGCGCATCAGCCTGGCGGCCCGCTCGGTAGAGAGCCCGCATGTGCTGTGCCCGGAAATGCTCCTGGTATGGGTACGCGGCAATCAGACCCTCGATCTCACCGATCACCTCCGGGTGGCGGCCGAGCTCGAGTAGGGCATCAATCCTCCTGCGCAGGGCCATCACCCGGAGTTCCCTCAGGCGAGCTACCTCCGCATCCAGGAGTCCATGCGCCTCGACATCGGCGTATGGGTCGCCGCGCCACTCCCCCAACGCGGAAGCGAGCACGTCGACCAGACGCTCCGCCGAGACCGACTCCACCGAGCCGACAGCCGCCGCCAGCCGCTCCGCATCGACGACGCCAGGATCGACCCGAAGTGTCCAGCCGTTCCCGACCTTCACGATCACATCTCCCAAGACGCCACGGAGGTTCGAGACATAGGTCTGAACGGATCTCCGGGATCGGTCCGGAGCGTCCTCGCCATAAACGGCCTGCACCAACACGTCCACCGACACCGGCTCGCCAACCCGCGACAACAACACGGCCAGCACCGCCCGCGGCTTCGGACCCCCGATCGTCACTGGGTCCGTTCCGTCGAGGACCGTCACCGGCCCGAGAACCCTGAAGTCCATGTGAGGCACCACCCTAGATCTCCCCGGCTGCGGCCGTCTGAGCCAGACTCTTCCCATGAGCCAACAACACATCGACATCTGGAAGCAGGCGGCCGACGCGTTCAGCGCGAGCTACGCCGCCATCGGCGATCGGGGCGGCGCGGCCTCCCCGTGCAAGGGATGGAGCGCCGACGACGTGGTCGCCCACGCGGTGGACGTCCAGAGTCGAGTGGGGAGCGGCATGATCGGCGCGGACATCGCCGAGGGTGCCGAGTGGCCCGCGGTCTGCGAGGCCATCACCGCAGCTCTCGCCGTGGAGGGAGCGCTCGAGGGAATGAGCGACCATCCGGCATTCGGCCAGATGCCGAAGTCGGTGATGTTCGGCATCGCCACCAACGATCTCCTCCTCCACGCCTGGGACGTGGCCCGAGCAGTCGGCGCCGACGAGACCCTGCCCGCCGAGGCAGTGACCATGTGCTTGGCCGGTCTCCAGCGGATGCCGTCCGAGGCAATCCGGGCCGACGGCCGGTTCGGTCCCGAGATCGAGGTGGGTGAAGATGCAGATGAGCAAAGCCGTCTCCTTGCCTATGCCGGGCGCCGCCCCTAGCTGAATTCGGGGCTCGACTCGGAGGCCTCGGCTGCGGCTCGCATGCCCTCGAGCGCCGCATCGCTGACCGGTCCCGACTCGGTGTTCCAATGGGCCACGCGAGGGCTCGTCGTGCCGGTCAGTAGCTCGTAGAGCTCGAGATCTTCGGCGTAGTGGCCGGCGCTCATCCGCGGGATGGGCTGGTCCTCGAGGCTCCAGGCGACGAGGTAGGCGGCCTTCTCGATGCCTCGCGAGTGGTGGTCGATGTCGTGATCGTTCCACGTTCCGGAGTCGGTCCGCTCCATGAAGGCATCCCGGGTGGCGTCGGAGACCGCGTGGTGCTCCCAGGCGTGGGCGAGCTCGTGAAGCAGCACGGCCGACTCGACCATGCAGAGATCGATGCGCTCCTTGTCGCCACCCTTGCCCCAGAGGCCGATGTTGTCGCGGCAAGGCTCGAGCGAGTCGTGGACGTAGATGCGCAGCTCCGGGAGCGCCAGACCGGCATCGGCGAAGGTGTCCATCGCGTCGTCGATCATCTCGGTCTCGGTGGCATCGGCGCCGTAGATCCCGTAGGCGTCGACGACGGTGGTGGTGGAGGTGTCAGTCTCGGGGGCGAAATGAGGCTCGCCGAGGAGGGCGAGTGCGACGGTGAAGGCGGTGACGGTGGCGTTCATGGCGCCACCGTCCGATGACGGCGTCAGGGCGCCGTCCGAGACGCGTCAAGGGCGCGTCAAAGCCGTCAAGGAGATGTCAAGAAGACGGTGAAATGCCCTCTATTCGGCGGATTTCGGGCTCCGGGAGGCCTGTCCGAGGGTCCCGTACACCACCCCCGCGATCACCACCGCCCCACCGACGCAGGTGGCCCCGGTCGGGGACTCGCTGAAGGCGATCCACGCCCAGGTCGTCGCCGCGAGAGTCTCGATCGGGACGAACAGCGCCACTTCGGCGACCGGCGCATAGCGAGGCGCGTTGGTGTGGCAGAGGCGACCGATCGGATTGAAGATCAGGCCCATCAGGCCACAGGCCACATAGGCCTTCGTCCCGTGGCTGAGCGGATCGGCGAACCAGACCGAAACACCGACCGTGACCAGGGCGGCGAGGGCCAGCCCGACGAAACGGCTCATGTCGCCGTGCCGGCGCCAGATGTTGATGCTGATTGCGAAAGCTCCCACCGCCACCATCGCGAGCGCATCGCCCACCAGGTTCGGTTCACCGACCGATCCCGACACGACGATCACCACCCCGATGAGGGTGACGAAGATCGCCGACCACACTCGCCGACTGGTGCGCTCGCCGAGGAAGACCCGCCCCACCACGGCGGCCATGATCGGCGCGGCAGCCACGATCACGACGACATTCGAGACGTTGGTGCGGGTGATGGCCGTGACGAAGGTGATCTGGCTCACCCCGGCCAGGATCCCGACCGCCAGAAGCGGCCGGGCATGGCGGCGGAAGCGCTCGAGTGGACGGCCTCCCTCGACCACCCGCTGAAGGGTGATCTGGAGCGGAGCGGAGAACCCGGCGGTAAGGAAGGCGACATCCCAGCCACCCAGCTCTGAGAGGCGGACGAAGTACGAGTCGGTCGAGACGAGCAACATGCCGACCGCCGCGAGCATCCAGCCACGGCGACGGTCGATCACGGCTAGGCCCCGAGCGCTTCGGCCAGTGCCCGAAAAGCACGGCCCCGATGACTGATCCGGTGCTTCTCGTCACCCATCTCTGCGAAGGAGCGGCCCCCGCCTTCGTAGGGGACGAACACGGGGTCGTAGCCGAAACCACCACCTCCGACCGGAGCGGCGGCGATCCAGCCCTCGACGGCGCCTTCGACGGCGACCTCTGCACCGTCGGGATACCGCACCACGACGACCGTGCGGAACCGGGCACTCCGTTCCTCCTGAGTGTGCGCGCCGACCCGGTCGAGTTCGTCGAGCAGCTTGGCGACGTTGTCGGCGTAGGACGCGTCCTCACCGGCGTAGCGCGCCGACACCACTCCGGGGGCACCACCAAGTGCGTCGACCTCGAGTCCGGTGTCGTCGCTGACCGCGGCTGCACCGGACACCTCGCAGACGGCCACCGCCTTCAAACGGGCGTTGCCCTCGAGATCGGGAGCGTCCTCCACGACGTCCGGCATCCCCGCCGGGCGCGGCTGCAGGTCGACCAGTCCCTCCAGAACGAGGGCGATCTCCGCCACCTTGTCCGGGTTGGCGCTCGCACAGACCAGGCGGGGCAACTCCACGAGCTCAGCGCCCAGGCGAGCGGGGTGCAGGCGGCTCGGCGAGGGCCGTCCGCTGGGCTTCGGTGATCGTGGCGATGCCGCCCTCGGCCAGATCGAGCAGCGCATCCAGCTCATCGCGGCTGAACGTGTTGCCCTCCGCGGTGCCCTGCACCTCGATCAGTTGGAGACCACCGTCCATGATCACGTTGAAGTCCACGTCGGCGGTCGAGTCCTCGGGGTAGGGCAGGTCGAGCACCGGCTGCCCGCCGACGATGCCGACCGAGATCGCGGCACACTCCGTCGTGAGCGGATTCGCGGCGATTCGGCCGGCCTGGACCAGCCGGCTACAGGCGTCGTGGAGCGCGACGTACGCGCCGCACACAGACGCCGTCCGAGTACCGCCGTCGGCCTGGAGCACGTCGCAGTCGAGACGGATCGACGTCTCTCCCAGCCCCACCATGTCGGTGACCGCCCGTAGGGATCGCCCGATCAGACGCTCGATCTCCTGGGTGCGACCCTTCGCGCCCCGGCGCTCCCGGCTGATCCGCTCGGGCGAGGATCCGGGAAGCATCGAGTACTCGGCGGTCACCCAGCCTTCGCCCTTCCCCTTCATCCAGCGGGGCACGTCGTCCTCGACCGATGCGGTGCAGAGGACGCGGGTTTCGCCGAAGGTGACGAGGCATGACCCCATGGTCATGGTGGTGAAGTCACGCACGAAAGAGAACGGGCGCAGCTCGTCGGGGCGGCGGCCATCGAAACGGGTGTCGGACACGGGAACTCCGCGGGTCGGGAAGCTGGTTGAGGTCGTCGGGGCGGCTCAGACCGCGAACCGAGCGCCCGGCAGGGCGACGTCGACGGCGCCACCGTAGGCCGCTTCGGCCTCGACGCGGTGAGCCTCGGGGTCAGAACCTGGTACCAGGTGGGTGACGACCAGCCGAGCCGCACCCGCCTCACGTGCCCGCACGCCGGCCTCACGAGCGCTCAGGTGCGGGATGCCCTGGCCCTCCCACTCCTTGAGATGACTGGCATCGGAGAGAACGAGGTCGAGCCCCGGGCCGAGCGTGCCCATCTCCCAGCCAGGCCCGGTGTCGGAGGTGTAGGCGATGGATCGTCCGCCGGAGTCGGCTCGGGCGGCGAGCGTCTCGACCGGGTGGTCCGTGCGGCTGAACTTCCAGGTCTGGTCGGCGATGGTGACGGTCGACGAGGCATCGATGGTCTGCCACACGAACGGGTCATCGGGCTTCTGTCCGCGTGCGGTGACCGCCTCGTTCATCCGCCGGGTCTCCTCGGTGCCGTACAGAGGAATGCCGGATCGTGGCGTGAAGTACTTGAACACGTTGCGCAGCACCGGCAGCTCGAGCCAGTGGTCGGGGTGACAGTGGGTGAGCACGATCGCCGAGAGTTCGTTGAGGTCCAGCTCGCGCTGGAGCGGGCCGAGGGTGCCGGGCCCGCAGTCGAGCAGCACGCACGCCGCGGCCGACCGGACGAGGTAGCCCGTGCACGGGTTGTCGGCCGATGCGTAGGAGCCCGAGGAGCCCAGCACGATGACTTCGATCGTCACGGCGCCCCCCAACTGTGGCTCTCGACCGAGGTCAGCTCCGGGCCCAGCAGGCGTGCGCCGAGTTCCGCGAACAGGGCGGTGTCGCCGCTCGACACGAACCGGTGCACGGCGCCGTCGCTGGTTTCGGGACGGGTGTGGCGCCGCACGCCACCGTTGGTGAGCACCCGGTCGATCGCGAAGGCGGTCTCGTCAGCCGAGGAAACCAGCACCACGTCGCGTCCCATCACGTCACCGATGGTACGGCTGAGGAACGGGTAGTGCGTGCAGCCGAGCAACAGGCTGTCGATCTTGGCCTCCAGAACGGGGGCGAGGAGCCGCTGTGCCAGGACGTGCACCTGGTCGGAGTCGGTCTCGCCGCGCTCCACGAACTCCACGAATCCCGGGCAGGCCGCACATGTCAGCTCGGTACGCGGGGCCAGGCGGTGGGCGAGCGTCTGGTAGGCGCCGCTGGCGATCGTGCCCACCGTGCCGATCACCCCGACCCGATCGGTGGTGGTGACTTGAAGGAGTGCCTGCAATCCCGGCTCGAGCACACCGACGACCGGTACCGGTGAGCGGGCGACCAGGTCGTCGAGCGCCACCGAGGCCGCGGTGTTGCAGGCCACCACGATCAGTTTGGGATCGAACCGAGCGAGCATCCAGTCGGTGATCTGGGCCGCGAAACGGCCGACCTCTTCGTGGGTCCGCGGGCCATACGGGTACCTGGCGGTGTCGCCGAAGTAGACGATGTCCTCTTCGGGGAGGAGATCGATCAGCGCCCGCGCGACCGTGAGCCCGCCGAAGCCGGAGTCGAAGACCGCTATCGGTCGGTCATCGAGCACCGGACGGTCCCCAGCGACCGGCATTGCTGACGGAAGACGCGGATCAGCGTTCTTCCTTGAACACGACGTGCTGGCGGATGACCGGATCGTATTTCTTGATCTCGATCCGCTCGCGCGTGTTCGTCTTGTTCTTGGTGGTGACGTAGGTGTACCCGGTGCCCGCAGTGGAGCGGAGCTTGATGATGGGACGCTTGTCGCTGGCCATGTGGTGTCCTCAGATCTTCTGGCCGTCGCGGCGCATGTCGGCCACGACACGCTCGATGCCGCGCTTGTCGATGGTCTTGATGCCCTTGGCGCTCACGCTGAGCGTGATCCAGCGGCGTTCGCTCGGCAGGTAGAAGCGCTTCTTCTGGACGTTGGGGTCCCAACGCCGACTCGTGCGGCGGTGCGAGTGGGACAGCTGCTTGCCAAAGTGCGGCTTCTTGCCGGTGACCTGGCAGATCTTCGACATCGTGGGAGACTCCTGTGCGGCCCGGCGATCCGGGCACGAGAACGACCAGAAATCGTACCAAGCAGGCCCCCAGACTCCACCCGCGGTACCCCGTGTGGCGGACGACACCCCCGACGACGGCGGTAGCCTCTCGACCGTGACCGTCGACAAGGTTCTCCTTGCTGCTCCCCGTGGCTTCTGTGCCGGGGTCGAGATGGCCATCAAGGCGCTCGCCTGGCTCGTCCGGGCGTTCGAGCCGCCCGTGTACTGCTATCACGAGATCGTCCACAACCAGTTGGTGGTCCGCCGCTTCGAGGAGCTCGGTGTGGTGTTCGTCGACGACATCGCGGAGGTACCGGCCGGGCGGCCGATCATGTTGTCCGCCCACGGTTCGGCGCCCGAGGTCGTGGCGGCGGCCCGGGAGCGCGGCGGCTACGTCGTCGACGCCGTCTGCCCCCTGGTCACCAAGGTCCACCACGAGGTGAAGACCCGAGCGGGCAAGGGGTATCAGATCGTCTACGTCGGTCATGAAGGCCACGAGGAGGCCGTCGGGACGATGGCGGTCGCACCGGAGGCGATCCACCGGGTGGAAACGCCCCAAGAGGTCCAGGCGCTTCCGGATTTCGAAGCACCGGTAGCGGTGCTGGCCCAGACGACCTTGTCGCACCGCGAGTGGGAAGGGGTGCTGGAGGCCACCCGGGAGAGATTCCCCGACCTGTGGCAGCCGGGCCGCTCGGATCTCTGCTTCGCCACCACCAACCGCCAGAGTGCACTGATGGAGATCGCCCCCCGGGTCGACGCCATGGTGGTGATCGGCTCGGCGAACTCCTCCAACACCAATGCATTGGCCGGATTGGCCGAGGAAGCCGGATGCCCTCGCGTGTTCCGGGTCAACAGCGCCGCGGAGTTGCCCCACGACCTATCCGGCACGGTCGGCGTCACCGCCGGGGCATCGGCGCCCGAAGACCTCGTGCGAGCCGTCATCGACCACCTCGCGCCGGCGAAAGGGGTCGAAGAGGTCGTCGTCACCAACGAAGACGAGTACTTCCCACCGCCCCGGAACCTGCGGGAACTGCTGTCCTCGGTCGAGGCCGCAGCCCTGCTCACCCTCGGCGGCACCGATGAGCGGGCCCTCCTCGACGACCGCAGCAGCGGCGCCTCGGACGTCCTCGAATCGCTCACGTCCAACACTGCTCGATGACGGCGGCCCACCGCGGTGTGATGGCGTCAGTGGCGGCCGGGTCGGCGGTCGCCTTGACCCTCGGTGTCTACGCCGGCGTCCATGACCCATCTGGTCGCTCGTTCCATGTGGCCGTTTTCTCCTCGGCTGGTGCGATGAAGAGTTGGCTGGCCACGCTGACCCTCCTGCTGGTACTGATTCAGATCTGGTCGGCCTCGAGGTTCAAAACGTCGGCGGGGGACCACGCAACCGACTCGACCCGCCTCGTCGATGTGCACCGTCTCAGCGGCACACTGGCCTTCGGGGCCAGCCTCCCGGTTGCCTTCCACTGCCTCTGGGCCCTCGGATTCCAGACGCCGTCCACCCGTGTGACGATCCACTCCCTCGTCGGCTGCGCGGCCTACGGCGCCTTCGCTGCCAAGTTCACGGCGGCCCGCCGACCCGAGCGCCCCGCGTGGCTCCTACCCGTTCTCGGCGGCGGGGTTGCGACGACGTTCGTGGGAGCCTGGCTGACCAGCGCCCGATGGTGGTTCGCGAAAGAGGGACTGGGACTCTGATGCGCCGGATCCTCGGGGTCGTCCAATGGATCGTCGGCGTCGCCACCCTGGCGGCCTTCATCATGATGTTCACCCTCGGCGGCCCCCGCGAGAGCCCCTCCGCACCGTCATCGGCGGAATCCGGCGCGGCCATCTACGCCGACAAGTGTGCGATCTGCCACGGCGACGCCGGCCAGGGTGGCACCGGACCCCCGCTTGCGGGGTTCATGATCGAGGCCTTCCCCGACATCGCCGAAGAGGTCGAGCTCGTCACGTCGGGCAGCCGCGGCATGCCGGCCTTCGCCTCCCGGCTCGACCCGGATGAGATCCTTGCGGTCGTGGAGTACACCCGGGAGGGGCTGTGAGTCCGCGTCGGCGCAAACGACCCCCACTCGTGGTCGGCTGGCGAGAGTGGGTGCTGCTGGACGGACTCGGGTGCGAACTGCCGTTGAAGGCCAAGATCGACACCGGCGCAGCCACATCCGCACTCCACGCCCCGGTGATGAAGCGATTCGAACGCGATGGTGAGGAGTGGGTGAGCTTCATGCTCCGTCCTCACCAGCGCAAGACCCTCGACTCACGGCGCGTCGAGGCCAAGGTGATCGGCGAGCGACGAGTCGTGTCCTCCAACGGCAAGAGCGAACTCCGACCCGTCATCGAGACCGGCATGACGATCGGCGATCGCCGCTGGAACATCGAAGTCACCCTCACCCGACGGGACCGCATGCAGTTTCGTATGCTGCTCGGGCGAAAGGCGTTGCGCGGGAACGCCATCGTCGACGTCTCCCGGTCCCACGCCGCCGGACTCCCCTACGTCATCGCTCCCGACCCACCGGAACCGTCATGAAGATCCTCGTCCTGTCCCGTAACCCCGGCCTCTACTCGACCCATCGGCTGGTCGAGGCCGCCCAGATCGCCGGTCACGAGGTCGAGGTGATCGACTATCTGCGATGCCACATGCGCATCACCGCCAACACCCCCCAGGTGGTGTTCCTCGGCCGGATTCTCGACGATCACGACGCCGTCATCCCCCGGATAGGTGCCACCTACACGTTCTACGGCACCGCGGTGGTCCGCCAGTTCCAGGAGGCCGGGGTCTACACGCTCAACACGTCGGTCGCGATCGCCCGTTCGCGAGACAAGCTCCGCTCCCTACAACTCCTCGCCGGCGCAGGCATCGACATGCCACCCACCGGATTCGGTCACGCCACCCGAGACATCGAAGGCCTCCTCGAGACGGTCGGCGGCGCCCCCCTCGTGGTGAAGCTGCTCGAGGGCACCCAGGGCAAGGGTGTCGTGCTGGCCGAGACGAAGAAGTCGGCGGAATCGGTGATCGCCGCCTTCCGCCAGCTCGATGCCAACTTCATCGTCCAGAAGTTCATCGCCGAAGCCGGAGGCGAGGACATCCGGGCCTTCGTCATCGGGAACCGAGTCGTGGCCGCCATGAAGCGGAGCGCACCGCCCGGGGAGTTCCGCTCCAACGTCCATCAGGGCGGCACGGTGAGCGGCGTCAAGCTCACACCCAAGGAACGGGCGGTGGCGGTGAAGTCCGCGAAGGTGATGGGACTCAAGGTCGCCGGTGTCGACCTGATCCGCAGCGACGCCGGCCCCCTGCTGCTCGAGGTGAACTCGAGCCCCGGGCTGCAGGGCATCGAACGGGCCACCGGGGTCGACGTCGCCGGTGAGATCATCGGTTTCATCGAGGAGAACGCGAAGCCGGGTCGCCGCCCCAGCTCCGACTGACGCGCTACGGGGCGGGTTCGTCGCCGGCCAGGACCCGGGCCTCCACGTACAGGTCGCCGAGGTCGTCGAAGAGCCGGTCGGTGAGCTCTTTGACCGCCCGCCGCGGCACCCGGCCACCCTCACGCTCCGGCGGCATGATCGGATCGCCGATGACCGCGAACACCCGGATGGGCCGAGGGATCTTCGTACCGAGCGGAAGGGCCCGGGCGCTGCCGCCGATTCCGACGGGGACGATCGGTACACCGGTACGGCAGGCCACGAAGCTCGGGCCGTCGTGCATCTGTTCGCGGCGAAGTCGCGGACCTTCTTGGCGGGTGCCTTCCGGGAACATCACGAGGGGCTCGCCGAGGTTCAGGACGTCCTCGGCCGCCCGCAGAGCGGTGCGGTCAGCGGTGCCCCGCTCGACCGGGAAGCCACCCATGACCGACAGGAAGGCCCCGAGTGGTTTCGACTTCCACAGGCTCTCCTTCCCCATGAAGCGCATACGCCGACTGGTGATCATCCCGACGATGGGGGTGTCGATGAACGAGCGATGGACCGCCGACATGATGAAGGGCCCCTCGGGGAGGTTCTCCTTGCCCTCGACCTTCAGACGGAACATCAGCTTCACCAGGATGAAGAAGAACGTCCACATGACCCGGTACAGGAGTCGGCCGGCCAGCGTCTGTTGACTCCGTTGCGCCGCGTCCTCACCACCCTGGGTTCCGTAGCGGATGGGACGGTTCACGTCGGCTCCTCGGTGGGGAGAGCAGGCAACAGACCGGCGATCCGGTCGACCACTTCCTCGATACTCAGGCCGGTGGTGTCGACGACCGTAGCGTCATGGGCCTCCGCGAGCGGGTCGACGGCCCGCGATGAGTCGATGGCATCTCGGCGGGCGATGTCGGCGGCCACCGTCTCGTAGTCGAGATCGGTGACCTCCTTGGCGCGGCGGCGCGCCCGTTCGGCGGGATC
>CAYFLT010000053.1:14093-16140 GCA_964344055.1 uncultured Candidatus Nemicrothrix sp.
GGCGTCGGGGAACACGACCGTGCCGATGTCGCGCCCCTCGAGCACTCCCCCACCGCGGACCTCGGCCCACTCCCGCTGGCGTGAGACCATCTCGCGGCGTACATCCGGGTTGGCGGCAACGACGCTCACGGCTCGCGTCACCTCCGGCCCCCGGATCTCGACGGTGGCGTCGACACCGTCCACCGTCACCGAGTCGAGCCCCACGTGGAGATCGATGTCGCGGGCCGTACGCGCTGCGACCCCCTGGTCCTCCGGGTCACCCCCACTCCGCAACACGGCGAAGGCGACCGAGCGGTACATGGCACCCGTGTCGAGGTACTGGAGGCCGAGGCGTTCGGCGACGGCCTTGGCGACCGTTGACTTGCCGGAGCCCGCGGGTCCGTCGATGGCGATCACACGCATGGAAGACAATCCTGCCGGTTCAACGAAACTGGTCCAACACCGTGGTCTCAGCGCAGCTGATCCAGGGCGGCAAAGTAGTCGGGAAAGGTCTTGGCGACGCAGCCAGGGTCGCATATGGCCACCCCGTCGACGACGAGTCCGATGAGGGCGAACGCCATGGCCATCCGGTGATCGTCGTAGGTCTGGAAGGTGGCCGGCCCCGGCGGCCCGGTCGGTCGGACGACGAAGCCGTCCGCGAGTTCCTCCGCGTCGATCCCGCTGCGTCTGAGTTCGGTGACCGGCCCCGCCACCCGGTCACTCTCCTTGTCCCGGATGAATCCGATCCCCCGGACCTCGGTCGGCCTATCCGCGAATGCGGCGACGACCGCGAGCGTGGGCGCCGTGTCGGAGATGTGACGGAGGTCGACATCGACACCCCTGAGTTCGCCGCCCCGGACCTCGATCGAGTCCGGCCCGACAACGACTTCGGCCCCCATTCCGGCGAGTACATCGGCGAAACCCACATCGCCCTGCATCGACTTGCGGCCGAGGCCTTCGATCCGCACCCGACCTCCGGTGATCGCGGCGGCCGCCAGGAAGTAGGACGCGGCTGACGCGTCCGGTTCGATGACGTAGGTGCCGGGGCTCGAGTAGCCGCCGCCCACCGCCCACGCAGATCCGTCGTCCGCACTCACGTGGGCACCGAACTCGGCCATCACACGCGTCGTCATGTCGAGGTAGGGGCGGGAGATCGCCGCGGTGGTGAGCCGGAGATCGAGCCCGGAGACTGCGCCCGCCATGAGGAGCCCCGACACGAACTGGCTCGAGACGTCACCGGCGACGGCCACCGAGCGTCCCGAGGGTGGACCAGTGATCCGGAGCGGGAGACGGCCGGCGTCTGCGAGCTCTTCGACCTCCACGCCGAGCGAGCGCAGGGCGGCGATCTGGTCGTCCATCGGACGGGCCCGGAGCTGTGGGTCGCCGTCGATCACGACCGAGGCTTCGCCGAGCGCGGCGAGCGGGGGGAGGAAACGTCCGGTGGTGCCGGACTGGCGTGCGTCGAGCTGGACCTCGCGCCCGGGGAGTTCGCCGGCACAACCCTCCACCACCACGGTCTCCGCGGCCTCATCGGCGGTCACCTTGATCCCCAGCTCGTCGAGTGCCCCGAGCATCGCGCGGGTGTCCTCGGCGAACAGGACCCGTTCGAGGCGGGTGGTGCCCTCGGCCAACGCGGCGATCAGCAGGGCCCGGTTGGTGATGCTCTTCGATCCAGGGAGACGGACGTCGGCGTCGGGAGGCTGGGTGAGCGGCGTGACCGGGAACGGATCCTGCATCACTCGATCGCCCGGACCGAGGGCCGGTAGCCGAGCGCCATCAGCCCCCCTTGGAGCCGTTCGGCCATCGCCAGTTCGATCAGGACGACGATGACGCCCCGGGGCCCTTCCGTGGAGTGGGCGATCTCGAGGTCGTACAGGTTGACGTCGAGATCAGCAGCCAGCGTGGCCACCGCCGCGATCTCACCCTGTCGATCCAGGACCGGGATCCGCATCTCAGCCATCGCGGCATCCGCCGGCACGGTGGTGGGCAGGTTGCGGCGGGCCGACGTCTCGGGCTCCGTGCCGGCCCGGAGGGAGGCCACGAACGCCTCGATGGCCCCGGCGCGGTC
>CAYFLT010000053.1:16150-30406 GCA_964344055.1 uncultured Candidatus Nemicrothrix sp.
CGTGCGGGCGTCCTCGAGATGGCGGAGCAGGCGGCCCTCGTCACCGTCGTCGACGACCGATCGGAGGCTGGTGAGTTCATCGACCAACTCATCGAGCACGTCGACGATCGCCGCACGATTCTGGGCACAGATGTCGGGCCAGATGGCGGGGTGACCGGCCGCGATCCGGGTCATGTCCCGGAAGCCCCCGGCGGCGAGTCGGAGCAGAGCCCGGTGTTGGTCGGCGCGCCCGTCCGCCAGCCGCATGAGGGTGGCAGCCGTGAGGTGGGGTACGTGCGACACCACGGCGACCAACACGTCGTGTCGGTCGGGCGGCATCGTGATGACGTGCGCTCCGGTGGCGGCGACGACCTCACGAACCTCCGCGAACGCGGCGTCGTCGGTGGTGGCGGTCGGGGTCAAGACCCACGTGGCGCCGCTGAAGATGTCGGCCGATGCGCCGAGCAGGCCGTCCTGTTCGCTGCCGGCCATCGGGTGTCCGGGCACGAACCGGGGATCGTCGATCTCGTCGGCGATCGGCCCCTTGACGGACCCGACGTCGGTGACGACTGCAGCACCCGCATCGAGGAGGCGGGCCACCATCCCGGCGATGGAGCTGACCGGAGTGGCGACCACGGCCAGATCGCAGTCAGCGTGATTCGCCAGATCGTCCAACGACGCCGAGACGTCGATCGCGCCGGCCGCCAACGCCTCGGCGATGCGATCGTCGTCGTGGTCGACACCGACGACCCGCCAGCCCGCGCTTCGAAGGCTGAGGCCCACCGAGCCACCCATGAGGCCGACGCCCACCACGACGGCAGTGCGCTCGGAATCCACGGATCGGCCAGCAGTCACGAAGGGGCAGGCTATCCGGGGTCCACCGACCGGCCGACGGAGTTCTCGTCGCCGACCGCCACCTCGAGCGACCGAACCTCGTCACGGCTGAGTGCTCGCCACTCGCCGGGCTTCAGGCGTCGGTCCACGATCGGCCCGATCCGGGTGCGCACGAGCCGGATCACCGGGTGTCGGACCGCCTCACACATCCGCCTCACCTGACGATTGCGGCCCTCGTGGATGGTGATCCGGAGCAGGTTCGGCTCGACCGCGGTGACCCGCGCCCCGGCAGTGGGCCCGTCCTCCAACTCGACACCGTCCCGCAGTGCCCGCAGGGCGGCCCGTGACGGTTCGCCCTCGACGTGGGCGAGGTATTCCTTCTCGACCCCGAAGGACGGATGGGTGAGGCGGTGGGTGAGCTCGCCGTCGTTGGTGAGCAACAGCAGTCCCTCGGTGTCGGCATCGAGGCGACCGACCGGGAACACCCGGGGCTCGGCGGGCACGATCTGGACGACCGTCGGCCGGCCCTGAGGATCATCGGCGGTGGTGATCACACCAGCGGGCTTGTTGAGCAGATAGTGCACGAGATCGGGCCGGATGCCGACCGGTGCACCGTCTACCGCCACGAGTGACGAGTCGAGGTCGACCCGCCGGCCCAGCTCGGCCACCTCGCCGTCGACGGTCACCCGCCCATCGGCAATCAGCTCCTCACAAGCGCGCCGGCTCCCGAACCCGAGGCGGGCGAGCACCTTCTGGAGCCGCTCGCCCTCTGCGTTCACTCTTCCTCGCCGCCGCCGGAGCCGTCGCCGTCGTCCTCCACCGCGACCTCGAGTTCCTCATCGGGAACCACCCGCAGCCCTCGCTCCAACGCCTCGACCACATCGGCGCCCGGGAAGAACTCACCGAGCGGCGGGAGATCCTCGACCGAATCGAGGCCGAGCCGCTCGAGGAAGGTCGGGGTGGTGCCGTACAGGACGGCCTGACCCGGTCCGGGGTCACGGGCGACCTCGTCGACATAGCCGCGCTGCTGCAGGGTGCGCATCACGCCGTCGACGTTCACGCCACGGATCGCCGCGATCTGGTTGCGTGAGACCGGCTGCTTGTAGGCGACCACGGCGAGGGTCTCCAGCGCTGCCGCCGAGAGCCGAGACGACTGGCCATCGAGCACGAACCGCTCGACATAGGGCGCCTGCTCGGTGGCGGTTTGGTAGCGGTAGCCACCGGCCACTCGAGCCAGTACGAAGCCACGACCGTCGGCTTCGTACTCGGCGGCCAGGGTGTCGCAGGCTTCGACGACCTCATCGACGCCGGCGCCGACCAGCTTCGCCAGGAGTTCCGGCGGCAGCGGCTCCTCGGCGACCAGCAGGATCGCTTCGAGCGCGGGTGGGACGTGATCGGCCAAAGGTCAGCCCTCGTATGTGTCGATCGTGATGGCCTCGGCGCGGACATCGTCACCGCCGGTCCACACGACGGTGATGTCGCCGAACGTCGCCGGCTGGTCGAGCTCGACCAGGCCCTGCTTGAACAGCTCGAGCACGGCGAGGAATCGCACGACCACCTCGATGCGGTCGACTAGTTCCGCGGTGAGCTCCCGGAAGGTCATGCGGCCGGACCGCGGCAGTTCGTCGACCAACTCCTCGACCGCCTCGGCCACGGTGACCTTGATCGGTGTGACGTGGGAGAGGTCGACACGAACGACCGGTTTCGGAGCGGTGGCCTTCAGGTAGGCGGCGCGGAGGTCGTCTGGCGTCGTCCTCTCTAGCAGGTGTCGGGTGGCGTGGGCCGCCCGCTCCCCCTCCGGCGCCAGCTCCAGGAAGTGTTCCTCGACCGGGCCGCACTGGCGAGGGTACGAGCGGGCGGCGTCGGCCGACAGCTTGCGGAGGATCAGCGCGGCGTCCTTGAACGTCTTGCACTCCACGAGCCGAGCCAGCAGAAGGTCGCGCTCCTCCCACAGGCCGAGCTCGTCGTCGAGGTCGATCTCGGAGTCCTCGGGAAGGAGCCGACGGGCTTTGAGCTCCACCAGGGTGGCCGCGATCAGCAGGAACTCGGTGGCCACCTCGAGGTCGAGGCGCTCCATCCGATCGAGCTCCACGAGGTAGGCGTCGACGATCTCCGACAGGTTGATCTCGTAGAGATCAACCTGCTCGCGCAGGATCAGATGCAGGAGCAGATCGAAGGGCCCGTCGAACACGGGCGTGTGGACCTCATACGGCATTCCGCTGACCCTAGACCGCGAAAACCCGCGCGCAACGCTTCCACCACCCGTACCCTGACGACCCATGAAACGCGTCTTCTCCGGCATCCAACCCACCGGTGATCAACACCTCGGGAACTTCCTCGGTGCGACGCGCAACTGGGTCCGGATGCAGGACGAAACGGACGCAGTGTTCTGTGTCGTGGACCTCCACGCCCTCACCATTCCGAAGGCGCCGGGCGAGGTCCGGGACGGATCCCTGCGGCTCTCACAGATGCTGATGGCGGTCGGGATCGACCCGGAGAAGAGCATCCTGTTCGTCCAGAGCCACGTGCGAGAACACAGCGAATGCGCATGGCTGATGGAGTGCACGGTGTCGTTCGGCGAGCTCAGCCGCATGACCCAGTTCAAGGACAAGAGCGGTCGCCAGGAGTTCATCTCCGCCGGGTTGTTCACCTACCCGGCCCTTCAGGCCGCCGACATCCTGCTCTACGACACCGATCAGGTGCCGGTGGGCGACGATCAGCGCCAACACATCGAGATCGCGCGAGACATCGCCGAGCGGTTCAACTCCCGCTACGGCGACACCTTCCGGGTGCCCGAGGCGGTCATCCCGGAGGCAGGCGCGAGGGTGATGGACCTCCAGCGACCCACCGACAAGATGTCGAAGTCGCTCGACTCGCCGAAGGGGACGATCAACCTGCTCGACGAGCCGAAGGCGATCGAGAAGAAGATCAAGTCCGCAGTCACCGACAACGACGGTGAGGTGCGCTTCGACTTCGCCGAGAAGCCCGGCGTGTCGAACCTCCTGTCGATCCTGGGCGCGGCCACCGACCGGGATCCCGCATCCCTGGCCGAGGACTACAGCCAGTACGGGCCGCTGAAGGCCGACACCGCCGGTGCGGTCGTGGCCCTCCTCGAACCCATCCAGGCCCGTTTCCGAGAGTTGGAGGCCGATCCCGGCGAGACCGCCCGTCTCCTGCGGGTCGGCGCCGACAAGGCCCGTGAGATCGCGTCGGCCACGATGGACCGCGCCAGGGTGAACGTCGGGCTACTCGAGGGCTGACCGGGACCACCCGCACGGGTGCGAGGGTCCGCGGCCAGCCCTCCGACGCTCAGTCGTCGGTCCGCAGCCCTTCGAGCGCCGGATCCGCGATGTCGAAGCACTCACCGGCCGGCTCCCAGGCGCTGCCGTCCGCCGAGAGCCGGACCACTCGTCCGGCGTCGTTCGGGTTGTGTCGGTCACCCTCGCCGAAGTACCACGGGTTGCAGAGGAGGTCGCTCTCGAAGTCGTCGATGGCGACCAGAGCCTCGGTGACGGTGGCTCGGTCGAGCGTGTTCGGGTCAAGCTCCATCAGCGCCTCGATGAAGATCAGACCCGACAAGAACCCTCCCTGGGTGAGACCGTCGAGCGGCGCATCGGGGGCATGGTCGGCCATGACCTGACGCCAGAGGGTCGTGTCATCGCCGTCGCCGAACAGATCGCCGTTCTCGCTGAAGACCGTGAGCCGACCACCCCAGTAGGTCAAGGAGCTGGCGTACCACGGCACATCGACGCCGCGTGATGCCATCTCTGCCAAGTACGCCAGCGTCACCCCGCCCGGCTGGGTGATGAGTACGGCGTCGGTGCCGTGAGCAATCACCTCGTCGATCGCTTCCTCGATTCCCACCGGTGTCGGCAACCTCGTGGCGTCGGTGATGACGGTCACGCCGACCTCGGCCGCCCAGGCCTCGACCCCGGCACACGACCAGACGCCCACCGTGGGGATGAGGTTGGTGAGGCAGAGGGGCGATGCCCCGTCCGCGACGGCCTGCTGGGCCAGGCCGATCATCCCGAGCCGGGGGCCGGTGTTGACCGGGGCGATCGATGCCGCCTCGAAGCAGTCGGTGTAGGTCGCCTGGGCGTAGATCACCGCAACGCCGTGGTGGGTGTAGTAGCCGGCGTTGCCGGTGCACTCGTAGAACCCGGCCCCGCCGATCAGCGCGACGACGCCGTCGCCCTCGACCAGCCGGTTGCCCAAGCCGATCGACTCGTCGGGGTTCCAGCGGTCGTCGTAGGTGATGTAGGTGATCGGCCTGCCGTTGATACCCCCGTTCGCGTTCACACACTCGAACAGGGCTCGCGTGCCCTCCGATGCGATGCCGAAGTTGGCCGGTCCGGTCGATCCGAGGATCGCGCCCACCAGGATCGGTTCTCCGGTGGCTGCCTCGCCGGTCTTGTCGCGGCAACCGTCGATGCCACCCGACGACTCCCACTCGGCCTCGTCTGCCTCATCGGATTTGTCGCTTTCGTCGGTGTCGTCAGCGGAATCGTCGTGACCCGGGTCCGAGTCATCCGACTCCGACTCCCCCGCCTCCGACTTGGTCTCCTCCGTCTCCGGAGGGTCCGTCTCGACGACGGTGTTCTCGTCCGTGCCGGAATCACCCGGCCTGTTCTCGGTTGCGCCGGCAATCTCGGTGTCGTCGTTGCCGCATGCCGAAGCCAGCAACAACAGCACCGCCAACAGCGCGCTGCGCCGTTTCCCGCTCATTTTCTAACCGCCTAGTGGTGTTGAGTCGGGCTCGGCTCGACTGCAACTGTAGCTCACCCTCCGCGGTGGTGGGCAAGACCCTCGAGTTGCGGCAGTACGACCGAGTCAGTCGTCGTCGACCATGTGGAGCACTGCGGCGATCTCGGCCGGGATGGTCCACTCTTCAGGTGGCCGGTGGTGCTCTTCGGTCCACGCGACCGTGAGGGGATCCGAGCCGGCGAGCTCCAACATGTCGGCGCCGATCTCGGGGTGATGGAAGTAGAGCCCGACCTTCCGGGTGAACCCACGCGACTTGATCCAGAGCTTCGCCGCATCCTGTCCGGCGGCCTTGGCGGACAACGTGGCGATCACCCGTCCCCAGGTGCCGAGATCCGCGTCGATCTTCCCGACGTCGTGGAGCAGGGCTGCGGCGAGGACCGGAGCGGTGGCCTCGTGCCCGAGCCGGCGCTCGACTTCGCGACCGACCGCAGCGGAGTGCCGCCGATCCGGGCCCGTCATCCTCCGCCACAGGCCGTACTCGGAATCACTCAGGGTCTCCTCGACCCAGGCCCGGTCGGCCTCCGGCGGGCCCCCGGGGCGTAGGGAACCGAAGAAGCGACGGGTGAGGTGGGCAGCGCCGCCCACGGTCACGCTCCCGAGGCCCGCGGATGGGCGGCACGGTAGACGGCCAACAACCGCTCCGTCGAGACCTTGGTGTAGATCTGGGTGGTCGAGATCGAGGCGTGGCCGAGCAACTCCTGCACGGTACGGATGTCGGCACCGTGATCGAGCATGTGAGTGGCGCACGAGTGGCGTAGCACGTGTGGTGAGAGCTCGTCGTGAAGGCCGACGACAGCACCGCGGGACCGCACGACTCCCCACGCTCCCTGCCTGCTGAGTCGCCCACCTCGCTGGTTCAAGAAGATGGCCTCGGCATCACCTCGGCGGGCCCAACGCTCCGGCTGCATCGCGCCGCGACCGGACGGCTCCAGCCAGCCCTGGAGCGCCGCCGCGGCATGGCGACCGAGGGGAACGATCCGCTCCTTGGACCCCTTCCCCATCACCCGCACGAGCCCGTCGTGGAGGTCCAGGTCGCCGAGTGACAGGCCCACCAGCTCCGAGATCCTCGCCCCGGTGCCGTACAGGGTCTCGAGAATCGCTCGATCCCGGCGGGCCACCGGATCCTCGCCCACGACCCCGTCGATCAGGGCGGTGACCTGACCGACGGTGAGCGCCTTGGGGAGCCCCCGAGGCACTCTCGGAATCTCGACGTCGGCGGCGGGGTCGTCGGGGCGTATCTCTTCGGCCACCATGAACCGATGCAGGCCCCGCACGGCAACCAGGGTGCGGGTGATCGAGGACGGCGCCAGCCCTTCGCCCTGCAGGACGTGAACGAAGGCCACGACGTCGTCGATCTCGGCATCACCGGCGGTTCGCCGACGTCGCTCGAGATGGCTCTGATAGCGGACGAGGTCGCGCCGATACGCCGACAAGGTGTTGGTCGACCGGCCCCGCTCCACCGCCAGCCAGGTCAGGAAGTCCTCCGCATCAGCGTCGAGGGCTTCCTCCCCGTGGATCACGATTTCGGGTGCGGCCACCGCAGAAGCATGCCTCACCGAGACAGGCGACGGATGGCAGCCTGGAGGCCGATCACGGTCTTGGCGTCGGTGATGCGCCCGTCGCCGACCGCGGCAAGGACCTCGTCGAGGGGCAGACGCTCGATGGTCATGTGGGCTTCCTCGGGGCCGTCGTGATCGACCGGGGCGGGTGTCAGATCGGTGGCGAGGAACAGGTGGATGTACTCGTCGCAGAAGCCCACCGAGTTGTGCAGGCCTCCGATCGGCTCGATCGACCCCGCCCGGAGCCCGACCTCCTCCACCAGCTCTCGTTCCGCGGTGACGATCGGCGGTTCACCGTCGACGTCACGCTTGCCGGCCGGGATCTCGAGGATCTCGGTGTGGACGGGAGCCCGGTACTGGCGAACGAGCACGACCTCGTCGCCGTCGACGGGCACCACCCCGACCGCACCGGGGTGGCGCACGATGTCGCGGCTCATCGTCTCGCCGTCCGGAGTCTCGAACTCGCCCTCGACGACTCGGATCACATGGCCGTTGAAGACCTCACGCTCCGAGACGAACCGGAACCCCGATGCGGACCGGGATCCCGGGGCCATCACGATTCGGACGCCGCCAGATCGGCCTGAATCGACGGGAGCTGCGGGTTGCGCCCGGCGGCCCGTTGGAGCGCGGAGGCGATGAACTCGCGGAACAACGGAGCAGGACGATCGGGACGGCTCTTGAACTCCGGATGGGCCTGGGTGGCGACCCAGAAGGGGTGACTCTCGAGCTCGATGAACTCGACGAGACGGCCATCGGGCGACTCACCGGACAGGACGAGCTCGGATTCCTCGAACCGACTGCGGTACCTGGGGTTGAACTCGTAGCGATGTCGGTGGCGCTCGGAGACGACTTCCTCCCCGTAGGCCTCCGCCACCTGAGATCCGGGCTTCAGCTGGGCCACGTAGGCACCGAGCCGCATCGTGCCGCCCATGTCGGTGACATCACGCTGGCTGTCCATCAGATCGATGACCGGGTGGGGGGTGCGATTGTCGAACTCGGTGGAGTTCGCACCGGCCAGGCCCAGGGCGTTGCGGGCGTACTCGATGGTCATGACCTGCATGCCGAGGCAGAGACCGAGGCAGGGAACGCCGTGCTCGCGGGCGTAGCCCGCCGCCGCGACCTTCCCCTCGACCCCGCGCTCACCGAACCCTCCCGGGATGACGATTCCGTCCAGGTCCCGAAGCCGGCCGGCGGTGAGAAGGCCCTCGACCTCCTCCGCCTGGATCCACTCGATGTCGATGTCGGCGCCGTGGTGGATGCCGGCGTGGTTGAGCGACTCCACGACGCTGAGGTATGCGTCGGGAAGGCTGACGTACTTGCCGATGAGTCCGATGCGCACCTGGGTCGATGCGTTCGACACCCGATCGACCAGTGCCTCCCACGAGGCGAGATCGACTGGATGATCTTCGAGCCCGAGGATCTCGCACACGTAGTGGTCGAGTCCCTCGTTGTGGAGGACCAGCGGGATCTCGTAGAGGCTCGACGCGTCGGCCGCGTTCACGACGCCCTGCACCGGGACATCGCACAGGTTGGAGATCTTCCGCCGCAGGTCGGAGCTGATCGGTTCGTCGGAGCGGCACACGATCGCATCGGGCTGGATACCCCGGCTCCGCAGCTCGGTGACCGAATGCTGGGTGGGCTTCGTCTTCTGCTCACCTGACGGCCCGATGAACGGAACCAGCGTCACGTGGACGTAGCAGACGTTGTTGCGCCCGACATCGAGCCGGAACTGCCGAATCGCCTCGAGGAACGGAAGGATCTCGATGTCACCGACCGTGCCGCCCACCTCGGTGATCACGACGTCGATGTCGTCGCTGACCAGCCGATTGATCCGGCGCTTGATCTCGTCGGTGATGTGCGGGATGACCTGGACGGTCTTGCCGAGATAGTCGCCCCGCCGCTCGGCTGCGATCACCGACGAGTAGATCGAGCCGGTGGTGGCATTGGAGTCGGTGGTGAGGTTCTCGTCGATGAACCGTTCGTAGTGACCGAGGTCGAGATCGGTCTCGCCGCCGTCGTCGGTGACGAACACCTCGCCGTGCTCGAAGGGGTTCATGGTGCCCGGATCCACGTTCAGATACGGGTCGAGTTTCTGCATGGTGACACGGAGGCCACGGGCCTTCAGAAGGCGCCCGAGCGATGACCCGCTGAGGCCCTTTCCGAGGCCGCTCACCACGCCACCGGTCACGAAGATGTGCTTCGTCATCGGGATCTCACCGTACCCCGGTTCTGGTGGGTTGGCGCGTTCCCTGGAAAGTCCCAGGTCAGGACATGTGTCACTCGGCGCGAACCCGCGCTCGGGCCTGTTCCCGGCCGGCGGCGAGAAGCTCCTCTGCGTGTTCTCTCGCGGCCGCGGAGTCGGGTGAGCCCGACAGCATCCGAGACAGCTCGACGACGCGGGCCTCTTCGTCGAGGAGGTGAGCCGCGCTCACGGTGACGCCTTCGATCTCGTGCTTGGACACCGCGACGTGGTGGTCGGCGAAGGCAGCAACCTGGGCGAGATGGGTGACGACGAGGACCTGATGGGTGGCGGCCAGCGATGCGAGGCTCTCGCCCACCGTGTTCGCCACCTCGCCCCCGATCCCGGCATCGACCTCGTCGAACACCAGGGTGGGTGGACCGGCCGTGAGCACGAGCCGGAGCGCCAGCATCGTGCGCGCCAACTCGCCACCCGAGGCCACCTTGGCGAGCGGTTGGGGTTCATGCCCCGCGTTTGCCGCGAGCCGGAAGTTCACCTCGTCACCGGCTTCGCCGGCCACAGACACCGCCAGGGACGCGCCGGCCATCGCCAATCCGGCCAGATGGTCTTCGACGGCCTCAGCCATGCGTGGCGCGGCTTCGGAGCGGGCTGCGAGGATCTCGGCGCGAACCCTCGTCAGGTCGGCCATGATCTCGGCTCGGCGCTGGTCGAGCTCGGCCGCCCGCTCGTCGAAGGACGTGAGCTCGGCCAGTCGCTCACCGGCTTCGGTGCCGAAGGCGAGGACGTCGTCGAGGGTCTCGCCGTACTTGCGGCGGAGCTCCCGCAGCATCGCCCTCCGCTCCCGCAGCAGCTCGAGCCGCTCGGGGTCGTCCTCGATGCCCTCGGATCGGCTCCGCGCCTCACTGGCGAGATCGGCGAGTTCAGCCACCAGGCCCTGGAGTCGAGAGGCGAGGTCGGCGAACGGTCCTCGACCGTCGAGTGCCGCCAGGGCGCTGTGGATTCCGGCTGCCGCCGCCCCATCGGCATCGAGCGCCGCCACCGCGGCGGCGGCCGCTTCACGGTGGGCTCGAGAATCCGCGAGCAGGCTCTCTTCCTCATCGAGGCGCGCGTCCTCAGCTCCGTCGGCGATTCCGGCGGCTTCGATCTCGTCGAGCTGGAATCGCAGGAGGTCGATCTCCCGAGCCCGGGCCCGGTCGTCACCACCCAGTTCGGCCAGGCCGGCTTCGGTGGTGCGAAGGTCGTCGAGCAGGCTCGCCAGCGGGGTGGTGTCGATGCCGCCGAACTGGTCGAGCGCGGCCCGCTGCACCGGTGCCTTCAGCAAGGACTGGTGGGCGTGCTGACCGTGGAGATCGACCAGGTCGACCCCCTGTTCGGCCAAGGCCGAAACGGTGGCCAGGTGGCCGTTGACGTACACCCGGCTGCGGCCGTCCCGAGGAATGACCCGACGGACGACGATCTCCTCGTCGCCCATGATGAACCGGCCCTGGATCTCGGCTTCGGTGGCCCCCGGGCGGACGAGCGAGGCATCGGCCCGACCGCCCGTCAACAAGTCGATGGCACCGACCACGAGCGTCTTGCCGGCGCCGGTCTCGCCGGTGACGACGGTCATGCCGTCGCCCAGAACAAGCGAGAGCTCGTCGATGACGCCCAGATCGCGGACGAGCAACTCGGTCAGCATTCTCGCCCTCCGTTGGTGGATCGAACCGATTGATCAGCGGTCATTGAGTCCGAACTTCGCCTTCAACACTCGATGGAATCCTCGGGCCCCGAACGTGACGAGCCGGGCCGAACTCGTCGATGCGGCACACTCGATGGCGTCACCGTCGCCGACCTCGGCGATCCTACGCCCGTCCACTGACACTGTCGCCGGCCGGTGCCCGTCGACCACCAGTCGGACCGGGATCTCCGGGCCCAGCACCATCGAGCGATCGAAGAGCATGTGGGGCGACACCGGGGTCAGCAGCAGCGCCCGGTGAGTGGGATCGATGATCGGGCCTCGAGCCGAGAAGGCGTAGGCGGTGGAGCCGGTGGGCGTCGCCACGATCATGCCGTCGACCGCGTAGTTGGTGAAGAACTCCCCGTCGATGTCGACCGCCAGGCGAATCGTGTTGGCCTCCGAGGCTCGTTCGACGACTGCCTCGTTGAGCGCAACATGGCGATGAGCAGCGCTCCCGTCGGCCGGCCGTACGGTGATGTCGACGAGCATGCGCTCCTCGATACCGTGCGCCCCCTCGAGGAAGCGGGTCACCGCGTCGCTCGCCTCACTCGGCTTCACCTCGGTCAGGTAGCCGAGCTGGCCGTGGTCGACTCCGAGGATCGGAGTGCCGGCCGTCTCGATCAGCTCGACCGCTCGCAGGATCGAGCCATCACCGCCGAGGGTGACGACCAGGTCCAAGCCGTTGGCGAACCCCGACGGGTCGACGCCGTGCGCCGCCAGGCCGGCGACCTCGGCATCCTCCTTCGGCAGACGGATGTCGTGGCCATGGGATGCCAGCCAGTCGGCCAACTCATGAGCGTGGGCTGCCGCGGATTCACGGCCGAGATGGACGATCAGTCCGACGGTGGCCATCAGCGATTCCCCGCCTCGACGACGGCGTCGCGGCACCAGGAGGTCCAGTACTCGTCGGTCGGTGCGGACCGCGCGGGCGGTTCGAGGATCGCGTGCACGAGGAACTCCACGTTGCCATCGCCTCCGGTGATCGGTGACACCATGACCCCCATGATGGCCGCTCCGGCGGCCGACACGGCGCGACAGGCGACATCGAGTGTCGCGGCCCACACCGCGGGGTCTCGGATGACGCCCCGGCCCCTGTCGGCCTCGGCCTTGCCGGCCTCGAACTGGGGCTTCACGAGCAACACCAGCTGCCCGCCGCCGCGGCACAGGGCCACGATCGGATCGGCGACCGTTCGCAACGAGATGAACGACAGATCGGCCACCACCAGATCCCCCACCCCTCCCACATCGGCGGGCCCGATGTGGCGGACGTTGGTCTGTTCGTGGACCGCCACGCGAGGGTCGGCCCGGAGCCGTTCGTGGAGCTGGTTGCGACCGACATCGATCGCCACGACCGAGCTGGCCCCGCGCTGAAGGACACAGTCGCTGAATCCCCCGGTCGACGAACCGACGTCGATGACTCGAAGCCCGGCAGGATCCACACCGAAACGGTCGAGCGCCGCGTCGAGCTTCTCCCCGGCCCGGCTCACGAACCGTGGCCCCTCTCCGAGCACCACGACGGGTTCACCAGGATGGACCAGCCTCGCCACCTTCGATGCGGGGGCTCCGCCGACGGTTACCCGGCCGGCCTCGATCAGCTCCCGCGCCCTGGCGCGGCTCGGCGCGAGCTCCCGGCGAACCAGCTCGGCATCGAGTCGACGACGGCCGGCCATCGATCAGCCCGAGTCGAGATGCTGATCGACGAGATCGAGCAAGTCGGTCCCGAGGAGATCAGGGGTGGGATCGACGGGCAGGTCGTCGCGACGGGTGACCCCGCTGAACACCAGACCGAATCGGTAGCCGACCGCCTTGGCGAACAAGCCGTCGGTGTCGGGGCGATCGCCGACCATGATCCCTTTCTCACCGATTCGCTCGCGCACGAGCACGGCGATCGGGTCGTGGGGCTTGCCGGCCACCTCGGGTTCCAGACCGGTGGCCGTGGCGAGGGCCGCCACCAATGCGCCGTTGCCCGGCAAGAAGCCGTCGGCAACCGGGTAGGTCGGATCGGTGTTGGTGGCGATGAACCGGGCGCCGCCGTCGACTGCGTGCATTGCCCGGGTCAGGGCGTCGTAGTCGAAGGCGAACGTGATGCCGACCATCACCGCATCGGCCGGGCCCTGCTCCACCACGACCGCGCCACGGTCCTCCAACGCACCGAGCAGACCATCGGCGCCGATGGCGAGAACCCGATCACCAGGGGCGACCAAGGTGGCTGCCGCCATTGCGGCGGTGATGACCTCGGATTCGGCGTGCGGTATGCCGTGGGCGGCCAGCTTGTCGGCCACTTGGGCGGGAGTGCGATAGGCCGAATTGGTGACGAACGCGAGCGGCGCACCCGCAGCTCGTAGACGCGCGACGGCCTCCGGAGCGCCCGGAACGGTGTCGGTGCCGCGCCAGATCACCCCGTCGAGATCGAGTGCCCAGGCGGTCAGCTGATCTCCCAGGTGGGCATGCTCCGGAGCAGGGTGTGGAGGTCACCGGGGCCCTTCGCCTCCTGGGCCCGCGCCACCTGTGCGTCGACGGCGTCGCCGTACTCCTCGCGCTGCACGGACCGGAAGACCCCGATTGGGGTCGGCGACGTCCGATCATCGGCGACCCGGCTGAGCGCGAACGCCACCGCTGGATCGTCGGCATGCTCATCGTGGACATGGATCGCGTCGATGCCGGCGTCGGCAACCTCGACGATGGTGGCGACCCCGTTGATCATCTGGATGCCGCGCTGCTGATCGGCACCGAAGAGCACGGGCTCGCCGTGGTTCAGGTCGATCAACATCTCGGCCCTGGCGTCGCGCTTCAACAAGGCGTCGAAGGCACCGTCGTTGAAGACGTTGCAGTTCTGGTAGACCTCGACGATCGCGCTGCCCGGGTGCTCGTGGGCCCGCCGGAACATCTCCTGCATGTGGCCACGATCCATGTCGTGGGTACGGGCCACGAAGGTGGCTTCGGCGCCGAGTGCCACCGAGATCGGATTGAAGGGATGGTCGATCGACCCCATGGGACTCGACTTGGTGACCTTCCCCCGCTCGCTGGTGGGCGAGTACTGGCCCTTGGTGAGTCCGTAGATCTGGTTGTTGAACAACAGGATCGTGATGTCGATGTTGCGCCGCAGGGCGTGGATCAGGTGGTTGCCGCCGATCGACAGCATGTCGCCGTCGCCGCCGACCACCCACACGCTGAGGTCGGGCCGAGCGGTTGCGAGGCCGGTG
>CAYFLT010000053.1:30416-34542 GCA_964344055.1 uncultured Candidatus Nemicrothrix sp.
CGACCGTGGATCGTGTGGAACCCGTAGGTGTTCATGTAGTACGGGAACCGGGCGGCGCAGCCGATGCCCGACACGAAGACGGTGTCTTCGCGACGGTCGCCGATCTCCGGCATCAGCAACTGGAGAGCGGTGAGGATCGAGTAGTCGCCGCACCCCGGACACCAGCGCACCTCCTGGTCGCTGGCCCAGTCCTTCTTGGTGGTGATCTCCACGGCGGTCATGCGCGTGCCTCCTCGATGCGGGTGGTGAGTTCGGCGGCCGTGAAGGGCTGACCGGTGACTTTCGGTATGACGCGGGCGTCGACCAGATACTCGGCCCGAAGGAGCCGGGTGAGCTGACCGAGGTTCATCTCCGGGACCAGTACCCGATCGAACCCGGTAAGCAGCTCGCCGAGGTTGGCCGGGAAGGGGTGGAGATGGGTGAGGTGGATGTGGGCGATCTTGTCGCCGGCCCGCAGGATGCGGCGGGCGGCACCGGCCACCGCACCCCAGGTGGAGCCCCAACTCACCAGGACGGTGTCGGCGTCGGCGTCGCCGGTGAGCTCGGCCGGGGGGATCCGCTCCGCGATCTTGCGGATGCGCTCCTCACGAAGCTGGACCATGTGGCCGTGGTTCTCGGGCGTGTAGCTGATGTTGCCGGTGCCGTCTTCCTTCTCGATGCCACCGATGCGGTGCATGAGACCCTCGGTGCCGGGCTTCACCCAGGGGCGGGCCATGCGCTCGTCGCGCTGGTAGGGCCAGAAGGTCGGATCGCCGTCGCCATCGACCGCATTGGGGCCGGACGCGAACTCGACTTCGATGGTCGGAAGCGCGTCGATTTCGGGGAGACGCCAAGGCTCGGTTCCGTTCGCGAGGTAGCCGTCGCTCAAGAGCACCACCGGAGTGCGGTACTCGATGGCGAGCCGCATCGCCTCGATGGCCATGTCGAAGCAGTGTGAGGGGCTGCTCGCGGCAACGACCGGGAGCGGGGCCTCACCGTGACGGCCGTACATGGCGAGCATGAGGTCGGCGGCTTCGGTCTTGGTGGGGAGCCCGGTGGAGGGACCGCCCCGCTGGATGTCGATGATCAACAGCGGGAGCTCGAGGCTGACGGCCAGGCCGATCGTCTCGGCCTTGAGCGCGACACCCGGGCCGCTGGTGGTCGTGACCCCGATGAGTCCTCCGTAGGACGCGCCGAGCGCCGATCCGACTGCGGCGATCTCGTCTTCGGCCTGGAGCGTGCGGATCCCGAAGTTCTTGTGCTTGGCCAGCTCGTGGAGGATGTCGGTGGCCGGCGTGATCGGGTAGGAGCCGAGGAACAGCGGCAGGCCGGCGATCTGGGCTCCGGCGATCAGGCCCCACGCGAGTGCCGTGTTGCCGTTGATGTTGGTGTAGGTGCCGGGTTGGAGATCGCTGGCGGCGGGCACCGTGATCCGGGTGGCGGAGAGCTCGGCGGTCTCGCCGAACGCGTGGCCCGCCTTGAAGGCGGCCTCGTTGGCCGCGATGACGAGCTCCTTGCCCGCGAACTTCTCCTCGATCCAGTCGAGGGTCGTCTCCACGGGCCTGAAGTACCGCCACGAGACGAGCCCGAGTGCAAAGAAGTTCTTCGACCGCTCCGCGTCTCGGGGCTTCACGCCCAGGTCCTTGCCCACCTTCTTGGTGAGCTCGGTCATCGGTGCGGTGATGACCGTGTAGCCATCGAGGCTGTTGTCCTCCAGCGGGTTGGCGTCGTACTCGGCCCGACCGAGGTTGCGCTCGTCGAAGGCATCGGCGTTGATGATGAGGGTGCCGCCGGCCTCCACCTTCGGAAGCTCGGACTTCAGCGCGGCGGGGTTCATCGCCACCAACACGTTCGGGGCGTCGCCGTGGGTGGTGATGTCGTGGTCCGAGATGTGGATCTGGAAAGCGGACACACCCGCGAGGCTCCCGGCTGGGGCCCGGATCTCCGCCGGGAAGTCCGGCAAGGTCACGAGATCGTTGCCGATCATGGCACTGGCCGACGTGAACCGGTCGCCGGTGAGCTGCATGCCGTCACCGGAGTCGCCGGCGAAACGAATGATGATCCGTTCGACCTCACGGATGTCGGAGGCCAGATCGGTGTCTGTCACGATTCTCCCTGCAGCCCCCCGCTCGGGGGGCTCCGGGAGGTCACGATAACGCCGCTCCGATGGCATGTGGGGGTACCTCGCGCGGTTGTCCCCACCCACCCAGACGGGAGCGTCAGACCGCAGCCGGGGTGCCGGACGTACTCACCGGTTCACGGCACGACGTCGGCAGACACGCCAGCCGCCTCGATCGCCCGGCGGGCACGGGCGCTTCCCGCCCGCGCCACGACATCCGCGTCGATCTCGGTGCGGCTCTGGGTGCTCCCTCCGGTCCGGAAGAACCGACGCCGAATCACCCCCACGACGACGACCTCGTCGCCGATGTCCAGATCGGGCGGACGGGTCGGATCGAGCCAGCTCGCCGGGACCGAGAGCTTCCCCCGACCCTCCTGTTCGGTGGTGACCTCATAGCTGATCAGCTGGCTTCCGGATGCGAGCGTGCGATGTCGGGGCGGACTGGTGATCGTTCCGCGGACGACTGCGATGTTCATGACGTGACTTCCTTGGACAGCCCGATCCGTGGATTCGGGCACGAGATGGGAGGGAAGTCGCGGGTTCGGGAAAGTCGCGGCCGGGATGGTGTCGGTGGGATCGCCCGCCTCGACCAGGCGAACGGCATCGACCAACCTATCGACGGGGTGTGACACCCTCGGGCTCTCGAGCGGGCGAAGGACCGGCTCAGCTGAGGGCGCGGAGCCGGGCTTTCACGTCCGCGAGGCGATCGTCGTGGTCCGCGATCCACTTGAAGAGTTCGCGCGCTCGCGGCGCCCGACCGGCCCGATCGTAGAGGTCCGCCAACGAGTAGGCGCGACGAAGATGGTGAGGACGTGGCTTCTTCGGGAGGCGCCAGCCCTGCTCGAGGACGCGAATGGCGCCGGGCAGATCACCCTGGTCGGCCTTCGAGCCGGCATAGACGATGCGGCCTTCCACGACGAGTTCCGCGCTCGGTGAGGCCTCGCCGAGCTCCGCCCACAGCTCCTCCACGTCCTTCCACCGGCCGAGTGCGCGGTAGCAGTCGGCGAGCACCGGATGCTGCTCGGTGCTGCCGCTCAGCTCACGGAACAATTCGAGCTGCTCGATCGCGTCCTTCCATCGACCGAGCCGGTACAACGACAGGCCCATCAGCTCGCGCCCTTCGGGGAGATCCGCCGCTTCCCTGACCACCGGCTGGAGTGTGGTCCGAGCATCCTGGAACCGCTCCGACTCGAATGCCTTGGCCGCCTCGTTCAGCCGCCGGTTGAGGCTCTTGGCCCGTGGGTCACCGACCAACCGGCGGAGTGCGACGGCAGGATCCACCGGGGCATGGGGCCGGCCGGGCAAGGGCTTTCGTTCGCGCGCCTCGGTACCACGACCCCGGCGAACCGCATCGGTCGCGCTCCGCTGGAGCTGCTCGGCACTCGGGAGTTGGCGTTCCGGCTTCGGAGGCCGGCGGGTACCGGTCGGCTCCTCGGAGCCGGGACGATCGGTGGCGGCTCGGCGCGGCGGGCGCTTCTCCGCGAGCTCCGGGTCGTCGTAGTCCATGTTGCCGGCGCCTCGCCGGGCGATACGGCCCCAGTTGGCCGGGCCCGCGAGGTCTCGATCCGGACGTCTCCCTGCAGGCCCGGTCGAACGCTGGTCCGACCGGTCGTCGGCATCGGACTTCGCCCGAGCGCGACCCTTGGGCGGACCGGACCGGCCCTTGCCCGGGGGGCGGCCCTTCGCAGGTCCGGATCGCCCCTTCGGCGGCCCGGATCGCCCCTTGGACGGGCCGGAACGGTCCCTTTGGGTGCCGGAGCCCCCCTTCGAGGGCCCCTCGCGGCCCGATCGGGAGCCGCCACTGCGGCCGTCGGACCGTCCCCGACCTCGGTTGTCGTCGCCGCGACGAGGTCGCGATCCCTTCTGGGGCATGGGTCACGATCCTAGCGGGGTCGAAAACGGACTCAGGCCCCGCCGTAGCGGGGCCTGAGTTTCAGCGTATGTACCGCAGCACCCAGGATGGGTGGCGGTGAGAAATCCGGCGGCGTCCTACTCTCCCAGGGCCTCTCGACCCAAGTACCATCGGCG
>CAYFLT010000054.1:0-29567 GCA_964344055.1 uncultured Candidatus Nemicrothrix sp.
ACGACCAAAAACGTCGGCACCGCCATCACGCTTCCGGAGAACGTTGCCCCGGTGGTCGAGCTGTTCGACATCGCGGCCGGCGGGCCGGGCGCCTTCGCCGAGCGCCCCTTCTGCAAGCTGCACTCCAGCCCGATCGTGCCCCCGCTCCGTTTCGGTGAGGACGCCTGCGACACTCTGCGTGAGGCCGTCGTCCGCGGCATGCCGATCAACGCCATCACCGCCGGCCAGGCCGGAGCCACCAGCCCCGCGTCGCTGGCCGGCACCCTCGTGCAGACCCACGCCGAGACGCTCGCCGCGCTGGCCCTCGTCAACCTCGTCGTGCCTGGTCATCCGATGGTGTTCAGCAACTGGCCCTTCGTATCGGACCTCCGCACCGGTTCGATGGTCGGAGGATCGGCCGAGACCGCAGTCCTCAATGCCGCATCCGCCCAACTGATCGCCCATCTCGACCTGCCGAGCGGCGTGGCTGCGGGTATGGCGGACTCGAAGGTCCCCGACGTGCAGGCCGGCTACGAGAAGGGCATCACGACCGCGCTGGCCGGGCTGGCCGGGGCGAACCTCGTCTACGAGTCGGCGGGGATGCTCGCGAGCCTGTTGGCGGCTTCGCTCGAACAGATGGTGATCGACGACGAGATGCTCGGGTTCGTGCTCCGGGCCGTGCGGGGCATCGAGGTCACCGACGAGACCATCGGGCTCGACGTGATCACCGAAGCCGTACTCGGGCCCGGCCACTTCCTCGGCTCGGCCCAGACCCTGTCGATCATGGAGACCGAGTACCTCTATCCGGTGATTGGCGACCGGGACACGCCGGCCGAATGGGAGGCGGCCGGGGGTCGGCTCGCCCGAGAGGAGGCGGCCGAGCGGGCCCGAGCCCTGCGCGACAGCGGCCTCCGTCGCCTGACCGATGAGCAGGACGCCGAGATTCGCCACCGATTCCCGATCCGCCCGAGTTCGCCGACCCAAGGGTCGAGCCGGGATGACGTGGCGACATGACCACCGTCGCTCTCGAGCTGCACGTGGACCCCGATGTCGCGGAGCCGATGTACCGCCAGCTCCGCGCCGCCATCATCGACGCCATCAGCGAAGGTCGGATGCTGCCCGGTGAGCTGCTGCCGTCGTCACGGGCCCTGGCTGAATCGCTCGGCGTCAGTCGATCCACCGTCAACCTCACGTACCAGGAGCTGGTCACCGAGGGATACCTGGCGTCCGAGGAGCGGGTCGGGTTCTCTGTCCACCCCGATCTCGGCACTCGAGCCGACGAGCATTCCCCCGTCGGCGCTGCGGTCGACTGGAGTCGTCGTCTCGTGGACTACGGCGACTTCCTCGTCCACCTGCGCAAGCCCGCGGGTCGCCACACCGTGGACTATCCGTTCGTGGTCGGAGCGCCCGATCCGGACCTGTTCCCGAGCGGCGACTGGGCCCGGGCGGTCCGCCGAGCCACTGCAGAAGAGCACCTGCCGGCGGTGATCTTCGACCACATCGACACCGACGACCCCCTGCTCGTCGAGCAGCTCCTGACCGCGGTGCTCCCGCCCCGGGGGATCCAGGCCGGGCCCGACGAGGTGCTCGTCACCATGGGCACCCAGCACGGCCTGCAGCTCGCGGCGGCCGCACTCGTCCATGCGGGCGACCGCGTCGGGGTGGAGAGTCCGGGCTATCCCGACGGTGCGCACATCGTCACCCGAGCCGGCGCGGAGCTGGTGGTGTGTCCGGTCGACGAGCAGGGCATTGATGTCGCCGACACCCCGCTGTCGATGGTGATCGTCACGCCCGGCCATCACTACCCGACCAACGTCACCCTCTCGATCGCCCGACGGCGCCGGCTGCTCGAGCGCGCCGCCACCGACGACGTGGTCATCATCGAGGACGACCACAACAGCGAGTTGCGGCACCGAGGGCAGCCCACTCCCGCACTCAAGGCCGATGACGGCGACGGGCGAGTCGTGCACCTCGGGAGCTTCTCGAAGTACTTCGGACCCGGCCTGCGCCTCGGCTATGTCGTTGCGGCGCCGGAGTTGATCGCGAAGCTGCGCGACCTGCGGCGCTACGGAGTCCGCCACCCGCCGGGCCTGTCGACCCGGTCGATGGCGCTCTTCATCGCCAACGGCGCCTACGCGAAGGGAATGCGGCGGGTCCGGTCGGCCATGAAGGAGCGCTGGGAGATCGCGGTCGACGCGGTCCAGCACCACCTCGGCTGGGACGTCACCTTCCCCAGCGGCGGTGCCTCGCTGTGGCTGCCCGGCCCTGAGGAGTTCGACGCGACAGCGCTCGTCCAGGAGGGCGCCGACCACGGCGTCTTCCTCGAGTCGGGGGCCGCCTGCTTTCTCACCGACCCCGTCCCCAACCACATCATTCGCCTCGGTCTCTCGGGGATTCCGACCGACCGCATCGCCCCCGGCATCGAACTCGTGGCCCGCCTGGCGGACCGCCAACTCTCCCAAAGGAGCACGTCGTGACCGACCTTCCCAACCGCGCCCGCGCCGTCGTCATCGGCGGTGGTGTCGGCGGTGCCAGCACCTTCTACCACCTGACCACCCACGGGGGCTGGTCCGACGTGGTGCTGCTCGAACGGGACGAGCTGGCTTCGGGCTCGTCGTGGCACGCGGCCGGTCAGGTGACCCAGTTCGGTGCCGTCCAGACGATGGTGGGCCTCAAGAAGTACTCGGTGGAGCTCTACACCCGCCTCGCTGCCGACGCCGAAGCGCCGATCACCTACCGGCGCGACGACGGCGGCATCCGGCTCGGCTACGACCAATCCGATCTCGACGGGTACCGCCACTTCGTGGGCATGGCCAAGGGGATGGGGGTCGACTTCGAGGTCCTCGGCCCATCCGAAATGGCGGCTGCCCATCCGTTGATGGACGTGACGGGGCTGACGTGTGGCCTCTGGGACCCGGTCGACGGCGACATAGATCCCACCGGGCTCGTGAACGGGCTCTGCCGGGCCGGCCGAGCCAACGGCGGCAGGGTCTTTCGCCACACCGAGGTGATCGGACTCGAACCGAAGGGGGACACCTGGCTGGTCCGCACCACCAAGGGCGACATCGAGTGCGAGGCCTTCGTCAACGCCGCCGGCTACCGGGTGCATCAGGTCGGGCAGTTCTACGGACTCGAATCCGCCGTCTCGTCGATGGAGCACCAGTTCTTCCTCACCGAGGAGCTACCCGAACTCGAAGCACTCGATCATCGGGTGCCCCTCATCCGCGACCCCGGCGACGACTTCTACAGCCGCCAGGAACACAAGGGGCTGCTGGTGGGGATCTACGAGCAGGGATGCAGGACGTGGGGGCGCGAGCACATCCCCGCCGACTTCGCCGGCAAGCTCGAGCCTCCCGACCTCGATCGGCTCACTGACAACATGGAGCGGGTGATGGAGCGATTGCCGGTGCTCCAGACCGCGGGCATCAGTTCGGTCATCAACGGTCCGACCACATACTCAGGCGACGGTGTCCCTCTCGTGGGCAGGTTGACTGGCGTTCGCAACGGTTACGCCATGCTCGGCATCCGCGCCGGCATCGGCGAGGCCGGTGGGCTCGGCAAGGTGCTGGCCGAGATCATGGTCGACGGCGAGTCCGAATGGGACACATGGGTACTCGACCCGCGCCGGTTCACCCAGTACGCCGACGAGGCGTACGCGTCGGCCAAGGCAGTTGAGGAGTACCAGCGCGAGTTCATCTTCCACCGACCCGACGAGCACCGGCCGGCGGGCCGCCGGGCCAAGTGCACGCCCCTGTACGACACGCTGGCCGCTGCCGGCGCTGAGTTCGGAGTGATCAACGGGTGGGAGCGGGTCCTGTACGTCCACCCCACCGAAGACGACTTCGAGCACGTGCCGGCCTTCCGATTCTCCACCTTCCACGACCAGGTCGGGCGCGAGGCCCGGGCGGTTCGGGAGAACGTCGGTCTGGTGGAGATCTCCGGTTTCACCCGCTTCCTGATCGAAGGCGACGGCGCAGCCGAGTGGTTCGACGGGCTCAGCGCCGGCCGCATGCCGGCGGTGGGGCGGACCGGACTGGCCTACGTGAGCGACGACCAGGGCCGGTTCCGTTCGGAGTTCACCGTCACCCGGCTCGGTGAGGATCGGTTCTGGCTCCTGAGTGCCGCGGCCGCCGAATGGCATGACCTCGATCTGCTCAACGAGGTCGAGAGGCCGGCCGGGGTGACGATCACCAACCTGACCGATTCCCACAACGCCTTGATGGTGGCCGGGCCCCGCTCCCGCGACGTGCTCGCCGCCGTGACCGACCATCCTCTCGACAACGCCGCGTTCCCGTGGCTGTCGACCCGGCCGATCGGTGTCGCGGGCGTTGAGGTGCGGGCGCTGCGGGTGAGCTTCACCGGCGAGCTCGGCTGGGAGCTGCATCTGCCGATGGAGCACTCGGTGGCGGTCTACGAGGCGCTGGCTGAGGCCGGTCGTCCGCTGGGCATGGTGCCGTTCGGTCTGCTGGCCACCGAATCGATGCGGGTGGAGAAGAACTACCGGGCCTGGAAGAGCGACCTGCACACCGAATACACGGTCCTCGAGGCCGGGCTGGATCGGTTCGTCGATCTCGACAAGCAGTTCCGGGGGCGGGACGCAATCATGGCTCGCCGCACCGCCGGGGATCGGCGCCGCTTCGTCGCCTTTGAGGTCGACAACGACGCAGCATCGGCCCATTCGGGCGACCCGATCTGGAACGGCGACGACCTCATCGGGGTGGTCACGAGCGGGGCCTACGGTTTCACCCTCGAGAAGAACATCGCCATGGGCTACGTCGATCCCCACTTCGCCGAGCCGGGCACCGAGCTGACGATCGAGGTCATCGGAGTGCGTTCCGCTGCCGTGGTCCGGGCCGAGCCGATGTTCGATCCCGCCCACGAACGACCGCGAGTCTGATCGCGGCGGTGGGGCGCCCCCGGAGGGACGCCCCACCATGATCCTCGGGCAGGCAGACGCCGGGATCAGTCTTCGAAGGGAATGCCTTCGTCGAAGACGAAGAATCCGTCGTCGATCAGGCCCTCGGGGAGGTGCTTCTCGCACTCCTCGTGGGCGGCGTCGAAGGCTTCCCACTCGGCGTCGAGGGCGGTCTCGTCGAGTACGGTCACGCCGCCGTCGGTCGACACGGTCACGCCACTCGCGTCACCGCTGATGGTGACCGAACCGGGGACATCGCCGAACTCGACGATCTGGAAGCCGTCGCCGCTCTCCACGTGCACGACGGGTCCGAACTCGACTCCCTCGTCGAACATGGCGTCATCGAGCACACCGGCATCGGCGAGGCACTGGTCGAACGCTTCCCACGCCTCCATCTCGGCACGGGCCTCCTCGGGCATCAAGTCGGCGCACGCCTCCTCGGCGGCCATCCACGCCCCGTCGTAGGCCTCCCATTCCTCGTCGGTGGGCTCCTCGCCGTCGACCCACGGGTCGGGCAGATCGCCGATCTGGCTGTCGATGCACTCCTCGAACGGCTCCCAGGCGGCGATCTCGGCCTTCACGTCCTCGGGGAGGAACTCCTGACACGCCTCGTCGGCGGCGTCCCAGGCGGCGATCTCGGCCGCGTCGATCTCCGGGAGCGCCTCGAAGTCTTCGAAGAACTCGTCGAGATCGCCTTCGAGGTCTCCGAAGAACTCCTCGAGGTCGCCCTCGAACTCTTCTGGATCGAACTCCCCGAGATCGAGTCCGTCGAAGTCGCCCCCGAGGATCTCGATCTCCGGCTCGATCCAGAGGTCGCCGAGCTGGTCGGCCATGCACTCGTCGAAGGCGGCCCAGTCCTCGTCGACGAAGCCCCAGTCGCCGTCGGTGTGGTCGCCGTCGGCCTCGGCCGGCGCGGCGCCCGTCGCGGACTCCGTCGAGGGCGAGTCCTGGGCTCCGGCGATGGCGCCGACGCCGACCACGGTGCCGGCGAGAGCGGTGGCGCCCAGGACCGCTCCGAGCAAGACGTTCCGGCGCCGGTTGGGAGCGGGGCCGATCGGGGCGGGTTCGGTCAGTTCGTCCATGATGTTTCCTCAGGTTGGGGGACAGGTGTCCGGTTGGGGGATGTCCGCACCTTGCCGGATTCGACCTGAGGGCAACCTGAGGAAGCCTGAGAAGGCTCTCAGCCGCATTGCCATGAGGACTGGCACACTCATGACGTGCGCATCCTCGTGGTCGACGATGAAGAACGCCTGGCTCGCTCGATCGCTCGCGGCCTCGAGGCCGACGGCTTCGCCGTCGATGTCGTCCACGACGGCCACGACGGGCTCTGGCGGGCTCGGGAAGGCAGCTATGCCGCGATCGTGCTGGACATCATGCTCCCCGGCATGAACGGCTACGAGATCTGCCGCACCCTCCGCGCCGAGGACAACTGGACCCCGATCCTCATGCTCACCGCCAAGGACGGCGAGTACGACGAGGCGGAGGGCTTCGAGTTCGGAGCCGACGACTATCTGCGCAAGCCGTTCTCGCACGTGGTGCTGACCGCCCGGTTGCGGGCGCTGGCCCGGCGAGGATCGGGTCAGCCGTCGCTCGTACTGGAGGTCGGTGATCTGCGACTCGATCCGGGTAGCCGGCGGTGCACCCGAGGGGACGATGTGGTCGAGCTGACACCTCGTGAGCACGCGGTGCTGGAGGCCCTCATGAGGCGGGCACCGGATGTGGTGGGCAAACAGGATCTGATCGACGAGGTGTGGGGCATCGACTTCGACGGTGATCCGAACATCGTCGAGGTGTACATCGGCTACCTCCGACGCAAGGTCGACAAGCCGTTCGGGCACCACACGGTTCGAACGGTCCGAGGCGTCGGCTACCAGATGGTCGTGTCGTGATCCGGCCGGGAAACTTCTCCGTGCGGGCTCGGCTGACCCTGCTCGTCGTGGCGGTGGCGGGCCTGTTGGGAGTGCTGGCGGCGGTCGTGGGTGTGGACCGGGTCGAGGACGATCTGATCGGTGACGCCATCGACGCGGCTGCCGATGATCAGGCCGCCTTCCTCGAGGAGATCGTGCTCTTCTTCGACGAGTTCGGGGAGCTCGAGCTGGGCACCGACCCCTTCTTCGACGATCCGGAGATCGACGAGGAGTTCTTCGTGCTCGATGAGGCTGAGTTCGCGAGGGCCATGCTGGCCGAAATCGACGAGGCCGATGCGCTCGAGCCGCTGCTGGAGGCGGCCGACGTCGACGATGATGAGTCGCTGGCGGTGATGACCAACCTCGCCCGGGTGGTGCTGATCAGCCCGACGGGTCGCGTGGAGGTGCTGGAGGAGGGACTCGAGGCGCTCGGTGATCGGCGACTGGTCACCCAGAGCACCATCGACGAGCTCTGGTTCGCAGTGGTCGAGCCGGACCTGGGCGGCGTCTTCATCGAGGACATCCTCGACCTCCCGAGTCCACCCGACGAGCTGCCGGAGCTTCGCTACGCCGTTCGTGACGTCGCCGACGTGGAGATGGTCGTGGTCGCCGACGTCAGCGATGTCGTCCGGTCAGCCGCCCAGATCCGCTCGCTGGTGTGGGCGATCACGCCGGTCCTCGTGATTCTCGCGGCGGTTGTCACCTGGTTGCTCACCGGCCGGGCCTTGCGACCGGTGCACCGCATCACCAGCCAGGTCGGGGCGATCTCGGGTGGCAATCTCGATCAGCGGGTGCCGGAACCGGACACGGGAGACGAGATCGCCGAGCTGGCCCGAACGATGAACCAGATGCTCGATCGGCTCGAGGCGGACGACGAGCGGCTTCGGCGGTTCGTGTCCGATGCGTCGCATGAGCTGCGGTCGCCGGTGGCGGTGCTGCGCAGCGAGGCAGAGGTGGCGTTGCGAGAGCCGGAGGGCACCGAGGTGCGCGAGCTGGCGGGCGGTGTGCTGGGAGAGGCGACGCGGCTCCAGCGGGTCGTCGAGGACCTCCTCGTCCTCGCCCGGGGAGAGGAACATCGGTCCGTGACCGCGTTCCGACCCGTAGATCTGGACGACATCGTCCTTGCCGAAGCGGCCCGCCGGCGGGAGCTCCCCATCGACATCCAATCGGTCTCGGCGGGTCGGGTGAGAGGGACTCCGGAGGGTTGTGCCCGCATCGTCACCCACCTGCTCGACAATGCCACCCGTCACGGTCGAACCAGGGTGTGGGTCGGGCTCCGGACCGAGGGCGACACCGTCAGCTTGTGGGTCGACGACGACGGCCCCGGAGTCCCCGAGGCGGATCGAGGTCGCATCTTCGAGCGCTTCGCCCGCCTGGACGATGCTCGGACGAGGGACAAGGGTGGTGCCGGACTCGGACTCGCAGTGGTCGCTGAGACGGTGGCCGCCATGGGTGGCTCGATTGACGTGACGACCGCGCCGGGTGGTGGCGCAAGATTCGTACTTCACTGGCCCGCGTTGTCCGACTAGAGTGTTCGGCTCACATTTGCCGATCAGTTGATTCGACATCGACCCATCTATCTGAGAGATGGGGGCTAGCGCGAACAACTATCGTCATACACAAGACAATCCCCGTTGGTTTTCCTAGATTCGCCCCGTAGCCGAACGGGGAACCAGACGCCACATCGGGCGGTGTCGAAAGGTCTCCAGGGAAGCGAGACAACACTGATGCTCGAAATCGATGCCAGCGGGATGGTGGCGGGGCCCATCGGAGCCACGGGTTGGATGGACGGCGCCGGATGCGCCGGCCGGAGTGAGCTCTTCTTCGCCCCGTTCGCCGAGCGGCCCGAAGCCCGGGTCCGCCGCGAAGCTGCCGCACGGATCATCTGTGACAAGTGCGATTCGGTCGATGACTGCCGCGACTACGCGCGCACCAACCGGGAGCTCGGCTTCTGGGGCGGTGAGTCGGAGTCCGAGCGCGCCGACGCCGGCTTCCCTCCCACGACGCCGATCATCGGGCGCAAGCGGGTCGCCGAGGAGCGCGCTCGCAATGCCATGGCGTCGGCCTCCTGAACCGCCCATGATGGGTCGGTGACCGACCCCGCCTGCTGCTCGCCGTCCCGGCCGTCGAGTGGGGCCCCGCTCGGCCAGCCGGATTCCCCGGGCGTCGGACCGACGCGCCGGTCCGACCTGGTCACCATCGCGGCCGGCCCATTCCGAATGGGAACCGATGACACGCGATTCCCTGCGGACCGTGAGGGACCTGTCCGTGAGGTCGACGTCGGGGAGTTCCGGATAGCGTCGCACCTGGTCAGCAACGACGACTTCACGGCCTTCTGCAACGCCACGGGATTCGAGACGCTCGCAGAACGAGAGGGATGGTCGTTCGTCTTCGGTGGCCTGCTCCCCGACGAGTTCCCCGACACCCGCGGTGTGGTGGGCGCGGAGTGGTGGCGTCAGGTGTTCGGCGCCGACTGGCGGCATCCGTACGGCCCCCAGAGCGACCTGACCGGGCTCGGTGATCATCCGGTCGTGCATGTGACCTGGTTCGAGGCTGCGGCCTACGCCGAGTGGGTCGGCGGGCGGCTCCCGACCGAGGTCGAGTGGGAGAAGGCGGCGAGGGGTGGGCTCGATCAGGCCCGCTACGCCTGGGGGGACGACCTCGTCCCCGACGGCGTGCACCGGTGCAACATCTGGCAGGGCGTCTTCCCGTCCGACAACACCGAAGAGGACGGCTGGAAGGGCACCTCGCCGGTCGGAGCGTTCACCCCCAACGGTCACGGCCTGTTCGACGTGGCCGGCAACGTGTGGGAGTGGCAGGCCGACTGGTTCGACGAGACCCAAAGCCAGCGCTCCATGCGGGGCGGCTCGTATCTCTGCCACGAGAGCTGGTGCAACCGCTACCGGGTCGGCGCCCGCACCTCCAACACCCCCGATTCACCCACCGGCAACATCGGCTTCAGAGTCGCCGCGTGACCTGACAGGGTTTTGGTGTCAGGTACCAAAACCCTGTCAGGTTCCGGAACCCTTTCAACTCAGCGAGCGATCTTCAGGGCGGCGGGGATGGCCTCGAGGGTGGCCGCAGCGGTGGTCACGGGTTCTCCGTCGCCCCAGATCGCGAGGTCGTCGCCGTCGACGGTGACCCTCCGGCCCCGCAGGGTCGTCACCTTCGGGTGGTCGAGGTGGCGGCCGTCGAACACCAGCCGAAAGAAGCGAAGCAGCTCGATCCGGCCGAGCCGCTCGACGACCGTGATGTCCAGCAGGCCGTCGCCGGGATCGGCGGTCGGACAGATCTTCATCCCGCCGCCGAAGTCCGACGTGTTGGCCACGGCGAGAAGCGTGAGGTCGACCTCGTGCGGTACGTCGTCCACGGTGAGGGTCACACCACGGGCGCGGAGGGCGGGAAGCTGGAGGAGGGTGGCGACGGTGTAGCGCGATGGCCCTCGGGGAAACCGCATCCGGTTGGCCCGCTCGTTGACGTCAACCGAAAAGCCGGCGGTGGCCACCGAAGCGACCCACCGTTCTCCGACGCGGATCGCGTCCAAGGGGTGGGCATCGCCGACCGCCATCCGCGCCGCCTCGACCGGGTCACTCGGGAGTCCGAGTGCACCGGCGAAGTCGTTGCCGGTGCCCACCGGCACCACACCGAGGACGGTGTCGCTCCCGGCCACCGCCTGGACCGCCAGGTGGGCGAGGCCGTCGCCGCCGACCACGACCAGTCGGCCGGCACCGGCGGCCACCGCCGACCTGGCCGCCTCCTCGGAGGCGGCGGCATCGCGACCGGTGATGTCGACGACCTCGACTCCCTCGGCGGCGAGCGCGGCGCGAACATCGCCACCCGCTGCAGCCGCAGCGCCTCGGCCTGCGTCGGGGCTGACGAGCAGGTGGACCGTGCTCACCTGCGGTGCCTCATGTCGCGTCGTCGAGCCAGTCGGGCCAGTTCTTCGAGATGGTCAGCGACCACTCCGGGTCCCGCTTCTCCATGAACGCCACCGCACCCTCACGGGAGTCGGCTGTACCCATGAGGTGGAGATGAAGGTCGCGCTCCAGCCGGTTCACGGTGTCGGGTGACGGCGCCGACATCCAGAGCAGGCGCTTTGAGACGCCGACCGACACCGGTGCGGTGTGGACCGCCAGCTCGCGGCCGAGGGCGAGACCGGCCGCCAGGACCTCCTCGGCCGGAAGGACCTCGGTGGCGAGCCCCCACTCGCCCGCCTCCGCGCCGCTGAACATCCGGCCGGTCAAGAGAAGGTGGGTGGCTCGGGCGTGACCTACGAGCCGGGGCAACGTCCAGTGGGCGTGACAGTCGGGGAGCACACCGCGGCGGTTCTGGACGATCCCGAGCTTGGCCTCCGCCGCGACGATGCGGATGTCGCACTGGAGCGTCATCGTGAGACCGATTCCGACGGCGTGCCCGTTGATGGCGGCGATCACCGGCTTGCGGCAGTCCCACGGGTGGAAGTCGTCGAGCGGGTCGGACGAGAAGGAATCGCTCGTCGGGGAGGCGAACGTCTTGCCGCCCGACGAGAAGTCGGCGCCGGCGCAGAAGGCCCGGCCGGCGCCGGTGAGCACCACGGCTCGCACGCCGTCGTCACCGTCGGCCGCCCGCAGCGCCTCGATCAGTAGTCGACCCATGTCCCCGGAAAAGGCGTTGAGTGCGTCGGGACGATTGAGGGTGATCGTCATCACCCGGTCAGCGACGTCGACGAGAACCGGGGCGTCAGACATCGGCCCGAGCCGGGTTGTCGTCGAAGAGCCGGGTGGTGATCATCACGCCGACCGAGCCCACCACACCGGCCACCACGACGGCCAGCCAGGCCGCGCCGGTCGGCAGGTCCAGCTCGAAGTATTCACGGGCGAAGGGCCACACCATCGTGAGCACATACATGCCCGCCATCGTGGCGGCGAGCGCGATCTTCCAGGGCCGCAGCGGTCGGCTGATCAGCACGAGGATCACCAGTCCGATGAGGAGGAGGGTGGCAGTGGCAGCGGTGCGGGCCTCGGGGAGGGTGACGTCGTCCATCCGGCGCACGATTTCGTAGAGCACGTAGGTGACGACCCCGGCGACCGCCCCGGCGGGCAGCGAGAACCGCAGCACCCGGTTGAGGAATCCCGGACGAACCAGCGATTCGTTCGGGGCGAGGGCGAGGAAGAACCCGGGCACGCCGATCGAGAAAGTGCCGATCAGCGTGAGTTGCCGGGGGAGGAACGGGAAGGGCGCACCGGCGATCCCCACCAGGGCAGTCAGCAGGACCGCATAGGCGGCTTTCGTGATGAACAGGTTTGCCACCCGCTCGATGTTGTTGATGACCCGACGGCCCTCAGCGAGCACCCGGGGGAGGGTGCCGAAGCGGTTGTCGAGCAGGACGAGCTGGGCGACGGCCCGGGTCGCCGACGATCCCGCTCCCATGGCGATACCCATGTCGGCGTCCTTGAGTGCGAGGACGTCGTTGACGCCATCGCCGGTCATCGCGACGGTGCGGCCGCGGGACTGGAGCGCGTGCACCATCTCCCGCTTCTGATGGGGCGTTACGCGGCCGAACACGGTGGTGTCGTCGAGCACGTCGGCGAGGTCCTCCCGCTCCTCGGGGAGGCTGCGGGCGTCGAATCCGGAGTCGGCATTCGCGATCCCGGCCCGCCGGGCGACGGCGGCAACGGTGGCCGGGTTGTCGCCCGAGATCACCTTGAGGTCGACGCCCTGCTCGCGGAAGTAGGCGAAGATCTCCCATGCGTCGGGGCGGACCGTGTCCTCGAGCAGCACGAGTGCGATGGGGGTACGGCCGGCGCTGAGGGTCTCGCCCTGCCAGGGTCCGTCGGCGCGGGTGACGAGGAGTACGCGGGTGCCTGCCGCGGCGGCGTCGTCGGCCAGGGAGCGGGCCTCGGTGTCGTCGGCGTCGAATAGGATGTCGGGCGCGCCGAGGTAGTAGATGCCCCGATCGATGAACTCGGTGGCGGCCCACTTGCGGGCGGAGGAGAAGGGCATGCTCTCGCCGACCACCCAGCCCTCTGGCGTGGGGTGGTGGGCGATGATCGCCTGGAGGGTGGCGTTGGGTGCGGGGTCGGTGCCGCCGAGGGCGCCGAGGACCTCGCTCGCCTCCTCGGCAGTGACCTCGCCCAACGGCACCACCCCGCCGAGTGAGATCTCGCCGGTGGTGATCGTGCCGGTCTTGTCGAGACAGAGCGTGTCGACCCGGGCCAGCAGCTCGACCGACGCCAACTCCTTGGCGAGAGCCTGGCGGCGGGCCAGGGCGATCACGCCGGTGATGAAGCTGAGGCTGGTGAGCAACACCAGGCCGTCGGGGACCATGGCCACGGCCGCGGCGACGGTGGCCTGGAGTGCGTCCTGCCAGCGGTCCTGGGTGTCGAGCTGGCGCAGGAGCAGCATGATCGACGCCGGCGGGATGATGAAGGTGAGCCAGCGCAGGATGATGTTGACGCCCCGGCGGAGCTCACTGCCGGCCAGCTCGAAGCGCCGGGCCTCCTCGGCGAGTCGGGCGGCGTAGCTCTCGGCGCCGATGCGGGTGGCCCGGTAGAGACCCGAGCCGGCGGACACGAACGAGCCGGAGAGCACCTCGTCCTCGGGGGTCTTCTCGACCGGGTCGCTCTCACCGGTCAGCAACGACTCGTCGAGCTCCAGCCCGACGGCCTGGACGACCTCGCCGTCCACCACCACCTGGTCGCCAGGAGCGAGCTCGAGCAGCTCGTCGGCGACCACCCCGCTGACCCCGATCTCGATCGCTTCACCGTCACGACGAACCCGAGCCTTCGGGGCCGACAACACGGCCAACGCGTCGAGGGTGCGGCGGGCGTTCACCTCCTGGGCGATGCCGATCACGCTGTTGGACACCACGACGCCGGCGAACAGGGCGTCGGCCGGATACCCGGCCACGAGGATGAGCACGAACAGAGTTCCGATGATCGCGTTGACCGGTGTGAGGACGTTGGCCCGGACGATCTGGGGGAACGTGCGCACCGGCGCGTCGGGCACGTCATTGATCCGACCGTCGGCCACCCGCTCGGCGACCTCACCGGCGGTCAGCCCGGTGAGCCGCTGGGCCACGTCGGTCACTCAGGCCACCCCGGAGTCGTCGTAGCGATAGCCGCCGGCGAAGACCTCCAGACGGTGACGGGGCCCCGGGGCCTCGAGGTCGCCCGACTCATGGGCGGCGTCCTCGCCCCACATCGCGACCAGTCCACCCTCGGTGCGCTGGATCCTCGTGACGTGGTGGCGAGGCGGCCGATCGGCGAGATGGGTGAGCGCAGCCTCGACGGTGTCGAACCCGAGGAAGGTGTGCAAGGTGACGATGGTGGGCGGGACGAGCTCGATCTCGCCCTCGTTGCGCCGGCGCAGCGCATCCCCCGGGGTCATCCACTCCATCTCGACGATCTCGCCGTCGTCGATGCGGACGTCGTGATGCTCGGACCGCCCTGCGAAGAACCAGGTGGCGAAACGCTTCGGCGCGATCGACGGCGGAATCCAGTGGGAGAACAGCACCATGCGGTCACCGTCCACGGTGAGGCTCGTCTCCTCCATCGCTTCCCGGACCGCGGCGTTTCGCGCCGCGCCGACATGGTCATCGGGCGCGTCCCAGTCCTCGTCGTCCACCCGGCCGCCCGGGAACACCCACAGTCCGCCGAAGGCGATCTTGGAGTTCTTGCGGAGCATGAGCGTCTCGACGCCGACGTCGGTGTCGCGCAACACCACGACGGTGGCCGCCGGGATGGCGGGTTCGTCGCCGGACTCGCGGGCGTAGCGGGCCCACTCGTCGATGCGGGCCTGGAAGTGGGCGTGGCGGTCTGGGGTCGTCACCTCGGCGACACTACTGCCCGGTGACTCGGGTGGGTTCTACCGAACCAGTTGGATCGGGCAGGGGGCGCCGTCTATCCCGTCCACGTCCGCACTGAGACCCCGCCGGAAGACACCGGCGGCTGTGACGGTGACGTCGACGGGAAGCCGCAACAGATCGGGATCGACGAGCACGGTGACATCGTCGAGGTCGGTGGACGTGCGGCGATAACTGTCGAGCTTCCGGCCTTTCGTGCGGGCGTCGACCGACACCTCGAACTTCTTGCCTCAACCGAACGGCTCCAGCAGGTCGACCACCGCGGTGCCACCTTTGCGCCGGATCACCGCCGCAGCCCGTTCCGTCACCTGCAGACGCATACGCCAACGAACCCTACGAGCTGTGTGCACATTCCCTCCCGTGTTGTCGCTGCGGACGGCGCCGCAGACCCGCCGGCCTGTCTTTGAGCCTGCTTCATGTTGCTCTATACGAACAAGTGTTCGATACTGGTGGGATGGCTGCGGAGGTGCTTCCCCATCTCGTCGACCCCGAAGAGGCACTCGATGATCGTCGTGCCCGCCTGCGGCTCGTCGCCGACCGGGTGGCGCCCATGGCGCTCGCTCGGGAACGCACCCTGCCGGTGCTCTCTGCGCTCGAATCCCTCCTGCCCGGCGGGGCCCTGCAGCGCGGATCCGTCGTGTCGGTCACGGGCATGGGAGCCACCTCCCTCGCCCTGGCCCTCGCAGCCGGCCCTTCAGTGGCCGGTTCGTGGGTGGCCGTCGTCGGCCAACCCGACCTCGGCCTCGCCGCGGCCGAGGAGGTAGGTATCGTCCTCGAGCGTCTCCTCGTCATCGCCCCTGACCCGTCGGCCTGGTCGAACACGGTCGGGGCCCTGATCGGAGCGGTCGACGTCGTGCTCGTCGCCCCTCGTCACCGGGTGCGCGATGGCGATGCTCGTCGCCTCGCTGCCCGGCTCCGCGAACGCGGGTCGGTCCTGATCCAGGCCGGTGGTCGGTGGGCACCCGGCGCCGACGTCCAGCTCGAGGTCGCCCGGTGCGACTGGGACGGGCTCGGCCGCGGCCACGGTGTGCTCCGGTCCCGTCGAATGGTCGTCGACGGTGGCGGTCGGGGCGCGGCGGCCCGCCCTCGGTCCGCGGAACTGTTGCTTCCGAGTCCGACCGGTGCACCGGTCGGCGTCGACCACTGAAGTGGGCACTCCGGTTCGTACGTTGGTGGCCTGGTGTCCCGACTGGCCGGTCGTGGCCTCGGGGAGCCCGCTCGACGAACCGGCCGCGGTCGTCTTCGCCAACCGGGTGGTGGCCGCGTCCCCCGCAGCCAGAGCGCACGGGGTCGAACGTGGCCTTCGCCGTCGGGTGGCCCAGGCCCGCTGCGCCGACCTCGTCATCCACGAACGGGACGAAGCCCGGGAAGCACGACTGTTCGAGCCGGTCGTCGCCGCCCTCGACGACGTCACGCCGAGAGTCGAGGTCACCCGGCCAGGCACGTGCGCCATGGTCACCCGGGGGCCGTCGCGGTATTTCGGCAGCGACGAACGGGTGGCCGAGCTGGTCCGCGACCGCATGGGGGGAGTGCTGGCCGGCCGCACCGAGGTGAGGGTGGGGGTGGCCGACGGCCCCTTCGCCGCGGCCTTGGCCGCCCGCGCTGCCAACCCGGTCCGGATGGTGGACGCGGGTGCCACTCCGCCGTTTCTCGCCCCCATGCGTATCGGCGTACTCGATCGTCCCGAACTCACCGATGTGCTCGTCCGGCTCGGCATCCGCACCCTCGGCGCCTTCGCCGCGCTTCCCGCCGCCGACGTGCTCGCCCGGTTCGGCTCCGATGGTCGAGGGGCGCACCGTCTCGCTGCCGGTCTCGACGAGCGGCCACCCGATGCTCGGCTACCTCCCGCCGACTGGTCGGTGTCCGCCGAGATCGATCCGCCGGCCGACCGTGTCGACCGGGTCGCCTTTGTCGCCCGATCGTTGGCCGACGAACTGCATCGGCGCCTCGGTCGTCAGGGAGTCACCTGCGTGCGGATCGCCATCGAGGCCGAAACCGAACACGGTGAGGAGCTGGTGCGGCTTTGGCGACACGAAGGAACGCTCTCGGACGCGGCCGTCGCCGACCGGGTGCGCTGGCAACTCGACGGGTGGCTGAACGGATCGGCAACCAACCGACCGAGCGGTGGGATCATGCGGGTGTCGCTCGTTCCCGACGAACTCATCCCTGCCACCGGCCGCCAGCTCGGTTTCTGGGGCGGCGAAACCGAAACCGACGAGCGGGCGGCTCGGGTGGCCGCCCGGCTCCAGGGTCAACTCGGTGCCGAATCGGTGTTGGTGCCCGAGCGCCAGGGCGGTCGTCACGCACATGAGCAGCTCACCCTCGTTCCGGCCGCAGCCGTCGAATTGCGGGGTCGTTCGTTGGCGGCCGACCCCGATGCGCCGCCGTGGCCCGGCTCGCTGCCGACGCCATCGCCGAGCCGGGTCCTGCCCGACCCTCAGCCGGCCGAGGTCCGCGCCGAGGGTGGGCAGACGATCCACGTCACGGGACGGGGCCTGCTGTCCGGCTCACCCACCCATCTCGTGATCGACGGCCGGGCCCGGCCGGTGGATCGCTGGGCCGGTCCCTGGCCGGTCGACGAACGATGGTGGGACTCAGACAGCCATCGCCGTCAGGCTCGCTTCCAGGTCGTCACCGACGACGGGGTGGCTCGCCTGCTGTCACTCGAGGGTGGTGGTTGGTGGGTCACCGCGGTGTGGGACTGACCGGACCATCATGGTCGGCGTGTCGACGTCCACCCGCGAACACGCGCGACAGCGAGACCGGTGTGAGCGCTGGTTCGTTCGTCGGGGCCTCCCGCATCTGATCGATGACTACTCCGCCACCGAGGACGTCCTCACCCGCACCGCTCCCTTCCTCGCCGTCGTCGTGTTCTGCGAGTTCTTCCTCGCCTTCGGTGATCGCTGGTCGGGTTGGGGGCAGGCCGCCGCATTCTGTGGCGGCATCGGGGCGATGGTCGCGGCCCTGGCCGTCGTCAACCGGCTTCGGGGTCGCCGGCCCCTCCAGCTCCCCGATGACATCGGCATCCTCGAACTGATCCTCTACCTCGGGCTGCCGCTGCTGCCCACGGCGCTCGGGTCGGAGAGTTCGGTGGCCGACAACCTGGTCACGATCGTGGTCGTCAATCTGGCGATCCTCGGCCTCGCCTACCTCGTCACGTCGTGGGGTCTGCTGCCGATGCTGCGCTGGTCGGTCGGCCAGGTCCGGCGGCAGATCGGTGAGATCGCCACGCTGGCGATGAAGTCCCTGCCGATCCTGCTCGTGTTCTCGGCCTTCATCTTTCTCAACGCCGAGATGTGGCAGGTGGCGAACGACTTCACGCTCCCGTACTTCGGTGCCGTCGCGGTGCTGATCATCACGATCGGCGGTGCGTTCGTGAGTGTCTCGGTGCGGCGTATCACCGTCGACCTTGCCCGTTTCTCGGCCTGGGCCGACGTTCGTCCCCGCTGTGAGGCCACGCCGGTGGAGTCTGTGGTGCCGGCGGACGACGATCCTCCTCCCGACGCGCCGTCGCTGGGGCGGGGTGCCGAGTGGAACGTCGCCCTGCTCCTCTTCGTTGCCCAGGCGATCCAGATCGCCCTTGTGGCCATAGTGATCACGCTCTTCTACGTGGTGTTCGGGTTGCTGACGGTGCGGGCCGACACCTTGGGACTGTGGACCACCACTGACGAGCTGACCCGGTCCGAGGACTGGGCTCTCTACTGGTCGGTGCTCGGCGGCGAGCTGGTGTTCACCCGCCAACTGGTGCTGGTTTCGGCGTTCATCGGGATGATGTCGGGGCTGCAGTTCGCGGTCCAGGTGGTCACCGACGAGGCCTACCGGGCCGAGTTCGCCGAGGACATGACCGCCGAGGTCCGTGATGCCCTCGCGGTGCGAGCCGTCTACCTCCGCCGGCTGATCACCTAGATCGAGAGTTGGCACGTAGGGGTGGATCTTCGTCCCCCGTGTACTCCAATTTCGGGGGTTGTAGAACGAACAAATGTTCGTCTACGGTGCAAACATGGGCTGGAACAACCCGAACGTGCCGTGGAAGGAGATCGAACGCACCCTGTCAGACCGGCCGGCGACGGGGCGGTTCAGGGATCTCTGGGCCGGCGACGGGAGTGACAGTCCTGCCTGGACCCACCATCGGCCCGCGTACACCCCGCCCACGGATCAAATCCGGCGCAAGAGCCGGGTGCCGTACGCCGAGCTGCACTGTCACTCGAACTTCTCCTTCCTCGACGGGGCGTCCCATCCCGAGGAACTGGTCGAGGAAGCCGCCCGGCTGGGGCTCGAGGCGCTCGCCCTCACCGACCACAATGGCTTCTACGGCATCGTCCGGTTCGCCGAAGCCGCCCGGGCCATCGGTCTCCCCACCATCTTCGGCTCGGAACTGACGTTGTCATCAGGGATCGAGGCCCGGGTGGAACGGTCCGCGCTTCATGTCACTGTCCCCGACGTGAGCCGTCCGGGTCCCCCCGACCCCTCGGGCGATCACCTCCTCGTCATCGCCCGTGATCCCCGTGGCTACGCCCTGCTCGGTCGGGCCATCAGCGAGGGACAGCTAGCAGGGGAGAAGGCTGCACCTCGCATCCCGTACGAGCGGCTCGTCGAACTCGCCGGCATTGGTGCCGGAGCCGATCGTGATCGTTGGCTGATCCTCACCGGCTGCCGCAAGGGTCCTGTCCCCAAGGCGCTCGCAGCGGGTGGCCCCGCCGCCGGTCGGCGGGCGCTCGACCGGCTCATCTCCGACTTCGGTCGCCACAACGTGGTGGTCGAGTTGTGGGACCACGGCCTGCCCATCGACTCGGTGCGCAACGACGCACTGGTCGAGCTGGCCATGGGAGCCGGGGTCGACGTGGTGGCAACCGCGAACGCCCATCACCACTCGGTGGCCCGCAAGCGTCTGGCGTCGGCGGTGGCTGCAGTACGAGCCCGGCGCAGCCTCGACGAGATCGACGGCTGGCTCCCGCCGGCCGGAATGCACCTACGGTCCGGAGAGGAACAGTCGGCCCGGTTCGCCCGCTACCCCGGGGTGGTCGAGCGGGCGGCCGCACTCGGTCTCGAGTGTGCGTTCGATCTCAAGCTCGTGGCCCCGAATCTGCCGCCATACCCGTGTCCTGATGGTCTCGACGAGATGGGGTATCTGCGGCGCCTCGTGGAGGAGGGCGGCACCCGCCGGTACGGGCCTCGCCATGCCGAGAGGGTCGAGGGCGCCTGGGCTCAGCTCGACCGGGAGCTCGACCTGATCGACGACCTCGGCTTCCCCGGCTACTTCCTCGTGGTGTGGGACATCGTCGACTTCTGCCGTCGCTCCGACATCCTCTGTCAGGGCCGTGGTTCGGCCGCGAATTCTGCGGTTTGTTTCGCTCTGGGCATCACCAACGCCGACGCCGTCTCCCTCGGGTTGCTCTTCGAGCGCTTCCTGTCGCCCGAACGGGACGGACCTCCTGACATCGACATCGACATCGAGAGCGACCGACGCGAGGAGGCCATCCAATACGTCTACGAACGTCACGGTCGTCACCACACGGCTCAGGTTGCGAACGTCATCACCTACCGGTCGAAGTCGGCGATCCGGGACATGGCCAAGGCACTCGGCTACGCCCAGGGTCAACAGGACGCCTTCTCCAAGCAGGTCGACAGGTGGGGGAGCGTCGGCCAGGGCGCCACCGACCCCGACACCTCCATCCCCCTTCCGGTCATGGAGCTGGCGGCCGAGATCGAGCACTTCCCACGGCATCTCGGTATCCACTCCGGTGGGATGGTGATGTGCGATCGGCCGGTCATCGAGGTGTGCCCGGTCGAGTGGGGCCGTATGGAGGACCGCAGTGTGCTCCAGTGGGACAAGGACGACTGCGCCGCGGCCGGTCTGGTGAAGTTCGACCTGCTCGGTCTCGGGATGCTTTCGGCATTGCACTACGCCATCGACTTCATCCGCGACCACCATGGGGTGGAGGTCGATCTCGCCACGCTCCCTCAGGAGCCCGAGGTCTACGACATGCTCCAGAAGGCCGACACGATCGGCGTCTTCCAGATCGAGTCGCGGGCCCAGATGGCCACCCTGCCCCGGCTCAAGCCGCGCTGCTTCTACGACCTGGTGGTGGAGGTGGCGCTGATTCGGCCCGGGCCGATCCAGGGCGGGTCGGTGCACCCCTACATCCGGCGCCGAAACGGGCTCGAGCCGGTCACCTACCTGCATCCGCTTCTCGAGAACGCACTGGCCAAGACCCTCGGTGTGCCGCTCTTCCAGGAGCAGCTGATGCAGATCGCCATCGACGTCGCCAACTTCACCCCCTCTGACGCCGACCAACTCCGTCAGGCAGTGGGGTCGAAGCGGAGTCGGGAACGGATGGAGCAGCTCAAGGGACGCTTTTTCGACGGCATGCGGGCCAACGGCATCGATGACGAGCTCGGTGAACAGATCTGGGTGAAGCTCGCCGCCTTCGCCAACTACGGCTTCCCCGAGAGCCACTCGGTGTCGTTTTCGTATCTCGTCTATGCCTCGTCGTGGATCAAGTACCACTACCCGGCCGCGTTCTGTGCCGCCCTGCTCAACGCCCAACCGATGGGGTTCTGGGCACCCCACACCCTTGTGGGGGATGCCCGCCGCCACGGTGTGGTGGTGCGAACCCCCGACCTCAACGCGTCAGCTGCCAAGGCGACGTTGGAGCCGGTGGACCTCTGGGAGGGTGCATTGAGTGATGGTCGTCTCAGGTCCGAGGCCTGCGGCGTCGGCATGGGCAGTGCCGGCGGCGTCGGCGAGAGCACAGCTGTGCGGCTCGGGCTCGATTACATCCGGGGGATCGGGGAGGAGCTGGCCGAGGAGATCGCGGCCGGCCGGCCGTACGGGTCGGTCGAGGATCTCCGTCGTCGGGTGCCGAAGGTGTCGTTGCCGATCCTCGAGGCGCTGGCGACGGCGGGGGCCTTCGGTTGCTTCGGCATCGACCGGCGGTCGGCATTGTGGACGGCTGGGGCGATGGCTCAGACCGCCGACGATCGCCTGCCGGGCATCGTCACCGGGGTCGAGGCACCCACGCTTCCCGGCATGTCGCCCGAGGAGCTGTCCCATGCCGACCTCTGGGCCACCGGCGTTTCCCCCGATGGTCATCCCACCCGCTTCATCCGCGAGGAGTTGACGAAGCGGGGAGTCGTCACCGCCACCGGTCTGGTCGACCATCCGGCGGGGGAGCGGGTGTTCGTGGGAGGTGTGGTCACCCACCGTCAGCGACCGGCCACGGCGGGCGGCACCACTTTTCTCAACCTCGAAGACGAGACCGGCCTCATCAACGTGGTCATCTCCCAAGGGTGCTGGAGGCGTTACAAGAAGGAGGCTCGAGGAGCGCCGGCACTGCTGATCCGCGGTCGGCTCGAGAAGGAGGAAGGTGTCATCAACATCGTGGCCGACAAGCTCGAACCCCTTCCCGTCACCAAAGCCCCCGCCTCCCGAGACTTCCGCTAGGTCAAACGCGGGGGGACAGGCACCCGTTTGACCCTCGTTGGCTCGAGTGAGGTTTGGTGGGGTCAAACGGGTGCCTGTCCCCGCGTTTGACCTTGTTCCCTCACGGATTCGGGAAATCTCGAGGATGATGGAACCAAACCCCGTCCTGAGACGTCTAGGGGTGTGACTGTGGTGAGCAAGCAGGAAACCCCACTCGAGTTGGTGAGCGACGGAGGTGTTGCCCCCGTCACGATCGACTTCCGCGACTTCTTCGCGTCCCACCATCGACCGGTGGCCTCCGCCCTCGCGCTCACCCTGCGAGATGACGACCTCGCCGCGGATGCCGCGGCCGAGGCCATGGCCAGGGCCTACCAGCGATGGAACGAAGTCAGTCGATACACCAACCCGGCCGGCTGGGTGTATCGCGTCGCCCTCAACTGGGCGCGCTCTCGCCGGCGCAAACTCCTCCGGGAGATCTTCAGTTCCGAATCCCCCGATCGTGAGGCACGGTCGGCGCCGGAGATCGATCCCGGTCTCGACGCGGCGCTGGCCGAGCTTCCGGTCGAACAACGGTCCGTGGTGGTGCTCCGCTACCTCTTGGACTGGTCCGAATTCCAGACGGCCGAGGCGCTCCAGATCGCGCCCGGCACCGTCAAGAGCCGACTGAGCCGAGCGCTCGACCGGCTCGCTGTTTCCTTGGAGGACTCCGATGACACATGATGACGAACTCCGCTCGCGGATGAATCGAATGGCCGATGAGGCCTCGATTCCCGAACTCGACGTCGAATCCGTCCAGGCCCGAGGTCACCGCCGATCGCGCAATCAGCGGATCCTGGCGGTTGCGGCCGCCTTCTTCCTTCTGGTCGGTGCCGCGGGGGTCGTCCGCAGCCTGGTTGTCGACGACGACCCCACGCTCGATGTGGCTACGGAGACGATCGACGATCCTGCCAACACCGATGATGGGGCCGACGGAGCGACTGATGGGGACGACGCGGACTCGACGACGAGCTCCCGCGATTCGGTTCCCACCACGATCGCACCCGAGGCGCTGGGCTTCGGCGCCGATGCGGCGGTCGGCAGCTTCTACGGCGGTGCCAACTGGGTGCTGCCGTGGAGCGACGGCTTCGTGGCCTTCACCAGCGTGTGGGAGCCCTCGGATCAATCGATGGAGGACCTCGTTCCGGACATTCGAGATCGCTTCCCGCAGGAGATCCTGGATGCGCTCGCCGCCGCCGGCCTCGATGTCGGCGCGGGGATCGAGGAGTCCTCGGAGGCGCTGGCCGAAGCCGGGCTGCTCGATCTCGCCACCGAGATCGTCACCAACGACCCGGAGTTGCTGGACGCGTACATGCAGGTGTCGAGTGGCACGTACCGCCTCGAGGTTCAGGCCTCGAGCGATGGTGTCAACTGGTCCGTGGTTCCTGACTTCACGTTCCCGGGTGGCAGCGAGAACATGGGTTTCGTGCAGTCCGATGGACGCCATCTGATCGTCACCAACCAGAGGTGGGACGAAGGTGGTGGTACCAGCGAGATCGAGGTGTGGTTCACCGCCGACCTGACGGAATGGACCCCGGTCAACGTGCCGATCGACGAGCCGGCCGACGTCCCCGCCGGTGCCACGGTCAACACCAACCTGAGTTCGGTGGCGGTGGGGCCCGACGGGTTCTACCTGATCACCGAGACCTATCACTGGGTCGACTTCTGGAGCCTGCTCCCCCAGGAGGTCCTGAACGAGGCCGAACAGAACGGATGGGGCTGGACTCCGTCAGCGGAGGGGCTCCGACTCGAGAGCTACGACTATTCGGAGGTCGCGGAACCGGTCATGCCGACGACCACCACGGTCCCGCCCGCGGAAGGTGAGGACAGCACGGTCGACGACGCCATCGACGAGGTCGCCCCGCCGCTCCCGGTGGAATGGGAGCCGACCCTCGAGCGGCTGATTCCGTGGAGCGAACTCGGCATCGACTATGACGAGTACGCCGACTACATCGATGGGCCGTCGCGCTCGTCGGGCTGGATCGGGGACTGGAGCGGCAACCTCGCGCCGGCCAGCGTGCCGGCCCCCACGGCCTGCTGCCAGGTGATCGGCACCGCCGCCGGCTATCTCGCGATGGCGTGGGGCTATGGCGAACACGGATTCGAGGAGTTCGGCCCGCACGGCGAGGGCGGTTCGAACAGCCTTCACTTCTCACCGGACGGTCAGTCTTGGACCGAGATCCAAGCTCCTTCGGACAGTGGTTGGCTGGACGGGATGTACCGGGTCGGTGGTGCGGTTCTCTTCACTACATCCGGCGAGGAGAACCAGCAGATCTGGCGAGCCAACCCGGATGGCACCGAGTGGCAGTCGGTGACGATCCCAGGTCTGCCGGCCGACACCTGGGTCTGGTTCGGTTCGAGCGGTCCGTTCGGCGTGGCGGCCACGATCGACACCGCCACCTACGAGTGGGAGGAGCCTCCGCCGCTCATCGGCCTCGAAGGTGAGTTCGAAGTGGACGGCCACGTGGCCCGCTACTCGGTCGGAGAGGACGGCTTCGCCCAGATCACGATCGTCGATCCCGACGGTGTCGTGCTCTTCGACGAGCCGAGCGACTGGCCCGTCACCTACGGCGGCGACATCATCGAGATGTTCTACGTCGCCGCATCCGAACTGGCCGAGGAAAGCGAAACGAACCTCACCGAGAACATGGACGAGGTGGAGATGATCTACGACACGCTCTGGGCGTCCGAGCAGGAGATCCGGGCCGAGCAGGGATGGGTCGAGCCGACGTACGTGCCGGACATGTGGTTGATCGCGTCCGCGGATGGCATCGACTGGTTGGTGCAGGACCTCGAAGACGTCGAGGAGGGTTGGTACTCGGCGGTCGGCATCAGCGGCTCCACCATCGCCCTCCAGGGTCCGAACGGCTGGGTGGCTGCCCAGCTGAACTGACCCGTCGAGTGGCGGGCCGTGCGATGCTGGGCCCGCCATGACCGCCATTCGAATCCTCGTCGGTGTGGCCGGAGCCGTGGTGGCTCTGGCCACACTCGGCTCCGCCGTCAGAACGGTGGTCGTGCCGCGAGGAGAGCGTGTGGTGATCGTCCGCTTCGTCTTCACGGTGTTCCGGCGGGTCTTCAGCCGCCGTAGCGAGGCGTCGAAGGCTCGATTCGCCCCGCTCGCGCTCATCACCCTGCCCCTCGCCTGGGCCCTGGGTGTCGGGCTCGGCTGCAGTGCACTCTTCTGGTCTCTCGGGGTCGAGCCCTACCGGGACGCACTGGTGTTGTCAGGGTCGTCGCTCACCACGCTCGGCTTTCGCACTACCGCTGACCTGCCGACCCTGGTGGTCTCGATCCTCGAGGGCCTCGTCGGCTTGGGCCTGGTTGCCCTGCTGATCAGCTTCCTCCCGACCATCTACACCGCATTCTCGAGACGGGAGACTGCGGTGGCGAAGCTCCACCTGCGCTCGACGGACCGGCACGGCCATGCCAGCCCCGCCACCTTGTTGATTCGCAGCCACCTCATCGACGCCCTCGATCAGATGACCGAGCTGTGGGCGGACTGGGAGAACTGGTTTGTCGAGGTCGAGGAGACCCACACCTCGTTCCCCATGCTCGTCTTCTTCCGCTCCCCGGTGCCGGAGCGTTCATGGATCGTGAGCGCCGGCCTGGCCCTCGACAGCGCCGCCCTGTTCAGTTCCACCCTCGACCTGCCTCGAGCCCCCCGGGCCAACCTGATGATCCGCAGCGGCACGCTCGCCTTGCGACAGATCGCTGACTTCTACGGCTTCGATCACCCGTCGGACCCGGCGCCGACCGACCCGATCTCGATCACCCGCCAGGAGTACGACGAGGTCTACGACCGGCTCTCGCGAGCCGGCGTGCCGGTGAGGCCAGATCGCGAGCAGGCGTGGCTCGACTTCGCCGGATGGCGGGTGAACTACGACGTCGTGCTGCGCACCCTCGCATCGTTCGTCGAGGCGCCGCCGTCACGCTGGGTGTCGGACCGTCCGATCGCCTACCGTCGACCACCGATCATCCGCCGCTGAGCCCACGAGGACCACGCCATGCAGACCCGACTCACCGAGCTGCTCGGGATCGAGATCCCGATCGTGCAGGCCCCGATGGGATGGATCGCCCGATCTCCACTCGCGTCGGCGGTGTCGAGCGCAGGTGGTCTCGGCATCATCGAGACCTCCTCGGGTGAACTCGACGTGATCAAGGGTGAGATCGAGGCGATGCGGCGCCTGACCGACAGGCCCTTCGGCGTCAACCTCGCCCAATTGTTCATCCGGGATCCGCTCGCGATGGCTGATTGGATCGCGGAGAACGGCGTCGAGTTCGTCACCACGTCGGCAGGGGATCCGGCAGTACTCGTACCGAGGCTCAAGGAGCTCGGCATCACGACGTTCCATGTCGTGCCCACCGTCCGGGGTGCGGAGAAGGCAGTGGCCGCCGGCGTGGACGGGCTGGTGGTGGAGGGTTCCGAGGGCGGTGGGTTCAAGAACGCCGACGGTGCGTCGACGTTGGTGCTGGTCCCCGAGATCGCCTCTCGATTCGACGTGCCGATCATCGCAGCCGGCGGGTTCGTCGATGGTCGATCGATGGCGGCCGCCCTGGCGATGGGTGCCGACGGGGTGCAGATGGGAACCCGGATGGTGGCCTCCGCCGAGTCTCCGATCCACGACAACTGGAAGCAGTCGATCGTCTCGGGCCGTGAGACGGACACGGTGATGGTCAACCGTCACCACCGGCCGGCGATGCGGGTCCTGCGGACCGACAAGACCGGAGCGGCGGAAGCCGCGGACGAGCCCGTCGGCTTGAGTCCTGAGGCGATGATGGGCACCTACTTCGGCGGCGACATGGAGTCGGGAGTGGCCATGAGCGGCCAGGTTCAGGGTCGGATCACCTCCATCGAGCCGGTGGAGAAGGTCCTCCGCTCGACGTGGGAGGAATGTCAGGAGATCCTGCGGGCACTCGGTACGAAGGCGACCGACGGCTCGACCTCGAAGTAGTCCCGGCGGCCGAAACGGCCGAGCCGGGCGATCAAGATCGACGGGATCTGTTCGACCCGCTGGTTGTATTCGCGCACGTTCCCGTTGAAGAGGCGTCGCGCGGCCTGGAGCCGGTCCTCGGTGGTGACGAGTTCTCGCTGGAGATCGAGGAATCGTTCGCTCGCCATGAGGTCCGGGTAGGCCTCGCTCACCGCGAACAGGTGACGGAGACCGGACACGAGGAGATTCTCTGCACCCACGTGCTGCTCCGGCCCGCCAACGGCGGCCACCGCCCCCTGCCTCGCTTCGATTACCTCGGCGAGGGTCTGCCGCTCGTGACTTGCGTAGCCGGCCACCGTCTCGACCAGGTTCGGGATGAGGTCGTGGCGGCGATGGAGCTCCGTTTCGACGTTGGCCCATGAGTTGTCGATCAGCTGTCGCTGCTTCACGAACCGGTTGAACGACAGCACGGCCCAGAGCACTACGACTCCGCCGACGGCGAGCGCGGACAACCACGGTGACATGCCCACCAATCGGCCTCTGACCCAGCACACTTAGCGATGTGGATCGCCGGGCCAAGCGCCGCGCGCGCCTTCTGAGCGCTCTCGTCGGCGGTGACCGCGCCGCGTACCGCGACAGCTTCGTTGCCTTGATGATGGCAGTGCTGGCGAGCCTGGTCGCCGGCATCACCTTGGCCAACACGACCGGCAAGCTCGAGGAGCTCCCCGGTCTCCTCCTGCTCGTCCCGGCCGCACTGGCAGTGAAGGGCAACATCTTCGGTGCACTCGGCAGCCGGCTCGGCACGTCCATCCACGCCGGTGTGTTCCGGCTCAGCCCGCGGCTCGACACGATCGTCGGTCAGAACACGGCAGCCGCAATGGTCTTGTCGCTGGGTGTTGCGGTACTCCTCGCGGTCATGGCCAAGGGCGTGGCCATCGTCTTCGACGTCTCACCGACGATGTCGGTGGCGGACTTCGTGGTCGTGTCCGCGATTGGTGGTGTGCTGGCGTCGATCGTGGTCCTGGTCATCACCCTGCTGCTGGCCGGCGGGTCGTTCCGGTACGGCTGGGACCTGGACAATGTGGTGGCTCCGCTCGTCACCGCCACCGGCGACGTCGTGAGTCTGCCGGCTCTGGTGTGGGCGGCGGAGCTCGCCGGTGTCGGCGGGGTGACGCCGACCATCGCCACCGTCGTGTCGGTCCTCTCGGTGGTCGGCGTCGTGTGGTCACTTCGATCGGGTCATCGTGTCCTGGTCGAGGTGGTGCGGGAGTCGCTGCCGATCCTGACGGTGGCCGGACTGCTCGACCTCATCGCCGGAATCACGATCGAGAAGCGGCTCGAGGAGTTTGTCGAGTACCCGGTCCTCCTCGTGTTGTTGCCGGGATTCCTCGGCACCGCGGGTGCGCTCGGAGGTGTGCTGGCGAGTCGTCTGTCGACGAAGATCCATCTCGGCCTCGTGGACCCCCGGCCCGTACCACGCGGCGCGGCTGGCGGCGACATCGCCATGATCTTCTCGTTGAGCATCCCGATCTTCATCGCGTCCGGCGTCATCGCCGAATTCGGTGGCGTGATCGCCGACAAGGCCAGCCCCGGTCTGGTCGACATGGTGCTCGTTGCGGTGATCGGCGGTCTGCTCGCCACCGCCTGCGTGGTGGTGGTGGCCTACTACTCGACGATCGTGGCCTACCGGTTCGGACTCGACCCGGACACCTTCGGGATCCCGGTCGTCACGGCGTCGCTCGACTTCGTCGGCGCGTTCGCCCTGATTCTCGCCCTCGTGGCTGTGGGCATTGCATGATTGGACAACAGGAGCGCTGATGGACGACAGACCTCGCAATCTGCGGGAAATGCTGGCGGAGGCCAAGAACAACTCGGAACTGATGGTCGACCTCGCCTATGCGGCTCTCTTCTTCGGGGATCCGGACATGGCCGAGGAGGTGGGCGAGCTCGAGGAGCAGATGAGCGACCTCGTCCAGGACATGCGCGGCGTCTGCATCATGGCGGTGCGCAACCCGAAGGACTCCGAAGGGATGTCGTCGGTCCTGCAGGTCATTTCGGCGATCGAACGGATCGCCAACGACGCCGTCGACGTCGCCCGAATCGTCACCCACCAACTCGGCATCCCGACCCAGCTGGTAGCGGACCTCTCCGAGGCGGAGGAGGTGAGCCATCGGGTGCTGGTCTCCGACGGCAGCCACCTCGCCCACCGGCGGCTCGCCGCCCATGAACTCCCCGTCCAGACAGGCATGCGGGTGATGGCGGTTCGACGAGAGCGCACCTGGATCACCGACGTCGATGGGGATCTCGTCCTCGTCCCCGACGACGTCTTGTTCCTACGGGGGTCCCCCGACGGGATCACGCGTCTCCGGGAGTTGGCCGCCGCCGAGCCCTGGACACCGCCCCAGATCACCGACGACCCGTTCGTCACCGACCTCGACCGGGCCGTGGACGTCCTGGTCGAGATGAAGAACCTCAGCGAGGCGGCGGTCGGCATCGCCTATTCGGCCCTCGTGCTCGGCGACCTGGGCTTGGC
>CAYFLT010000054.1:29577-34295 GCA_964344055.1 uncultured Candidatus Nemicrothrix sp.
AGAGGTCCGCCATCTCGCGGATCGCCTCGACGAGATGAAGGACCGGCTCGAACTCTGGGTGCTCCGGGCGGCGAGCGACAAGGTGGACCCGTCCCCGTTGCGAGGACTCCTGCATCTGTCTCAGGCCGCGGAGGACATCGGCGATCAGGCTCAGCAGATGGTCTGGTTGATCGAACACAAGGAGGACGTGCACCCCATCCTCGGCATCGCGCTGGGTGACAGTGACGAAGTGGTGGTGAAGTTCCCCGTCGCCGAAGGTAGTGAAGCCGACAATTCCACCCTGTCGGAGCTGCAGCTGGCGATCGAACCCGGCTTCACCGTGCTCGCGATCCGGCGCGGAGGACAGTACGTGTACCGACCGAGAGGACGCACCCGGCTCCTGGCCGGTGATGAGATCATCGCCAGTGGTCCCGACGAGGGTCGCGAGTACCTCGCAATGCGCTGTGGATGGAGCCTCGTCGATCCCGATGCCGACGGAGAGATCGAACTCGAGCCCCTCAGAGTGTGACCCCACCGATCGGTTGAGCGGAAGGAAGGAGTCGGTCTGGGGGTTTCGATCGGGTGCGACGGCTTCTCGTCCCCGGTGTCATGGCGGCCCTGCTCGCGGCCGCGTGCAGCCAAGACGACATTGCCTCTCCGGCGGAGTCTCTGGAGCAGGCGGACGATGTTCCCGCGCCTGCGGTGCCGCTGCAGCAGATCGTCTTCGACACCTTCGATGGCGGGTCGGTCCCGCTCAGCGAGGCGTCGCCGGAGCTGATCGCGCGACTGCTCGACGCCATCCCGCCGCTCGACGCGCCCGGCTACGAGTCGCCCGACGAGGCGGACTGGCTCGGCCCCGATGACGTCGTACTCGGCTACGTGGACCCCTTGGGCGGTGCGTGGGCGTTCCCCGTCAAGATCCTCGATCTGCACGAGATCGTGAACGACGAACTCGGAGGACAGCCGGTGCTAATCAGCTACTGCCCCCTCTGCGGGAGCGGAGTCGTCTACGAACGGCGCTTGGGCAACGATGTCTTGACCTTCTCCAACACCAGCGCGCTCTACGAGAACGACCTGGTGATGATCGACCGCGAAAGCGGGACGTACTGGTGGCAGGTCGCCGGCCGCGGACTCGTCGGTCCACGCACCGGCCAGGCCTTGACTCCCTTGCCGTCGCAGATGCAGGAGTTCGGCGAGTGGGTGCGGGAGCACCCGAACGGGTGGGTGCTCGCCCGGCCCACCGCACTCGACTATGACCGCGATCGCTTCGCCTCGTATCCGGGTCTCGTCGACCGGGGCAGGACACCGTTTCCGATCTCCGAAGCGGTTCTCGCCGACGACCGACTCCCGCGGTCGACGAGGGTGGTGGTGGTCGAACTCGATGGCGAGGCTCACGCGTGGGTGATCGACTCGTCGGGCGAGAGGGAGTTCACGATCTCGGGCACACGTGTGACCGTGCGATCGGACGGAACGGGGGCGAGGGTCGAGGCTGCCGACTCGGGCGAGCCACTGCCATCTCGCACGGCCATGTGGTTCTCGGTCGTCGCCGCCTTCCCCGACGTCGTGCTGGTGTCCTGACGGGGTGGCCCCCGGCTCCGATATCGTCGTCGCCGATGTCCGATGATCTCTGCATCCTCACCGTGCACGCCCATCCGGACGATGAGGCGTCGAAGGGCGCAGGCACCATCGCTCGCTACAACGCGGAGGGGATCCGCACGGTGCTCGTCTGCTGCACCGGCGGCGAGGAGGGCGACATCCTCAATCCGGCGATGGATCGACCCGAGGTGAAGGAGAACATCCGCGAGGTGCGCCGCGAGGAACTCGCACGAGCCACCGAGATCATCGGGTATCAGATGGTCCACATGATGGGCTATCGGGATTCCGGCATGCCCGGTGAGGACTCCAACGCCCACCCGGACTGCTTCCACCAGGCCCCGCTCGATGAGGCGGTCGACCGTCTGGTCGCTCATCTGCGCCAGGAACGGCCCCAGGTCGTCGTGACCTACCCGAATGAGCGGGGCGGCTACGAGCATCCCGACCACGTCAGGGTGCACGAGATCACGATGCCCGCTGTCGAGCGGGCCGCCGACCCGGCTCACCGCCCGGACCTCGGCGAGCCGTGGCAGGTCGTGAAGGTCTACTACTCGGCATGGTCCCGGGCCAGGGTGCAAGCCCGCCATGATGCCTTCCTCGAGCACGGCCTGGAGTCCCCGTACGACGCGCGCTGGTTCGACCGTCCCAACCACGATCACAAGATCACGTCGATGGTGTCCATCGAGGGCTTCACCCACGTGCGGAGCCAGGGCTTGCTCGCCCACGCGACCCAGATCGACCCGGAGTCCACCTTCTGGTTCGGGCTGCCCGACGAGGTGGAGCACAACCTCCACCCCGTCGACGACTACCGCCTCGTGATGGGCCCGGACGATCTCGAACTGCCCGAGGACGACCTCTTCGCCGGCATCCGCGAGCGACAGGCCGCACGGTCGTGAGCCGGTTCCTCTCCGCCGAATGGATCGACGAGGCGCGGAAGGTGCTCGGATCGGTCGATGCGACCGGCACCGCCGACGTCACGCTGCAGTATGTGATCAGCGGCTCCCCCGACGGGAAGGTCACCCTCCACGCCAGGGTGACCGATGGCGTGGTCGACGAGGTCGCCGTGGGGAAGGTCGATGCGCCCGACATCGTCCTGAGCTGCTCGTACGACACCGCACTGGACGTCGTGCGCGGGGTGCAGACAGCCGATGCGATCTTCATGAACGGCGCGCTGAAGGTCGAGGGTGATCACGCCGGTTGGCTGCTCGAGCTCCGCGATCTCCGGGCTGGAGCGCTCGCTGCCCTCGGTCCGATCACCGACGATTGAGCAAGTCCTCGAGCGGGGCCGTTCAGCGTCGCGAGCGCTGAAGATCCCGGATCGCCCGATAGCCGATGCGGGTGACGCCGAGCCGATCGAGTCGGCTCTCCAGGCTCCGGTCGGTGAGCACCGCGAGATCGTCGATGCGTCCCGTCGCCGATGGATCGATGGCTCGCAACTCCTCGGCCGCGAGGGCCGGCTCGAGGGCGATTTCGGTGATGCCCTCGGAGGGATTCTGCAGGTAGCTCTCGAGATGCCGGCGGGCCCCACCCCTCACCAATTGGTGATGGTCGGGCATGAGGACGCCCTCCTCGGCGGCGAGACGCCGGAACGGAAAGCCGGCTGACGATTCCGCACCGCGGCTCTCGAGTCGGATGGGGAGGTCGAAGTCGCACGCGAGATCCAAGAGCACGTCGAAGAACTCTGGTCGCTGCTGTAGCGCGTTGAGATGAGTGGCGAGATGGGTGAGGTCGATTCCCCAGAGTTCGGCCCGTTCGACCTGAGCTCGGCACTCCCGGCGGACCTCGTCGAGATCGGCGTGATCCCAGAGGTCGCTGACCGTACGCGGGAATCCGCCGTCACCGTCGAGCAGGCTGGGGGCGTGGGTCAGCGGACCCCACCGGTAGCAGTCGAGTTCGGCATTGAGGGTGAGGTGGATCCCGATGTCGTCGCCGGCGGCCGCGCCGTGCCCGAGCCGATCGGCCGCGTGGCGGGCCCAGGCTCCCGGCATCATCAATGTCGCGGTGGTGGCACAGCCTTCTCGAAGCGCGCTGATCCCCGCCGCGGTGGCCGCGTGGGTGGAGCCGAGGAGATCGGCACTCAGAATCAGGATCGATGCCTCGGCCGGATGACCGAGCGCTTCTGCGAGCGATTCCACGGCGATGACCGTATCCGGCTCCGAGGGAGGGGAGTCGGCCACCGGCTCAGCCGACCGGAACGTCGGGGCCGCCACAGACGCCCCAGAGGCCGATGCCCTCGGCCGAGGCGGCGGCCTCCGCCGCGAGGAAGAGCTCCTCGTAGTGGTCGTTCGGGGCGTAGATCAGCACCCCGGCGAAGCCTTGCTCGAGCAGGTCGAGGTTGACGAAGAGCTGATCGGAGCTGCGAACGACGTAGGCGAGAAGGCGGTCGTACTGATCCCGAGCCTCTTCGTCGCGGATGAGCGTGATCTCGGTGCCCTCGGGGAGGAGCGCCTTCAGGTGGCCGGCGGCCTCCTCTCCGTAGCACTGGTCGGGACGGGTCTCGGCCACCGATTCCGGTGTGTCGATGCCCAGCAGTCGCACTCGCTCACGACTGCCGTTGAGATCGACCACGATCGTGTCGCCATCGACCACCCGTTCCACGGTGGCGTTGGGATCCAACCGGCTCTGATCGGGCACCGTGGCGGAGGGTTCGACCGTGGGTGCGGGCGCGGAGTCGGCGGCGGGATCGGTTGGTGACTCGTCGGCTTGGTTGGCGGGTGTCGAGATGGTTGTCGAGGTCGTGCTGGCCGAAGTCTCCGATGTGGGGGTCGGATCAGGCTCGGCGCCACATGCCGCGGTGGAGACCGCCAGGACGAGGAAGAGACAGGAGGCTCGGCGCAAGGACACCAGTCTGCAGGTCGTGGGACGCGTTGCCGCTCACGCCGCGTCGGCGAGTTCGCCGTCCGCGGTGTCCTCGAGCGCTCGGGCCCGAGCCGCCTGAAGCACTGCACGGGCGTTGGCCACCCCGCGGCGACCCCGTTCCCGGGTGTCGGCGTCGAGACGCCACGCCTTCGGCGTGTCGATGAGGAGAAGCTGATCGGTCATGTCACCACTATGCAGAGGGGGTGTGACACTCGATCTACACTCCGGCCATGCCTGACACCCCTCTCGAGTCCGACCGCCAGCGTTGGGGCATGACTGTCCCGTTC
>CAYFLT010000055.1:0-982 GCA_964344055.1 uncultured Candidatus Nemicrothrix sp.
GACGACCTGGAGGTGGTGGTCGACTACCTGCTCGGCGCCGCCGACGAGGCGCTCCTCGACCTCGAAGCCGCCGAGGCGGTCGAGCAGCTCGCGGGCCTGGGCCATGACCTCGGGGCCGATGCCGTCGCCAGGGAGTACCAGGAGGCGTGCCTGGTCCGGGGGCGAGGTGAACGGAGTGGCAGGCACGGTCGGACGCATCGATCTCAGAGCCTCTGATCCAGGAGCCACTCGCGGAACAGGACGGCTTCGGCTCGGGGCCGGACCTCACGTCGGGGGACCGTGAGGTACAGCCGCTCTTCGGCACCCAGTTCGTCGGGGAGCACACGGGCGAGCGTTCCCTGGGCGAGAAGGGGTTCCGCGAGCCGTCGCTGGGCGAGGGCGAGGCGAGAGGAGCCGACCACGAAGCCGAATGCGGAGAGAGTCGAGTCGACCCGCACGTCACGGGAGTCGGTCGCCCGGGCCCGGTCGAACGTGGCGAAGAAGCGGCCCCACTGATCGTCGCCTCCCATGAGATGGACGAGCGGCTGCTCGATCAGGTGGTCGACCGTCGGAGTGAGGGATTCCGAGGTGGGCGGGGATGCCACCACGATGAGCGGATCGGCGAAGAGCGCCTCGGCGTCGAGGCCGGGCCACTCGCCTCGACCGAGCCGGAGGTCGATGTCGACGTCGTCGGTGCTGAGCCGTTCGGTCCAGATCGAACTGGTGACGGTGATGGAGACGTGAGGATGCTCCTGCTGGAACCGTTCGACCACCGGCGGGAGCCAGAGTGCCGCGTAGCTGACCGGCGCCCGGACGGTGAGGCGGGCCCGGATCGGTCGACCGAACACACCGACCGTGGACCCGATGACCTGCTCGAACGCCCCCCGCACCGAGGGCAGGTAGGCCCGGCCGTATTCGGTCAGGCGAACGCCGCGAGGGAGGCGTTCGAAGAGGGGCTGGCCGAGGTGCGCCTCGAGGCTGCGGACCCGATGGCTGACGGAGG
>CAYFLT010000055.1:992-22634 GCA_964344055.1 uncultured Candidatus Nemicrothrix sp.
TGGGAGACCGCCAGCTCGTCGGCCGCGATGGCGAAGTTCTCGTGGCGGGCTGCGGCCTCGAACGCCTCGAGACCGAGCAGGGGCGGGAGCTGGTTCTCCACGGCCGGATCCTAGCCTCCAGGATTCTCGGGTCTAAGGCCTGAAAGCATTCGCTTCCCCGATCTCACGCTGTTCCGTACCGTTCATCGTGCCGCGAGGGCGTGGTCGGGACGCGAGGGGGATTTGTGAAGGTCGGATTCATCGGCTTGGGCAATGTCGGCAAGAAGCTGTCGGGGAGCCTCGTACGCAACGGGTTCGACGTGATCGTGCGCGATCTGGACCGCGATGCCGCTGCACCGCTGCTGGAAGCCGGCGCGAGCTGGGCGGATTCCGGCCGAGAACTCGCCGAGCGGTCCGACGTGGTCATCACCTGCCTACCGTCGCCGACCGTGTCCGCGGCGGTGCTGGAGGAGTCCGGGGGCGTGCTCGAGGGGCTGGGCCCGGGGAAGGTCTGGCTGGAGATGTCCACCACCGAGGCCGCCGACGTGCAGCGCCTCGGCGCCCTGGTCGAAGCCACCGGTGCGAAGGCACTGGACAGTCCCGTCTCCGGCGGCTGCCACCGGGCCACGACCGGCAACATCGCCATCTTCACCGGCGGTGACCGGGATGCCTTTGAACGGGTCCTCCCACTCCTCACGACGATGGGGCGCCAGATCGTGCACACCGGTGGACTGGGCAGCGCCTCGGTGTTGAAGGTCATCACCAACTATCTCGCCGGCGTGCAGCTGGTGTCGACCGGGGAGGCATTCATGGTGGCCAAGAAGGCGGGCATCGACCTCGGCGTGGCATATGACGCCATCCGCGTGTCGTCGGGGAACTCCTTCGTTCACGAGACCGAGGGTCAGCTGATCCTGAACGGCAGCTACAACATCAACTTCACGATGGACCACGAACTCAAGGACGTGTCCCTGTTCGATCAACTGGGTCAGGAGTACGGCGTGCCGCTCGAGCTGTCGCCCGTGGTCGTGGCGGCGGTGAGCGACGGGCTCGAACGCTATGGCCCGAGGGCGTGGTCATCGATGGTGGTCCGGCGGCTCGAGGACGATTGCGGCGAGGACCTCCGTGCCCCCGGGTTCCCCGAGGAGCTGATCGACACCGAACCGGAGCAGCCGGGCGCCGAGGTGCCCACCCGGCTGTCCCACTAGGAGCTGCAATGCCCGGTTTGACCCCCGAACAACTCGCGGCCTTCGAGCGAGATGGCTTCCTCGTGGTGGACGAGTTGCTGGCCGACGACGACCTCGCCCCCGTTCACGCCGAGTACGAGCAGGTGCTCGATGAGCAGATCGCCCGCCTGCTCGCCGACAGGTCGCTGGAGGAGCGGCCGACGGGAAGCTTCGGTGATCGGTACGCGGCCGTGCTTGCGGCCGACTCCGAGGCGCATCGCTGGTTCAACATCTCCCTACCGCTGATCAACGGGCCAGTGGATCCCGAGACCTACGTCATGCATCTCGGGCCGGCCGTTTTCGACCTGCTCCGCCACCCCGCGATCCTGGATCTGGTCGAGTCGGTGATCGGGCCCGAGATCGAGTCCAATCCGGTGCAACAGATGCGGATGAAGCCATCGGAGGCGTCGCTACGCGACGACTCGCTGCGGGTTCATTCGAACATCGGCGTCACCACTTGGCACCAGGACATCGTCGCCTTGCTGCCCGACGCCGACGACACCGACATCGTCACGGTGTGGGTCGCGCTCGCCGACGCCTTCGTGGAGAACGGGTGCCTCGTGTCGATCCCCGGTTCCCATCAACTGGGCGCCCAGGTGCACTGTGCCAACGACGAGCTGGCGTCGGAACCCAACGTCCCGCCAGCGGTTCTGGAGGGGATGGAGGAGCAGGCGCTACCGGTCCGGCGCGGGGGAGTGGTGCTGTTCCACAAGCTCAACGTCCACTGCTCGCTGCCCAACCGTTCGGACACGATGCGATGGAGCACCGATCTCCGGTACAACCGGACCGGCCAAGGGACGGGTCGACCTGCCTTCCCCGGCTTCGTCGCCCGAAGTGCGGCTTCTCCCGAGTCGGTGCTGGACGACTTCGAGGAGTGGAAGGCCCGCTGGAGCCACGCTCGCGACACCATCATCCGTGGCGAGTACCCGGACCGCATCTTCGAAGACGTCCGCTGGAACGACCCCTCCGTCTGCTGACCACCCAACCTGACTCACTCTGGTTCCCGGAACGAAAGCGAGTCAGGTTCAGGTGGGACTGATTTGGTGCCAGGTGCTGAACCTGTCCAAGGTGTTGCTGGTCATGTCTGCCTTTCACCGCAACGCCCACATCGACGACCCCGAATCGGTGCCGGTGCGCGACGCCGCCACCGTCCTGGTGGTCCGCGATGCGCCGGAGCTGGAGGTGTTGATGGTGCAGCGGGCAGGACAGCTCGCCTTCGCCGCAAACGCGTGGGTCTTCCCCGGCGGCCGCGTCGACCGAGCCGACGCGGGTCATGCCGCGCGAGTCGGCGTGAACCTCACCGACACCGACGCGTCCGACATGCTGGAAATCGAGCGCGGCGGCCTGGCGTGGTGGTTCGCCGCCGTCCGCGAGACTCTCGAGGAGGTCGGCCTGTTGCTCGGGACGCCGGCGGTCGAGCCGGGCCTGGTCGGTGAACTCCGCGAACGGCTCGATCGTGACGGCGGTGACGGCTTCAGCTCCCACTTGGAGGAGCACGGCGTGGAACTCGATTTCTCCGGCCTCCACGAGGTGGCCCGGTTCATCACCCCACTCGGCCCGCCGCGGCGCTTCGACACCCGCTTCTTCCTCGCCGCCGCGCCACCCGAGCAGGTGGCCCAGCACGACGAGAGCGAGATCACGGCCACCCAGTGGGTCAGGCCGGCCGATGCCATGGCTGCATGGCGCGCCGGCGACCTCACGCTGATGGCCGTCACCCATCGGATGCTGGCGTGCCTCGACCGCTTCGCCACCGCCGGCGAGGCGCTCACCCGGGCCGCCAGCCGACCCGAGGCCGCTCGGCTCCGGGTAGACGACCCGGAAGGCCAGTACCTCGTCTACCTTCCCGGCGATCACGGCTACTCCCAGGCCGATGTCGAGATCGAGCACGGGTCGATCCGGCTGTGGGCTGCCGAGGCGAAGATGGACTGACTTCGGGCCTGCCGCCCGCGATCGGTAGCGTTGGGCCGTGAACGTCACCGCCGAGCGACCGAGCCTGCTGGCCCGCATCGGCTGGACCAGCCTCGGACTGCTGTCTGTCGGCATCGGGAGCATCGGGATCGTGGTGCCGGGCCTCCCGACCACGGTGTTCTTCATCATTGCCGCCTGGGCGTTCTCCCGATCGAACCCGCGGCTCGAGGCGTGGGTCCTCGGCCTGCCCCGCATCGGTCCTCTGGTGCAGGATCACCGAGCCGGGCTCGGTATCCCCCGGCGGGCCAAGATCACGGCCGTCTCGATGGTCGTGGTCTTCGTCGCCCTGAGCGCCTGGATCGTCGACGGCTGGGTTGTCCGAGCCGTGATCCTCGTGGCGGGGGTCATCGGGCTGACCGTGATCCTCCGCCTCCCGACCAAGATCGAGTCCGGCTGACCTCCGTCAGGCACTGGCCGCGACCACCGGTCCGCCGATGACGCCGGAGCTGGGCCATACTCTCGGCGATGAAGATCCGTCCGAAGCTCTCCGGTGCCCCGCTCGCCTACACACTCTCGAAGGTCGGGGCCACCGCCGACCACTACTCGTCCTTCGGCAGCGAACTCTGGTCCGAGGACCGTGCGCTCGACGCCCGAATCAAGGAGCTGGTATTCCTTCGGAGCTCCACCGTCAACCACTGCCACACTTGACTCGACAGCCATGTCGTCTCGGCGAGACGACGAGGTCTGAGCGACGCCGAGATCGACGCGGTCGCCCAGCGTGAGGTGTGGACGGAGGTCTTCACAGAGCGACAGGTGGCGGCCCTTCGTCTCGCCGACACGATGTGTGGCGAGACCCACTCCCTCGATCCCGATCTCGTCACCGAGCTGCGGGCGCAGTTCGATGAGGAGCAGCTGGCTGAACTGATCCTCGTGGCCGGTCAGGCGAACCTCAACAACCGGGCCGGCAACGCGGCGAAGCAGCTGCTCGGCCCCGAGGAACGCTGAACGCTCGGCCTGCTTCCGGGTTCGGTACGGTGTCGAATGCCCAGCTTTGATGTCCTGATCCGCGGCGGATTCGTGGTCGACGGGACCGGCGGGCCGGGATCGGTGACCGACGTCGGGATCGACGATGGTCGGATCACCGCGATCGATGACCTCTCGGCGGCCGAGGCCGAGGCCGAGGTCGAGATCGACGCGGGCGGGAAGGTCGTGGCACCGGGCTTCATCGACATCCACACCCACAGCGATCTGACCCACTTCATCGAGCCGCGGGCCGAGAGCCAGATCCGGCAGGGGGTCACCACGGAGGCAATCGGTCAGTGCGGCATCAGCCTCGCGCCCTGCTCGCCGGAGCATCGCACGGCACTGTTCGAGTCACGCGGCCAGAGGGAGTACGGCCACTGGCACACCTACGGCGAGCTGCTCCAGGCGATGGACGAGGCCGACATCTCGACCAACGTCGTCGGCATGGTCGGTCATGGTGCCCTTCGTACGGCGGTGATGGGCCCGGACGCGCCGCGCCCCGCCACCGATGCGGAGGTGGCCGAGATGGTGGATCTGCTTCGCCAGTCGCTGGAGGAGGGAGCGTTCGGCTTCACCACCGGGTTGGAGTACCACCCGGGCAAGACGGCGACCTACGACGAACTTCGGGCCCTCTGCGCGGCGGTCGCCGATGCCGGCGCTCTCTACGCGACGCACTCGAGGAATCGGGACAAGCGATACTTCGTCGGCTTCGGTGAAGCACTCGACGTGGCTCGAGACACTGGCGCCCGGCTGCAGATCTCCCACATCAACCCGAAGTACGGACGCCCCAGTCACGCGATGCGCAACACGCTCCAGATGATCGAGTGGACCCGGGAAGAGGGCATCGACGTCGCAATGGACATGATGCCCACCAACTGGAACCACACGTCCGCGGCCGCCATGTTGCCGGCCTGGTCCTTCGAGCTCTCAAACGAGGAGCTGGTCGAACTCATGAAGACCCCGGACGGTCGACGCCGTCTGCGCGACAACCCGCTTCCGATGTGGCAACTCGTGGTCGAGGAGCAGTGGGGTCGCATTCGGTTGCTGTCGTCCTCGGCGAACCGGGAGTCGGCCGGACGGACGATCGAGGACCTGACCCGGGAACGCAACACCAACAGCGGCTGGGACACGCTCTTCGATCTCCTGATCGAAGAGGGTCCACGGGTACGGGGGATGATGCTCACCAGTGAGGCCTTCGCCGAGGAGGACAACCGCATGGTCCTCGAACACCCGCTGTGCTCCATCGAGTCCGACACTGCTGCCATGGCCACCGACGGTCCGTTCGCCGGTCGCATGGCAGCGCTCCTCGGCTTCAACTGGGTGCCACGCTTCCTCGGGCATTACGTCCGTGATGAAGGTCTGCTCGGCCTGGAGGAGGGCATCCGGCGGCTCACGGGGCTTCCCGCGGACCGGATCGGCCTGACCGACCGTGGCTACCTGCGATCGGGAGCTGCCGCCGATGTCGTGGTGTTCGACCTCGACGGTCTGAGAGACAACTCCTCGTTCGGGGATCCCACCGTCTACGCCAGTGGGATCGAAGCCGTCGTCGTCAACGGTGAGGTCGTCTTCGCCGACGGCGAGCGCACCGGAGCCCATGGCGGGCGGGTGCTTCGCAGCGGGTGAGGGAGGACGGTGCTCAGCCCCGGACGCTCACCGGCCGGGCATCGGTGGTGGCGGGTGGAACCCGCAGGACGGCAGCCACGGCGGCGAGCACGATGACGCCCCCTGCGGCCTGAGCCCAGGTGACCGACTCGTCGTGCACCGGCCAGGCCAGACCGACCGCGACGATGTTCATTGCGAGCAGTGCCAGCGACGAGCGCGACGCCTCTACGAAACCGTGAACCCAGCTCATCAGCACGTGGCCGAACACGCCGGTGACGTAGGCCATCACCGCCAGCCACCACCAGTCCCGCCGATCGACCGCCGAGTAGTCCAAGGCGCTGGTGGTGAGCATCGCGGCCGGAATGGTGGCCACGAACGACCAGACATTGATCGAGGCCATCCATTCGATCGGGTCGACGGCGGTGTGGAGCCGGGCCAGTCGGGTCATCACGAAGTAGACGGTGAAGGTGGCCATGGCGGCGAGCGCGTAGAAGACGCCGGCGGCCGAGGACTGCAACTCACTGCCAGCACCGAGGATCACCACGGCGGCGCCCCCGATCGCCGCGATGGTCCACGCCACATGGGTGCGGGTGGCCCGCTCGCCGAACAGCGGTCCGGTGACGATCAGGATCACCGCCGGCTGGAGCGTGACCGCCACCGCGAGCACTGCGACCGTGGCCTCCTGGACGGTGAGGAACACGAACGTGAGGTTGACGCCGAATGCGAGTCCAGGCGCGAGCCCGGCCCGCATCGTCGCGCCCGACACCCGACGACCGGTGAGATACACGATCGCGAACAGCACCGGGATGCTGATGCCGAAGCGCAGGAGCGCGCCGACAGCTGCCGGGACCGTGATGAGCTTCGCCACGACCGGCCCGGATCCCCAGGCGAGAATGACCAGGGTGAGCGCGCCGTACGCGAAGCGAGGATCCACCCGACTGGGCGGATGGTGGTCAGGCCCTGACGTCACGCCGGGGACACTACGCCTGCCGGCCCCGAACTCCGTAAACGCCGCCTCGGGAGTCGGGCCGACTCGTCTGGGTTCCGGGCACCGCGATGCCTCAGGCCGGCCGGCGGGTGATGGAGGCGACCCGACCACCGGCCATGGTGATGACCTGGTCGGCGCGGTCGAGGGCGAGCTGGCGCTGAGACACCGCGATCACGGTGGTCGAGCCGATGGCGGCCAGCCGGTCCCACAGCTCGCGTTCGGTGGAGACGTCGAGCGCACTGGAGAGATCATCGACGACGAGGAGCTCGGGCCGGGTGAGGAGGCTTCGCGCCGTGGCCACGCGCTGAGCCTGACCTCCCGACAGTCGCAGCCCGCGCGCCCCGACCATGGTGTCGAGGCCGTCCGGCATCTGTTCGAGGTCCTGGCCAAGAGTGGTGAGTTCGAGGATGTCGGGAAGTGTGGATGCGTCCCGCCCCAGCGCGATGTTGTCGGTCAGTGACTCGCTGAACAGCTGCGGGATCTGCGGGAGGTGGGCGGCGTTCGGTGGCACGAACCAGGCGGCGATGTCGACGACCGGTTCGCCGTTCCAGCGAACTTCGCCCTCGTCGAGGGGAAGGAGGCCGACGAGGGCTCGCAGCAGGGTCGTCTTCCCAGCTCCGACCGGACCGGTGATGACGTTGAACGACCCTCTCTCGAAGCGGAGATCGACATCACGCACTCCGTCGCCGCTCGACGGGTGGATGACCGTGAGGCCGCGGACCTCGAGCCGCTGCAAAGGCAACCGTGGGGGGTCGGGTTCCCGTTCGAGCATCGGCTCGTCGGGTTCGATCGTCACCGGGCGGTAGTCGAGGATGTCGGGGAGGCGCCCCGGAGGAACCAACTCGCCCATCCGGCCGTAGGAGACGATGGCCTGCTCGCGAGACGTGATGAGCCGCGCCACGTACCGAGGGAGCTGGCCGAGCTGGGTGGCATAGGCGACGAAGAGCGCGAGGTCGCCGACGCTGAACTCGCCGGTGCGCACCTTGGGCACCAGGACCAGCAGGGTCAACCCGATCGTGACGTCGGCGGTCGAGGATGAGATGCCGTCGATGGCCTGCTGGAGCACCGTGTCGCGGACTGCGGTGCGTCGCCGGACCGCGGTGTACCGCTCGAGCCGCCGGATGGCGGCGTCCTCACGGCCGGCGAGACGGAACGCCAACATCCCGGTGAAGGTCTCGCCCAGGAACGACGTCACCCGTCCGGCGGCAGCCCGATCGGCGGCCCGCCGCTGGTACAGGACCGGTGTCAGCATCCGGGTGATCGCCGTGACCACGGTCAGGGGTATGAGCACGACCAGTGCGGCGCGGCCGTCGATGCTCGACATGATCGCGAGCGCGCCGACGGCATAGGCGATGTAGCCGACACCGTCGAGCCAGGAGTCGGTCCACAGGACGGTGTCCCGGGTGTCGTCGGAGAAGCGGGAAATCGCTTCGGCGGGGCTGTCCGGAAGGCGTGCGGCCCGTGGTCCGCCGCTCGCGGTCTGGGCGGCGAGCATGTTGGTGCGCATCAAGGTCAGGGCGGCCACCCACCAGCGCACGACGAAGTAGACCGCCGCGGCGAAGACGACCCACCGGACGGCTTCGCTGACCCCGAGAACGATCAGGACCCTGGTGATCGAATCGGATGTACTCAGTGAGTCGAACGCCACCTTGAGCAGCCAGCCGGTCCACAGCGGGATGAGGAAGAAGGCGGCCCACAGAAGCCAGGAAAGGCCCCACAACCGGGAGCGAAACACGCCGGTGCGCCACGCGAAGAGGACGGGCCGGATCTGGTCGCGTGGTGGCTTCGGCGTCACGTCGGAGATCGTCATGGCCCGAGCTCCCCGGCCAAGGCTTCGTCCAACGCGGTGCCCGAGCCGACGCTCAGGAGGTGCGAATAGTGGCTCGCCGGGTCGGCCCGCAGATCGTCGGTCCGGCCGTGCTCGATCACCCGGCCCCGATCGAGGACCAGGATCTCGTCGAGCCGGGCCACCGTCGACAGCCGGTGGGCGATCACGACGGCGGTGCGGCCCTCGATCAGTCGGTCGATGGCATGGGTGACCCGCTCCTCGGTGAGGGGATCGATCCGCGACGACGCCTCGTCCAGCAGGATGAAATCCGGCGACCTCAGGAACAGTCGTGAGAGGGCGACGAGCTGACCCTCACCGGCCGACAGCCCACTGCCCGCGGGGCCGAGCTGGGTGTCGAGTCCGTCAGGCATCTCCTCGACCCAATCGAGCAGGTCCAGCTCGGCGAGAGCGGATCGAACCTGGTCATCGGAGATGCCGGACTCGAAGAGGGTCAGGTTGTCCCGAATGCTCGCACCGAAGAGATGGACGTCCTGGGACACGACACCGGTACGCGCCCGCAGATCCACGAGGTCGATGTCGGCGAGCGGCACTCCTCCGAGCGCGATGGTGCCGTCGGTCGGCTCGACCAGGCGAAGCAGGAGCCGGGCGAGGGTCGTCTTGCCGCTCCCGGTCCGGCCGAGCACACCGATCGAACGGCCCGCGGGCAAGCCGAGTGTCAGGCCGTCGATCACCCGAATCGGATCGTCCTCGTCGTCGTACTCGAAGCTCACGGCATCGACGTGGAGATCCAGCGGCCCGGGCGGCAGGTGGGCGGTGCCTCGACTCACGATGGTCGGACGCTCGGAAAGCAGGGCCAGTGTGCGTTTCATCCCGCCGGCGGCCCTCTGGACCTGCTCGGTCTCGTCGGCCAGCCGGTCCAGGGGCGCCCGGAGGACCTGGGTGTACTGGAAGAGGAGGAACGCGGTGCCGAGGGTGATCGTCCCGTTGCGCAGCAGGGCGGCGTCGACCGCCAGGATGACCAGGCCCCCGGTCACGAACACCACGTTCGACATGATCCACAGGGCGACCCCCTGCCGTTCGCGGCTCAAGGTGGATGCGAGCACTGCGGCACTCGCCCGCTGGAAGGTGGCGACGGCATGGCTGCCGCCCCCGTTGCTGCGGAGGTCGTCCGCACCGGTGAGCCGTTCCTCGACCTCCCCGAGCATGCGGCCGGTGGCGGCTTGCTCGGAGGTGGCCTCGTCGACGGCCTTGTCTCGCAGCCGGTACATGGTCGTGAGCGCCACGAAGAGATAGAGGCCCAGACCGATGCCTACGGCCCAACTCTTCCAGAGCACCACGATGAAGAGTCCGCCGAGCGTGACGATCGCCGTGGTGGCCCGGGCGACGAAGTTCGAGATGAACTCGCTGAGCGCAGTGACGTCACCATCGACCCGGCTCACCAGCTCGCCTGGGCTGGTGGAGCGATGGAAGGCGACATCGAGATCGAGGACATGTCGGGTGAGGGTCGAGCGGAGTTCGTTGGTGACCCGCCAGGCGAGATCCGTCGCGGCCCAGGCGACCACGATCGCCATCAGCTGGCGGGCGAGACCGACGCCGACATACAGCCCGGCGAGGAACAGAAGCCGGGACTGGGTGGCGCCGCCCGCGGCGTCGTCGATGAAGCGGGCGATCAGGAGGGGCCCGAGCAGCGGGAGGAGTCCGGCCGCGGTCAGTACCGCCGTCATCATCGCCACCCGCGCGGGGTGGGAGAGGAGAAGCCCGAAGAGGGCGCGCCAGTGGGCGTGACCGCGCATCAGACGACGGTACTTGGCCGAGGTGGCCGGTTACGACCGGGTTTCCGCGGTTGCGTGCCGAGCCCAGCTGAGGCCGAAGAGGACGACGACGGCGCAGGCCGACATCCCGATGGCGATCGGGGTGACGGTTCCGTCGAAAGAACGGTCGATGACGGCGCCGAGGACTGAGCCGCCGATCATCGGGATCATGCCGAATATCGCCGCGGCGGTGCCGGCGACCTCCCCGAGCGGGCGCATGGCGGCGGCGTTGATGTTCGGTGCGAGGAACTGCTGGCTCGCGATGACAACGGTGATCGCCAGGAAGAACGCCCAGAACGGAGGTGTACCGTCGGTGGCCAACGACAGGGCGACGAATCCCCCTGACACGCCGATCAGGGCTCGGCTCATGACCCGCATCAGGCGATCGAGCCCGATCTTCACGACGATCTGGCGGTTGATCAGCATCACCCCGGCAAGCACGACGGCGATCGCTCCGAAGATCACCGGGAACCAATTGGCAAGACCGAAGACCTCGTCCACGATGATTTCTGAGCTGGCCAGGTAGGTGATGAAGGAGGCGAAGAGCCCGATCATGCCGACGAGGTAGCCGCCCGTGCCGGGGGCGGCGAAGACGGTTCTGATGTTCTGCCACAGCTCGTGGCTGGACTCGGTCGGAGGGACGATGGCGTTGGGAAGGGTGGCGGGGAGTCGGGTCGTCAGTATCAGGACCGCTCCTGCGAACACCGCACAGATCCAGAAGACCAGCTGCCACGGCCCGATGGCGATGAGACCCGCACCGACCGCGGGAGCGATCGTGGGAATGATCAGGAAGACGGCCATGATCGTCGACATCTGTTTCGCCATCTCGGCGCCTTCGAACGAGTCCCGGACCATGGCGGTGGCCGCGACCCGAGGGCCCGCCGCGCCGAATCCCCACACCAGACGGGCGAGCAGCATCATCTCGAGGCTGGGAGCGAGCGCGGTGGCTGCGGCGGCGGCGATGTAGATCACCATCCCGCCCCACATCACCGGTCGACGGCCGTACCGGTCGGCGAGCAGTCCGGCTGGTAGCAGGCCCAGCCCCTGGCCGATGAGGAAGGTCGAGACGAGACCGGCTACGGCGGTCGAGTCGGCGTCGAGGTCGAGCGCCGCTCGGATCTCTGGGAAGGCCGGGAGCATCGTGTCGATCGCCAGTGCTGTGCCGGCCATGGCCATCGAGAGCACGAAGGTGAAGCCCGCGGTCCCCGGCTCGAATGCGCGCCTCTCCGCCGCCTGAACGCCTACGTCGGTGCCGTGGTTCATGGAAGGTGCGATCTGTCGGGGGTGGCGCGTGGGTGACTCGCTCTCGAGGGACGCTATCGACGGGTGGTGTCGATCAGTCCGCCCGCGGTGGGCGGGGCCAGAAGGAGCTGGTGCGGTCGAGGTACTCGTCGTAGCCCGGCCGGGTGCGACGCAGCTTCTTCTCGAGAGTGGGGGTGCCCGTCACGGTGAGGATGAGCCGTGTGTACGCCAGCGGCCCGATCACACCCAGCGCCGCCCACGGCACGTCGGCTGCCGCGAGGAAGATGCCCCACGCCATGACGACTTCGCCGAAGTAGTTCGGGTGGGCGGTGTAGCGCCAGAGACCCGCGTCGAGGATCGTCCCCTCGTTGGCCGGATCCGCCTTGAAACGAACGAGCTGGAAGTCGCCGATCGTCTCGAATGCGAAGCCGACCAGCCACACGGTTGCGCCCAGGTAGCCGAGGACTCCCAGCGTGCGCGGCTCCTCGGCGGTCAACGAGATGACCGCTGGAAGTCCCAAGAGGAACATCGTGACGCCTTGGAGCGCGAAGACCTGGCGCAGGACGAATCGGTGGAACGGCCAGCCCTCGTCGACCCAGCCTCTGAGCTTGGTGTAGCGGGGATCCTCTCCCTCGCCCCGCTTGCGCCAGGACAGGTAGACAGTGACCCGAATCGACCAGGTCGCCAGGAGCCCGAACAGCAGCGCCTTGCGGGCCGCGGGGGCCGATCCCATCATCACCCCGGCGACGCCGACGACGGACACGACGATGAGGCTGAACACGGCGTCGATGATCGAGACGTCACGCTTGGCGATCGAGATCAGCCACAGTCCGAGCACCCACATGGCCGCGATGCACGCGGCGATTCCCAGGGCGAGCGCGAGGTCGGCCCAGTTCATCCGGACCCGTCCTGATCGGGGCGAGCCACCGAAGTCATCAGATCGGTGAAGGACGCCATGCCGTCGCTGAAGGGTCGCCAGCCGTCGAGCCGGAGCACGTCGTCGACGGCGTCGACGAACGTCTCGTCTTCGATCGTCTCGCCGGCGGGAAAAGCGATGCCTTCGGTCTCTCCGACCACGGTCGTACGGAACCGGTTGGCGGCCGCCACGACGGTGGCACCGGTGACGGTCACGTCACGACTGAGCAGCCACAGCGCCGCGGGTACGACGAGTTCCGGGGACAGGATCTCGGTGGGTCCGGGCGGAAGGAAGCGTTCGGTCATCTGGGTGGCGGCGAATGGCGCCAGGAGATTGACCTTCACGCCGTCGCGTTCGAGCTCGAGTGAGAGCGTCTTCGCGAAGCCGATGAGGGCACCCTTGGCCGCGGCGTAGGAGGCGACTCCGTATTCTCCGTAGGACCCGGCAGCGGACGTGACGAAGAGCAGTCGGCCGGCTCTGGCCCGGATCTCTGGCAGCGCGGCCTTCGCCAGGGCCACGGCAGCCATGAAGTCGATCTCCATGACCCTGCGGAACTCATCGAGATCCGACTTCACGAACGTGGCTCGGTCCACGACGGCCGCGTTGGCGACGACGAGGTCCAGGCGGCCGAACCTCTCGAGTGCCGTGTTGACCATCGCCGCCGCGGCACCCGCCTCCTCGACGGAACTCCGGTCAGGGACAGCCCGTCCGCCCGCCCGTTCGATCGACGAACACACCTCACCAGCCGGATCGGCACCATCGCGCATGCGGTTGTTCACCACGACGGCGGCGCCGCGGGCAGCGAGGCCTTCGGCGATGGCTCGACCCAAGCCCTTGCCGCCGCCGGTGACGATGGCGACTTGTCCCTCGAAGTCCACGTCCCTCCCCGGCGACATGATCGCGACGGTGGCTTCTGCCCGCAAACCACGACGGCAGTACGTTGACGTCGAGCGGCACCACCGGTGATCCACCGGACGATCTTGCGGAGGCCCCATGGCTGGTTGGACCCACGACGATGCAGTGAGATGGGCAGAGGCGATGGTGCCCGCGCTGGCGGCGCGAGCGCAGGAAGCCGAAGAGCGGCGGGAGATGCCGCCGGCGACGATCGAGGACTGCGATGCGGTGGACGCGTTCGCTCTGCTGAGTCCGACGCGGATCGGCGGCCATGGCCTGGGGTTCCGGACCATCACCGAGGTGACCAGAGTTCTCGCCCACGGCTGTGTGTCCTCGGCCTGGACGATCTCGTTCCTGATGCTGCACAACTGGTTCGTGGCCCGGAGCCCGGCACCGCTCCAGGATCGGGTGTGGGAGGACAGGACCCATGCGAACATCCCGTGCCCTCTCGCGCCGACTGGCACTGCGGTCCCGGTCGACGGCGGCTATCGCGTGACCGGCCGCTGGCAGTGGGCCACCGGTGTGCAACATGGCGACTGGGTGATGGTGAACACCATGGTGCAGCGTGACGGCGACGGCCCGCCCGAGTCCAGGTTCTGTCTCGCCCCGATCGAACAGTTCGAGGTGATCGACGTCTGGCACACGAGTGGTATGCGCGCCACGGGCAGCAACGACGTCGCCGCCGTGGGCCTCTTCGTGCCGGAGGAGTGCACCGTCCTCGCCGCCGACCTGCGGGGTGACGCACCGCCGGGAGTGGCGGTCAACCCGGAGCCCTTCACCAGCTACGGCTTCACTCCGGTGTTGTGCTTCGTCGCGGCCTCCCCGGCTCTTGGTGGGGCCGAGGCGGCGGTCGACCACTTCCGCGATCATGCCCGCGAGCGCGTGCTTCCCTACAGCGTGGGAGATCGACAGGCGGAACAGCAGGGGAGTCAGATCCGCTTGTCCGAAGCGAGGTCGACGGTTCGAGCGGCTCACTTGGTGTGGCAGGACGCGATCGACACGATCTGTGATGCCTACGACAGCGGTCGTCCCATCGATCGGGCCGATCGGGCGCCGCTGCGTCTCGCGGCCGCCCAGGTGGTGCGTCTCTCGCGCCAGGCGGTGACGACCGCAGCGGATGGAGCGGGTGCCTCCGTCTATTTTGAGTCGCATCCGATCCAGCGGATCCAACGTGACCTCGAGACCCTGAAGGGGCACGTGGTCTATGACTGGGACCGGGTGGCCCAACTCGCCGGCAAGATCGAACTGGGAGCCGAGCCGCTGCCGACCGACATGCTCTGACCGGCTCGACGGCGATCCGGGCTAGCGCATCGAGATCGTGCCCATGACGTCCTGATCGCCCTCGGCCGGCGCGGCGATCTCGACGATCCGCTCGTCGACGTCGTCGTACTCGAGCCGGAGGGCTCGACACATCGTGGCGTGCATCTGGTAGCTCGCCACGGCGTAGGTGAGTTCGATGATGGCCGGCTCTTCGAGGTGGGCGGTGAGGGCGACGAAAGTGGCGTCCTGGACCCTTCCGTCCGCCAGCGTGATTTCGTCGGAGTAGGCGAGGACGGCTCGCTCGGCCGGGTTGAACACGTTCGCTGTCGTCCAGCTCGGGATCGCCTCCAGTTGAGCGTCGGTCACACCGGCACGCCGGGCGGCCTTGCAGTGCTGGCTGAACACGAACTGGCTGGCGCACGCGAAGCCTGCTCGAGTGAGCGCGATTTCTCGGAGATCGGCTGGCAGCGTCCGATCCCCGCTGCTGAAGAGACCGAACCCGGCGACCATGTGGGCGAGCAATTCGGGAGTCTGTGCGAACACGGTCCACCAGTTGCCGGGTGTGCCGGTGGCGGTGCCGGGCTGGCTGACCGGATCGCGATCACCGAACAGGCGCTCGTAGATCGGGAGGACCGACTCGGGTGCCTCGTGACGCGGAATCTGGCGGGTGCGGGTCATGAAAGTACAGTACGGGCAATCGCCGATCCGGATTGAAAGACGCAGCCATGGGCACCAACACCGAGTTCCAGTTCAACGGGTTCAACCACGTGGCGATGGTCAGCAGCGACATGGAACGGACGGTCGACTTCTACTCGAACGTGCTCGGCATGCCGCTGGTGAAGACTCTCGAGATCCCCGGAGGCGGCCAACACTTCTTCTTCGACGCGGGGAACGGCAACTCGCTCGCGTTCTTCTGGTTCCCTGGTGCGCCGGAAGCCGCTCCGGGGATCGCGGCCGCGGGTGGACTGCCCGGCGAAGGCAGTCTCGTCTCGGCGCACGGTTCCATGAACCATCTCGCGTTCGACGTCCCGGCCGACGAGTTCGATGCGTACGTGGAGAAGCTCCGGGCGAAGGGTCTCGAACCGAGCGGAGTGCTGAACCACGACAACAGCGAGACCACCATTGCCGCCGAGTTCCACGACGGGGTCTTCGTGCGATCGGTCTACTTCTACGACCCGGACGGGATCCTCTTGGAGTTCGCGTGCTGGACCGCCGACTTCGGACCCGAGGATGTCGCCCACGGGCCGGCGAACGCTCAGGGCGAGCGGGTGGCGCTCAGCTCCTGACGCTCGAGCCGTCGGCTCCGCTCACCCCACATCGCCGGACGTGTCGAGCTTGCCTCCGAGGTTGTGCATGGCCACGCCGACGTGCACCGCGACGCCGGACGACAGGCCATCCTCGTTGAGCCGCATCCGGTTGCTGTGGAGGGGCGCGGCGGTGCCGGGGTCGTCGATGTCCGCTGGGCACACTCCGATCGAGGCCATCGCCCCGGGCCGCTGCGCGAGGACATAGCTGAAGTCCTCGGCCGCCATGATCGGGTTCGGCATGTCGACGTACCGGCCTGCGCCGAGCGCGATGTCGGCTGCAGCCGCCATATCGGCGATCTCGGACGTGTGGTTGATGGTGGCCGGGTAGCCGTGGATCAACTCGGTGTGGCAGCTGCACTGGTGCGATTCTGCGATCGAGGACGTGATCTGGTCGAGGCGTTGGTGGACGAGCGTTCGCGTCTCTTCATCGAAGGTGCGAATGGTGCCCTCGATGAACGCGGTCTCCGGGATCACATTGGTGGTGGTGCCGGATTCGATGTGGGTGACGCTCACGACCGCGGGGTTGAACGTGTTGATGTTGCGGGCGACCATCGTCGAGATCGCGGGGACCATCGCACACGCCGCGGGGATCGGGTCGACGGTCATGTGAGGCGCCGATCCGTGGCCGCCGGCCCCGGTGATGGTGACGTGGAACTCGTCGGCGCTGGCCAGCATCGGGCCGGCCCGGCCGGCGAGCATGCCCGCGGGGAGGTTGGTCGTGCAGTGGAGGGCGTAGCACCGGTCGACCCCGTCGAGCACGCCTTCGTCGATCATGTATTGGGCGCCGTGGAACCCTTCCTCACCGGGCTGGAACATGAAGCGAACCTTCCCCCGGAGTTCGCTGCGGCGTTCGGCCAGGATCTTCGCCGCGCCGAGCAGCATCGCGGTGTGGCCATCGTGGCCGCAGGCGTGCATTGCGCCTTCCACCTCGGAAGTGAACGACTCACCGGAGTCCTCGGTGAGTGGCAGTGCGTCCATGTCGGCGCGCAGGAGGATCGTGGGGCCGTCGCCACAGTCGAGGTCCGCCACCACCGACGTGGTGCTCTCACCAGAGGTGACGTCGAGGCCGAGGCCGTCGAGGGCGTCGAGCACCTTCGACTGGGTCTTCGGGAGATCGAGCCCCAGTTCGGGCTCACGATGGATCGACCGGCGGAGCTCGACGACATCGGCACGCACGCCGGCAGCTGCGTCCAGGAGTTCGGTCATGGGCCGACCATAGACGGCCACGTGTTCGTCGTCGTGTCTGGGCGATCACCGGAGATCGTGCACGACCTCCTAGGGTGCGGGGATGGCCATGGGGGTCGAACCTCTCGAAGCGACTTTCGGAGCGCGGGTGTCGGACGTGGACCTCCGCGCGATCGACTCGGCGACCTGGGTCGAGCTCTATGCGATCTGGCTCGAGTACGCCCTCCTCGTGTTTCCGGGCCAGTTCCTCTCGAAGCAGGACCAGGTCGCCTTCGCCGGACGATTCGGTGATCTGGAGCTGGTGTACGTGCCGATCGGCAACCTCATGAAGGACGGTTCGGTGCTCACCGATCCGGACCACGACGTGGCCAAGGTGATGCGTGGAAACGAGGGCTGGCACCACGACAGCACCTACATGCCGGTCCAGGCGAAGGGGGCGGTGTTCTCGGCCGACGTGGTACCTGCTTCCGGTGGTGCCACCGAGTGGGCGGACATGCGGGCCGCCTATGACGACCTGGACGAACTCACCCGCGGGCGAGTCGAGGAGATGACGGCGGCGCACTCGCTGTTCTACAGCCAGGCCCGAGTGAACGCGATGCCGTCACAGCAAGCCGACGGTTCCTATCTGGCCTACGGCTACCACGACGGTGAGCCCTCACGACGCTCGCTGGTGAAGGTGCACCCCGAGACCGGTCGGCCGAATCTCGTCATCGGACGTCACGCGCATGCGATCGGGGGGATGGAGCCTTCGGAATCGGAACGGTTCCTCGATGATCTCCACGCATGGGCCTGCCAACCACCGCGGGTCCATCGCCACGAATGGAGCGAGGGCGACACCGTGCTGTGGGACAACCGGCGCCTCATGCACCGAGCGACGCCGTACGACCTCTCCGAACCCCGCCGGATGTGGCACAGCCGGATCGCCGGCGATCCGGCCACCGAATCGGCCATCAGCCCGGTGGAGGAGACGAGTGACACCTGAAGAGTTCCGCGCCGCGGCGCACGAGCTGGTGGACTGGATCGCCGATCGCCGACTGAGCGTCGAGGAGCGACCGGTCCGGCCCGATGTCGAGCCCGGGGACATCGTTCGCCGGCTTCCGTCCGATCCGCCGGAGGGAGGGGAGTCCGCCGCGGATCTACTCGCTGATCTCGACGCGGTCGTCGCCCCCGGGATCACCGAGGTGCAGCATCCGATGCACTTCGGTTGGTTTCCCTCGAACGCGAGCCTGTCGTCGATCCTGGGCGACATCGCATCATCAGGCCTGTCGTCCTTGGGCATCTCCTGGGAGTCGTCCCCGGCCCTCACCGAGGTCGAGGAGGTGGTGGTCGACTGGCTCCGGGAGCTCACCGGGCTGAGCAACGAGTGGTCGGGCGTGATCCAGGACACCGCCTCGACGGCGTGTCTCGTCGCGATGATCGCCGCCCGGGAACGGGCGACCGGTCACGCCCAGACCGGGCGCGGATTGATCGCGTTCGGCCGTCCACTCCACGTCTACACCACCGACGAGGCGCACTCGTCGGTGCGAAAGGCCGCGCTCCTCGCCGGGTTCGCCGCCGCCGACATCCGAGTCGTCGGCGTCGACCCGGTCTCACGAGACATGGATGCCTTCGAACTGCGCCGGCAGATGGAGGCGGACGCGGAGAGGGGGAGCGTGCCGGCGATCGTCGTGGCGTCCCTGGGATCCACCGGAGTCACCGCCTTCGACCCACTTCCCGAGATCGTTCGGATCGCCCGCGAGCATGACGCCTGGGTGCATGTCGATGCCGCGATGGCCGGCTCGGCGATGCTCCTGCCAGAAGAGCGACACCGATTCGCCGGCGTCGAGGACGCAGACTCCCTGTCGTGGAATCCGCACAAGTGGATGGGCACCATTCTCGACACCTCACTGCTGTACCTCCGTGACCCGCAGCACCTCATCCGGGTGATGTCGACCAATCCGAGCTACCTGCGTTCCACGGCGGGAGGGGAGGCCACCCAGTACCGGGACTGGGGCATCCCGCTCGGCCGGCGTTTCCGGGCGCTCAAGCTCTGGTATCAGCTACGGATCGACGGTCCCGAGGTGATCCGGCAGCGCCTCCGTCGCGATCTCGAGAACGCGGCCTGGTTCGCGGCTGAGAGCGAAGCCCGCGAAGGCTGGGAGGTGGTCGCCCCGGTGCGCCTGCAGACGGTCTGTGTCCGGCACCGTCCGCCACAGCTCCATCCCGACGACCGCGAAGGTCTGAGTGCGCACAACCTGGCCTGGGTTCGGAGTGTCAACACTTCGGGCGAGGCGTTCCTTTCACCGTCACTGCTCGACGAGATCTGGATGGCGAGGGTGTCGATCGGGGTGGAATCGACCGAACGGCATCACCTCGAACGCCTGCTTCGACTGATGGATCACCACGCTGCCGCGGTGAGCTGAGGACATTCCGTGGCTGGTGTCACCGGATGGCGCCGAGGATCTCCCTGAAGATCGACGCGTCGCGGTCGTCGTTGACCGGGATCGAGAACTCGATCCGGTCGACCCGATCCGCGTAGCGCTCGTTGAGTTTGTCGGCGATCTCGTCGTAGGTGCCGATGGTGGCGACGGTGTGGAGCATCTCGTCGGACACGAGGCCGGGGAGTTCCTCCCACCGGTTCTCCCGGGCCAGCTGGGAGGCTTCCCTGGCGGTGTCGAACCAACCGTGGAGGTCGAAGGTCCGGCGATACGACGGGGTGGACAGGTAGAAGGCCACCCTCGCGCGAACCGTACGGACCACCGCTTCGAGGTGGGCATCGTCGGGTGCGGTTCCGATGAGTGGCTTCATACAGATCTCGACATCGGCGACGTCACGATTCGTCCGAAGGGCACCGCGCGCCACGCTCGGCAGGACCTCTTCGTCGATGTATCTGGCGGTGCAGGTCGGATGCAGGCGAACGCCGTCGGCCAGCTCGCCTCCGAGCGCGCACATGTTGGGTCCGATCGCCGAGAGGTGGATGGGGATGTGTGGGTGTTCGATCGGACCCGGGTCGAACAGCGGCACCATGAGGTCCAGGTCGTAGTGCTCGCTCTCGAAGCTCAGCGGGGTGCCTGTCTGCCAGCAGTTCCAGACCGCGCGGACCGCGCCGACGTAGTCGCGCATCCATGGCGCGGGAGCCGACCACGGGACACCGAAGCGGCGCTCGACGTGGGCGCGGACCTGGGTGCCGAGGCCCAGCAGGAATCGGCCGCCGGTGAGCTTCTGTAGTGACCAGGCCGACATGGCGGTGACGGTTGGGCTCCTGGGCGTGGCGATCGCCACCGAGGTGCCGAGCTGGATCGTCGAGGTGGTCGTGGCACCGAGGGCGAGCAGCTGGAACGGATCGTCCTTGGTCTCCTCGACGAGTACCGCGCCGAGGCCGACCGACTCGGCCAGCTCTGCGAGCCGCGCGAAGTCGCGGATGTCGAGTGGCGTGTCGGGTTCGCGCAGGCCGGGGTCGAGTTTCCCGAGCGGCAGCAGCGATTCGACGATCACGACGAGCCTCTGATCACGACAGGCCCTCGATGAAGCGGATCATGTGGTCGGCGACGAGCGGCCCGGTCTCCAGCAGGATCGAATGCTTGAACTCGGGCAGGATCACGAGCTCGGATTGGGGAAGTGCCTCGTGGATCTGCCGGTTGAGGCGCGGGTTGCAGCCGCCGTCGTTCTCGCCGGTGAGTACCAGCGATGGCACCGTGATCTCGTGCAGCCATGGAGCCATCTCGAACGAGGCGTAGATGCGGAAGACGTTGAGGAACACGTCGGGGTCGCAGGCGATCACCTGATCGAGCCGCCGTTGCACGATGTCGGGGTGAGCCTCGATGAACCCGTCGGTGTACCAGCGGTCGGTCAACGTGGGGAGGATGTCGGGGATGCCATGGTCCTCCATGGCGGTGACCACCGCGTTCACCTTCGCGCGGTCGTCCTCGGTGCGAAACGCGGCGGTGGAGAGGAGCCCGAGGGACCAGACCCGCTCGGGATGCTTGCGAGCGTAGGCCGGGCCGATCATCCCCCCGAGCGAATGGCCTGCGAAGTGGGCCTTCTCGATCCCGGTGCGCTCGCGCACGCGCTCGAGGTCGTTGACGAGGTCGTCGAGATCGAATTCGCCGTTCGGCATGGGGGAGACCCCGTGGCCGCGGAGGTCGTAGCTCACCACGGTGAATCGTCGACTCAGGCGATCAGTCATGAAGCGCCACGTGTCCCGCGCGGCGCCGATGTCGTGGATGAGGAACAGGGGAGGTCCGTCGCCCTCCACGGTGTACTCGCAGTCGATCACGTCGGGCACGGTCACTGCACCTCGACTCGGGTTGCGTACGAGGGCGTGCGTCCCTCGACCGGCTGGATCCCCGGTTCACCTTCGTAGTGGAGGATGTTCGGGGTGACCGGGCGAGGCGGATCGGCTGCCAGCCAGAGCCGCAGCAGGTGACGGGGCGGCTGGTCCGGGGAGTCCTCGAACTCCGACCGGGCGTGCATGACCGTGAAGTTGTTGGCGAAGACGGCCTCGCCGGCTTCCAGCCGGAACTCGATGTGCAGGGC
>CAYFLT010000055.1:22764-33754 GCA_964344055.1 uncultured Candidatus Nemicrothrix sp.
CGGACGTAGCGGCAACTGGTGTGCCCGTCGTGAACGCTGAAGACGGGAACTCGATGCGGCGTGATGGGTGGCGTGCCGGGCTGTTCCTCACCGAGTCGGTGGTAGCGGTAGCCGCGGTACAAGCGCGCCAGCAGGTCCGGGCGGGTTCGCCGCATCTCTTCGTGGATGCTCATCGAGCTGACGAAACGGCTGATGCCACCGACCGCTGCCGGATTGATGCAGAGGAACGTGAGGATGTCGGCGGGGTCGGTGTGGGGGGTGAGTTCGCTGCGGTTGCGGTAGGCGCGGGCGTGTGGGTCGGTCTTGGTCACGTCGATGATGTGGCCGAGTCGTTCGCCCATGACCGACTGTGACACGGGGTGACCGAGGTGGATCCCGATCCCCCAGAAGAAGCGCTCGATCTCCTCGTCGGCCAGGGTGTCGACCGGAAAGCCGCCGACGATCGCCAGGCCCGGGCCGTGCAGTAGCTGGTTCCGAAGTGCGTCGATCGGCTCGCAGAGGTCGCCGAGCGGCAGGTCCTCGACGGTGAGGGAGTCGAGCGATACGCCGCGGTCGAGCGTTCGACGGACGGCGCCGACGAGGGTCTCCGTCGACGAGGGTGAGAGGCGGTGGCGGAACTCCTCGACCTGGTTCTCCGAGCTCCGCCAGAGGGTTGGGGGTGCGATCGGTCCGAATTCGGTCTCGGTCGAATCAGGCATTGCTGACCTCCGGTTCATGGCTGGTGCCGTCAGTCGGGTCGTCGGTGGCGAAGTGGGGGAGGACCTCCTCCGCGAGGGAGTGGATCATCTCGAGAGTCTGGCTCTGTTCGACACCGAAGTTCACGTTCAGGATGATGCGGTCGACGCCTGCTTCGGCGTAGACGCCGAGCTGATCGACCATGTCGGGGGCCGATCCGATCAGCAGACTCTCGGCGAGCTCGTCCACCGACTGATGATGTGGAAGCTCGCGGATCTTCCCGTTGTCGACCAGTCCGGGTCCGGTGAAGACGTTGTCGAACCTCCCGTAGTAGTAGTGGGCGGCATCGAGGATCTTGCGCCGATGTTCGGCCGACTGGGTGACGTAGGCGACGCGCGAGAGCGAAAGGGTGAGATGGCGTCCCGCCGTACCCATCTCATCGCGGGACTCGGTGAACGCGTCCACCTGCTGTCGGAAGAGCTCGTGGTTACCCGACAGGGGTGTCGTCTGGATGTGGAAGCCCCGTTTCACGCAGGCTCTGATGCCGTCGGGGTTGAGAACGGCGAGCATGATCGGGGGCCGCTCCGGCCCGACCGGGCGGGGCATGATCGTGATCGGATCGAATCGGTAGTAGTCGCCGTCCCAGGAGACCTCCTCCTCGGTGAGTAGCGCCATGAGGACGTTGAGCGATTCGTCGAAACGCGGCCGGGTCTCGTCCATGGGCACGCCGAGCCGCTCCAGCTCGTAGGCGAAGGCACCGCGGCCGACCCCGAGCATCAGTCGTCCTTCGGTGAGGGTGTCGGCGACGACGACCTCTCCAGCGAGGATGCGCATGTCGTGGAGTGGGAGCACGACGACCGCGGTGACGACCTTGATCTGCTGGGTGAGCGCGGCGACCTTCACGGCGAACATGAGCGGTGAGGGATTCATGAGGCAGTTCAGCAGGTGATGCTCGGTGAACCCGACCGACTCGAAGCCCAGCTGATCGGCGAGCACAGCCTGTTCGATCATGTCGCCGTAGACCCGGTCGGCGCCGTAGCCGGTGTCGGGGTAGTCGCAGGACAGTTGGAGGCAGAACTTCATCGACGGCTCGATCCGATCGGGTGGCTGCGGGTCGATCAAATGATCGCAGGCTGCTCAGGTGAAGAACACCCGCATCAACCGATACTTTGGTTCGGAGATTCCGAATCAACTGAGAGGAGGTCGATATGAACCTCGAGGTGCTCGACACCTTCCTGGCGGTCGTGAGGCTCGGGAATCTCAACGCGGCCGCCGGGGAGTTGAAGGTGTCCCAGTCGACGGTGACCGCCCGCCTCAATTCGCTCGAAGCGGAGCTCGGCGTCACCCTCCTCGTCCGGTCCCGGACCGGAACCCAACTGACCAAGGAGGGCTACCGCTTCCTCGAACAGGCCGAGCTCGTGTCCAACACCTGGGCCGCCGCGAAGGCCCAATTCACCCTGCCCACGGGACTCACCAGCCTGTTCAGCCTCGCGTGTGACCCGACGCTCTGGCGACCGCACGGAGCGGAACTGGTCGAGCGGATCCGGATCGAGCATCCGGAGATCGCCGTCGAGGTCTGGTCGGCCGGGCCTTCTGAAGCCCAGCGGTGGCTCGAGTCGGGCTTGAGCGATGCCGCAGTCCTACGCAGACCGCTGGCCGGCCGAGGATTGAACCATCGAGTGCTCGCCAGCGACGAACTCGTGCAGTACGCATCGGTCGATCGGCGAGCCGTTCGATGGGATCCCGACTATGTGTACGTCGACTATGGCCCTGACTTCCGAGCCGCGCACGCCGAGGCGTTCGGGGCGGTGGAGACACCCTCCATCGCGTTCAGCCATCCGGAGTGGGCGCTGCGTTTCCTCCTCGGCAACGGTGGCTCGGGCTACCTCCCGGCGGATCTTGCCCGAGAGCATGTCGACGCCGGGCAGCTGTTCGCCGTTCGCGGCTCGCCCACATTCGCGGCGGGCGTTCATCTGTCCTGGCGCGACGGCGCTGCACCAGTCGCCTCGCGGCTGGTGGCGGGCGCCTGAGGGGAGCGTTCGCGGCTCACATCACGGCGTCTGCGTCCGATGGTTGCCGGTGCGCAGCGCCCTCACCGGAGTGATCGCCGGACTCGTGTTTCTGATGATGGTGTCCTCCCCCGTGGCCGCGGAGGAGGACCTGCTCCCCGGTGAACCGCCGCCACTCGGTTTCGACGAGTTGCCACCGGAGGACTACGAGCCGTGGGACGTGCCCTTGACGTTGATCGAGGACGCGCTCGGGATGTTCTTCGCCGAGATCGCGCTCCTCGTCGAACTGGAGGGCTTCGACGGCGGCAATGAGCACTTCGACGAGATCCACGACTACCTCGGCCCTCTCATGCCGGACTCACACGCCGAGCTCGTTCACGCACTCGAGGGACTCGACCTCGACCTGGAACAGGTCAAGTTCGACATGTTCGCCTATCTCGACGACGGCGTCGCGCTGGACGGGCTCGATTCGATCGCGCCCGAGCAGATCGATGCGCTCGACGGTGGTGCGACCGGCGTCGTACCGAGTGAGGGGTATCTCCATTCGTTGACCCTGTTGCTCACGTTCGGGGCCACCGATGACCCGGTGTGGATCGACCCGTTCCTTCTCGAGATGCTGCTCCAGGATCTGGCCGACCCGGCCGACTTCACCGATCCTGAGACCGAGGAGATCGACCAGGTGGTGGGGGCTCCTGCCGAGGCGCCACCGACGACGGCGCGACCGGAGCCCACGGACGCGCCAGAGCTCGGCGTCGTCGCGCCCTCTTCGTCTGGACCCGACACCGACGGGTTCCCCTGGACCGTGGTCGCGATCGCCGCGTCGGCGGCCGGGCTGGTGCTTGCCCTGTTGCTCGCGTTCGGCCGTCGGAGACGTTCGCGTTCCGAGGTCACCGAGCCGGTCCGTGCGACTCCCGACGCCGGGTTGGCCGATGCGCTTCGCCGCTTGACCAAGGCGGGAAGCGAAGCCGATGTGGCCGAGATCGCCACCACGGAGGCGCGAGCCATCGTGGAGGGCACACACAGTGTCCTCGTGCGCCCCGCGAAAGGTGGGGTTCGAGTCGCCAGCCGCAACGAGCTCATCACCGGTTCCTGCCTCGACCGGCCCATCTCGACCGGGGAAGCCGTGTTGGAGTCCGTCGCTCATGACCCGATCGCCCCGGCAGAGCAGATCGAGATCGTCGCCATCCCGACCACCGCCGACGGACAGGTCGTCGGTGTGCTCGCGGTGTGGCGGGCTGCCGGCACGCCCTTCACCCAGGACGACCGTCTCCGCCTGGCGGGCCTCGCCCCGAATGTGGCGGTGGCGCTCAAGAACGTGGACCGCCTCGACGCGGCGACGAGTCTCGCGATGGTCGACGATCTCACGTCGCTCGGGAACCGACGCCGGCTGGATCACGACCTGGACCAAGCGCTGCACACCGCCTCGAACGCGGGCCTGCCTATCGCGTTCGCAATGGTGGACGTCGATCACTTCAAGCAGTTCAACGACACGCACGGTCACAGCGCCGGCGACGACGCGCTGCGGGTGGTGGCTGGAGTGATGGCGGCCAACGTCCGACCCGGCGATGTCGTCTACCGCTACGGCGGTGAGGAATTCTCGATCCTGCTTCCGGGCGCCACCGCAGAAGAGGCCGGCGCCGTGGTCGAACGGGTACGCCGCGCCGTCGAGGCGGCAGCCATACCCGGTCAGGAGACTCAACCGGGCGGCAACCTGACCATCTCGGTCGGGATCGCCACCGGGCCGCGAACGACGTCGCACACATTGAAGGAAGCCGCGGATCAGGCGCTGTACGGCGCGAAGGAACACGGGAGAAACCGAGTCGTCCTCGGCTGAGGCTCAACCAGGCGGATAGATCGGGTGGCCCGCGACGAGCGTGTCGACCTCGGCGCGTACACCGGCGATGACGTCGGACGGATCCCCGGCCACCAGGGCATCCAACACGTCGGCTATCCATCCGCCGACCCGGGCGAACTCGTCAGTATCGAGCCCTCGTGCCGTTCCCGCCGATGTCCCGAATCTGAGACCGCTCGTCACCTGTGGCGGCTGGGGGTCACCGGGTACCCCGTTCTTGTTGGCCGTCAGGCCGGCGGCCTCCAACGCGTCGGATGCTGCGGCGCCGGTCAGATTTCGCGCTCGGAGGTCGGCGACGACCACCGGGGTGTCCGTGCCCCCGGTGAGGACGTCGACCCCTCGGTTCACGAGCGCAGCGGCGAGGGCCCGGGCATTGTCGAGCACCGCGTGGCCGTACGCGGCGAAATCGGGCCGGAGAGCTTCGCCGAGGCACACTGCCTTGGCCGCCACCGCGTTGAGGATCACCGACCCCTGCACTCCGGGGAATACGGCGCTGTCGAGCTTGCGGGCCAGATCCTCGCGGTGCGACAGGATGAGTCCGCCACGAACGCCTCGGAGGTTCTTGTAGGTCGTGGTGGTGACCACATCTGCGATGGGGACCGGATTCTCGTGCACACCGGCGGCCACGAGTCCGGCCCAATGCGCCATGTCGACCAGCAGGATCGCTCCGACCTCGTCGGCGACAGATCGGAAGGCGGCGAAGTCGATGGCTCGGGGATAGGCGGATCCTCCCGCGATGATCAGCTCCGGTCGGGTGGATCGAGCGACCGCTTCCATGTGGTCGTAGTCCAGGAATCCGTCAGGGTCGACGCCGTAGCGTTGGATGTTCATCCACTTGCCGGAGATGTTGGGCGCCGCGCCGTGGCTGAGGTGGCCTCCCGCTGAGAGATCCATCGACAGCACTGTCGCTCCTGGCTGCAGGAACGCGAGGAACACGGCCAGGTTGGCCTGGGATCCCGAGTGGGGTTGCACGTTCGCGTAGGCCGCGCCGAACAGTTCCTTCGCCCGTTCGATGGCAATTCGCTCGATGCGATCGGCATGCTCGGCCCCGCCGTAGTAGCGGGCACCGGGGTAGCCCTCCACCGTCTTGTTCACCATGGGTGATCCGAGCGCGTCGAGCGTGGCCCGGCTGACGAGGTTCTCCGACGCGATCAGCTCGATGCCGTCCGCCTGACGGGCCGTCTCGTCGGCGAGTGCCGCCGAGATCTCGGGATCGACGTCGGTCAAGGATCCGGTGAAGTATTCGGGTGCGGGGCGGTAGGACACGGCTCCTCCTGGCTGAGTGGTGGCCGGCAGGGTGGTGATGACCGAGGTCCGTAGAGCTCGTCAGTGACAGGTGTCTAGTCTCGACTCATGGCAGAGCGTCAAGGCGAAGGCTGCCTGATCGCGATCGCCGGGGCGATCGGTTCGGGGAAGTCCACCATCGCGACGGCGGTGTCGGAGCGACTGAACATACCGGTGCACTCGATCGATGACGACAAGAAGGTCGTCGGCGCCACCGACCCCGACTTCGACGACTGGGTCACCCAGGGCAGGCCGTTCTCCTACGACTTCCGGGAGCGGGTCTTCCAACGAACACTGCGGGGCCTCGCCGAGACGGTGAGGAACCATCCCATGGTGATCGTCGAAGAGACCTTCCACCGCGCCGACATCCGTGCGGTGTTCTTCCGATCGTGTGAGCGACTCTTCGGGCGGGTCGTGCTCGTCGAGATCGTGGTGAGCCCCGAAGTGGCGACGGCCCATCTGGAGAAGCGCGCCCGGAACGAGTCGGGCCACATGGCCGGTCGCGACATGTTCGAGGCGCTCGCCAAGGAGTCCGATCCCTTCGTCGCACCGGACTTCGTGGTGGAGAACAACGGCGAACTCGAGCCCGCCGTTGACGCGGTCTGCGGGTACCTCGAGGCGACGCTCGCCGTTCCGGGTTGATCGTCAGGGCTTCAGCCCGCGACATCGAGCAAGAACCCCGGGCACGAAGTCCGAGATCTCGACGTCGATGAATCCCGCTTCGGTGAAGTAGCCCTCCACCTCGGCCCGAGTGTGCGCACGCCCGAGGCTTCCGCACACCAGTTCGTTCATCCCCCACATGGCGGCGTCCACGGGGCCACACCGATCGTCATGGAGCATCTCACCCACGAGATGCATCTCGCCACCGGGTTCGAGTGCCATGAACGCACGAGCGACGACGCCCGCGATGGTCGGGCCGTCGTAGATGGGAAGGTTGCTGGCCATCACCACGACGTCCGCGGGAGCCGGGAACTCGCCTTCGGTGAAGTCGGCCGCGTGCGTGCCAACCCGCTCGGTCAGTCCGGCTGCGTCGATGTACGCCTGGGTCACGACCACGACCGGAGGGAGGTCGAGCACTGTCGCCCGGAGGTCCGGGAACGTCTCGGCGGCGGTGATGCTGTAGGCGCCTGACCCGCCGCCGAGATCCAGCAGGTGGGTTCGATTCGAGAGGTCCACCGTGCGAACGAAGCGTCGGGCCGCCCCGAAGCCGATGCTGGCCGTCGATCGGTGGTAGCTCCTGGCCGCGTCGACCGTCAGTTCCTCGTACATGCCGAGTCGAGTTCCGTCCCCGGACTGCATTCGTTCGGTCATCTCGAACCAGGCAGGCACGTCGCGGCGGGTGAACGTCATCCAGGGGCCGGCGTAGCGCCGTTCTCCGGCCACCAGGTACGTGTCGCAGTCCGGGGCATTCACGAGCCGGTCACCGTCGCCGGCCCACCGGAGGAGATCCATCGACAGTGCACAGGTGACCAATCGGTCCACGTCGATGGGTCGCAGCCCGGTGGCGTCGACCAGCTTTGCCTCGGTGTCGGCGCCATTGTGGACGTGGGTGAAGAGATCTACGTCGATGGCCGCGTAGAGCACCGCCGATTGGGTGTAGGCCCGGGCGATGCCCTGCAGCCGGGTGGTGTCCACCGGTGTGTCCCCGCTCATGCCCTACCCCCCGACCTCAACCCCCCGCGGAGAGTACAACAACATGCACCGACCAGAAGGAGCTGCACGGGTCACACCGTAGGCGTCGACGTCGCCGAGTGGTTCGGGAGGACCAGCGGCCGAGGCGATCGTTGATCGGCGAGCTCGGCGAACGCATCGTTGACCTGGTCCAGACCGAAGGTCGAGCCCCGGAGAGAATCGATGTCGAGTCGGCCCTGCCGGTACAGCTCCGCCATGAGGGGGAAGTCCTCGTGCGGATCCACTGAGCCGTAGATCGACCCCGTGAGGTTCTTCTCGTACAGGAGGTGGAACGGTGACACCCGGATGGTGGCGTCCGCCGCGGGCAAGCCGATCAACACGGCCTTCCCGCCGGCGCGAGTCGCATCGAGCAGGCGCTGCATCACGTCGGGCCGGCCCGTCGCCTCGATGGCGACATCGGCCCCACCGCGCGTCTGCTCGACCACTGCACCGATCGAATCGACCGACTCGGGGTCGATGGTCGAGGTGGCACCCACCGCCGAGGCGAGCCGCCGCCGCTCGGGATCGGGGTCGACTCCGATGATTGCGACCGCGCCCGCGTGGTGGGCTCCCTGGATCGCGGAGAGACCGACCCCGCCACAGCCGAAGACCGCGACGCGATGGCCGACCCGGATACGGGCGGTGCGGACGGCCGCGCCCCACCCGGTGGCCACCCCACATCCGATGAGGCACAGTGCCTCGAGCGGGAGGTCGTGCGGCACCGGCACCGCCCGGGCGTCAGCGACGATCACCCGCTCGGCCAGGCCGCCCACTCCCATGTAGGCGCTGACCGGTCGGCCGTCGACGGTCATGCCGGCTGCCCTCGCACTCGTGGACAGCTGCTGGCACAGGTTCGGCCGTCCCTCGCGACACCGAGGGCATCGCCCGCACTTGGGTGACCAGGACAGGACCACATGGTCACCGACCTCGAGCGCGGAACCCGGACCGGTCGCCTCCACCACTCCCGCGCCCTCGTGGCCGAGGACCGCGGGGAACTCGATTGACTCGCCGGTGCCCCCGACGTGCAGGTCGCTCCGACAGACCCCGCATGCGTCGACCCGGATCCGAACCTCTCCGGCTTCCGGCTCTCGGAGCTCGGCCTCGACGATCTCTAGCGGTTCGCCTGGACTGGAGATGAGCGCGGCTCGGACTCTCATGGTGCTCCCTTGACCCGTCGGTGTGGTTGCGGTCCCATCAGCTTGGCCCGAGCCGCCATCTGTGGTCATGTTCGGAGATGACTGACCGCTATGGGACCGGGATGGTGGCTGCCGCTCAGCCTGAGGCCGTGGAGGCGGGTGTGCGGGCGCTGCGAGCTGGTGGGAACGCCGTCGACGCCGCAGTGGCGTGTGCACTCGTGGCCGGTGTCGTCGATCCGCAGATGTGTGGCATCGCCGGCTTCGGAAACGCTCAGCTCTACCTCCCGGGTGAGGGAGTACACGCCTGCGTCGACTTCCACGGCACGTCGCCGGCCGCCACCCGTTCGGACATGTGGGAACACCTCCTCGTCGGCGAGACCCGCGATGGCTTCGGCTTCCTGCTGGAGGGCAACGTGAACGACATCGGCTACCAGTCGATCACGACACCGGGGGCGTTGAAGGCGTACCACGAGGCCCACGAGAGATACGGACGGCTGGATTGGTCGTCGGTGGTCGCCCCCGCCGTCGACTGGGCGGAGCACGGCTTCTCCATCAGACCCGCGGTCTACCACTGGTGGCAGGAGGGCGCGAGCATGGGTCGGGTCGACGCGGTCGAGCGACTCGCCCACACCCCGGCGGGGCGGCGTATTTGTTTCCATCCCGACGGAACCCTGCGGGGGATCGGTGAGACCTTGCGCAACCCCGATCTGGCGACCACCCTGCGCCGAATCGCCGAGGAGGGCGCCGAGGTGTTCTACCGCGGCGAGATCGCCGCGGAGATCGACGCCGACATGCGAGCGCATGGCGGACTGCTCTCCGCGAAGGACCTCGCTGCCTACGAGACCGTGTGGACCGAACCCCTGCGGGTGACCTACCGCGGCCACGACATCGCCACCAACCGGCCTCCTGGAGGCGGGGTGATGGTGGCCGAGATGCTGGGCATCCTCGAGCACTTCGATCTGGTGGCCATGGGCCACAACTCCGTCGACTACGTCCGGATCGTCAGCGAGGCGATGAAGTGGGCCACTGCCGACAAGGACGCCCATGTCGGCGACCCCGAATTCGTCGATGTCCCCCTCGACCGCCTGCTGTCTGCCGATCACCTGGCCGATCTGGCGGGCCGGATCGTGGCGGGCGAGCGCGCCGCCGTGGACCGGATGGCCGGTGAGCCGCCCGACACGACCCATGTCTGTGTTGTCGACGCGGACGGCAACGCGGTCACGATGACTCACTCGCTCGGGATGCCGTCGGGTGTCGTCACCGAAGGACTGGGGTTCATGTACAACGGGTGCATGGGGGTGTTCGACCCCCGGCCGGGGCGAGCGGGGTCTCTGGCCCCCGGCAAGCGACGCTTCAGTTCGCTCTGTCCCACGATCGTGTTCCGCGGTGGCGAACCGGTGCTGGTGGTCGGTGCGCCCGGAGGGACCCAGATCGCCATGGGTGTCACCCAGGTGATCCTCAACCACCTCGACTTCGAGATGCCGGTGTTGGACGCGGTGGTGGCGCCGAGGTTCTCCTCGACGAGTAGCGCGATCGACGTCTGCAACCGCATCCCCTGGTCAGTGACCGACGCGCTCGAGGAGGACGGATACGAGGTCATCCGCTGGCCCGCCAGCTACGAGTTCGCTCGAGTCCACGCCATCTCGGTGTCCGATTCCGGTCTTGCCGGCGCCGCCGACCCGGGCAGCGACGGAATGGCAATGTCAGTCTGACCATCCCTCGCAAACCTGGCAGGGTTTTGGTGCCTGACACCAAAACCCTGCCAGGTTGCGAACTAGCGTCGGGTCGTGACCGCCTACCCTCGTCCGCTGACGCCCATCGACGGCCCGTTCGACCCGGTGAAGATCGCCGGAGCAGCGGAAGGGATGGGCACCTACGGGCAGGCGACCCGTCGGCTCGTGGCCGAAGGTCTCGTGCAGCCCGACCTGATCTGTGGGATGACGCTCGCACTGATCGCCCGCCAACCACGCCGGCCGCGGCCCGATTCGGACGGTTCGGAGCGGCCGCGGGCGGGCGGGGCGGCGGGCGGGGTCTGGGGCCGCGAACGCTTCACGATCCACCAGCCGATCCGAGTCGACGAACCGTGGACCGTGGAAGGCGAGATCACCGGAGCCTTCGTCCGAAAGGGTCGCTCCTACTCCACCACGGCATCACGATCGTTCACGGCTGCGAAGGAGCGATTCGCCACGAACCTCACCACCGGCCTGGTGTCGTATCGTCCCGATCCGGACAAGCCGGATGTCGAGGAGGGTCTGTCACTCGACGAGACGCCCACCCCGCAGCCTGACTCCGATGCGGCCACCGCCAACCCCCATCTCGACGAGATCCGCACCCTCACCCCCGGCGAGGAGTTCGGCGGCGTC
>CAYFLT010000056.1:0-15398 GCA_964344055.1 uncultured Candidatus Nemicrothrix sp.
CGGAAGGTGCGCCGCCCGTTTCCGCGCTCGAGCACCGCTGCTTCGAGTGACTCGCAGTCGAGCTCTCGGTCCGGGCCCGACAGTGCGGCCACGGCACGCTGGAGACCCTCGGCGAGGCTGGGCGGCTCCTCGAGGGTGCCCATCCGCTCGGAGATGGTCTCGGTCTCTCCCCCGAGGACAACCGACATGTCCTCGTCCATCACCGTGCCGTCATAGAGGATGTGGAACAGCTGGTCCGCCGAGCCGTCCTCGGCGTGTCCGATCTCGGCGACCAGGATCTCGACCTCCATCGGCTTCATCTCATGGGTGAAGATCTGGCCGAGACTCTGGGCGTATTGGTTGGCCAGACTGCGGGCGTCGACGTCCTCACGACTGAAGGCGTAGCCCTTCATGTCGGCGTGACGAACCCCTGCGATTCGCAGCTGGTCGAACTCGTTGTACTTGCCGACCCCGGCGAAGGCGATGCGGTCGTAGATCTCGCTGATCTTGCGCAGCGTCGACGAGGTGTTCTCGGCGCAGATGGCGATGCCGTTGTCGAACCGGAAGGCGATGAGGCTGCGGCCGCGGGCGATGCCCTTGCGGGCGTAGTCGGCGCGGTCCTTCATGACCTGCTCGGGTGCGACGTAGAAGGGCATGTTCATGGCGATGCGCTCCTCAGCTCGACCGTCGGCGGTCGATCAGCGCACTCGTGCGCTCGGCCAGGTCGTCGTCCTCGAGTCGCGAGTAGCCGTCGGCGGTGATGGTTGCGACCACGGGGTAGATGCCGCGGATGGGGTCGGGGCCGCCGGTGGCGGAGTCCTCGTCCGCTGCTTCGAACAGGGCTTCGATGGCCAGATCGACCACCGAGTCGACGTTCATGTCGCTCTCGTAGCCGAGCTTGACGACGGTGCCGGCGTGGAGGCTGCCCGAACCAGTACTCGCGTGTTCGGTCTCCTCGTACCGGCCGCCGGTGATGTCGAACTCGAACAGCCGGCCTTCACTGCGTGCGACGTCGAAGCCGGCGAAGATCGGCACGACGGCCATGCCCTGCATCGCCGCGGGGAGGTTGCCGCGGATCATCTGGCTCAGCTGGTTGGCCTTGCCCTCGAGACTGAGTGAGGTCCCCTCGACCTTCTCGTAGTGCTCGAGTTGGAGCTGGAAGAGACGGACCATCTCGACGGCGGGACCGGCCGCGCCGGCGATGGCGACGCCGCTGTGGCGGTCGGCCGGGAAGACCTTCTCGATGGCGCGGTGGCTGATGAGATGGCCCGAGGTGGCCCGGCGATCGCCGGCGAGGAGGACGCCGTCGGCGAACCGGATGGCCACACAGGTGGTGCCGTGTCGGTAGTCCTCGACGGGCACGGTGCCGTCGACGGTGACGGTCTCGGCGAACCCGCTGCGCCGCAGGAGCTCCGCGAAGCTCGGCCCCGGGTCGTCGTGGGACCGGAAGAGGGGCAGGTTCACGACCTACTGTCCGCCCTTCTGGATGTAGCTCTTCACGAAGTCTTCGGCGTTGGTCTCGAGGACTTCGTCGATCTCGTCGAGGAGATCATCGAGCTCGGCTTTGATCTCCTCGCCCCGCTCCGATGCGGCGGGCGCCTCGGACTGCTCGTTCTCGCGCTCGGCGGGTGCGGGCTTGCGGATGTGTTCTCGTTCAGCCATGTCGTCCTCCCGGGTCGGTCGGTCCCGTCACGATCCCAGTCGGCGGAGGAGCTCCACCGCTGAGTCGCATTCGTCGAACAAGGTACCCACGTGGGCCTCGGTCCCGCGCATCGGTTCCATCATCGGGACCCGCCGGAGGGCGTCGGCGCCGACGTCGAACACCATGGAGTCCCAGTTCGCGGCGACGACCTGGTGGCCGAACCGCTCGATGCAGCGCCCGCGGAAATAGGCACGGGTGTCGACGGGCGGGTGGGTGGTTCCGGCGCGGGCGGCGTCGTCGTCGACGAGCGTCTCGAGCCCGATGCGCCAGGCCAGGCCCTTCTCGGGGCGCATGTCGGCGTACTGGATGTCCATGGCCCGAAGCCGGGCGTCGGTCCAGTCGAGTTGGTGACGCTCCCGGTAGCCGTCGATGAGGCGGTACTTCGCCACCCAGTCGAGTTGGTCCGCCAGGCTCATCGGGTCGGTCTCCAGGCCGGCCAGGACGCGCTCCCACCGTTGCAGCACGAGCTCGGCGACCTCGCCGCCGACGTTCTCGGTGCCGTTCGCTTCGACGTACTTGCGGGCGAGGTCGTAGAGCTCCCATTGGACCTCGAGGGCGGTGATGGTGGTGCCGTCCGCAAGCGGGAGCGGCGCCGCGAGCGTGAGATCGTGACTGACGTGGCGGAGGGTTGGGACCGGCGCCGCGAACTCGAACGAGGTCGGGATGGCGTCGTCCTCGATGAGGGCCAAGACGAGCGCCGTCGTGCCGACCTTCAGGAAGGTGGAGATCTGGGACGGATTGGCGTCGCCGACGATGACGTGGAGCCGTCGGTACTTGCGGGCGTCGGCGTGCGGTTCGTCGCGAGTGTTGATGATCGGACGCTTCAGCGTCGTCTCGAGCCCGACCTCCTCCTCGAAGAAGTCGGCCCGTTGGGTGAGCTGGAACGGCACCTCGTCGGTGCGCTGCCCGGGGAGCTCGGAGCCGACCTTGCCCGACCCGGTGTAGATCTGGCGGGTGATGAAGTGGGCGGTGCAATGCGTGACGATGCGCCCGAACGGCGTGGCCCGGTCCACGAGGTAGTTCTCGTGGGTGCCGTAGCTGTTGCCCTTTCCGTCGCTGTTGTTCTTGTAGAGGACGATCTCCTCGCCGGGCGGGAGGATGGCGTTGGCGGCGGCCATGGACTCCTGGGCGATGAGCTCCGCGGCACGGTCGAAGCGGACGACGCTGAGGGCGTCGGCACACTCGGGAGTGGAGAGCTCTGGGTGGGCGTGGTCGACGTAGTAGCGGGCCCCGTTGGTGAGCACGGCGTTGACCAGGTGGGTCTCGACCTCGGGCGCGAGCGCGCCGGTCGGCGTGTAGCCGCGGGCGTCGACGGCGGGACTCTCGTCGGTGAAGTCCCAGGGAATGACGTCGATGTGAGGGTCGGTGCGGTACCCCGCGGCCGCGAGGTAGGAGTTGATCAGGACCGAAGACGCGGTGATCGGGTTGGGTTCCTCGGTGCCGCGATGAACGATCGCGTACTCCGTCTCGATCCCCAGAGTCTTCGGAATGGCCATCGCGCGAGACCCTAGCGAGTGTGGGACGCGGACGGGTGCAGCCAGCCGGTCCGGGGCGGTCCGTCGGTCGAAGCGCTACGCAGCGAGTGTCTGCGCATGAGCGACACGGAGTGTCGCGAACTCGCAGCGAGTGTCTGCGCATGAGCGACACGGAGTGTCGCGAACTCGCAGGGAGAATCAGAGAATCTGCGAGAGGAACAGCTTGGTGCGGTCCTCGGTGGGGTTGGTGAAGAAGTGCTCGGGTGTGCCGGCCTCCACGATCTCGCCCGACTCCATGAAGATGATGCGGTCGGCGACCTCACGGGCGAAGCCCATCTCGTGGGTGACGACCATCATGGTCATGCCGCCGAAGGCGAGTTCCTTCATGACGTCGAGCACCTCCTTGATCATCTCCGGGTCGAGAGCGGAGGTGGGCTCGTCGAAGAGCATGATCCGCGGCTCCATGGCCAGGGCGCGGGCGATGGCGACGCGCTGCTGCTGGCCGCCCGAGAGCTGGCCCGGGTACTTCTCGGCCTGCTCCGGAATCCCGACCCGTTCGAGCAGCTCTCTGGACAGCCGTTCGGCTTCGGCCTTCGGCCGCTTCCGGACCCAGATCGGCGCCAGACTGATGTTGTCGAGCACGGAGAGGTGCGGGAACAGGTTGAACTGCTGGAACACCATCCCGACCTCGGATCGGATCTTCTCGATGTTCCGCGTGTCGTTGGTGAGCTCGACGCCATCGACGACGATGCGCCCGCTCTGGTGCTGTTCGAGGCGGTTGATGCAGCGAATCCAGGTGGACTTACCCGAACCCGAGGGCCCGAGGACGACCACGACCTCCTGCTCCTTGATGGTGGCCGTCACCCCCTTCAGAGCCTGGAAGTCGCCGTACCACTTGTCGACGCCGTCACAGACGATGATGTCGTCGCGGGCGGCGAGCTCCTCGCTCACGGCGGCGGTTGCGTCGCTGAAGCTCATGTGGGGTACCTCGTTGAGTCGTCGGTGTGGTTCACACCGGTCGTGCGGTGTACGGGCGAAGGATGTGAGGCGGGAAGGGAGCGAGTCATCAGTGCTCCCCCACGCCGAGGTGCTTCTCGAGTCGCTGGCTGAACTTCGACATGCTGTAGGCGCCGATCCAGTAGATCATGCAGACGAAGAGCAGTCCCTCCATGCGGACGCCGAGGAAGACGGTCTGTCCCGGGATCACCGAGTTGGCGACCCGGAGGAAGTCGATGATGCCGATGATGGCGAGCAGCGACGTCTCCTTGAAGGTCGAGATCGTGGCCCCGACCAATGGCGGAATCGACACTCGGAGGGCCTGTGGCAACACGATGAATCCGGTCCGCTGCACCGTGGTGAGACCGAGTGCATCCGAGGCCTCGTACTGCCCGCGCCGGACCGCTTGCAGGCCGCCGCGGATGTTCTCGGCCAGGTAGGCGGCCGAGAACAGGGCGAAACCGAGCCCGGCTGACGCGAGCTGTTCGATCTCCATGCCTTCGGGCAGGAAGATGTTCAGGAACGTCGAGAAGAAGAAGAGGATCGTGATGAACGGCACTCCTCGTACGACCTCGATGTACATCGTCGAGAGCACTCGGAAGATCGGCAGTGTCGATGTGCGTCCGAGGGCGAGGAGGATGCCGAGCGGGAACGAGAAGATCATCGTGAACGTCGCGATGTACACGGTCACCAGGAAGCCGCCGACGAACTCGTCCGGCGCGTCGACGGTGGACGGCGAATTGATCATGGTGACGAGGTAGTGGAGGATCACCATCATCACGCCCCACGCCATCACGAACCGCAGCCGCTGCTTGCGCTCGCCTGCGAAGTTGTGGGCCGCAAGGGCCACGAGCGCGAGGAGTAGGAAGCTGATCCGCGCTTTCTGCAGCATCGCGTACCAGCCGAAGAAGGCTGCGACCCAGTTGAAGACGGCCAAGCCGAACAGCAGCACACCAATGATGCGGCCGAGCTCGCCGAGCCGTGGATTCGTCAGCAGGTAGAGGACCACGCCACCGCCAACCATGAAGGCCAATGCCATGGGCAGGTCGGTGGACCAGACGTGGTCCCAGTCGAGCGCCGGATCGCGGAGGATCACCCAGAACGTCACGAAGGGGGCGAGCAGCCACGAGAGGTTGACGAGCGTGCGGGTGCTGCCGGCGCGTTCGGTGGTCGCGATACGCCGACCGAACAGGTACGCGGCGGTGAGGATGAACCACATCGCGGTCCAGGGGACCTTGGCCGAGTCCTTGACGGTCCTCCCGGGCTCGATTATGTCGCCCTGCTGGCCGTAGTGGCCCCAGTTGTACCACCACAGGGTGGACACGAGGAACAAGAGCACGCCCAGCGTGAACGGAACGGCGCCCACGAATGTCGTGCGGCGGCGCAGGTCACCGAGGCTGAACCACAACGCCAAACCGATACCGAGGAGCAGGAGGCCGACGAGCCACCACCCTCCCCGGTCGGCCAACGCGGCCCCGAAGCTCTCGCGGACGGGCTCGAAGTTCTCGTCGAGAAGCACTTCGCCGTCGGCGGTGCGCTTCGGGTGTGGCTGGACGAGGAGCGTGCCCGCGATCACGGCGCCGCCCCAGGCCATGAACCAGGTGCTGATCCGTTTCAGGGAAAGGCCCTGGCCGACCATGCGGCTGAGTCCCATCGACAGTCCGGCCAGCGTGAGCACGATGCCGAGGGTGATCCAGATCCGGACGTACTGACTGCTCGGGTAGGTGAAGGTGAAGAGCGCTCGCATGTTCACCCGAACCGCGTCCCACTCGCGTTCGTGGCTGAACGCCCAATTCAGCAGTCGCCGGAACGCCAGGATGCCGGCGATCCCGAACACGATGGTGAGCACGGTGTTCAGCACCGACGAGAACAGATTGACCCGGAGCCACTCGAGCGGGGGCAGGCTGGGTTCGTCAGGGCGGCTCGCTCGTTCTTCTCCCTCGCGCTGGTCGGCCTGGGCGATGAGTTCGGCGGTGCCGCCGCCGAGATGTTCGATCTCGCTGCTCATCTCAGCGCTCCACGATCTTGAGTCGGACGTTGAAGAAGTTGACGACGACGCTGATCGTCAACGAGCAGGCCAGATAGAAGAGCATCCAGATGAGGAACACCTCGAGACTTCTCCCGGTCTGGTTGAAGATCGTCTGGCCCACCTGCACGACGTCGGTGTATCCGACGGCGATGGCGAGCGAGGTGTTCTTCGTGAGGTTGAGGTACTGGTTGCCGAGCGGCGGAAGGCTCACCCGGAACGCCTGGGGGAGAATGACCCGGCGCAGCATCGTGGAGCGGCGCAGCCCGATGGCCTGAGCGGCCTCGGTCTGACCCTTGGGAACGGCGAGGATGCCGCCGCGCACGATCTCGGCGACGAAGGCCGCCGTGTAGAGGACCACTCCGAAGAAGACGGCCGCGAACCCCTGCGTGAGGTTGAGCCCGGACGGACCCATGTTGGCGAAGTTCCCGCGCTTCTCGATGTCGGGCATGCTGACGTCGATCGGGGGATCGGCACCGATGCTCCCGCGGCCGTCGCCGAACTTGTTGCCCATCATGTTGAAGAAGTCGCTGCTCGAGTTGATGATCCAACTCGACAGACCCGGCCACAGCACGAGGAACACGACACAAGCGACCGCCGCGATGACTCCCGCGAAGATGACTCGGAACCAGTCGTCGTCGGTGAGTTTTGCTGCGCCTCCTGGCGTGCGGCGTTCTGCGAAGAATCGCCTGATCCACCACACGGCGATCGCGATGGCGAAGATGCTCAGCACCACCTGCAGCGCTTCTTCGGGGATCGAGCTGATCGGGTCGTTCAGCGGCGAAAAGATGGCATCGCCGACCCAGCCGAAGATGGGGTGGATGAACCAGCCGACGACGGCGAACACCGCGATGACGGCGGCGGCGCTCAGCACCGGGTAGGTCTCGTGGCCGGTCTGGTCCTGGACTGCGTGCCGTTGGCGATTGACCCACCGGGCCACGAGGGCCCCGATCAACACGACGATCAGCCACTGGTAGAAGCCGTCGGCGATGTGCAGCCGGGGCACAGAGATGCCCTTGTTCGACACGTGCAGGACGCCGTTCCACGGCCCCTGGGTCACCTCGCCGGTGACCGGGTCGACGTCTTCGCCGAACTCCGGGAAGACCGTGGCGATCGTGACGAAGAAGAGGATGATGTGGACGAGCAGCGGGATGTTCCGCATGTACTCGATGAAGGCGCTGGCCAGTTTGGCGACCAGCCAGTTGCTCGACAGGCGACCGATGCCGATCAGGGTGCCGAGGATGGTGGCGAGGAAGATGCCGGCGGCCGACATGCGGATCGTGTTGACCATGCCGACCCACAGGGCGCGGCCACCGGTGGCCGGGTCGGTGTCGATGCCTTCGCCCAGTGAGATCGCGGGGTCGACCTCCATGAAGCCGAAGCCGGTCTGGATCGACTTGGCCTCCAGGCTGTCGCCGGCCTCCAAGACGAGGAAGACGAGCGCAAAGGCGACTGCCGCGAGCGTGGCAAGCTGCACCAACCACTTGACGACGGTGGCGTCGCGGTAGAACGGCGGTTTCGCAGTGGCTGCCGCGTGAAGCGACGGTTGCGTGTCGGTCACCGAGTGGTCCCCCCTGACAACTCTGTTTCGCGATCCAAGAACTGCGACCCCACGTGGGCCGCCACCGCCTCTCGGCGGTCAGGAGTCACCGGCGGATCAAACGACCGGTGAACATGCGACCCCTGGGCCGGGACGGGCCCGACCCAGGGGTCGTGTCAGTTCGTCAGTGCGATCAGCGGGCCGGCGGCGGGTACATGAGACCGCCGTTGGTCCAGAGATCGTTGACCGAGCCGTCGAGCGCCAGGCCCAACGGAGCGAGGTGACGCTCCCAAAGGTCGCTGTAGCTACCGACCTGCTTGATCACCTGGTAGAAGGCGTCGGGGGCGAGGCCCATGGCCGACTGCACTTCGTCGTCACCGACGCCGAGCAGACGACCGAGTTCGCCCTCGGCGTCGAGGAAGTCGTCGACGTTGCTCTGGTTCACGCCGTATTCGTCGGCGATGAGCATCGCGTAGACGGTCCAGTTGACCGCATCGGCGAAGCGCGACTGGTTCTGACCGTAGGTCGGGCCCAGCGGCTCCTTCGAGATCGGCTGACCCGGGAAGATGACCCACTCTTCGCCGGCCGGCTCCTGCTCGGCCTTGCGTCCGACGAGGCCCGAGCCGTCAGTGGTGATGACGTCGCAGGCACCGTCGATGAAGTTCTGGGTGACGATGTCGAAGTCCTCGAACGTGTTGAGCGTGATGCTGATGCCCAGCAGTTCGGCGGCTTCGGCGATGTTCTTCTCGGTGGTCGTACCGGCGTTGGTGCACACGACCGCGCCGTCGATGTCGGCCACGCCGCTTCCCGTCGAGAAACCATCGCTCGCACGTGCCATCAGCTGCTGACCGTCGAAGTAGGTGGTGGGACCGAAGTCCATACCCACGTCGGAGTCGCGGCTCTGCGTGAACGTCGTGTTGCGGTGGAGCACGTCGACCTGACCGGTCTGCACTGCGGTGAAGCGCTCGGCAGCGGTGAGACCGACGATGTTCAGAGCTTCCGCGTCGCCCATGATGGCGGCGGCGGTGGCACGACAGAAGTCGGCGTCGAAGCCCTGGTAGATGCCGTCGGAGTCCTGCACGGCGAACCCGATCGAAACCGTGGAGACGCCACAGTTCAACGCGCCGCGGTCCTGGATCTCGACGAGCAAGTCGCCTCCGCCCTGGGTGGCCTCGACGGTGTCTTCGCTGCTGTCGCCGGAGTCGCCCCCGTCATCGCCGCTGTCGCCGTCGTCGTCGCCGTCGTCGCCGGAGTCGCCCCCGTCATCGCCGCTGTCGTCGCCGCCAGCGGATCCTCCGCTGTCACCGTCATCACCACAGGCTGCCGCGATGAGCGTGAAGCCGAGCAGGACGGCGAGCAGCCGCAACAGGAATGTCCTCTGCATATGTTCTTTCCTCCAGTTGATCCCGGCGGGTCCTCGTTGACCCGTCGGGGGGTTGCCGGCCGCCATGGTCAAACCTCCATGACAGCGCTTGCAACGGGTCACGCTTGCATCAAACCGGAGGTCTTATCAAGTGGGACGGCAAGGTTTTTCAGCCAGCGGCTGACTGGAGGCGCGTCGCACCGCCGAGCGCGGACGGTGTTTTCGGGCCCGCGAAGGGCGTCTAGAGATACTGGCCGGTAGCCACCGAGTCGATGGACTTCCCACCCTCGCCGGCGTCATCGTTGCTGATGAGAGTGCGCACGTAGACGATGCGTTCGCCCTTCTTGCCCGAGATCTTGGCCCAGTCGTCCGGGTTCGTGGTGTTGGGCAGATCCTCGTGCTCGCGGAACTCCTGGCGGATCGAGGCGAGCAGATCCTCGGTACGGATGCCTCGCTGACCGTTGTCGATCTCTCGCTTGATCGCCAGCTTCTTCGCCCGTCGCACGACGTTCTCGATCATCGCGCCCGAAGAGAAGTCCTTGAAGTACATGACTTCCTTGTCGCCGTTCTGGTACGTGACCTCGAGGAACCGGTTCACGTCGTCGACCTTGTACATCTCGCGCACGGTCTCTTCGATCATGTGCTGGACGGCCTTGTCGGGGTCGCCGCCGCCGACGGTCTCGATGACCTCGGGATCGATCGGAAGGTCCGGCACGAGGTAGCGCCCGAAGATCGAGGAGGCCGCCTCTTCGTCGGGGCGCTCGATCTTGATCTTCACGTCGAGCCGCCCGGGCCGCAGGATCGCCGGATCGATCAGGTCCTCACGGTTCGATGCACCGATCACGATCACGTTGCGGAGTGTCTCGACACCGTCGATCTCGGCCAGCAACTGCGGCACGATCGTCGATTCGATGTCGGAGCTGATGCCGCTGCCGCGGGTTCGGAACAGGGACTCCATCTCGTCGAAGAAGACGATGACCGGCCAGCCTTCCTCGCTCTTCTCGCGGGCCCGCTGGAACACGAGCCGGATCTGGCGCTCGGTTTCGCCGACATACTTGTTCAGGAGTTCCGGACCCTTGATGTTCAGGAAGAAGCTGCGGGCTTCGTGATCGCCGGAAACCTCGGCGACCTTCTTGGCCAGGCTGTTCGCGACCGCCTTGGCGATGAGGGTCTTGCCACATCCGGGAGGGCCGTAGAGGAGGATCCCCTTCGGCGCGGGCAGGTCGTATTGGGCGAAGAGCGCCTGGTGGACGAACGGGAGCTCGACCGCGTCGGTGATCTGTTCGATCTGGTCGTCGAGACCACCGACATCGGAGTAGGAGACGTCGGGGACCTCTTCGAGGACGAGATCCTCGACCTCGGGTCGGGGCAGGCGCTCGAGCACCATGCCGGCCCTGGCGTCGACCAGCAGGGTGTCGCCGCTGCGCAGGGGCTCGGCGAGCACCTGGTTGCCGAGCTCGACGACCCGCTCCTCGTCGGCACGGCCGACGATCAGAGCCCGTGATCCGTCGGCCAGGACTTCCTTGAGGGTGGCCACCTCGCCGGTGCGGTCCGGGCGTCGAGCCAGCACGATGTTGAAGGACTCGTTGAGCACGACCTCCTGGCCACGCTCGAGTTCACCCTCGAGATCCGGCTGGACCGCCACCCGCATCTTGCGGCCACCGGCGTGAACGTCCACGGTGCCGTCGTCGTTGCTGTCGAGGACGGTGCCGTACCCCGACGGCGGCTGGGTGAGCTTGTCGACCTCGTCGCGAAGGGTGGCGATGTGCTCGCGGGCCTCGCGGAGGGTGTAGGTGAGCTTCTCGTTCTGGGAGACGGCCTGTGCCAGTTGACCCTTCGTCTCGAGGAGTCGCTCCTCCAGTGTGCGCACCCGCTTGGGGGCGTCCTGGAGGCGGCGCCGGAGCGCCTCGACTTCGTCTTCGAGTTCAGCCGCAACCAGGCGGAGGCGATTGATCTCTTCGGCTGCGCTCTGTTCGTCCACGGAACACCTCCGTATTCGGATGCCGCGTCACCATAGACCCGGTGCTGCTCTTCCGGTCGGACGCGACAGCCAAAACGGGAGGGTTCGCGCGATGCGTGGTGAAGGGCCGCGCGGATGAAGGTGGTCGCTCATTTCCCCGGATACACTGCCGATCGGTTTCTGGAGCCCGGGTGTCGGGTTCCCATCGAATGTGAGGTCTTACGGACACATGAAGGTTTGGATCGACCAGGATCTCTGCACCGGCGACGGTCTCTGCGAGGAGATCGCCCCAGACGTCTTCACCCTGCTCGACGACGGTCTCGCCTACGTCAAGGAAGGCGACAAGATCTTCTCGGACCCGGGTGGGCCTGAGGGCCTCGCCGTCGTGCCGGCCGGCCAGGAAGAGGCCACCATCGAATCCGCCGAGGAGTGCCCCGGCGAGTGCATCTTCATCGAGGTCTGATCCTCCGGATCCCTCGAATCTCGATCGAGACGAAGGGAGAGTCGCCCGACTCTCCCTTCGTCGCGTTCAGCAGTCGGGGATGACGAGCCGCCCCGGCTGTTCAGCAGTCGGGGACGACGAGCCACCCCGGCTGTTCAGCAGTCGGGGATGACGAGCCACCCCGGCTGTTCAGCAGTCGGGGACGACGAGATTGTCGTTGAAGCCGGTGGCGATCAGGGTTTCGAGCTCGCTGGCGCGCGTCGCATAGCCCACCCCACTGCCCCGGGTCGTGGTGGCGTATGCGATTCCCACCACGACGCCCCGATCGTCGACCAGCGCGGCGCCCGAATCCCCCGACTCGATGTAGGCCGCGAGGAGCCAGGATCGGCGTTCGATGCGTTCGGTACTGGCCACGGCCTCGATCCGGACTGTGACCGGTCGGTCGATACGGAACGGTGTCGGCTCGGGGGTGGGGCCGCGCTCCCATCCGAAGACGGCCCCGATCGTGTGATCGGCGGCGGTGCCGAGCGGGAGCGGATCGAAGTCGACCCCGTCGACCCGGAGGATGGCGAGATCGGCGACGGGGTCGAACGCCACGGGGAGTCCGGCGACCTCGGTGCCGTCGGCGAGCTCGATCATCGGCTCGTCGAGGCCGACGATCACATGGGCGTTGGTGACGACGAGGTGGTCGGCGACGGCGAAGCCACTCCCCTCGCTCGATCTCCCGCACGCGAACCCGGAGATGCGCACCGTGGACGCGAGCACGTCCTCTCGGAGCGTGTCGCTGAGGCCGTCGTGTTCGGGTACCTCACCGGGATCCGGGGGTGAGCCGAGCGGGGGACGGTCGGGAGGTGCGGAGGCGTCACTGTCGCCTCCGCACGCGCCCAGCAGGAGGGCGGCCGCGGCAAGGAGCGCGGCCATCGCCCTCATTCGTCGAGGAGCCTCGCGTGGGTGAGGAAGCCGGTGTGCGCGACCATGCGATGGTCGGGCCGAACCGCGGCGCCGTTCACGTACCAGCCTCGATGCAGTACCTCTGTGGTCTCGGCCATCCCGAATCGGGACTCCTCGAAGGCCTCGTGGAACAGGGAGACCTGGATGATGCTGGGTGTGTAGGCGAGCATGATGCCGCCGCGCCGCAGTGCCTTCTCGGCGTGGGGGATCACCTGCCACGGCTCGGGAAGGTCGAGCACGATGCGATCGAGGTCGTCCACCTCGGTTCGGTAACGGTCGAGTGCATCGGTGCCCAGGAAACGTCCGACGTTCTCGCGGGCCTTGGCCTCGAAGTCGTCCCGGATCTCGTAGCCGGTGATCTCGGCGCCCGCCCTCAGCATTCCGGTCGACAGTGCCCCGCTCCCGAGCCCGGACTCGAGGACCCGGGCGCCGGGGAAGATGTCGGCCATGATGAGGATCGGGCCGATGTCCTTCGGGTAGACCACCTGGGCACCGCGCGGCATCTTCAGTACGAAGTCGGTGATCGTGGGCCGGAGCGCGATGAACACCATGCCTCGGGTCGAGCGGAAGGTCTCCCCTTCCGGTTGGCCGATGATCTCGTCGTGGGGAAGCACCCCGGAGTGGGAGTGGAACTCCCCTCCATCGACGAGGTCGATGAGGTAGCGCCTCCGCTTCCGGTCGATCAACAGCACGGGCTCTCCGGCGTGCAGGGGGCCGCTGCGGTTCATCGCCGGACCCGCTTGCGTCGTGAGGGTCGAGGGCGTAGCTCGATCGGCACGGGAGCGGTGGCGCGCTCGGTCAGTGCGCAGAATGAACAGATGGGGTTCGAACTCGGCGCGCCGCAGCGTTCGCAGGGCGACACCGCGGGTCGGACGTCCTCGCGTCCGTCGACCGGTTCGGGCCGGAAGCGATCGGCCGCCTTGGAGAGGAACTCGAAGTAGAAGGCGTGCTTGGCGCCGGGCGAGTCGTACTCGATGTCGTTCAGGGCCGCCTTGTAGCTCAGGTGCTTGTTGCCCACCGACATCGGGCACTCCTCGACCAGGTAGTCGATGCCACGAATCAGACAGTAGGCAGCGGTGTCGCGCTCGGTGAGGCGAACGAGCGGCTTCACCTTCTTCGGGAAGCCGGCATGGGCAGGGAGAAAGGGCTGTTGCCGAGCGAGATAGTCGGTCTGCCAGTGCAGGACGTTGCCCATCAGCACGGCCGCCTCGTCGTCGAGGTTGTGGCCGGTCACCACGGCATCAAATCCGCCCGATCGGGCTGCGTCATCGAACAGATGCCGCTTCGAGAGGCCGCAGGCGGAACAGGGGGCCCGCTTCGCGGATCGGCTCCCGTTGGGGATGTCGAAACCGTGGTCGCGGAGGAGATCGACCGTGTGGAGCGTGAGCCCCCGCTCGGTTGCGAAACGATCGGCGTAGTCGAACGAGGTGGCGCTGTAGTCCTCGATGCCGAGCCCGACGTGGAAGCCCTCCGCGTCGTAGCCCAACTCGAGCAGGATGTCCCACACCGCGAGGGAGTCCTTTCCCCCGGACACCGCGACGAGAACCCGATCGCCGGGCTCGAGCATGGCGAACTGCTTGATGGTCTTCGCGGTCTGGTCGCGGCAGAGCCGGACGAAGTGGTCGGCGCAGAAGTTCGCATTGTGGCGGCGCACGTCGATGATCGCCGGCCCGCGGCAGACCTGGCACTTCATCGAGCGGCTCCCTCATCCGCTCCCCCGGAGATCACCGACCGGACCTCCACCACCGCGGTCTTGGCGAGCATCTTGTCACCAGGGACGAGCTCGCCGTCCTCGATGACGAGATGGGACTCACGGTTGAGGCCGAGTCGGCGCAGGAGAACGCTCACCTCGACGGGCCCGTCGACGTCGATCTCCCGGGAGGGATTCCGAAGGTGGACCTTCACCGAGCCGAGGACCGGTTCGGGTCGATGTGACGGATCTCGAACGCCTCGCCTGGCCCGAGCCGCTCCGAGAAACGGATCGGCATCTCGCCGCGCTTGGTGACCTTGGAGGACCAGCGGGCGAGTTGGCTGCCGAGGAACACGACCAGCCAGAAGCGGGAACCGCCGAGGAGTCCTTTCCGGACGCCGTTGTAGCGGAGGGTTCGCTTGATGTAGGCGGGCCCGAGAGGGAACGCAGCCATCAGATCCGCCGAATCTCCACGACGGTCGACTTCGTGGTACCGACCCGCCGACCGACGAGGTATGCGATCAGGAGCATCAGCACGCCGGCGCCGACCGCGACGGGGATCAACCGCGACGCGGATTCCTTCGCCTGGTCCTCGACCTCTCCTCGGACCGAGCGGATCGAGTCCGCCAGATCGTCTCGGGTGATGGGCGCTTGCTCGTCGCTCATCACAGGCTCCTCTTGTTGATGCGAAGACCGAGCAGCAGGCTGGTGATGAGCAGCACGGCCAGAGTGATGACGTAGGGAAGCCACGAGAGGTTGCCCGTGACCCAGGACCCCGCCTCCTCCTGCAGGAAGCGCAGTAGCGCGAGCGTGAGTGAGACGCCACCGATCATCAACAGCACGCTGCCGAGCAGGCCGAAGCCGAGCCATCGGCCGGCCCCCGCCAGCGGTCCCTGGATCTCCTGTTTCGCGTAGGCGACGACGAGATCCCGAAGGTCGCCGATGCCCTGTCGTTCAGCCATGGGGTGTGTGCTGGTCCTTCCCGAGAGGTGGCATCACCCTATCGGTCGCGGTCTGCGAGGGCGGTCAGCAGATCGGTGCGCTCGGCGATGAGGCGGACTGCCTCTTCGGCCCGGGAGACCGGGTCCGGGGACTCGAGCAGGGTCAGCATGTCGAGCGTGCCGAGGTGGGCGGCCGAGATGATCTTCCAGATCCGCCGGGCCGGATCGTCGTCGTCGAACCGGGCGGTGCGGAGATCGTGGCGAGGATCGATTCGTACGATCGCTTCGGCGAGCCGGGCGAAGGCCTCGAGCAGGTCATCGACTTTCGGATCG
>CAYFLT010000056.1:15408-21393 GCA_964344055.1 uncultured Candidatus Nemicrothrix sp.
GAGTTCAGGACCGGCGCCGTCGGGCCAATCCACCACCTCGGCCCGGGGATACGGATCGTCCGGTAGCCAGCGTCGGACTCGAAGCCGTCTGGTCGCGGCAGCGACCATGGCCCATCGGCCGTCCGGGAACTCCTCGATGCGCATGACCGACGCCGCCACCGCGACATCGGCGCGCTGGTCCTCGCCTCCCACCTCCCGACCGCGGGTGATCGGGGCGAAGGCGAGCTCCGGATCGGTGGCGTCGCGGAGCTCTCGAGCGAGGACGCGGTAGCGGGGCTCGAAGATGTGCAGGGGGACCGCCGTACCCGGCAGGACCACCTGCTCCAGCGGGAACATCGCCAGCGGATACGGCGATGCCGAGCTCATCCGCCAGTGGGGCTCAGCGGCGCGAGATCAGCGAGCTCGGGACCATAGGGATGCCCGGCCACCGCGTCGAGCATGGCCGCCTGCAGCGGATTGCAGTAGCCGAGTGGTTCCTCGGCGACGGCGTCCTCGGGAGCGTCCTCGGGCAGCTCGAGGCGATCCGGTTCGTCGACCATCAATGCAAAGGTGAGCCGGTCACCGTTCTCCGCGACGAAGTGTCCGGCCACGCCGGTGGTGGTGGGTGACACGGTGGCGACGACGGAGAGTTCACCGCTGGTGATCGGCGCACACGCCGCCAGCGGGCTGTCGGCCACGGGCACGGCCACCTGCGCCCCCGGACCGTCGGGGTCGTTCACGGCGGCATGGATCATCTCGCAGGTGGTGCGGTTGGCGTCGGAGCGTCCCGAGCCGTCGTGGTATTGGGTCTGACCGATGGTGAACGGGAGCCCGGCCTGGGTGAAGCCCTCGAGGACCACGAGGCCGTAGACGGCGAGGCCGCGTTCTGAGTCCAGGCCGCTGCGCACGCCGAACTCCTTGAGGAGCATCTCGGCGGTGGTGGCGTCGATCATGGCCCGCTGGAGGATCTCGTCGAGGGGCGGTGAATCGATCTCGGCGAGCGTCTCGCGCTCGTTGAGCGGAGGGGCTTCACCGTCGGTTGCGCTCCTACTGACGGGGATACCCGCCTCTTCGAGCGCGTCGTCGAGGGCCGCCGCCGCGGAAACCGCCGGGTTGTCGGAACGTTCGTTCTGGCTCTGGTCGACGCTGCCGTCGTCCTCTTCCTCCTCCTCGACATCCCCCTCGGCCGGATCTTCCTCGGCGGCCTCCTCCCCCTCCTCGGGGGGAAGCGGCCACGCATCGAAGCCGTCGTTGAGCACCAGCGCCGAGAGCGGGCCGACGGCGTTGTCGTCGAGTTGCTCCCGGGTCCACACCGACACGACCTCGCCGGTCGGGTCGGTGACCTCGTCGCCCACGTAGTCCCGTTCGGCTGCGGAGTACTTGGTCTCGTCACCGATGATGCGACCACGGATCGAGGTCACCCCGAGCGCCTGGAGCGCCGAGACCGTGTCGGTGACCAGCAGGCCGAAGTCGGTGTAGGTTCGGCCGTCTTCGAACCGGTCGATGTAGTCCGACGTGGCGAGGACCGGGTCGGCCCCTCCGATCAGCCAGAGGTCCCCGTCGAGCACCCCGTCCTCGTCGATCTCCGCGTCGTTGCGCATCGCCACTTCGGTCCGAAACCCGGCGTCGTTGCTGATCGACTCCAGTGCCGTGATCGTGAGGAGGCGCTGCAGCGCCCCGGGGCGGATCGCGGCGTTCACGTTGTTGGCGGCGATCGGTTCGCCGTCTCGTTCCACGAGCACACACGTGGCTTCAGGGGCCCCGCTGAGCACCGCGCCGACCGAGTCGCTCAGGAGGCTGTCGGCGATGGGAGCGCGGAGCCAGGCCGGGGCGCGGCGGGCGCTCAGGATCGGCGAGGCGAGCGACGGCTCGCCGGAGACGTCGGTGGCCTGTCCGGGGTCGGCCGCTTCGTCGGCGCGGCCCGTCAGCACCATGGCGGTGATCGCCACGGCGAGGATCAGGACGGGGAGGATCAGCCGACGCATGGACCCGCAGGCTAGGCGCGGGAGCGCCGTGGATCGCGGCGCGCCCACGGCGGGCGCGCGTCAGCCCGCATCCGGTCCCGGCTGGAGGGCGGCGCGGAACAGGGCCCTCACGTGGGCGAGCCGCGCCGCCAGCGCCTCGCCGCCGAGCGGATCCCGATCGAGCAGGCCTTCGATGAACGGCAGATCGCTGAAATAGGAGAGCAGCGCTCCGTAGCCGGTGAGCAGGAGCTGCTCGGCGTCGTGACGACGGAACCGACCGGCATCCATCTCCCGTTCGAAGTACTCCACGGCCCGGATGAACACCGGCTGGAGCGCGACACCGAGCTCGATGTGGCCCGTTCCTTCCTCGGCGAGCGCTTCCCTCCGCACGATCCGAACGAAGTCCGGGTTCGCTTGGAAGAACTCGAACCCGGCGGTGAGCACGTGATCGACCTTGGCCCAGCTGTCGTTGAGAGGCTCGCGGATCGCGGTCTCCACCCGGTCGTACCACTCGGCGAGGGCTCGCTCGAACACCTCCCGATACATCGCTTCCTTGGTCGGGAAGTGGTGGAGCAGGCTCTGGCGCCGGATGCCGACCTCGGCCGCGATCATGTTCAGGGAGGTGCCCTCGAAGCCGCGCTCCGCGAAGAGATGGCGAGCTGCGTTGATGATCGATTCCCTCGTCGGCGGCCCAACCACGCTGAGCAGCGTAGGCGTACCCGGCGACCGGATCCTCCGGATCGGTCGGAGCCTCGTGGCAGGCGGGATCAGCCGGGCCCGCCACTAGCGTGCGCGGGATGGAGATCATCGCCGCCCTGTTCATCGACGAGATCGATCTACGACAGGTCGAGGGGCCCGCCACCCGCATCGACCTCAAGGGAATCCAGTTCAGCGCCGCGGCGCCCGCTCCCCTCCCCTTCACGTGGGCGCCCCATCTCGTGGTCCTCATCCGCTGCCCACCCGACGGCTCCGGTCGTGGAGTCCTCGAGGTCACCTATCACCGTGAGGACGAACAGATCGCCCGCAGCGTCCAACCCTTCGACGTCGAACCAGGGAGGTTCACCTATCGGCTCGTCCGGGCGGAACTGGACTTCGAGGAATACGGCACGGTCGAAGCCCGCTGCCGCATCGATCGTGGTCCCCACATGACGGTGCCGTACACGCTCCTCCCGCCGCCCGAGACCGACTGACGGGACGGGCTATGGCGACCTTCGGCGCCGCGATCTCCGAGCACCCGGATGCGGCCCAGGCCATCGGTGAGGCGGTCGGGGTGGTTCACGAGCAGGTTGGTGAGGCTCCCGATCTGGCGATCCTCTTCGTTTCCGGTCACCCTCCCGAGACCGTGGGCGAGCTCGCCGATGCCGTGAACCGATTGCTGCGGCCTGAAGTGCTCATCGGGTCGACGGCGGTGGCGGTCATCGGTGGTCCGGTGGAGGCGGAGGAGCGTCCCGCGATCTCGCTGTGGGCCGGCCGGACGGGTCGGGTCGAGCCCATCCGCCTCGAGGTCACGCGGTCGCCGGACGGCACCGCGGTCGTGGGTATGCCGGAGGTCGCCGCCACCGGCGATCGGACCCTCATCTTGTTGTCCGAACCGTTCAGCTTCCCTGCCGAAGCGCTCGCCAGAGCGACGAACTCCCGCCATCCGCACCTCACCATCATCGGCGGGGTGGCCAGCGAGGGTGGGCCGGGACCCGGCACGAACCGCCTCGTTCTGGGTCGGGACGTGCACGACCAGGGCGCGGTCGGTGCCCTGCTTCCAGCCGGCCTCGGTGAGGTGGCCGTGGTGTCCCAGGGCTGCCGGCCGATCGGAAATCCGCTCATCGTCACCGCCGCCGAGGGCAACGTGATCCACGAACTGGGCTCCCGGCCGGCGATGGAACGCCTGAGCGAGACGTACGACGAGGCGGGACCCGAGGACCAGGAATTGTTGAGCCGCGGTCTGCACATCGGGGTCGTGGTCGACGAGCGTTCCGAGCGATTCGACCACGGCGACTTCCTGATCCGTGCCGTCCTGGGCACCGATCACTCCACAGGGGGACTCAGGGTCGGCGCACGCGTCGAGGTCGGCACCACCGTCCAGTTCCATGTTCGGGACATGACCTCCGCCTCCGAGGACCTCCGCCGGGCGCTCACGTCGGTGAGTGCGGATGCCGCCTTGTTGTTCACCTGCAACGGCAGGGGTGCCCGGCTCTTCGAGCGAGCTGGCCACGACGCTGAAATGCTCTTCACGGCGATCGACCGAGGCCCGCTCGCGGGGATGTTCTGTGCGGGAGAGTTCGGTCCGGTCGGCGGGGAGAACCACGTACACGGGTTCACCGCGTCCGTGCTCTTGTTGTACGGCTGATATCCCGCTTGGACCGGAGGTTGCGCGGATAGGGTCCGACCGTTGGCGAACGGGAGGACCGATGACCGATTTCGACGCGCGCGCGATCAGCGTGATCCGTGGCCTGGCGATGGATGCCCCTCACGCGGCGCGATCCGGGCATCAGGGCACCGCGATGTCCCTCGCGCCGCTCGCTCATGTGCTGTTCAGCCGCATCATGAGCTACGACGCCGAGCGGCCGGACTGGGCCGATCGCGACCGCTTCATCCTGTCCGCCGGTCACGCGTCGATCCTGCAGTACTCCCTGCTGCATCTGGCCGGATTCGGGCTGACCCTCGACGACGTCAAGGACTTCCGTCAGTGGGGTTCGGCGACGCCCGGTCACCCCGAGGTCGGCCACACCGCGGGAGTCGAAGTCACCACCGGACCGTTGGGCCAAGGGGTGGCCAACATGGTCGGCATGGCGATTGCGGAGGCTCAGCTCCGCACGCGATACGGAGCGGAGCTCTTCGACCACCACGTCTTCGGCATCGCAGGCGATGGCGACCTGTCCGAGGGGGTGAGCCACGAAGCGGCCTCGCTCGCGGGTCACCTCGGCCTCGGGAAGATCGTGCTGTGCTACGACGACAACCACATCACCATCGACGGTGAGACCGAGATCGCACTGACCGACGACGCCGCCGCACGGTTCCGCGCCTATGGGTGGCACGTCGAGGACCTGGGACCGGTCGGCGAGGATCTCGACGCACTCGAGGCCGGCATCCGACGGGCGATGGCGATCGAGGACCAGCCGTCGCTGGTGATCGTGAGAACCATCATCGGCACGCCGGCCACGGATTCCGCCGACACCCCGGGCGCCCACGGCTACGCGATCAAAGACGACGAGATCGCGGCCACGAAGTCGGTCATGGGCCTCCCGCCCGACGAATCCTTTCATGTGCCCGGCGAGGTGCTCGAGGAGTACCGCTCGCTCGGAATCCGCGGAAGGCCCGACCGCGAGGCGTGGGAGGCGCGCGTCGCCGCGTTCGACGGAAACCGTGCCGAGCTCGAGGCCCAACTCGCCGGCACCGGTCTCCCCGGGTGGGAAGAAGCCCTCCCGTCGTTCGACACCGGCGAATCGATCGCCACTCGGGTGGCGTCCAACCAGGTGCTCCAGGCCCTTGCGCCGATGGTGCCCGGTCTCACCGGGGGCGGTGCCGATCTCACGGGCAACACCGGCACGGTGATCAAGGACCACGGCGTCTTCTCTGCGGCCGACCCCGGCGGCCGACAGATCTACTTCGGTGTCCGAGAGCACGCCATGGGTGCGATCGCCAACGGGATGGCGCTCCACGGCGGTGCGATTCCGGTAGTCGGTACCTTTCTGGTCTTCGCGGACTACATGCGGGCGGCAGTACGGCTCGCCGCGCTCAGCGAAGCCCGGTCGGTGTTCGTCTGGAGCCACGACTCGGTCGGCGTGGGCGAGGACGGCCCCACCCATCAGCCGGTCGAACACATCGCATCGCTCCGCGCCATTCCCGGCCTGCGGGTGATCCGGCCCGCGGATGCCAACGAGACGGTGGCCGCCTGGAGGATCGCACTCGACTCCGGTGGACCCACCGCTCTGATCCTCTCCCGGCAGAATCTCCCGGTGCTCGAGGGCTCCGAAGACGCGGACGTCGCCGCGGGCGGATACGTGCTCCGGGACGCCGACGACGCGAGTGTCACGCTGGTCGGCAC
>CAYFLT010000056.1:21403-26444 GCA_964344055.1 uncultured Candidatus Nemicrothrix sp.
TTCGCCGAGTCCGGTCGCGACCGGCAGGCTGCGGTGCTGCCGCCGAACATCCCCTCGCTCGCGGTCGAGGCCGGCGTGGGCCAGGGCTGGTATCGCTGGGTCGACGAGGTGGTCTCGATCGAGCGCTTCGGAGCATCCGCGCCCGGCGGCACGGTCATGCGCGAATTTGGCATCTCGGCCGAGAACGTGGCTGACCGGGCCCGTGCCCTCACCGGCTCCTGATCCTCGGAGGAACCATGTCCCGCCTGCACGACCTCTTCGACCAGGAGCGCCAGAGCCCCTGGCTCGACAACATCCGCCGCGGCTGGATCACGTCCGGTGAGTTGTCTCGATGGGTCGAGCGTGGGGTACGAGGCCTCACGTCGAACCCGTCGATCTTCCAGAAGGCCATCCAGGACTCCGCGGACTACGACGCCGAGTTCTCCGACGCGATCCGAGGGGGCCTCGACGTCGAGGCCTCCTACTGGGAGCTCGTCACCAGCGACATCAGGGCAGCCCTCGGCATTCTTCGGCCGGTCTATGACGCCTCCGACGGTCTCGACGGCTTCGTGTCGGTCGAGGTGGACCCTGGCCTGGCCCGTGATCAGGAGGGCACCGAGCTCGCCGCCCGCGAGTTGAGCGAACGGTTGGCCGAGCCGAACCTGTACGTCAAGATCCCGGCCACCGCGGAAGGTCTGGATCCGATTCGCACGATGATCAGCGAGAAGCGCTCGATCAACGTGACGCTCATCTTCTCGCTCGAGCGATACGCGGAGGTCATGGAAGCCTACGTCGCGGGCCTCGAAGCCGCTGACGGCGATCTCTCGAGGGTCAGCAGCGTTGCCTCCTTCTTCATCAGCCGCGTCGACGTGGAGGTCGATCGCCGCCTGGAGGAGATCGGTACTCCGGAGGCCCTCGCGCTCATGGGAAAGGCCGCTATCGCGAACGGCCGGCTCGCCTACGCGGCCTTCACCGCGTTCTTCTCGGGCCCCCGCTGGGACGCCCTCGTGGCGCGAGGCGCTCGGGTGCAGCGGCCGTTGTGGGCGTCCACGTCGACCAAGAACCCCGCGTACCCGGACACGCTCTATGTCGACGAGTTGATCGGTCCCGACACGGTGAACACGCTGCCCGACAACACCCTCGAGGCATTCGAGGATCACGGGCTGGTCGCCCGCACGATCGACGCCGACGTCCGTGACGCTCGAGCCACGCTGGCCGCGCTCGCCGATCTCGGAATCCACATGGAAGAGGTCACCGCCAAGCTCGAGGACGAAGGCGTTGCCGCGTTCGAGAAGAGCTTCGACGAACTCCTGGAGGTGTTGGGAGCCAAGGCGGCGACGCTCGGCTGACCTCACCCCGCCTCGACGGGGCTGACGTCGGGAAACCGGAGCCGACCGCGTACACTCACGTCGTAACGGTTCGTGTCGATGGGGTACACGGGCCCTCAGATCACCGATCAGGTCGGTTGATCCGGCGTATCAGGCGTCGTTCCCCGCGATCGACGAAGGTCCGTCGCCCCCACCTCAGGGTGGGTCACCGCCGGCAGTTCGCCTGTCGCCGGACCTCGCACGAAAAAGCCTTGCGAGATCAAGGAGTTCACCGTCACCACCATCGAAGACCGGGCAGTGTTCAGGCCGTCACAGATCGACGCCATGACGCAAGCCCACCTGGACGATCGGGCGACCGAGGACCAGGTTCGCCATCTTGAATCCGACCCGGATGCCTGGGCCGCCAGCCTGTACCGCCTGCTCGACGCCGCGGAGGCGGCGCTGAGCGCGGCGCGCCGAGACGTCAAGGGCAGTGCACGAGCGGTGGTGCTGAACGATCTCGACGAGGAGTGTTTCCGGATCGACGCCGCCCTCACCGCTCTGATCGGTGAGCCCGCCGAAGACGAGCTGGTGCCGATCGAGGAACCGGCGCAGACCGGTCCGGCCGAGGTCGTCGGTACGGTCCAGCTCCACCTCTCGCGCACCGACGGACGCATCGTCGCCTGGGCGGCCGGGCACAACCTCCGTGGCGAGACCCACGAGAACGTGATCGAGCGGGTCAAGGCTCACGGTGGTGCCGCGATCGGGTGGGACGAACAGGCTTCGATGAAGGTCCCCACCGCGGGCCGCGTGTCCACCGTCTCGGCGCCGCTCTCCACCGCGCTCGGCTGGCTGGTGGCTCTCGGCGACACCGCGGGGGACGAGACGCTGGGCACCAGCGTCTCGTGGATGGGCCAGGCTGCCGCGATCGCGGTCGAGCTCGTGGCGCAGGGGCGGGTCGTCCCCCAGCTGGTGCAGTCGAAGCGACGCCGCAAGGATCCCGCTGATCCCAACACCAGCTCGTTCCGACTCCGATGGATGCCGGCGCTGATCGACCCCGACGTCATGGCTGCACTCGTGGCCTCCGTACCCGGCGCCGCGATGATGGGCAGCCGAGAGCAGGACAAGCAGAAGTTCGTCCTTGCAGCCCTCGCCGATCTCACCGACGCGATCGTCGGTGTGGCCGCGGGCCAGATGGAGATGCCGGCGCCCCCACCGGAGGTCACGACGCGTGCCGACGTGGGCGAGGCCACCCTCTGTCACCTCGAAGGCACGCCGTTCAAGGCACCGACGAAGACCGGTGGGGAGATGGTCCGCCGGCTCTCTCAGTGGGCCCAGTCGGTCGTGGGAGTGGCCGAGCGACGACTCGTGGTCCAGCTCGATCCCCCCGACGACGCCGGAGCCTGGCACGTCGCCGTGCTGGCGCCAGGAGAGGAGCAGGGTCTCGAACCGGTCGAGGTGGCGATGACCACCGGTTCGAAGTCTCGGGCGAAGAACACCGCGGCCCAGCTGGCCCGACTCGAGCGGTTGTTCCCAGAGCTTCTCCGGCTCGGCGGCCGCCGACGCGGCGAAGTGATCTTGTCCCAGGACGAGGCCTGGAAGTTGATGACCGACGGGGGCGACACGCTGCGGGCGTGTGGCTTCGACGTACGGGTCCCGGCCCTCAAGCGCCGCAAGGCCGTCGCCAGTCTGCGGCTGACCTCGGAGGCCGACGAGACCGTCGTCGGTGCCCAGCAGCTCGCCAACGTCCGATGGAGCGCGGTCTTCGACGATGTCGAGCTCTCGGCGTCGGAGATCGCCCAGCTCGCCGCCGAGGCTCGCCCTCTGGTCAAGTCCCGGGGGAAGTGGGTCGAACTCGACAAGGCCGACCTCGCCGAGGCGGCCGCCGCGCTGGCCGAGCGGGCGGACCAGACCCAGCTCACCGGCGCCGACATGCTGCGCCACGCGCTCGGCCTCGAGGGCAGTCCCCTCGCCGGTGGGGTCAGCATCGTGGGCCAGGGCTGGGCGGCGGATCTGCTCCGCAGCGTCGAATCCCTGCCCGAGGAGCCCACCACCACCCCAGACGGCTTCTCCGGAGAACTCCGGACCTACCAGGCCGACGCGTTGGCCTGGCTGCACTTCCTCGACTCGGCCGGCCTCGGCGGCTGCCTCGCCCTCGACATGGGTCTCGGCAAAACACCGACGACGCTGGCCAGCATCTCCCTCTCGACCGATCTCGGAACGGCCCTCGTCATCGCTCCGCCTGCAGTCGTCGGCAACTGGGCATCAGAGGCCCGGAAGTTCGTGCCGGGCATCGACGTCGTCGTGCACCACGGCGCGTCGCGGGCGAAGGGTCCGGCGCTGGATGCCGCGGTTCGCAACGCGGATCTGGTGATCACGACCTACGGAACCGCCGTGCGCGACATGGACCAGCTCTCCGAGTTCGAGTGGGGCAAGGTGGTGATCGACGAGGCGCAGGCGATCAAGAACCCCGCGGCGGAGACTTCTCAGCAGCTGCGGCGACTCGAGGCCAAGACCCGCCTCGCCCTCACCGGTACGCCGATCGAGAACGGGCTCGGCGATCTCTGGGCCATCATGGATTGGGCCAACCCCGGTCTCCTCGGCCCTCGAGCGCAGTTCATCTCACAGCTCACGCCGGACGCCAAGGGCCGCGGCAAGACCGACGGTGAGGCGGCGCTTCGGGCACTCAACGGCATCCTCGTGTACCGCCGCACCAAGGCCGAGCCGTCGATTGCCGAGGAACTCCCGGACCGCATCGACGAGCTGGATCACTGTGCGATGACGCCGGAGCAGATCGGCCTGTACCAGGCCGTAATCGACAATCTCGTGGTTGTCACGAGCGAACAGGAGCAGGGCACGCCGGAACGCAAGGGCGCTGTGCTCGCAGCCATCACCGCCCTCAAGCAGATCTGCAACCACCCCGTGAACTATCAGGCCGACGACGAACCGCTCGACGGTCGTTCGGGGAAGCTGAGCCGTCTGAACGAGATCATCGAGACCGTGATCGCCGCCGAGGAGAAGGTCCTGATCTTCACCCACTTCGCCACCTGGGGCGAGCGACTCGCTGCCTATCTGAGCGATCGCACCGGTCTTCCCATCTCCTGCTACCACGGAGGGCTGGGGCGGGGTGCACGGGATCGTCTCGTGGACACGTTCCAGTCGACCGAGGGTGCTGGAGCCATGGTGCTCTCGCTGAAGGCCGGTGGGACCGGGCTCAACCTGACTGCCGCGAATCACGTCGTGCTGTACGACCGCTGGTGGAACCCGGCCGTGGAGGATCAGGCACGGGATCGGGTGTGGCGCATCGGTCAGAAGAACACCGTCATCTGCCACCGCCTGGTCTGCCCGGGCACGATCGACGAACGGGTCGAGGAAGTCGTCGCCGGGAAGCGCCAGATCGCCGACATCACGCTGCCGAAGTCGAGTTCGATCGGCGATCTCGACGCTGGGCAACTCCAGCAGGCCCTGGGGATCGACTCGTCCGCCCTCCTCGACACCGTCGACGAACTCCAGGAGGTGGCCGACGTCGGCGTCATCGAGGCCGATCTCGCCACCGCGACGGTCGGAGAGGTGGACGCGTGAGTTCGAAGAATCGTCGAAACCGGAACCGAAGCGGCCGCAACCCGAACGCCAACCGCGGCGGCGAGCAGTCCGGCAAGCAGAACAACCGATCGCGCCGCAAGGAGCCGAAGATCGACCCGGTGGAGTTCTGGGGTGACCCCGAGGCGCTCCCCGAGCCGCTGAGCCACGTGCAG
>CAYFLT010000056.1:26454-33016 GCA_964344055.1 uncultured Candidatus Nemicrothrix sp.
GCCAGCGCCGGACGTCCGTGCGCTGGTCTCGTCATTGGGCCGCCCCCCGATCACCGGCCAGGAGACCGCCGCCGAGCACTGGTTCTCCCTCGTCTACGAGCGCGCCGCCGTGCTGTCGGGAGCCCTGGCGGCGGCCGGCGGCCTCCATGAAGCAGATGACGAGGACACTGACGGGGAGTGACTTCTCCACCCACGTTGGGTGGGATTTCGGTCTGTGAATCTGCCGTTTAGGTGACGGTTGTTGCGGTTGTGTGAACTTTATTTGGGTCGGATTACCCATTTTTGACTCCATCTGCGCTAAAACAGAGCGACGCAGATCAAGGGACGCGGGCAACTCTCCGAAGCACGTCGGGGAGTCCATCCAGGAGGAGTCGATGATCCGCAGGGGGCCATTCGCGAAGCTCGTCGCCACGGTCTGTCTCGCCGCGTCCGCGTTCACTCTCAGCCCCGCGTCGCCGGCCGGCGCCGCTGCGGGCTTCGGCGATGTCGCGGCCGGTGAGTTCTACACCGCCCCGATCCAGTGGATGGTGAACGAGGGTTTGGCCTCCGGCGTGTCGCCGGGATGCTTCGTCCCGGCCCAGTCGGCCTCCCGCGCGGAGGTCGCGGTGTTCCTGCACCGATACGCGAGCACGCCGACCGGAGGTGCCGAGGGCTTCCACGACGTCGGTCCGGCCGACTTCTCCGCCGAGGCCGTCGCCTGGATGGCCGGGACCGGGATCACCACGGGCTCCACCCCCACGACCTTCGAGCCGCACGCGAACGTCACTCGGGGCCAGATCGCCACCTTCCTGCACCGCTTCATGGGTCGCCCCGATGGCGGCTCGGAACCCTTCGTCGACGTGCCGTCCAATGCCTTTTACACCGAAGCAGTGGCCTGGATGGTCGCGAACGGCATCACGACCGGGACATCGGCCACCACCTTCCATCCCGAGCGCCCCGTCACGCGCGGTGAGCTCGCCACCTTCCTGTACCGACTCGACGGTGAGCCCTCCGTCCAGGTCGACCCCGGCGGCCGCTGCGAGGCGCTCGAGAATGCGGACCTCATCGAGGCCGAGGAGCACAGCTGGCTGCTCCTGAACGAGCTCCGGTCCTCGGTTGGCCTGCCATCCATTCCCCGCAGTGCGGGACTCGATTCCTTCGCCCGCGACTGGTCAGCCACCATGGCCGCCACCGGTGACTTCGCCCACAGCGGTGGGCCCTACGGAGAGAACATCGCCTGGACGAGCCGTGCGTCGGCCAGCCCCGTGGAGGCAGCCCAGCGGCTCCACAACCTGTGGGAGAACAGCTCGGGTCACTACGCGAACATGACGCGGACCACCTACACCGCGGTGGGGATCGGGTTCTGGCACGGTCCCGACGGCTGGCACGCCACCCACGTCTTCAGCTGAGGAAACCACCTCACTCGGTCGGTGGGGTCGGTTGCAGTTTGAAACCCACTCGCGTAGGGTTCCGCCGTGTCCACGGTTCGCGGTGCCTCCGACGTCTCCGAGAGTTGCTCGATCCAACGCACCCTGGATGTGATCGGTGACCGCTGGACCCTGCTGATCATCCGCGACATCTTCCGTGGAGTCCGCCGGTTCTCGGCGATCTGCGACGACCTCGGAATCGCCAAGAACCTCCTCTCGGACCGTCTCCCATCACTCGTCGAGGCAGGTGTGGTCGAGAAGATCCCCTACCAGGATCGACCCGTCCGCCACGAGTACTGCCTCACCGAGAAGGGTCGGGCGCTCTCCCCTGCCCTGATGGCGATCATGCGCTGGGGCGACGAGTGGTACAGCGATGACGGCGCCCCGACCGAGCTCATCCACGACCGCTGCGGCACCCCTCTCGAGCTGCAGCCCTGGTGCACGACCTGCAACGCACCGGTCACCGCCACCCATGTTCGCTCTCGGCCCGGCCCGGGCCGCCAGCCCGATCCCCCCGGAGCCCCATGATGTCGACCACCGATCGCCTCGACCTCCCGCTCGACGAGCTGATGCGTCGGGCGGCGAGCATCCGCGACGCCACCCACGGGACGGTGATCACCTACTCGCCGAAGGTCTTCATCCCCCTCACGATGCTGTGTCGGGATCGCTGCGGCTATTGCACCTTCGCCCAGCCGCCGGCCCGGCTGGAGGCTCCGTATCTCGCCGCGGAGGAAGTACTCGAGATCGCGCGGGACGGCGCGTCGGCAGGTTGTCACGAGGCCCTCTTCACCCTCGGCGAACAGCCCGAGGATCGGTATCCCGTGGCCCGGGAGTGGCTACAACGGCACGGATACGAGTCAACCGTCCACTATGTCGCCGCCATGGCGGAACTGGTGTTGGACGAGACCGGTCTCCTGCCGCACGCGAACACCGGCGCCATGTCCTCCGACGAGCTCCAGCTGTTGCGGCGGGTGGCCCCGAGCCAGGGGATGATGATCGAGTCGCTCCGCGACGACCTCGACTGCCACCGCGGCGCGCCGGACAAGGCACCAGCCCGGCGGCTGGAGACACTCGACGCGGCCGGGCGTCTCGCCATCCCCTACACCACAGGGATACTCGTCGGCATCGGCGAGAGCCGCGAGGACCGGATCGAGGCCCTGGAGGCCATCGCCGCGAGCCACCGCCGGCACGGCCACGTACAGGAAGTGATCGTCCAGAACTTCCTGCCCAAGCCGGGCACCGCGATGCAGTCCGCGCCGCCCTGCCCGCGCGACGACTATCTCGAAGCAATCGCACTGGCCCGGCTGATCCTTCCGGCCGAGGTCCACGTGCAGGCTCCACCAAACCTCTCCGACGAGTTCGGCGATCTCCTGGCCGCCGGGGTGAGCGACTGGGGCGGGGTGTCGCCGGTCACCGCCGACCATGTCAACCCGGAGCGCCCCTGGCCCGAGTTGGCGCGACTGGCCGAGGTCACCGAGGCCAACGGCCACACGCTCGCTCCGAGACTCACCGCACACCCGACCTACGTCCGAGAGCCGGAGCGCTGGTTCGACCCGGACCTCCGGTTCCCGATCGCCGATCGGGCGGACAGCGACGGCTTCGCTCGGGACGATCCCGGATCGGTGTGGCCCGAGCGCACCATGGAACGCGCCAAGGTCGGCGACGGTGCCGAGTTCGAGCTGACGGGCACGATCTCCACCCAGTGGTACGTGGGCGCCGGCGGCGACCCCCGGCTGTTGGTCGGCCCCCCGGCCGAGGCGAGCGGCGCGGTCCGGGAAGTCCTCGATGGCGTGCGCTCCGGGGACGACGTCGGCTTCGACGAGATTCTCACCCTGTTCCGGGCGCGAGGCGCCGAGGTGGCCGCAGTCGCCGAAGTGGCCGATGAGCTCCGAGCCGAGATCGTCGGACCGGAGGTGACCTGGGTCGCCAACCGCAACATCAACTACACGAACGTCTGCACCTTCAAGTGCCGGTTCTGCGGCTTCTCCAAGGGCCCCCTGTCGCTCAACCTGCGGGGCACGCCCTACCTCCTCACCCTCGACGACATCGCCGACCGCGCCATCGACGCGGCCGAGGCGGGCGCCACCGAGGTGTGCCTCCAGGGTGGAATCCACCCGGACTTCGACGGCGACTACTACATCGACGTGGCGCGAGCGGTCCACGAGGCCGTACCCGGCATGCACATCCACGGATTCACCGCCCTCGAAGTGATGGAGGGGGCCCGTCGAAACGACGAACCGCTCGCGGCGTACCTCACTCGCCTGCGCGACGCGGGCCAGCAGTCCCTCCCCGGCACTGCCGCGGAGATCCTCCACGACGACGTTCGAGCCGAGCTGTGCCCCGACAAGATCTCGACCGACGAGTGGCTCGAAGTCCACCGGGTGGCTCACTCGGTGGGTCTGGGCTCGAACGTCACGATGTTGTTCGGGTCGATCGAACGTCCCGAGCACTGGGTCCACCACATCCTCCGCACCCGCGAACTCCAGGAGGAGACCGGAGGCTTCACCGAGTTCGTCGGGCTCCCGTTCGTGCACATGGCATCCCCGATCTACCTCCAGAGGCGGGCCCGGCGAGGTCCGACGTTCCGCGAGGTGCTGCTGATGCACGCGGTGGCCCGTATTGCGTACCGCGGCCGGATCGACAACATCCAGGGCTCGTGGGTGAAGTTGGGGTTCGGCTCGATCAGCCAGCTCCTTCAGGCCGGTGCGAACGATCTGGGTGGGACCCTGATGGACGAGAACATCTCCCGTGCCGCCGGCGCCGACCACGGGACCGAGGTGACCGCAGAGGACTTTCGACGGGTGGTGGAACCGCTCGGCCGCCGCCTCGTGCAACGCACGACCCTCTACGGGCGTCCCGATCTCGAGAGCCTCCCGCTCGCCGCGTCCCGCCGCGTCCGGGTCACGATCCCCGTCGCCGGAAGCTGAGGAGCCGCAATGCCGGGCTACAGCGGGACTCCCCTGGTCACGAAGCTCGGTATCAAGGAGGGGCATGTCGTCGCGATCGTGGACGACCCCGGCCACGCCACGACCCTGCTCGCCGACCTCCCGCCCGGCGCGACGATGCGGATGGGCGCCCGGGGCAAGCCCGACGTGTCCCTGGTGTTCTGTCGCAACCGCGCCGCGCTCGTCCGTCGACACCGCCAGCTGTGGAAGCTCGCCCATCCGGATCGATCGGTCTGGATCTGTTGGCCGAAGAAGTCGAGTCCCGATTTCGTGGATCTCACCGAGGACCACATCCGTGAGATCGTGCTCCCGGATGGGTTGGTCGACGTGAAGGTGTGTGCGGTCGACGATGCCTGGTCCGGGCTGAAGCTCATGGTCCGCAAGGAGTTGCGGTAGCCCGCGCCGCTATCGTCTCGACGTGACCGACATCCCTTCGCGCTACCGGACCGGCGACGACGACCTCGACCGCCAGATCGTCGACCTGCTCCACGCGGTCGATCTCGAAGACCGTGAGCTGGTCTTCGAGATGGTCGTGACGGCGCTACGGCTCTCCCGCGAGGACGCCGACCGGGGCGACCTGAAACTCGTCACGGCCGCGGTGAAGGAGCTGCGGTACTCCTTCGAGGTCTTCGCTCCGTACCAGGACGTGCTGAAGTGCACGATCTTCGGTAGCGCACGCATCAAGGACGGCGATCCCGGCTACGAGTCCGCCCGCCGGTTCGCTGCTCAGATCGCCGCCCGCGACTGGATGGTCATCACCGGGGCCGGCCCCGGGATCATGGAAGCGGGCCACGAGGGCGCGGGTGCGGACCGGAGCTTCGGGGTGAACATCGTGCTGCCGTTCGAAGCCGACGCGAATCCGGTGATCGCAGGCGACCCGAAGCTGATCAACTTCCGGTACTTCTTCACCCGCAAGGTCATGTTCATGAAGGAGTCGCACGCGTTCGTGCTCCTGCCAGGCGGGTTCGGGACGATGGACGAGTCCTTCGAGTTGCTCACCCTGATCCAGACCGGCAAGAGCGTGCCGGCCCCGGTGGTGCTGCTCGACCCTCCGGGTTCGACCTACTGGGAGCGCTGGTACCGCTTCGTGGAGGATGAGCTCCAGGGGGAAGGCCTGATCAGCCCCGACGACCTGTGCCTGGTCCGGATCGCTCGCACCGTGGACGAAGCGGTCGAGGAGGTCTGCCGCTTCTACCGCGCGTACCACTCGATGCGGTTCGTGGGCTCCCGATTGATCTTCCGCCTCCACCGCGAGGTCGGCGACGAAGAGCTCGCGGCGCTCAACGCCGACTTCGGCGACATGATCGAACGGGGTGAGATCGAGCGCACCGAACCGACCGAGGCCGAGCGACGCGACGGAGACCACCTCGACCTGCACCGCATCGCGTTCCGGTTCGATCGCCACAAGTGGGCCCGGCTGCGTCGCCTCATCGACCGGCTGAACGATCACCCCGACAGCCTCGCCTGACCATCACGACGCCCGAATTCGGGCGCTGGGCGACGCCGGATCAGTAGCCCTCGTCGGGTTCCTGGAGGAGATGGATCGCCTTTTCCACCGCCCGGCGGGCCCGGGTGATGCGCTTCTCGTCGACGGGAAGCTCCCTGCCGCCCGCGTCGATCGACTCCCGAAGCCGCTGGATCGCGAGGTCCGCGAGGTCCTCGGCGATCGTCTCCAGCCGACCCCGTATCTCGTCGAATTCACCTGCCATTCCGGGCACGGTATCGCCCGGCGTCCGGGTACCGTCCGGGCCATGACTCAGATGCCGCCGGACCTCCACGAGTGGATCACCTTCGCCGACGACGACGGCGACACCTGGCTCTTCGACATCACCTTCCTCACCAGCAACTACGAGTGCATCTACGGCTCTGGTTGCCCGGGGGTGTTCACTGAACTCGCTCCGGAGTACGAGCACGGCTGTTGCACCTACGGCGCCCACTTCGTCGACAAAGCCGACCGCCAGTCGATCCGCCGCAAGATCGAAGCCCTCGAACCCGGAGAGTGGGAGTTCGCCGATCGAGCCGAAGAGATGGGTGGTGCCGTCTTCAAGAACGACGACGGAGAGTGGGTCACCCACACCGTCGATGACGCCTGCATCATGCTCAACCGGCCGGGGTTCGAGCACGGAGCCGGTTGTGCACTCCATCAGGCCGCGCTGCGCCGTGGTGAGCGCCCCATCGACTGGAAGCCCGACGTCTGCTGGCAGGCCCCGC
>CAYFLT010000056.1:33026-33281 GCA_964344055.1 uncultured Candidatus Nemicrothrix sp.
GACGACAACGGCCACACCACCTAAATCCTTCGGGAGTGGAAGCGCAGGGACTGGGGCGAGGGAGGTGTGGAGTTCGCGTGGTGGTGCACGGACGATCCCCTGGCGTTCTCCTCGGACCGGCCGGTTTGGAAGTCACATCGCGAAGAGATCGTCGAACTGGTCGGTGAGGGGCCGTACCAGCAACTGGTCGACCACCTCCTCGCTCGGGCCGTGGAGCCGAACCCGCCGGTCTTCCTCCCCCATCCGGAGGTCCGC
>CAYFLT010000057.1:0-10301 GCA_964344055.1 uncultured Candidatus Nemicrothrix sp.
GTCGTCGACGCGGTGGTAGCGGGAGCCGTGGTGGTGGGCTCCTCGGTGGTCGTCGTGGTGATCTCCTCGACGACACCAGCCACCTCGACATCAGGCCCCGAATTGCCCGGGAAGACCGCCGGCCACGCCACCACACCGGCGGTGGTGGCGACGGTGACCGCGATCATCGCCACGACCGTCATCAGCACCGAACCGCCCGCGGAAGCGCCGGCGCCGGCGGTGGCGGGCGCGCCACCCCCAGGACCATTGCCGCCAGCCGACGAATTGCCATTGGCCGCCGATGCACTGCCGCCGGCGGATCCGCCGATGGCCGGCCCGAGCACCGCGCCACCGACGGCCGCGAGCACGAGCGTGCGCACCGCGGCCGGAGCCGGAGGGGCAGGCATTGCTGCAGCGATGGACTCCCACGCAATCGCAGCCTTGCGGGGCTGGCGGCAGGTGTCGCACTGCTCGACATGCCGGTTGACCTGCGAACGGATGGCGAGGGAGAAGGTGCCTTCCCATCCGTCGAGCAGACCGTTGAGTTTGGGGCACTCGCCCCGCCCGACCCGGGCGACCAGCAGGGAGCCGACGGCGGAGGCGAGCCGCTCCTTCATGCGCTTGACCATCACGTACAGGTGGGACGGGTCGACCTCCATCGCCTCGGCGAGTTCTGCGCCTTCGAGACCTTCACGGAGGTGGAGCTCGAGGAGTTCCTGGTCGCGCGGCTGCAGTGCCTCCGCCGCGCTCCACAGCAGGGCGCCGGTTTCGGCTGCCTCGATGCCGTCGCCCGGGCCCGGCTGATCGGCGGCGATCTCAGGCATGGAGTCGCCCTCGGTCGAGACGGCGGCGTGCCGGGAGCGATCCCGCCCGATATCGGTGATGCAGGACCGGGCTATCGCAAAGAGCCAGGGTCGGAATCGAGCAGGGTCGGCGAGAGTCTCGAGCCGCTGGTGGGCGCGGATGAACGTGTTCTGGAGCGCGTCGGAGGCGTCGGCGTCGTCTCGGAGGCGCGAGAACGCGAATGCGTGGATGCGATCGGCGTAACGGTCGTAGAGGTCGGCGAACGCGGCCGAGTCGCCGTCGGTGACCGCGGCGACGAGAGCAGCATCGGATCTGATTGTCACGCCGCTCCCTTCTGCTCGCCGCTCGTCTCCGGAGGGATCCGAAGACACCTTCTCCAGTGTGCCAGGGAGAAGGCGATCCGGGAGAGCCTCCGGCCTCGCCGCCGCGAGGCCGGAGGTCAACCCCGGCATGCGGGTGGGGATCTAGCCGCCGATCACGACCGCCACCATCGCCGCCACCTGGAGGAACAACAGGACCATGAGCCCGCCCAGCAATCGCCACTGGTTCGGGGTCATCGAGTCCGTGAAGCCGGGTTCGAGGACCGCCGCCACCCGGGTGCCAATCTGCGCATCGTCCGACAGCACCGGGCTCACTCCCCGAAGCAGCCTGCAGTGAGGCCGTCGAGCTCGTTGGACAGCTCGGCACTGAAATCACCGGTCTCCTCGAATTCGGTGACGTCGGCGGCCGTCAGGTCCAGCTTGCGAACAGCGTCGACCACGCAGGATGCGAGATCTTCTGGGGCGCCTTCCTCGAGAAGGCCGTCCTCGAGCCCGTCGTAGAACGAGTCGGGGATCGACGACGAGGACGAGTCGTCGCCGCACCCGGCCGCGGCAACGAGGACGAAGCCGGCGATCACAAGGGTGGATCGCATCCTTCGTCGGGACGGGTGTCGTCTGGTCTGGTTCGGCATTTCGGTTCCTCGTCGATCGATGGGGGATTCGGAAGGGCGTGGGGGATCAGGGGGAACCGAACGGACAGACCGTGTCGTGGACGATCGGGCCACCGGGGTCGTCGATGACGTCGATGAGGACGGTGGGCACGCCGTCGTGGCACCGGTCATCCGATGTCGAAAGGGGCGACATCGGATCGACCTCGGCTCCAGTGCGGGAAACCGACGAAGCCATTCCGTCGGCAACCGGAGTCGTGGCGGTCACCGCAGTGACGACCAGCACCACGGCAGCGAGTCCAACCGCGACCCGCTCCTGCGCACGCGCCCGACGCTCGGCGTCGAGGAGTGCGGGGTTGGAGGAAAAGGTTCGGGTCGGCATCGCCACAGTTCTGTCTGTCCGTTCGGTTGTGGGGGGAGACGGACCGATCAGCGGGGATCTGACACCCCACACGAAGAATTTCCAGAAAATCCTCCGCGTCTTGTCGCGACGGGGTGGTTCCGCCACACTCGGCTCATGTTCTCGGCGCCGACGGGCATCGTCACCTTCCTGTTCACCGACGTCGAGGGATCGACGCGGCTGTGGGCGGCCGATGCCGAAGCCACGGCCGCATCACTCGAGGTGCACGACGGGATCATCAAGGAGTGCATCGAGCGGCGTGGCGGTCTGGTGTTCGGTTGGGCCGGTGATCACTTTCGAGGTGCGTTCCAGAACCCGCGGTCGGCGGTGGCGGCGGCGATTGCGGCCCAGGAGGCGTTGTCGGGAGTCGACTGGGGCGACGGCCCGGCCCTTCGGGTTCGTATGGGCCTCCATCGCGGCCGGGCCACCCAGCGCGACGGCGACTATTTCGGGCCGGTTCCCAACACGGCCGCGCGGATCGAGAGCCTGGCGTGGGGCGGGCAGATTCTGATGAGCGATGCGGTGCGCGACGAGGTCGACGTCGACACCGAGACCCTCTCGCTGGGAAGCCACCGGCTCCGTGATGTTCCCGAGCCGGTGGGGATTCACCAGGTTGGGATCGCGTCCCACCGCCCGCTGCGGACCATCGATCCGAGCCTGTCCACCCTGCCGAATCCGGGCAACCGGATCATCGGGCGACACGACGAGATCACCGAGGTCCGTGGCCTGCTGGAGCTGGCCCCGATGGTCACGCTCACCGGCATCGGTGGCTGCGGCAAGACCCGGCTCGCGTTGGAGGTGGCGTACCAGGAGTTGCCCGGCCGTCGCGACGGCTGCTACTTCGCGGACCTCACCTCTGTGTCGGACGGTTCGGAGCTTCCGGCTGCTCTCGCGTCGGCCGTGCGGTTGGAACTGAGCTCTGCGGTCGATCCCATCGGTACGGTCGTGCGCCACCTCGCCCGCCGCGACGCGCTCCTGGTTCTCGACAACTGTGAGCACATCCTCGACGAGTGCGCGGACTTCGCCGAGCAACTGCTGGCCCTCTCGTCCTCCACTGCCTTGCTCGCCACGACGCGTCAGCGGCTGGGCGTGGCCGGCGAGCGGGTCTTCGCCGTGCCGTCCCTGGACCACCGCGATGGCGACTCACCGGCGATCGAGTTGTTCGTCGAACGGGCCCGGGCCGTCCAATCGAACTTCGAACCCGACCGGAGCGACCTCTACGCGATCGGGGAGATCTGCAGCCGCCTCGACGGCATGCCGCTCGCCATCGAGCTCGCGGCGGCTCGGCTCGCCGTCCTGACCCCGGGCGAGATCCTCGATCGCATGGCCGATCGCTTCCGACTGCTCTCCGGTGGTCGGGGCCGCCACCGGAGGCGCACCCTTCAGGCCACCCTGGACTGGAGCTACGACCTGCTCGACCCGGACGAGCAGGCGATGTTCCGTCGACTCGGACTCTTCGTGGGGTCATTCGACCTCTCCGCTGCGGTCGCGGTCTCGTCATTCGACGAATACGACGCCATGGACCTGCTCCAGTCGTTGGTGGCCAAGAGCCTGGTCGCGGCCGACGACACACCGAACTCGCCCGGCGTGCGGTACCGGCTGCTGGAGTCGGTGCGTGTCTACGCGGGTGATCAGCTCGTGCGGTTCGGCGATGCCACCGAAGCCCACGACCAGCACACGGCCTACTACCGCGCGATGGTGGCGACCGACGACTGGCTGACGGCGGCCGATCTCGACCGGGCGATGGAGTTGAGGTGGGAGTGGCCCAACATCGCCGCAACGCTGGAGCATCTCACCGCGACAGGGGACTGGGAGTCCGCGGCCCGCGTCGCGTTTGGATGTCAGGGGATGTGGGATTCCCAGATCGCTGCGACCGAAGGGCGCCGCTGGACCGAACTCATCCACGCGGAACTGCCACCGGGGGAGCTGCGGGACTGGATGCGGTACATCCTCGCCTTCATGGCGATGCAGCTCGACGACTTCGTCCTGGTCCACGAGATCCTCTCCGATCTCGTCGTCGATGCCGCGCCCCACCCACGCACGATGGCGGCCGGAATGTTCTCGTTCCTCAGCGCCCGACAGTTCCCGGAGCGCGCGGTCGATCTCTATGAACTCGGCGCGCACCTCACCGACGAACACGACCTGGGTAACGAGTACCGGTGCCCGCACATCTGGTCCCGGGGGGCGGTCGCGCTCTACCAGGCCCGCCTCGTGGAGGCCCTCGACGGGTTCGCCGAGGCGTATGCCCACTCGTCGGCTCTCGATCGTCAGACCAGTCATCACGTCCTCTCGGGAATGGGCCTGGCGGCGCTGCAGGTTCTCGTAGGGGACCCGGAAGAGGCGCTCGCGACGATCGGCGCGGACGACTGGTCCCGATCCATCTGGGACTGCTCGCCGATCGTGCGGGCCGTCGCGCTGGTCGACGTCGGGCGTCCGTCCGAAGCCGCCGACCTGGTGATCGGCTACGGCTACGACGCGCTCCGGGGTCGTCTCACCCGAATGGCCAACGACGCCTTGGTCGGGCTCGCTGCACTCGCCCTCAACCGAGGGGAGTTCGAGCACGGCTGGAAGTTGCTGCAGGAAGCCGCGACGCCTCGCTCGCCGATCACGATCGGTCTCGCCGAAGGACTCGCCGACCGCATCGGGTACGGGCCCGCGCTCCGCCACATGCACCGATCCCGCGAGACGCCCCTGTCCGAACTCGACGCCTCCGATGCCCTCGAAGCGGAGCTGGAGCGGATCCGTACCATCCGCTGATCCGGCCTCCCATTCGGCGGATGCGGGGGATTGCTTGCGGCCGTGGCCACGGAGTGTGAGACTCGGCTCAGCGGCCGGGCCTGGTGGGGATGCGTCCGGGTTGCTCAGGCGAGCACGAATCTGGAGGAAATCGTGAAGCGATGGTTGTTTGCGCTGTTGGCGCTGCTCTTGGCCGTACCGGCGTCGGTCGCCGGCGCCGGCGAGAAGGGCGACGATGACGACTACGAAGACGAAAAGGAACAAGAAGAGGCCGAGGACGAAGAAGACCACGACGACGAGCCGTCGCTCTTCGTGAGTGACGCGTCGGCGGTCGAGGGTCAGGATCTCGTGTTCGAGGTCTCCATCGACGCCGCGGCGGCGTGGGACGTCACCTTCGAGACGAAGGTGGAGGGCCACGACCGCAACGGCAAGGGCCGCTTCCGGTCCGAAGGCACGATCCCCGCCGGGTCCAGCTCGGTCACCGTGGTCGTGCCCACCCGCGACGACGACCGCAACAGCCGAGATCGCATCATCGAGCTCAAGGTCGGTGAAGTCCACGGCGCCGAGGCCGTCGACGAGGAAGGTGAGGGCATCGTCTACGACAATGACGGTGGCGTCGGCGAAACCAAGTTCTCGCTCGACATCCTCCACATCAACGATCACCACTCCCACCTCGAGTCCGATGATCTCGACTTCTTCATCGGGGGCGAGGAGGTCGATCTGCAGCTCGGCGGCTTCCCACGGGTCGTTCAGGCGATCAACGAACTCGAAGCAGCCCAGTACGCGGCCGACGAAGACGCCAACGTCGTGAAGATCCACGCCGGCGACGCCATCACCGGCACGCTCTTCTACTCCCTGTTCAAGGGTGAGGCCGACGCCGCACTCATGAACGAGGTGTGCTTCGACATCTTCGCGCTCGGCAACCACGAGTTCGACGACAGCGACGCGGGTCTCGCGAGCTTCCTGGACTTCCTCAACGCCGGCGGGTGTGGCACGGCCACGCTGGCGGCGAACGTCGTCCCGGAGATCGGTACGCCCCTGGCGCCGACGTCACCCACCGACTACTTCCAGCCGTTCACGGTCCGCAAGTACGACGGCGAGCGGGTCGGCTACGTCGGCATCGACATCGCCCAGAAGACCCAGGTGTCTTCACAGCCGCTCGACACCACCCAGTTCCTGGACGAGGTCGAGACGTCGCAGTTCTACATCGACCTGCTGACCCGGATCGGGATCGACAACATCGTGTTGGTCACCCACTACGGCTATGGCAACGACCTCGATCTCGCGTCGATGGTTGCCGGTGTCGACGTCATCGTGGGCGGCGACTCCCACTCGCTCCTCGGTGACTTCGCGGCCGTGGGCCTCACGTCCCAGGGCGACTACCCGACGATCACCACCGATGCCGCCGGCAACACCGTGTGTGTCGTGCAGGCGTGGCAGTACAGCAATGTGGTCGGTGAGATCGAGGTCGGGTTCGACCGTCACGGCCGGGTGACCGGTTGTGAGGGGACCCCGCACCTGATGGCCGGCGACGTTCGCGACTTCGACGAGGACGGCAACGGTGTCTCGCTGACCCAGGCCGATGTCGACGCCTATCTGGCCGGTCTGCCCAACGTCCGCCAGTGGGGCATCGACGCCGATGCCCAGGCGATCCTCGATGTCTTCCAGGCAGAGGTCGACGTGCTGGCGCAGCAGGTCATCGGCACCGCCAGCGAGGACATCTGTCTCGCCCGGTTCCCGAATGACGGCCGCAGCGCGTTGTGCGCGGTCGGGACTCTGAACCAGGGCGGAGAGATCCAGCAGCTGGTCACCCAGGCGTTCCTGGCTCGAGCCTTCCGGGCCGATGTGGCGCTCCAGAACTCGGGCGGCGTCCGCATCGACATCGCTGCCGGTGATGTGACGATCGCCGATGCCTACACGCTCCTGCCCTTCGCCAACACCCTGGTGGAGCTGGAGATGACCGGCGCGGAGATCAATCTGGCGCTCGAGCAGGGTCTCAGCAACCGGCTCGATGCCGGCGGTTCGTCGGGTGCATTCCCGTACGGCGCCGGGATCATGTGGGATCTCGACATCACCCAGCCGTTCGGCAGCCGCTTCTCGAACATCGAGATCCGGCGCAAGGGCGAGGCGGCGTTCGCGCCGCTCGATCCGGCGGCCACCTACATCGTCGTGGCCAACTCGTTCATGGTCGGTGGCGGCGACGGCTACTTCGTACTCGAAGACGTGGCCAACAGCGGTCGGGCGGTCGACACCTTCCTCGACTACGCCCAGTCGTTCATCGACTATGTCCAGCAGGATGCCGGTGGCGTGATCGGCAAGCCCACCGAGTACTCGCTGAAGAGCTACATCAGCTGAGTGTCCGAGGTGTGACGGGGGCTCGACCCCCGTCACACCTCAGGCTCAGGTCTCGCTCGCCCGCTCGGCTCGGAGCTGGGCGCGCCGGACCTTGCCCGCGTCGTCGCGCACGGGTTCGGTGACGAACTCGTAGGTCCGCGGGATCTTGTACGGAACCAGCCGCTCGCCGAGGAAGGCCTTAAGCCCCTCGAGGTCGAGGGTGGCCGCGTCGGCCTCGACGATGGCGTGGACCCGGTTTCCGCGTTCCTCGTCCGGTAGCCCGATCACCGCCGACGATGCGATCGCCTCGTGGGCGTTGAGGGCCGCCTCGACCTCGGCCGGGTAGATGTTGGCGCCACCCACCAGGATCATGTCCTTGCGGCGGTCGGTGAGATAGAGGTAGCCGTCGGCATCCATCCAACCCATGTCGCCGAGGCACTCCCAACCGTCGTCGAGGGTCTCGGCCTCGGCGCCGAGATAGCGATAGGTGGGCGTGTCGCGATCGACCCAACGGAGCCAGACGTCGCCGACCTGTCCCGCCGGCAGCTGACTGCCGTCGGTGTCGCGGATGGTGATCTCGCCGGTGATCGGCTTGCCGACCGAGCCGCGGTGCGCCAACCATTCGCGACCGTTCAGGACGGTGAATGCCTGACCCTCGGTGCCGCCGTACAGCTCCCAGAGCGCATCGGGGCCGATCCAATCGATCTCCTTCAACCACGGCGGGCACGGCTCGGCGAGGTGGAAGGCCACTTGGAGCGACGACACGTCGTAAGCCAGTCGCTCCTCCTCGGGCAGCTTCCAGATCCTCTGCATCATCGTCGGCACGAGATAGATCGCCCGGGCCCGATGGGTTTGGACGGCGTCGAGGGTGGCTACCGCATCGAAACGGGGCAGCAGCACCACGTGGCTTCCGGCGAGGAGCGACAAGTAGGTCCAGATGTAGGGGCCGTTGTGGTACATCGGGCCTGGCATCACGGTGGTCGCGCCGCGCTGGGCGCCGATGATCTCCCCCAGCCCACTCAGGCCGCCGTGATAGACGGACGGGTCGCCCGACACGATCAGCTTGGGACGACCCGTCGATCCGCCCGACGTCGGCGCCTTCCAGGCCGCCGCTGCGGCACTGGGGTCCAGCGGACCGTCGTCGAGATCCTCCGGCGGTCGAAACCCCACCGGAAGGCAGGTCCGGCCGGCCACCTCGGCGCCGATCACCACCGCCGGATCGGCGAGATCGACGATGGCTTCGAGCTCGAGTCGGGGGAGCCGAGAAGACACGGGCTGCGGCGTGGCACCGACCTTCCAACAGGCGAACGAGGCGACGATGTTCTCGACCGAGTTGGGTTCGGCGATCGTCACGAAATCGTCGGTGCGGACCCCGAGTTCGACGAAGTGCCGGGCGAGTCGGTTCGCCCGTCCCTCCAGTTCGGCGAAGGTCAGGGTCTGGTCCAGGAACGACAGAGCTGCAGCGTCGCCGAAGTCCGTCGCGAGCTCGGTGAGCCGGGCAGCGAAGGTCGGGTCGGTCACGATGGCCTCCTCAGCCGGACTTGAGGGCCTCCATCACCGGCCGCCACTGCTGGATGTCGCTCTGGCCCGGCGCGTAGAAGCTGATTCGGTCGACGATGTCGCCATAGCGGCGGATCAACTCTGGTGCGATCTCGTCGGGCTCCCCGACCACGGCGAACGTGTTGAGGATCTCGTCATCGATGAGGTTGCCCATCTCCACCCACTCGCCCTGTTTCGACAAGGTGTTGAGCTCGGTCTGCAGCTCACCCCAACCGTGCAGCTCGAGCACGGGACGGTAGGCGGGGGTCGATCCGTAGAAGGCGATCTGTTGCCGGGTGGCCGAGGCGGCCGCCGCCATCTGTTCCTCACTGTGCCCGCTGACGACAAAGAGCGGCCCGGACAACCTGAAGCCGTCCATCGACTTCCCGGCCCGCTCGCGGCCCTTCGCGACGTTCGGGAGCGTGACCTCCCGTAGGTAGCGCTCGGTGGTGAAGCCGTGGACGATCATCCCATCGCACACTTCGCCGGCGGTCTGGGTCATCAGCTCACCGACCGCGGCCAGCCAGATCTTCGGCGGGCCGAAATCGCTGATGTCCGCCTTGTTCGGAGTGAACATCGGCGTCATCAGGATGTGGGTGTAGAAGTCGCCCTTGAAACGGAGGGGTTCGTCGTTGAGCCAGGTGTCCCAGATCGCCCGGACGGCGGCGATCATCTCCTTCGCCCGGGCGGCCGGCCGTGACCACTCCATCGAGAATCGCTTTGTGATGTGAGGCTTTATCTGGGTTCCGAGCCCCAGGTTGAACCGGCCCTTGGTCAGGGCCTGGAGGTCCCAGCCGATGTTGGCGAGCAGCATCGGATTCCGGGCGAAGGCCACCGCGATGCCGGTTCCGAGCTCGAGGCGCTCGGTGTGGCCGGCTGCCACCGCGATGGGCAGGAATGGGTCGTGGCTCGTCTCGGCCGTCCAGACGCCGTCGTACCCGGCGGCTTCCTGGGCTCGGGCGTTCTCGGCGATCTTGTCGACGTCGGGCGTTTGCCCGAGGCCTCCGTCCACCTTCATGGTGTGTCGTCCTTCATGGCGGCTGGTCTAGCACCCGCGGTGCTCAGGAAGAGAACCCTTCCTCGCCGATCAGGGGCACGAAGGCCACCCCACCGTGGTCGCGGGTGAGGAACGTCTCGCCAACGCGGGTGTACACGAGGAGTTCCTGGGCGCCGCGGCGTCGTCCCACCGGGATCACGAGACGCCCTCCCTCGACCAGCTGCTCGAGGAGAGACTGCGGCGGCTCGGGACCTGCCGCGGTGACCACGATGGCGTCATACGGTGCACCGGCGGGGTGGCCGAGCGACCCGTCGCCCACGACCACCTCGACGTTGTCGTAGCCGAGCGATCGGATCGTCCCCGCGGCAAGCGATGCCAGCTTCTCGTGTCGTTCGATGGTCACCACCTCCGCGGCGAGATGGCCGAGGACCGCGGCGCCGTAGCCGGAACCGGTGCCGACTTCGAGGACGCGGTCGGTCGATTCGAGTGCGGCGACGTCGGCCATCAGGGCGACGATGAACGGCTGGGAGATGGTCTGACCCTGCCCGATCGGCAACGGGTGGTCCGCGTACGCCTCCGAACGT
>CAYFLT010000057.1:10311-33059 GCA_964344055.1 uncultured Candidatus Nemicrothrix sp.
GGGGACGAACCTCTCGCGGGGTACCGCCCGCATCGCGGCGAGGACCCGCGCATCGGTGATGCCGCGTTCGATCAGGTCATCGACGATCATCCGCTCCCGGTCGGCAGCGAGATCGTCGGTCACGTCACAGGGTGAGTCCGTCCAGGGCCTCGCGGAGACCGTCGAGATCGTCGGCGCCGAGAACGACCCGGGAGCCGGTGGCCACGTAGATCAGGTCGACGTTGACTCCGGCGGCGGAGGCGAGGCTCGCGATCTCGGCCAGTTCGCCGGGTCGGTCGTGGGCTTGGACGACGATCACCGGCCGCTCCCGACTGATCGCGGTGTTCGTGATGGCGAGTGCGTGGCGTACCGGCTCTGCGTGAGGTACGAGGATGTGCAACTCCGCGGTGGAACCCTCCCCGAGGCAGGTTGCGGCCGCGAGATTGACTCCCGCGTCGCTGATTGCGGTGGCCACCTTCGCCAGCTGACCCGGTTCGTTCGGGAGCTCGATGACGATGTCGGTGGCTTTGGTCGGATCGTGGTCGCTCACGGCCCCGACCTTAGGCGCGGCCTCGCCAGGGTGCGAAGGCGAGGCGTGGCGCCGAGGTTCGGGCCGTTCAGCCCGACGGGCGGAGCAGGATGCGTTCGGCCGCCTGGGTCGCCTCGGCCGCGAGGTCCTCGCGGCCGATCGCTCGCTGGCTGGCGGCGAGCCCTTCCCATGCGGAGGCATCGGTCGGTACGAAGTCGAGATGGGCCCGGTAGGCCGAGACCGCCCTGACGTTCTCATCGGACCGTCGGAGCCGATCTCCGAGTTCGCGAAGCCGGGCCAGATTGTCGGCGCTGGGATGCAGGGCGATGGCCCGTTCGAGGGCGTCGATCGCGGTCGCCGCGTCGCCGACTTCGTCCGCGGTGACGACGGTGCCGAGCCAGCCTGCGGCTGTGGCCGGCTCGTGGACCTCGGAGAGATCGGGGTCGAAGTAGCGCCGGTGGAACTCGGCGGCCAAGGCCTGGGTGGTGGTGCCCATGTGCTTCGCCCGCATCAGGTCCAGTTCGATGCGGTCCGATGGTCGGCCACCGGTGAACGTGAGGACCAGCGGGTACAGGTAGCCGGGGAAGCCGCGGACGTAGCGGATGTCGGTCTCCACCGATGCACTCAGGAGCTCCGTTCGGGGGCGCGACTCCCATCGCCCGCGGAACCGTCGCCACGCGATCTCGTTCGGGCGGAGTTCCAGCGCGGCCGGGTATCTGGCCTGGAACGACTCCTGCCAAACCAGCAGCAGGATGATGAGCCAGAACCCGGTCCCGATCCCGGCGAAGATGAAGGAGTCCCGGACCGGATGCTCACCGGTCACCAGCTTCCACGGCCAGGCCCAGAAGAAGATCAGCAAGGCGGACATGAACACCACGACCGCCCTGGTCCGCGCTTTCGAGACTGCATAGGAGACGGGTTCGCCGAGGGGCGAGGCCGGCGCCGCCGGCTCGTCTGCGGAGGAGTTTCGGTCGGGTTGGAGGCCACGGAACTCGACTCCTGGCGCTCGGTTGCGAACCAGGGCCACGAGTTCGTCGAATCCGGACATCTGGCTCGGCAGCTTGACGTGGATGCGGTGTCCGGCGTCGTCGTTGCCGTCCACGTCGACGCGGCCGAGCAGGGTGCGGCGCTCCCGGATGCCGGTGATCGCGTCGAAACGGATGCTGCGCTCCCGGCCCATGCGCCGGACCGTCAGCTGCTCGTCCTCGGCGATCCAGACGCGGAGGCTCGGCCAGGAGATCAGGACGGCGAGGATCACGAACGCGGCCACCACGCCCAGCATCGAAAGGAAGACCCTCCTCGCCTCCGCGTCGGTGTCGAAGATCCACACGAGCATCGGGAGGAACGCCGCACCGAGCATGGCCGAGCCTCCGATGAAGATCACCGAGCCCATCATCAGATGGACCTCGTAGGTGTGGACCGAACCGCGGGCGGCGAGCGCGTCGGCGTGGAGGGCGCGGCGTCGGCCGTGCCAGCGAACCGCCTTCAGGGCCGCAACGATGGGAATCGCGAGGGCAATGACGAACAGGGCGACGACGGCGACGTCTATCCAGGTCATGTCTGACTCCATCGGCCGTCCCGTACGGCCTTGAGAGTCTGACAGATCGGCCGATGGGTCGGGCAGGTGACGCGTGGTTGACGCTCCGATGACGGCGACCACGTTCAGTGACCGCCGGGCGGCAGCAGGCCGACCCGAAGGCGCAGATCCGTGAGGAGTGCAGATCATGAGTACCGAATCCCCCGGCCGGTTCCGCAATCTGGTCCTGGTGTTGATCCTGGCCCTCTTCGCCGCCGCCTGCAGCGGTGGTGCCGAGAGCACCACGAACACCGAAGACGGTGATGACGCCGACCAATCGGAGCCGTCCGGAGAGGACTCCGGCGACGCCGGACCCGGAGATTCCGGTGATGCCGACGGTGATGCCGACGGCGACGCGGATGCCGGGAACGACGAGGAAGAGGTCGTCGACGAACCCGAAGAGCCCGAGATCGTTCCCGTGATGGTCCCCCTCGGCCCCGACCCGGTCGGCAGCACCGATCCGCTCGAGACGATCAATCACCTGGAGTCCGTCGAAATGTGGCCGGTGGAAGGCGGCGTCGCGGTGCGATTCCCGTTCATCGACCAGGGGGTCAGCGTCGAGATCCGTGACGAAGCGGCCATGGTCGACGCCTTCTGCGAGGTGTACGGGACCCCGGGTGAACTCCAGGGCGGCTGTGGTGGTTGGCGACGTGACACCGGCGAGTTCGTCGGTGGTCCCGAGGTCGAGATCCTCGAGGGTGAGGACCAGCCGACCTTCGTCGTACCACTCGCGGTCGACGGGGATCAGGTGACCATGACCTTCGACGGGACCAGCTACTCGGCGCCGACCGTGGCGTTCTCCGACGGCCCGGGAATGGTGCAGATCAACCCGGACGGCTCGCTCGCCCAGGAGGTGCTGCGGACGATCGGTGTCGCCGCGGCAGCCGACGTGGCGGTCGCCCTCGGCTGACGCTCAGTCCTCCCCGTCCTCGCCGCGGATGTCGAAGTCCGCGGCGAGGATTCGCTGGGCCTCCGGAACCAGAAACGGGTTGATCCTCCGGCGGCGACGGAATCGACCGGACCCGAACCGGTTGAGTCGCCGGAGCGCACGGATCGCGGTTCCACCCTCTGGATCCAGGTGTCCTGCGGCGGCGAAGTGGCGAGAGGCGAGCCGTCCCATCCCCTGAGCGGCACGGATCCGCCCCATCAGCAGGTGGGCGTCGGCCCAGTCGGGGGCGATCGCGAACGCGTCCTGGAGGTGGGCGGCTGCCCCTGGCAGATCTCCTTCGCCGCGGGCGGCCAACGCAAGGGCGTAGTGGGGCGACGCGAGGTCGGGGTCCAGCTCGGCAGCGATGCGCGCCGCCGAGCAGGCCTCCTCGCGGGCGGAAACGGCGGCCGGCGAGTCCCCCTCGCCGACCTCGAGGTACGGGCCGAGCCAAGAGAGCGCGCGGCCGACGTGGAGTGGAGCGTTCTCGGGGGCGATGCGGATCGCCCGGTCGAGGAGTTCGAGCGACCGGGTGTGATCGCCCCGTGCGCGCGCCACGAGCGAGGCGATGTGCAGCGCTGGCACCGTCGGGTCCAGCCCGAGGGCTCGGCGAACCGTCGCGTCGGCCTCGTCGAGTCGCTGGTCCGCGAGTTGGATCCGGGCGAGGACGACGTGGGCAGGACCGCTCGTGGGGTCGAGAGCCATCGCTCGAGCGATCACTTCCCCGGCCTCTTCCCGCCGACCGAGGCCGAGCAGCACTCTGGCGCGCTCGGTGAGTGTCTCCGCATCGGCCATCGGGAGATTCTTCTCCGAAAAAGTTTCAGATGCTCGCCCCTGATGCGTCTCCCTCGTGTCACCCCACCACGAAGGAGACATCGTGACCCCCACCCGATCCCCCCGAATCGCCGACTCCACCCGGCAGACGGTCATTGCCGCCCTCTTCATGCTGGCCCTGATGCTGATCCTCGCCTCGTGCGGGAACGCCGCGGCAGACACCGGCGCCGAGCTGGACGTGGCCACGAGCATGCCGTCTCACCTCGAGACGCCCGAGCCACTCCCCGAGATCTCGAGCCCGGACATCAGCACCACGGCCGAGGTCGTCTTCGAGCCCGCCCACGAGCGGGGTTCCGAGCCGTTCGATCCGGTTGCAGACGTCATCGACTGCGATGCCGCCGCGCTGGAGGCTCGCCTTGCCGAGGCTCCCACCGTCGCCGCGGCGTGGGCGGCTGCCGCCTCCGTCGATGTGGCCGACATCGGCACCACCATCGACTCACTCGAGCCGGCCGTACTGGCCGAGGACACACGGGTCACGAACCATGCCTACCGAGGCGGCACCGCCCGTGCATTCCAGGCGACGCTCGAAGCGGGCACCGCGGTACTCGTCGACGATGCGGGAACGCCGCGAGTCCGTTGTGCGTGTGGCAACCCGCTCGCCGAGCCCCGCGAGCCCGTCACCGACCCTCCGATCCGGCAGGCGACCACCACGACCACGACACCGCCGATTGCCGAGCAGGGGCCGACCCGTGATTTCTGCACCGCTTGGGCGGAGCTGGCCGGCTTCGTGGTGGGCGGCCCCGGTTCTGAGACCGTGGAGACCGTCGAGGAGTACCTGGTGGTCATGGCGGCCGGTTTCGCCGAGCTCGCGGCGATCGCCGAGGCCTCCCCAGGGTTCCCCGCCGACGGACTCCTCGACCTCCAGGCGTACGCCGCCGATCTCGCCGTTGCCGCCGAAGCGGGTGTCGTACCCGTCGAGGGTGACATCGAGCTTCGCGATCGTGTCGAGGCGCTCATCACCTCCCAGTGCGGGCAGGTGCCGACCCAGCCCGAGGACGACACGCCGCCGACCCATGATCCCGAGGCAGACCCGGCCGATCCGGCACCCTCCGCGAACTGCGGGAGCATGCAGTTCTTCCTACTCATCTACGCGGCCGAGGAACTCGGCATCGACCACACCGAGGTGTCCGGTCCCTTCGTCGAGGCACTCGAGGGCGTGCGGGCAGGGGTGGACCCCGGTCCCGAGTTCGACGTCGCCGATCTCGCTCCCATGATCCAGTACGAAGAGATCGGCTGTCTGGGTGCCCAGGCCATGAACGACCTCTTCGATGCGGTCGGGATGGGTCACATCATCGAAGGCAGCGAGCTCGAGGCCTGATCCCTCTCATGGCGCCGAACCCCGCCGATGGAGATCGCGATGGGCACTGACCCGACCACCCCGACCGGCCGTTCGGACGCCGCGCTGGTCGCCGCCATCACCGGCGGCGACCCCGGCGCGTGGGGGGAGCTGTTCGACCGGCACCGTGACGTCGTCTGGCAGGTGGCGCACTCGGTGGTGAGGAATCGGGCCGAGGCCGATGATGTGCTCCAGGCGACCTTCCTCAGTGCGGTGGAGTCGGTCGGCCAGCTGAGAGATCCGGCCCGTCTGCGCCCGTGGCTGCTGTCGATCGCCCGTCGCCGCGCCCTCGACATCGTGCGGCGGCGGCGCGAGATCGCCCACGATCCGACCGACCCGTCGACCACCCCGTTCGAGACGATCCCCGACGAGGACGACGACTCACTCATCGCCGGTCTCCGGGATGCGGAGTTGCGAGAGCTGGTCACCGATGCGTTCGACGGTCTGGAGCCCCGCGACCGAGTCGCGCTCGAGTTGGCGGAGCGTCAGGGGCTGTCAGGTGACGAGCTGGCGGAGATCCTCGAAGTCACGCGTGACAACGCCTACGCGCTGGTCCACAACGCCAAGGACCGTCTCGGTGCATCGGTCTCGTCACTCGTCGTCGCCCGGCTGGGCCGCGATGCCTGTCCTGACCTGGATGGGGTCTTGGCCGACTGGGACGGCGAGCTCACCCCTCTCGTACGAAAGCGAGTGAACCGTCACATCACGCAGTGCTCGACCTGCGGCGAGACCCGGAGGCTCCAGGTCAGTCCCGCGGCGCTTCTCGCCCTACTGCCGGTGGTGGTCATCTCGACCCAGGCAGCCGACCAGTCGCGGGCGGTGGCCCTCGAGGCGGCAACGGGCGGCGGCTCCTCCACGCTGGCTACGGGTGCCCTCACCACGAAGTCGCTGGTGTTGAAGGTCGTCGCGGGGATCGCCGTGGTGGCAGGAATCGGGGTAGCCGTGACCCGGTCATCAACGGACGGCGGGCAGGCGGATTCCGTCGCCCAACGCGCGGTCGCCTCGACCACCTCCTCCGTTTCGACGACGACCTCCATTTCGGTGGCGACCAGTACGACCACCTCGATGACCAGTACGACGAGCACCACGACCACCCTCGTGGTGCCGGTGGAGGCAACCTATTGCGACGTGGCTGGTCAACTCTTCGATGTCGCGAGTCCGGGGCCGGCCGCGGCGGGCGGGATCGAGGCCTACATCCGTTCCGTGAACGATCTGGTGCAGGTGCTCGCCATCACCGCCGGGGACGCCATCAGCCCCGAGCTGGAGGCGTACGCGCTCGCGTACTCCGAAGCGGTTGCGGCGGGCGAGTGGGACCCGGCCGAGATGGAGGATGGGGCGCAGCTGGCGGCCCTGGGAGACGCGGTGGCGGCGGAGATCAACGCGGCTTGCGGTATCGGGAACGGTTGATGCCGGCCGGTCAGACCGGGGCGACGGCTACATCCGAGAACGGCGGGAGCGGCGGCTCGGGCATCGGACGCTCGTCGACGAACCAGAGATGCACGACCATCGCGAACACGCCGAGCGCCACCGAGGTCCACCACATCGCCGAATAGCTGCCGGTGGCGTCGACGAGCTCACCGCCCATCCAGGCCCCGATGAAGGAACCGATCTGGTGGGAGAAGAAGACGATCCCGAAGAGGGTGCCGGAGTGGGTCGGACCGAACTGCTGGGTGACGATTGCAGAGGTCATCGGCACTGTCGCGAGCCACAGCAGCCCTATCGCAGCACCGAAGACGATCGTCGTCGTGGTGCTGGAAGGGAGAACGACGAAGGCAGCGATCACGACGGCGCGGAGCCCGTAGATGGTGGCGAGGATACGGGTGAACGAGAACCGTTGACCGAGAACCCCGACGAGGAGCGAACCGAACACGTTGAAGAGCCCGATGAGGGCCAGCGCGGTCGACGCCGCCGAGTCGGGTTGGCCGAGATCGCTCGAGTAGCCGGGTAGATGGATTCCGATGAACGTCACGTGGAATCCGCAGACGAAGAAGGCGGCGTTGACGAGCACGTAGCTCCGCGAGCGGGAGGCCCGACGCAGCTCCTCTCGGAGTGGGCGAACCGGCTCGCTCCCCTGGTCGACACCAGCGGTTGGTTCGAGGCGGACTGCCATGAGCGGCGCCGCTACGACGATCGCCACGACCACCACCCCCAGAACCACGACAGTGGTCTCCCAGCTGTGGCGGTCCAGCAGCATGCGAGTGGCAGGGATCATCGCGAACTGGCCGAGGCTCCCGACTGCGCTCACCGTGCCGAGCATCAGCGATCGCTTCTCGGGTGGGGCCATGCGGCCGACGGCGGACAGCACGACCGCGAAGCTGGCCGCGCCGATCGCTACGCCGGTGAGGAAGCCGCCGGAGATCAGCACCATCCCGGCCGAGTCGGCCGTGGACATCAGGAGCAGGGCCAAGGCGTAGAGGACCCCACCACCGGCGAGTGTTCGGGCGGCACCGTACCGATCGGAGATGGCACCGGCGACGGGCTGGCTCACCCCCCACAGCAGGTTCTGGATCGCGACCGCGAGTGAGATGGCCCCCAATTCGGTCCCGAGGCCGTCGGCAACCGGTTCGAGGAGGAGCCCGAACGTCGACCGAACGCCCAGGGACAGCGAGGTGATGATGCCGCCCGCCACCACGGCGAGCCACAGTGGGAAGCGCGGGCGATGGGTGAGCGCCTGGGTCACGCCGGGCAACCTACCGGTAGCATCGTCGCATGGCCCGCGAGCCCGCCGCCGCGCCGGAGTCCGACCACGACGAGATCGTCGCGGCCATGACCGGTGGGATGGTCCCCGACCTCCCGGCCTTCGAGGGAAGCGACCGTCTCCGGCCCGATGGCCGCCCCGTCGCGGACCTTCGCAACCGCCTTCGGCGCATCCCGGACCTTCGCAACGCGGGCACCGTCATCTCGGTGCTGGTGTTCCCGGCCCTCGTCGTGTGGGCCGTGGTCGCCCTCGACCACTGGCTGGCGATCGTCGCCGCCATCCCGGTGATGGCCACCCTGCAGAACCGGCTCTTCATCCTTCACCACGAAGGGGCCCATCGTCTGCTGTTCTCCAACCGCCGGGTGAACGACCTCATCGGTATCAATCTGTTCGGATGGCTCTCCTTCGGCACCGGCACGCACGACTACCGGCGAGGCCACGCCAACCATCACCGGGACGAGTTCGGTCCCAAGGAGCCCGACTTCCTGTTGTACTCCTTCTACCCGATCCCCCGTGACTCGATGCGGCGGAAGCTCATCCGTGATCTGACCGGCGTGAGCGCATACCGCGCGCTCGGCAAGCGACTGACCGGTCTCTTCCAGCGTGAGTACTTCGTCAACAGCGCCCGCTTCTACCTCGGGCAGGTCGTGGTCTTCCTCGCCTTTCTCGCCGCCGGCCGGCCGCTGTTCTACCTGCTCCTCTGGGTGGTGCCCTACGTGTTCGTGTACCAGGTGCTCAACCGGCTCCGGGCCATCGCCGAACACGGTGGGATGACCCGCTCACCGGATCGCCGGGCCGCGTCCCACGTCGTTCGTCAGAGCCGGCTGGCCCGGGCCGTCCTGGTGCCCTACGGAGTCGGCTTCCATCTCGCCCATCACGTCGACTCGGGCATCCCCTTCCGCAATCTCCCCGCGCTCACGAAGGTGCTGGAGGAGGACGGCTACATCACCCCGGCGATCACCTGGGAGTCCTACCCCGCGCTGTGGAAGGGGCTGGCCCCCGCAACCGCCTGATCGATTCTTCGCGACTTTCCTCCTTCGCCGCACGTCGAGATCGCCGGTTGAAGCGATCGACGTGGAGGTTGTCATGGGTCGGGAAGCGACGTGGGTGCTGGGAAGTCTGGCGTTCACCGTGATCTGGGTGGTGCTGGGATTGCTCTTCGGATTGCTCGTCGGCTGGTTGGTCCAGCGTCGGGTAGGCCGGAGCGCGATCGAGGCGCGACAGGTCCGTGTCGAGGAGCTCGAAGGACAGCTGGAGGAGGTTCGTCGACACGGCGATGCCCAGCGCGCCCGCATCGTCGAACTCGAGTCCGACGTGGGCGACCTCCGCGACGACATTGGCGCCACCGACGTGCGCCTCACCCAGGCCGTGGCCGATCTGGGAACTGTCGAAGCCCAGCTGTCCTCGCGAACCGGCAGGGTGGCCGAACTCGAGATGGCCCTGGCGGACCTCATGTCGGAGAGCGAACGTCGACGGCAGGTGTCTTCCGATCTGCAGAGCAGAGCCAACGATCTGGCCCGCGAGCTCGATGAGTGCCGCCAGGGGCGAGCCCGTGACGCCGCGGAAATGGCGGTTCTCCGGGAGCGGGTGAACTCGGCGCCCAGCGTCGAAGATTGACCAACGCCTCCGGCGTTCACGAGCAGGTGTCGGCTCGGACGATCGCCCGCGCCATTGCGAGCATCTCTTCACCGGATCCGTTGAGCGCCGGCTCGAGGATCCAGACATGGTCCCCACAGGCCCAACCGATCTCGGTGGTGACCGGCAGATAGGGGCTCGGTGCCAGCTCGGTAACCCGGAGGACGATCTCGTTCTCATGCTCCAGGGTCGTTGCGCCGTCGCCGTAACGGGGGCTCATGGGGTCGAACCAACCCTTCGGAGCGACCGCGGCCACCAGGATCTGGCCGGTCGGCGAGACGAACATCACGAGGCCTTCCTCGGAACCGATCTCGGCCGGCTCGGCGATTGCCACATTCCGCGCCCCCGAGAGCTCCAGGACGGCGATTCCATGGTCCTGCGCGTCGATCGTCGGCACCCCGGCGGGGGGTGGTGGCACGGCGACCTGCCACGACTTGGCCGTGGCACCGAGGTTGTAGTCGACGTGGCCGAGCACGACCGTCTCGCCCCCTTCGAGGGTGGCTGCCCACAGTGTCATGGCGTCATCGAGGAACTCCCCGTAGGGATCCTCGCTGATGATCGTCACGAGGGTCTCGCGGGCGTAGGGCGTGGTGGGTCCATCCGACGCCTGGATGACGAAGGCGGCCCGTTCCCCGGTCCAGGCCCCGAGAAGGAGTCGATCGATGTCGTCGGTGAGCTGGGCGACCTTGGTGCCGCAGTCGAGGGCCAGTTCTCCGGCGAAGAAGTCCGGATCGTTCGTACGGCTGTCGAATCGGCTGGCTGCGGTGTCCGCAGTCCACTCGCCGTCCGCGACGAGAGCGGCCTGCTGGAGGGCGTCATCGACCACCATGAGCAGCCATGCCGGGTCGCAGGTCGGCTCCTCGGTCGGTTGGGTCGTGGTCGTAGTGGGTTGGGTCGTCGTGGTCGGCTGGGTCGTGGTCGGCTGGGTCGTGGAGGTCGGCGGCGGCTCCGTGGCCGTCGTGGACGTGGGCGCGGCCGTCGTGGTCGTCGTCGCCGGATCGGCGCTGTCGTCGCCGCCACAGGCGCTACCGATCAGCGAGACGATCGCGAGGACCGCAAGGGGGATGCGGTACCTCATGAGTCCAGTCTCCGATGGGAACGCCGGATCGGCCAGGGGCGTCGGTCCCGTTCGTCCGGAGTACGGTGGCCGCTGACGAGGAGGCGCCCATGAGCGACGAGGTCTTGCAGTCCCTGATCGATCAGCTGAGGTCGGCCGTGACCGGCAGTGGATCCCTGATCGACCCGGATCGGGAGCAGATCCTCGAACTCGTGGAACGGTTGGAGCGACGGGTGTCGGATGAACACGGCGGTCTGGTCGAACAGATCGAGGACGCCGTCAGCCGCTTCGAGACCGACCATGTGGCCCTCGTGGCGACGCTCAATCGGGTGGCGAACGCGCTGAGCGCCGGCGGGATCTAGCAACTCGGTTGGAACGCTTGTAGTTACCGATCGGTAGGGCTAAGTTCGGCTCCTCGACACGGAGGCCTCTTCCGCGGTGGGGTTGGGGGCGGTCTCCACAATCTGGAGGTAGCAATGCAACGCACGCTTCGTCGTGTCATCGCGCTGTTCGCCGTCGCCGTCGCGGGGTTGAGTCTCACCCCTGCGGGGGCACAAGACGTCGAACTCGCCGCACCGGACGACGCCAAATCAGTGGCGGAGAGTCCCACCGGCAGTTACATCGTCGTTCTCGACGGTGACCCGCTGGTGGCCACGGTCGGCGCAGAACGCCTGAGAAGCGCGGTGGCCGAGCGCCTCGGTGGTGCCATGGAGGCGTCCCACGAGGATCTGCTCGGATCGGTCGGGGCCAGCGCCTCCGACAAGCTGCAGAGCTACACCAACGCCCTGAACGGCTTCGCCGCCACCCTCACCCACGACGAGGCCAACGCACTCGCGAACAGTGCGGGTGTACGCATGGTGATGGTCGACGAGCTCCGTCAGGTCGACACTGACTCGAGCCGGGAGTTCCTCGGGCTCACCAGTGGTGGAGGAGCGCACGAGGTCGGCGTGACCGGTGAGGGCGTCGTGGTCGGCGTCATCGACACCGGCATCTGGCCCGAGCATCCGTCCTTCGCCGACGACGACATGCCGGCCCCGCCGGTCACTGTCACCGACGTCTACGACATCGACGGCAATCTCGTCTTCTACGCGTGCGATTTCGGCAACACGGCACATCATCCCGATGACGCCCCGTTCGAGTGCAACAACAAGCTGATCGGCGCCCGACAGACGCTGAACACCTATCGGGCACTGATCGGAGCGGAGGCTCACGAGTTCGACTCCGCCCGTGACGACAACGGTCACGGCACCCACACTGCGTCCACGGCGGCAGGCAACGCCGACGTCGAGGCGAGCATCTTCGGTGAGGAACTCGGCGAGATCTCCGGCATCGCGCCGGACGCACACATCATCGCCTACAAGGGCCTCGGCGAGCTCGGCGGCTTCACCTCCGACCTCGTCAGCGCGATCGATCAGGCGGTCGCCGACGGCGTCGACGTCATCAACTACTCCGTCGGTGGCGGCCCGGGTCTCGATGGCAGCGATGCCATCGCATATCTGTTCGCAGCCGACGCTGGTGTGCACGTCGCGACTTCGGCCGGCAACAGCGGTCCGGGGGCGTTCACCGTCGGCGGTCCGGGCGATGCCCCGTGGGTCACCACCGTCGGCGCCAGCACCCAGGAGCGGTACTTCGTCGGTGAGGTCAAGCTCGGCAACGGCGAAGAGTACGAGGGCGCGTCCATCACGCTCGAGTGGGACGAAGAGACCACGATCGTGAACGCGGCAGCCGCCGGGGGCGACCTCTGCATTCCGGGAACGCTCGACCCCGCCGTCGTGGAGGGCAACATCGTGGTGTGCCGTCGCGGCGCCATCGCTCGAGCGGCGAAGAGCCTCGCGGTCTACCAGGCCGGCGGCGTCGGCATGGTGCTGTACAACAACAGCGACGACGACACGCTCTTCACCGACACCCACTGGGTCCCGTCGGTCCACATGGACCTCACGCCGGGTCTGGCCGTCGTCGACTACGTCGACAACGCCGAGGATCCGACGGCGAAGATCGAGACCGGTGAAGTCGAGGAATGGGATCAGGCCCCGAACATGGCGATCTTCTCGTCGCGTGGCCCGAACCCGTCCAGCTCCGACATCATCAAGCCCGACATCACCGCTCCCGGTGTCCAGATCCTCGCCGCCGGTTCGCCGGCCGTGGATCCGGGCTCGGTCCCCGGCGAACTCTTCATGGCGATCGCCGGAACGTCGATGTCGAGCCCGCATGTCGCGGGTGCGATGGCCCTGATGGATCAGGTCCACCCCGACTGGTCGCCCGCCATGGTGAAGTCGGCGATGATGACCAGCTCCCACCAGGACGTTCGTGACAACGACCGGGTGAGCCAGGCCGATCCCTTCGACATGGGTGCGGGTCATCTCGACCCGGGCCGCGTCAACAAGAAGGGCTCGATGTTCAACCCGGGTCTCGTCTACGACGCCGGCTTCTTCGAGTACCTCGGCTTCTACTGCGGCGCCGACATCGGACTGGTGTCGGCGGGTACCTGTGGGTTCCTCGAATCGATCGGTGTGCCGACCGACGAGAGCGATCTCAACCTGGCGTCCATCGGGATCGGCGAGCTCGCCGGCTCCCAGACCGTGATCCGTACCGTCACCAGCGTCGCCGACCGGACCCGGACGTTCCGGGCCCGCGTCGATGCGCCCGACGGCTACGACGTCACGGTCAGCCCGAGCCGCATCCGGCTCGCGCCGGGCGAGAGCGCGACTTTCGAGGTCACCATCACCAACGACGGCACCGGTGCCGTCGGCGAATGGGCCTTCGGCTCGATGACGTGGAAGAGCGGTGGCTACGAGGTGTACAGCCCGATCGCCGTCCGCGGGTCACTGATCGATGCTCCGGCGTCGGTCGGCGGCTCCGGTACCGCAGGTACGGCCAGCATCCCGGTCAACTTCGGCTACAGCGGTGCCTACTCGGCGGCGGCCCACGGCCTCGCCGCCGAGACGGTGACCTCCGACGTGGTCGTCCAGGATCCGGACCAGTCGTTCAACCCGGGTGATGGATTCTCCAGCGCCCATACGTTCGACCTGACCGGCTCGTCGTTCTTCCGCATCTCGCTTCCGCCCGACTCGGTGGCGCTACCGGACATCGACCTCGACGTGTTCGTGTTCGATCCGGCGGGCAACTTCGTCGCCCAGAGCACCGCCGGTGGCACCAGCGAGTTGATCGACATCGCCGACCCGGTCGACGGCGTGTGGACCGTCTTCATCCACGGCTGGCAGACGGTTGGTCCCGATGCGGCCTACGACCTGTCGACGTGGATCGTGCCGGATGCGGCGTCGAGCCTGTCGGTGACGGCTGCTCCGGCCAGCGCAACCATCGGTGTACCCGGAACGGTCGACGTCGAATGGGCCGGGCTCACCGCCGGAGGCGCCTACCTCGGTGCGGTGTCGCACAGCGATGCGTCTGGCGTGATCGCACTCACGCTGGTCGACGTCCACAGCTAGGTCTCGAGTGCCGGCCGGCTCGCGGAGCCGGCCGGCCGGGATCACCAGTTCACAACCGAACCACTACGTTGCGGCGGTACGCAGCGGGCTCTCGCACAGCTCGGGCCCCTGGGTACCGCCGCTGTGGTACCAGTGCGTCTGGCCGGCGGCGATCAACTCGATGGCGGCGCCGTCGACGGTGACCTGGGCGTACTCCATTCGTGGGTCCGGACAGCCGTTGCTGGTGTCGGGCCAAACGGTCAGCACCGCGGACTGGACCGTGATGTCACCCCGGGCGATGCCGAGCCGGCTCGAGAGGTCGGCGGCGGCCACGTCGATGAAGGGCTGGAGCCCGGGATCGATGGGTCCGGAGCCGTGAACCGGCGTGCCCTCGTCCGGATCGGGCAGGGTGACCGTCGTGACCGTGACGGCGGTGGTGGTGGTCTGGGTGGCCCCGTCCTCTCCGCCACTGCCGGAGAGTGCGCTGTCGTCGTCGCCCCCGGTGGAGTCCGAATCGGTCGGCTCGCCGGAATCTCCGACGGATTCGTCCGGTGGGTCGTCGGACGGGTCGACCGTGGCGCCATCTTGATCGCTCGGCTCTCCTGCGGCAGTCCCGTCGTCGGTACCGCCGGAGGCGCCTGCGTCGTCGTTCGCGTCCTCGCCGGCCGGTTCGGTCCCCAGGGTCGTGGTGGTGTCGCCGTCCTCGCTGCAGGCGGCGAGAAGGAGTGTGGCCGCCAGGAGCGACGCGATGAATGGTGAAGCGTGTCGTTGCATGGTTCCCTTCCGCCCGGACCCACGATATCGCCGCTGGGACGTACGGCTCTGGCGCCCCGGCCCTCCGACAGGCAGGCTGGGGACATGAGATGGTCCCCCCGCCTCCTCGTCGCGGTCATCGGCGCCTTCGGCCTGCTGGTGGCATCCTGTGGCGACGATTCCGATTCCGACGGCACCTCGACGGCGAGTTCGTCGACCGTGCCGAGCTCCTCGACGACGAGTCCGCCCGATGCGTCCACGACGTCGACCTCGAGTACGACGTCCACCACCACGTCGACCACGACCCCGTCGACCACATCGACAACGACGACCGCGGCCCCTCCGACCGGTCCGATTCCCGATGATCAGCTTCCCGGCGAACCGTTCGAGCTGACCCCGTCCGAAGGTCAGGTCCTCGCGGTCGTCGGTGTCGAACACGACGATGTCCTGAACGTCCGGCGCGCGCCGGGCACCAACAACGACGTCGTGGCCGAGCTCGCACCGATCGCCAACGACTTCACCGCCACCTCGCGGGCCCGCCAGCTCACCCAGTCGATCTGGTGGGAGGTCATCACCAGCGACGGGGTCTACGGATGGGTCAGCTCCCGGTTCACCGCCATAACCGGGCCGACCTTCGACCTCACCTCCCAGGTGGTGGCCGAGCTCGGCGAGGTGCCGGAGGCGGCCACCATCGACGCACTCGGTCTGGCGGTGGCCGAAGCACTCGCCAGCGAGGAACCGCCGTCGGCGATCACGCTCACTGTTCCCGGCGCCATGGGCGGTGATCTCGGGGAGGTGATCTACGACGTGGTCGGCATCGGCGACGATGCGACCCACGCCCTCCGGGTGCACGTGTTCGGCCAGCCTCTGGAGGACGACTCGGGCTTCTGGCTGATGTCTGCGGAGGTCACCGACATGTGTCAGAGCGTCCGGGGTGTCTCCGAGCCGAGCGGCTTCTGCGCCTAGTTCACGGATCGGTGGTCCGGGCCTCGATCTCTGCGAAGGCGGCCGCGGCCGCTCGGGTGAGTGGGCCTGGATCGAGCCGCCGGTCGTCGATCCGGGAGATCGCCATCACGTCGCGCGTCGACGAGGTCAGGAAGGCCTCCGCCGTCCGGGCGAGATGGTCGATCGGGACGTCCTCTTCGGACGCGTCGGTGGCCTCGAGGACCAGGTCGCGGGTCACGCCGGCGAGGCAACCGGAGGAGAGCGGCGGAGTGACGAGCCGACCGTCCCGTTCGACGAAGATGTTCGTGCCCGTGCCTTCGCAGAGATTGCCCAACGTGTTGGCGAAGATCGCCTCGGATGCGTCCTGGGCATGGGCCTCGGCGAGCGCGACCACGTTCTCCGCGTAGCTGGTGGACTTCACGCCGGCCAGCGCGCCGCGTTCGTTGCGCGGCCAGGGCACGGTGATCACCGCAGCGGCTCCACTCCAACCACGGTTCGGCCCGGACGCGACGATCACGGTCGGCCGAGCATCGCTTCGACCCGACCCGAGTGGCCCGGGTCCGGCCGTGACCGTGAGGCGGACGATGCCGGCGTCGGGAGCGGTGGCGAGCACGGCAGCGACCGCCTGCCTGATCTCGTCGTCGGACATGGACAGTTCGATCCGCAGTCCCTTCAAGCTCCGGCGCAGCCGCTGGAGGTGCCGGGTGATCGCGAAGGCCTCGCCGCGCACGACCTTGGCGGTTTCGAAGCAGCCGTCGCCGACGGTCAATCCGTGATCGGCGATCGGTAGGACCGCGTCCGCCGGATCGACCAGAAGTCCGTTGATCCACCAGCGGGTGCCGTCGCTCATAGCGACATCATGCCCGTCGGCACCGATGCGGTGCGGGTTGGTCGGCGAGCCCATCATCGTGTGGCTGTCCGGAGCGCCTGGCGACGCGTTTGGCGTAGGAGGCCCGCGGGGTCTCCTCGTGGGAGGCTCAGGCTGGGTCGCCGCAGTCCGAGAACCAGGTGTGGACGCCACCGACCAACTGCCAGTGCAGCTCCTGTTGAACGGTGCCGGTGTCGAGTTCCCGTTCGACCTGGACCGGGACGGCGTCGGGGATCACCGTGACGATGCCGTCGGTGGCGTACTCCCATTCGGCGGGCGCGCCGCTGCCGAGGAAGGTCAGGGTGCCGAGGGAGTCGACCACGCCCAAGAGGTAGGTGCGGCAGGCATCGCTGCCGTATCGGTTCAGGGTGGCCTGGTTGAGGCGGCCGTGGAGGAAGTCGACGTCGCCCGCTGCGAATGCTGCGGTCCACGACGCGAAGAAGTCCTCGATCGTCTCATCACCCGGCGGCTGGGTGGTCGTTGTGGTCGTCGTTGTCGTGGTGGTCGTCGTTGTCGTGGAGGTTGTCGTTGTCGTTGTGGTCGTCGTTGTCGTGGTGGTTGTCGTTGTCGTAGAGGTAGTGCTGGACGTGGTGCTCGTCGAGGAACCCTCGTCGACCGATCCCGCGGTCGAATCCGTCGTGACGTCGTCGGTCGCCTCGCCGGCTGGGTCCGAGCCGTCATCGCCGCCCAGCAAGCCCACCAGAGCGATCACGAAGATCACGGCACCGACGACCATCATGGCGATGCCCACCCGCTGCTGGTTCATGGGTCCAATGATGCCCGCCTCTCTCCGTCTCCACAACGAGTGTCACACCCCCTCGTCATCATGGAGACGTGGAGACAACCGACTTCGTGGAACGGCTGGCCCAGCGGGTACGGGCCGAGGGCGCCGCTCATCCGGTCGCGGCTGCGTTGGCTCGGGCCGCCCGCATGAGCGTCCTCGAGGGTGCCGAGGACTTCGCCCGTCGGATCGGCATCGATGTCGCCGCCATTCACACCGCCGAATCCGGTCGCCTGCGGTTCGGTGCGCTTCCGGCAGCCTATGACCACACCTTCGCGGCGCTCGAGCTGGACCTCCTCTGGTTGGCCCACCTCGAACGTGAATGGGAGTGCTCCGGACCGGAGCGAGTACCGTCCCTCGCATGAAGGTGCTGGTCATGGGAGGAACCCAGTTCAACGGGCTCGCGCTCGTCCACGAACTGGTCGCGCAGGGACACGACGTCACGGTGTGCAATCGGGGCAAGACCGAAGCCGACATTCCGGACTCGGTGCAGCGCCTGGTCGCCGATCGCACCGACACCGATCAGATGCGGGAGGTCCTGGGCGGCACCGAGTGGGACTGCGTGCAGGACGTGACGGCCTACCACCCGCCCGACGTCGAACTCATGCTGGAACTGTTCCGCGACCGCATCGGTCACTACATCTTCGCGAGCTCCACCGTCATCTACGACTCGAAGGACACGCCGATCACCGAGTCCGACCCGGAGGCCCGGGGGCCCAACCAGATCGAGTACGGCCTCCACAAGCTGCTGTGCGAGGACATCCTCTTCGCTGCCCACGCCGACTACGGCTTCCCGGCCAGCTCCGTACCGTTCTCGATGGTGCTCGGTCCTCACAACGCCATGACCGACCGCGAACAGCGCATGTTCAAGCGGGTCATGGACGGTCGGCCGGTCCTTATGCCCGGCGACGGTTCCACCCTGCTGCAGGTGGGCGATGTCGACGACCAGGCTCGTGCGCTCGAGCAGATGATGGGGGAGTCGGTCACCTTCGGGCGCCGCTACAACCTCACCGGGCGGGAGGGCATCAGCCGCTCGGACTATGTCGCCACGATCGGGCGGGTCGTCGGGCGCGAACCCGAGGTCCTCACCATCCCCACCGATGTCATGGAGGCACTCTGGACCGGGGAACGGTCGGTCACGATCGGGGAGGCGAGCGGGGCATTGAACATCCGGTCCAGCGAGAAGTCGAAAGCCGACCAGGCCCGATCCCTGCTCCGCACCCGATTCATGCTGTCGCTCAACCTCGTCCAGCACCTCGCGCCGAACATCCACTGGTGGAACCAGGACACCGTGTTCAGCATCGATCGACTCCGCGACGACATCGGTTGGCAGCCCCAGGAGACCACCGAATCGATGCTCGAGCGCACCCATCGCTGGTGGGTGGACTCCGGCGGGGTCGACGTCGAATACGACTGGACCACCGAGGACCAGATCCGCGCGCTGGCCTCCTGAGGTCGATGTGCCAACATTCGTGCCATGTTCCGCCGTGTAATCGCCGGCCTCATCCTGGGCCCGGCCCTGCTGATCGGGTCGTTCGCGTGGTCGGGGTTCCTCGCCCTGCGGACGGTCTTCGATGAGGACCGGTCGCGCGACATCGCGGAAGAACTCCTGGAGAACGAGGAGGTGCGGGCCCAGCTCGCCGAGAACCTCGGAGTGGCGATCGAAGCCGCGGTGCCCGCCGAAGTGCCGCTCACCGCGGCCCAGGTCGACGCCGCCGCGCTGGCGGTCCTCGAGGACGAACGGGTCACGAACCTGATCCTCGAGGCGTTCGGCTCGACCCACAAGGCCTTCCTGGGTCAGGGCGACGCGCCCGAGTCACTCGATCTCGGTCCGGTCGCAGCCGCCGCTCGTGAGCAGATCGTGAGCATCGCGCCGGGTACGGCCGATCGGATTCCCGAGTCACCCGAACTCGTCGTGGAGCTGCCGACCGAGCGCATCCCGGACTCGAGTCCGGTGAAGAACTTCCTCGCGACGTCGGTGCCGTTCCTCGCGGGAATCTCGATCGTCATGGTGGTCATGGCGTTCCTCACCACCAGCGATCGTCCGTCGGTGCTGAAGCGCGCCGCCATGTGGGCGATCGGCACCACCGTCGTCTACCTCCTGTTGGGGCTGGGGGTTCCCGCCCTCCTGCGGGCGGTGGCACCGCCTCAGGCTGAGGTGCTCGCCGCCCTCCTCACCGCCCTGTTGCGCACCACCCTGCTGCCGTCGGTGGTGTTGGGGTCGATCGGTGCCGGCCTCCTCATCGCCTCATGGGTCTGGCCGAGCGCGGACCGAGATCGAGCGACGCCCAGTCCCCGTCCGACGCCCGGCCCCACACCGGTCGCGGCGCCGGCCGCGCCGGCCGAGACGCCGACTGGCGCAATTCAGCCACCGGCACCCGTCGTGCCACCAGCACCTTGGGTCCCGCCGGCGCCCAAGCCCGAGCCGCCCCGTCCCGCGCTGGACTACCAGCCGACGGCGCCGGCTCCCCCCGATCCCGAATACACCCCGCCACCTCGGCCGCGCCGACCGGCACCGCCGGCGGAGCCCCCGCCGTTCCGGCCGACCCTCCCCACGCGTGCAAACCGACCCGACCCGGTCGATCTCCCGGCGTGGACGGGGGAAGCAGACCAGCCCGAGGCGGTCCCCAAGTGGCTCCCGCCGAGGTGGGTCGAGGGTCAGGGATGGGTGCTCGACCCCGAGGACGACCGTCCGCCCCCGGACAACGCGCGATGGGTCGAAGGGGTGGGCTATGTGGTGCCGGGCCCGCCCCCGGCCACAGAAGAGTAGGGATCCCTGGGCGGGTGGACGCCTAGTTGATCTGCTTCTCCATGCCCTCCCAGTAGGGGGCGCGCAGCTTGTACTTCTGGAGCTTGCCGGTGGCGGTCCGGGCGAGTTCGTCGCGGAACTCCACCGACGTCGGGCACTTGTAGTGGGCGATGAGCTCACGACAATGATCGATGATCGCCTGCTCGTCGGCTTCGGTGTCCGGTGCAAGTACCACGAGGGCCTTCACCGTCTCCCCCCACTTCTCGTGGGGAACGCCGATCACGGCGCACTCCGCCACCGCCGGGTGGGAGAACAGTGCGTCCTCGACCTCGATCGACGACACGTTCTCGCCGCCAGAGATGATCACGTCCTTCTTGCGGTCCGAGATGGTGACGTAGTTCTCCTCGTCGATGATGCCCCCGTCGCCCGTATGGAACCAGTTGTCCTCGAGCGCATCAGCGGAGGCCTCGGGGTTCTCCCAGTAGCTCTTCAGGATGTGGTTGCCGCGGGCGAGCAGCTCGCCACCGGCGGACACGTCCATCGTGATGCCGAATGCCGGGGCTCCGGCCCGTGAGAGCTTGGCCGCACGTTCGGCGGGCGTGAGGTCGTCCCACTCCTGACGCTTGCGGTTGATGGTGAGGAGGGGCGCCGTCTCGGTCAGGCCGTAGATCTGGATGAATTCCCAACCGAGCTCGGTTTCGACTCGTTCGATCGTGCGCGTGGGTGGCGGGGCTCCGGCAACGACGATACGAACCCGGTCCCGGCCGGGAATCTCGCCCTCCCAGTCGGCTGCGGCATCGAGGATGGCGGCCACCACTGCGGGCGCGCCACACATGATCGTGACGCCGTGTTCGTGGACTCGCCTGAGGATCTCGTGGCCGTCGACCTTGCGCAGGACGATCTGGGGGACCCCCATTGCGGTCATCGCGTACGGCATGCCCCACCCGTTGCAGGGGAACATCGGCAGCGGGTGCAGGTAGACGTCGCGGTCGTTCACGCCGGTGTGCCAACCGAAGACCGAGGAGTTGGTCCACAGGTTGCGGTGGGTCATCTCCACGCCCTTTGGCCGGGCCGTGGTGCCGCTGGTGTAGTTGATGGTGGCGGTGGCGTCCTCGTCAGGAGTCCACGGCTTGGGCTCCTGCCCGACCCGGAAGAGCGAATCGCTCTCCTCGCCGGCGATGAACCGGTGCTTCACCGGGATGTCGCCGAGGCTGCCTTCGAGCTCGGGGTCGATGATGAGGACCTCGGCGCCGCAGTGTTCGACGATGTATTCCACCTCCGCTCGGCTCAACCGGAAGTTGATCGGGACCGCCACCCGACCGTAGGCACTCGCACCGAACAGGGTGACGAGCAGGCGGGCCGCGTTGTGCGACACGATCGCCACGCGGGACCCGAGATCCAGCCCGAGCTCATCGAGCCCCGCCGCCATTCCCGACGACAGCTCCTCGAAACGCCGGTAGGTGAGACCGTGAAGTGCCGGTGCCGGCTGATCGTGCTCATCGATGATGCCGATCCGGTCGCCGTAGACGAGCGCAGCACGCCGAAGATGATCGGCCACCGTCATTGGTACCTGCATGTTTCCCTCCCTGAACCGGATGTGATCCTATGAGGCCATGACCGTACGCGTCGACAAGTGGATGTGGGCAGTCCGGGCATTCAAGACCCGCACCCAGGCCTCGAACGCGTGCATCGAGGGACGGGTCAGCGTCAATGACTCAGTGGCGAAGCCGGCCACCAAGGTCGGGCCGGGAGACGTCGTCACCGCCCGCCGCCGCGAACGAACCATCGTCTACGTCGTGGTCGAGCCGATCGCCAAGCGGGTGTCCGCCACCCGGGCCGCCGAGTGCGTCGAGGACCGTTCTCCGCCGCCAGAACCACGGGATCACCCTGGAGCGGCAGTGTTCGCTCATCGGGACAAGGGCGCGGGTCGGCCGACCAAGCGCGATCGACGTGAGATCGACCGGCTTCGGGGGCGCCGAGACTGACCTCGTGCGTCAGCCGGTCATGGTGAACGGCGCGAAGGTCGTGCCGTCGCTGAAAACCAACTCGTGGACGACGATCTCGTAGCCGCTGTCGTCGAGCTGCACGATCGTCAGTGACCCGGTGGTCGCGAAGTCCGAGCCCTTGACCGGCTCGGGGCCGGGCCCATCGGGATCGAAGTACGGGCAGATTCCCGTATCGGTGCCGGGGTTGCTGCAGGAGATCGCGAAGTCGCCGAGCTCTCCTGTCCAGCCGGCACCCCACGCCGTGTACATCTCGAAGCTCAGGAAGAAGCCGTCAGTGGCCGGATTGGTGTGGATGTGGAACTTCGGGTCCGCTCCGCCCGACGCCGGTGCGAAGAACGGCGTCGACGGCAGGGCTGCCCACTCGATTCCGACCTGGTCGCCGGTGAGATCGAGCGCCGACACCTCCGGCTCGGGCTCCGGTTCCGGCTCGGGCTCCGGTTCGGGCTCGGGTTCCGGCTCGGGCTCGGGCTCCGGCTCGGGCTCCGGTTCCGGCTCGGGCTCGGGCTCGGCGTCGCCTTCAGAATCCTCAGCGGCGGTGCTGTCGACGTCGGAGCCGTCCGCCTCGGACGTCTCCTCGTCGTCGCCACCGGTCGTGTCGGTGGCCCCATCCCCACAGGCCGTGCCGACGAGAACCATCGCCGCAAGCAGTGTC
>CAYFLT010000058.1:0-7554 GCA_964344055.1 uncultured Candidatus Nemicrothrix sp.
GCCGGATGGTTCCGTCGCTGTGTCATGGGCGCCGGATGGTTCCGTCGCTGTGTCACAACCGTGGGAAGGAGCGGGGGTCATGGAGCCAAGTATGGTGCCGCTGTGACTGTTGTGTCCGATCTGCTCACCGCCGCGTCCGGTTACCTCAGTTCACGAGACGACGAGCTGGCCACCTGGTTCGGCAACCGGGTGGCGGCGCGGGTCGGCGACCCCGTGGTGACCGCTCCGGTGCCCCCCGCCGCTGAAGGTGGCCTGGCCCGATTTGCACCCGTCGACCCGATGGCCGCCGAAGTCTGCAACCGGATCGACGCGGCCGTCGACCAGCTCACCTGGTTCCAGTCATCGGAGGCCCGGGTGCCGCCGGGCTGGGTCCACCGAGCGGCTGCCTGCAACATCGTCGGGCCCGACGGGATGATCGATCACCCCGAGTATCTCTTCGGTGTGTTCTACATCGGCCCGAACACCCACTACCCGTCCCACTGGCACCAGGCCGAGGAGCTGTACGTGGTGGTCGGTGGTGAGGCCGAGTTCGAAATCGGCGGCACCACGACGACCCGCCGAGTTGGAGACGTGAGTGTGACCCCGACGATGGCTCCCCACGCCATCACCACCGGTGACGAGGCCGTGATGCTCCTCTTCGGCTGGCGGGGCGAGATCTCCTTCGACTCCTACGCCTACTGAGATCGATCGTTGGCGGTGTCGTGGGGCAGCGAGCCGCGGGCCGCCCGCAGGTATCCGTAGGGCGTGGCCGCCGCGAAGTTGCTGACCCGGCTGGTGTAGACGTCGGCGTACTTCTCGACCTGCCGGGCGAAGAGGCTCTTGTCGACACCGGCCCGCATCAGCGGCCCCCACGCATCGTTTCCCTGGGTGGCCGCGGCCCGCGCCAGTGGAGCGATCTTGGTGTCGACCTCCGAGATGGCTGCCGCGGTGAGATCGATCTCCCCGTCGATGTCGTCGCGAGGGACGTCGGCCACCACTCGCTGCCGCCGTTCCATGCGTAGCGACGCATGTCGGTGCTCGAGCCCGATCTTGTCGTCCATCAGCATCTCGAGGCGTGCTTCGTCCTCTGCGAACGTGGCTGCGGCGTGGATCTCGTCCTCCAGTTCTCGGGCGATCAGGGCGGTGCGCCACCGAAGGACGTCCTTGGTGACGTGGACGTCGCCGAACAGGTGGTCACCGACGTACAGGAACTGGCTGGCATCGTGGCCCAGCGACTGTTCGACCATCCGGGCGTTGCCGCCGTGGTACACCTCCCCGCGTTCGAGCGGGCCGAAGTGGGGCTCGAGGTGGCCCCGCTCGGCATCGACCAGGCGGAAGATCGGACCCTGCTCGGCGAAGAAGCGCGGCTTGGCCGCGGCGACGATGACGAGGTCGAAGAGGTCTCGCCACGTGCGGTCCGGGCCGAGTGCCCCGTCGAAGCACCAGCTCATCATCTTCTGGGTGTACCACCACTCGGAGTTGGTCACGAGCAGTAGCTGCTTGCCGGCGAGCCGTTGGTCCTCGAGGGTCCCGAGGAGGCCGGGGTCGACATCGACGAAACGATCGGGGTCCGCCACGATCGCCGCCTTCAGCGCCCCCTCCAGGTGGGCCGCCCCCAACGCGAGGTCGATCTCGCGGTAGAGCTGAGCGTAGGACGCCACACCGGGCAGCGGCTTGCGGTCGTGGATCGCCACCAGCTGGGTCCAGAGGGACGCCCGGCTCAGCTCGAAGAGGGTGTTCATGAACTCGAAGCGGTCGTCGCTGAGCTCGATCACCGTGCCGTAGTACGCGTTGCGCTGGTCGTCGAAGCTGAGCACCTGGTCGCCGTGATGGGCCCGCATGACGTAGCCGAACCGGGTGGCCTTGACCAGATTGCCGAGCTCGAGGTCGAAGGTGAGGCCGAGGGTGAACGCGGTTGGCTCGAATTCAAGCGCATCGACTGGCCAGCCCCGGTCACCGAGCCGCTCGGTGGCGTGCTCGAACGCCGCCTGCTCCCACGCGTCCACGTGGTAGTGGATGAGCGTGTAGTCCATGTCGTACCCGATGGCCCGAACCCCCCGGAGGTTCAGGGTGCGGTTGCAGAACAGGCCACGTTCGGGGGCGGGTGGGGAGTCCGGCATCCGGGTCAGTCTCGCACCCGGTGGGGTTCGATGGCGTCGACATAGTCGGCCAGCCGCGCTGCTACCTCGATGGGAGCCTCGGGATCGTCCGGATCTGGTGGCTCCCACACTTCGGAGATCCGGCGCCATTCGTCCATGCCGATGAATTCGCCGGTCTCCGCCTCCTCGCCCAGACCCGGTCGCCAGGCGGCCTCCCGGCTGGCGAGGTGCTCGAGCACCGCATCGTTGGCGGCCGGGTCCCGGTGCTCGGCGTGGAACCCGATCTCGAGTGCGGCCTCACCGTCGAGTCGGATCAGCTGGGCCTCGTAGTGCTCCTTGGCCGCGCGGCCCTCGGCACTGCCGAACCAGACCTTCAGGCCCCGCCGGTGGGCGCTGGCCCGGACGGGCCCGTGGGCATCGTCGACGAACCCTTCGAACGCGTCGAGGACGTGTTCGAAGAAGCCGCGTTCCGCCATCAGCGGTTGATCTGGCCGGTGACCGATGTGGGGCGGATCCGCGCCACCAGGCGGCGGTCGTCGACCATCGCACGGCGGAACTCGTCCCAGTCGTCGTGCTCGCCTCCGCTAACGGTGCGGTAGAGCGCCACCAGCTCGTCGGCGGTGGCGTCGTCGGCCTGGCCGCACACGTCGCTCAGTTCGGCTGTGGCGTCGAAGGACACATAGCTCCAGCCGGTGGGATCGGTGATGTGGAGGACGACCCGCGGATCGCGACGCATGTTGGCCGTCTTGGCACGGTCGGTGGTGAGCGAGACCCGGATGACATCGCCCTCGATCCCGTACACGATGTCGGACGACTGGGCCCGGCCGTCGCGGCGGAGGGTGATGAGCACGGCGTGGCGGCGTTCGCCGGCCCAGGCGAGAGCGGAGTCGAGGTCCATCCGGTCAGTCTTGCACTGGCGGCCCGGTGGGACACCGGCAACAGCCTCAGGCATCGAGTGCGGTGGGTCGCTGCAGGACCGGCACGCCACCCTCGTCGCGAATCAGCGACGCTCGGGCCACCGCCGCGCCTCCCCAGCGGTTGCGGATGTCGTCGACCAGTTCGTCGAGGCGCTCGGTCGGGCGGCCGTCCTCGGGGAACCGCAGGGCGAGCTGAACGGCATCGGGTCGGCAGAGTCCGGAGAAGGTGATCCCCACCAGTGAGCAGCCGACCCGGCCGAGTCGGCTGCCCGGACCCTGGGGACCGTCGGTGAGCGCACACAGCAGCTCGTCGGCAGTGCCGGTGAGGATCTCGGTCGACGCCGTCGGCTCGACCAGGGTGCGCGAGCGGCTTTCGTGGCGGAGCTCGGCGGTGCGGAAGCGAACCGTGACCGTCCGGGTGAGCCGCTCTGCTTTGCGGAGCCGGGCGGCGACCTTCTCGACGATCCCGAGGAGCATGGTGCGGAGTTCCTCGCGGGTGCGGGGCCGTTGGCCCAGCGCACGCTGGGATCCCATCGAACGATCCCGCCGGTTCGTGTCGACGAAGCGGGGATCGCGGTTGTGAGCGAGGGCGCGGAGATGACGCCCCGCGTGAGGGCCGAGGAGGCCCTGGAGTTCGGCGCGACCCGACGCCGCGAGGTCGCCGACGGTCTCGACGCCGTGATCGCGCAGCTTCGCGGACGTGACCGGCCCGACCCCCCACAACACCTCGATCGGGAGCGGATGGAGGAAGGCGGTTTCCCGGCCGGGCTCGACGACGATCATCCCGTCCGGCTTCGCCTGGGCCGATGCCACCTTGGCGAGGAACTTCGTGCGGGCAACCCCGACCGACAGGGGGAGCCCGACGTCGGCGAGCACCCTCGCCCTCAGTTGTTCACCGATCTCAGGTGGCGGCCCGAACAGGTTGATGGCCCCTGACCCGTCGAGGAAGGCCTCGTCGACCGAGATCGGCTCCACCACCGGAGTGAAATCGTGGAAGACTTCGAAGACAGCCTTGGACGCCTCGCTGTACGCCTCCATTCGGGGGGAGACGACCTTGGCGTGGGGGCAGAGCATGCGGGCCTGGCCGCCGTTCATCGCCGAGCGGACACCGTACGCCTTGGCCTCGTAGGAGGCGGCCAACACCACACCCGCCCCGACGATGACCGGACGGTTCCGCAGCCGAGGGTCGTCGCGCTGTTCGACCGACGCATAGAACGAGTCGAGGTCGGCGTGCAGGATCGTGGCCCCGGAGCCCATGGTGTCACGGTACTACGAACATGTGTTTGTGTCGAAGTGGCGAGCCTGCGTCGCGATCGACGAGGTGAAGCAGGTTCGCGGCGGCATGATGACGGCCATGGCCGGTCGCCGCTACGGAACCATCGTTCGTCATCTCACTGAGGATCCGGAGGCTGCGGTCGAGCTCACGCAGAAGCTGCCCGATGACGTGCTCAGCCACCTCGCTGCCGCCCTCCGGGACGAAGCTCGGCGACGAGCTGTCTCCCACGGCGACCACGACGCCCTGATCGAGGACGCGTTCGAGGAGGGCTTCGGGCGCGACGGTCTCGGCGCCATGCCCTGGGTCTCCGGCGCCGTGATCGTGTGCCCTGGCTCGATCGTGGCCAAGAACCGCTCCAACCACCGATGCCGTTTCGTGAGCGTGGATGATGTGTGGATCTGGGAATCGATCGAGCTGCTGTCCGAGGAGAAGCGATCCCATCCGGGCCGCGACGACGGCTTCAAGGCCGTGGCCCTGCTACCCGTCACCGAAGGGATGTCGCTCGACGTCGTGACCGGCCGGGCGCGTGGAGGTCAGCACTCGTGGAACGAGTGGTGTCGTTCGAGGTCCGTCGGGGAGAGCTCGTCGAGGTGAGCCAGCGGACGGTGAGTCCTCGCGGCATGCAGTGACCCGCACGCCGGGTGACCTGCCGTCGCGCGATCAGCCCGCGGGAGGGAGTTCGAGTTCGGCCACCCGCCGCAGGACGTTGCGGTCGGTGTGGAGGTACGGCTCGTCGAATTCCTTCATGACGAGGGTCGAGGTTTCGTCGTAGGTCAGCGTGTCGCCGTCGACCGACAGGTTGCACTCGTAGGCGATGCACCGGGCGTTCTCGAGCAGGTAGCTGTTCTGGGTGATGCCGTACTCGTCGCTGTCGGCCGATGCCCGCATGGTGAACGACGTGGCGTCCGGGGCTGCTTCGCCGCCGGCGAGGATGGCCGAACCGCGGGGAATGACGAAGCCTCGCATCACGTGACCGAGGTCGCTGCACCACAGCCAATAGCCGACTTCGGTGTGGAAGGGGTCGTCCTCGCCCTGACGCCACGCCGCCATCTTGTAGTCGAGCCCGTAGAGCTTCTGGCTGCCGTTGTCGACCGGACCGAACGGCTTGAAGGTGATGGTCTCACGGTAGGGCGTGTCGCCGGCAGCGCCCTCTGCGTGGTGATAGGAGACGTCGAGGCCGCCATCGCCCTCCCATTCTCCAGCGAGTTGGGCGAGGGGTCCGAAGTGGGAGGTGTCTGCACTCATGGGATGGAGTCTACGGGGGATCTGGACTTGGTCCAAAGTCGGAGAAACACCAGAATCGGCGCTCTGGTAGCGTCGAAGACCGTGATCGAACCGTTCTCTTCCCTACCGATTCCGGAGCCGGTGGCCGTCGCCGCATCGGCGGCGATCTCCGGCCTCGGTGCACCGGGCAGGTGGTGGACGGGAGCCGAGCGGATCGCCATCGCGTCGGTGGCCCGAAACGCCGCCCCGCGGCCGCTCTGGGACCGGATTCCTCCGCTCGAAACCCTCGCCCACGACGAATCTCCCGGCCTCTCGCCCTTCGTGTCCGCCCTGGTCGAGTTGGTGGCGGTCGAGACCTCCTCGATCGACCGGGAGACGGTATCGATGGTGGCGGATCGGGTAGGGGATGCCGCCTACGCCGAACTGGCGGCGATCGTGGCCCAGATCGCGGCCGTCGATCAGCTGTGTCATGCCCTGGGAGCGCCCCTCGCCGAGCTGCCGGCGGCCATCAACGGGGTGCCCAGCCGAGTGCGTCCCTCGGGGATGGGTGATGTCGGCGGCCACATCCAGATGACCGCCGACTTCAACGGTCCGAACGTTGCCCGGGCGCTCAGCCTCGCGGCGGAGGACCATCACCGGTGGCGGGCACTCATCTTGTCCATGTACAGCCGTGACGGATTCGAGGAGATGGTCTGGGACGACCGGGCCCTCAGCCGACCCCAGGTCGAACTGCTCGCGGCCCGCACGAGTGCGCTCAACGAGTGCTTCTATTGAACGTCGGCTCACGTGATGCTGCTCGGTGCGAGCAGCGATGCGGTCGACACCCGACCGAACCTCACCGCCGCCGTGGACGGCTCTGACGCGGGGGTTCCCCACAGTCAGGAGCTCACGGACTTCGCCGAAGCGGTGTGGCGGCGCGACGACTCGTTGGATCCTGCTCGCGCGTCGCTCGATGCGGCGGTGGGAAGCGAGGGTGTCGTCGAAGCGGCGCTCACGGTCGCCGTGTTCCGGTCGCTCAACATCGGCGCTGACGCGTCCGGAATCCCGCTCGACGACTTCTTCGCCTCGGTCGCCGAGGGCTTCGTCGACGACCTCGGCTTGCGGGCGTTCCCGACCGCGGCGAACTCTCCGGCGCTCAGCTAGCCCGCTGCCGCGCCAGCCTGCGCAGAGGCGGCTCGGTCTTGGGAGGCACCTTGCGCGGCGGAAGCTCCGCGAGGAGACGGGCAGAGATCTCCGCGATCTCGGCCACGGCCTTCTCGAACGGCTCCTCGGTGGTCGCGGAGGTCTTCTGCACGCCGCTGATCTTGCGGCAGAACTGGCGTGCAGCCGCCTCGATCTCCTCGCTGGTGGCAACCGGTTCGAGGCCTCGGAGGGTGGTGATGTTGCGGCACATGGCCGCGACCCTACTGGTCCGTCGGAGGCTGACTCTCGGCGATGACGGCGAGGATCGCCTCGCCGTACGCGTCGACCTTGGCCGGCCCGATGCCGGACACGGCCAGCAGCTCGGGTGGGGACGCTGGTCGACGCCGGGCCAACTCGTAGAGGGTGGTGTCGGGGAAGACCCGGTAGGCCGGAATTGCGTCGCCCTTCGCCGTCTCCAGGCGCCACGCCTTCAGCCGTTCCCGGAGCGTTGCTTCCTCGATCGAGCCGACCTCCGGGACCTCCCTCGCCTTCTTCGGTTTGGGCGCCGGCGTCGTCGGTCGGAGTTCGGGTTCGGGCGGGGCGGCGGGATCTGCCGGTTCGCTCAGCTGGACGACGAACGGCGACGGCGGCGAGCCCGACGCCACCAGTACGGAGCGCTGGCCGCGGGTGACCGCCACGTGGAAGACACGGCGCTCCTCCTCCCGATCAGAGGCGAGCCGGTGCGGGAAGAGGCCGGCCGTGGCTTCGTGGACGATCACGTGGGGCCACTCCCGTCCCTTCACCCGGTGAACGGTGGAGAGGCGAACGCCGCTCCAGTCCGGCGTCGTCTCGGTGAGCTTGGCCGTGAGCCAGGCCGGGAACTCCGCCGGATCGGGCTGATGGCGGGCCGTGCTGAGAAGGGCAGCCAGGTCGTCGC
>CAYFLT010000058.1:7564-29960 GCA_964344055.1 uncultured Candidatus Nemicrothrix sp.
TGCGCCGAGCGATCGACGGAGCGGCGGCTCGCGTCGAGTCGGTTGTCGAGCGCCGCCCCCAGGCCGACCTGGTCGCGAACGGCGGTGAGGAGTGTGTGGGTGTCGGCCCCGCCGTCGGCCAGGTCCCGCAGGATCGTGAGATCGGCGACGAAGTCGGTCACCTTGCCCTGATCCCGCTCCTGCTTGAGCCGTCCGGCCAGTGCCAGCAATCCTCGAGCGCTGGACTGCTCGGCCATCCAGCCGACCAGTGTGCGGCTCAGGCCACGCGGCGGCCGCCGGGCGGCGAGGTCGACGTCGGCGCCGTCGAACCGCTGGGCGGGTGCCACCGCGAGCCGCAGCCACGCCAGAGCACCCGCGATGCCCGTCCGGTCCAGAAACGCCGTGTCGATCGGCGCATTGGTGGCGATCCCGGCTTCCTCCAGGGCGATCATCGGACCCAGCAAGGTGGCGTTGACCCGGGTGAGAACCGCGATGTCGGCGGGTGGCGTCCCCGCCTCGATGAGATCCCGGACCCGCCCCACGGTGATCTCGGTCGGTTCGTTCGACGTGATGGTCGAGAGCGCGGACGACGCGGAATCGCCGCCCCGGCCGGGCGCGGCGTGGATGGCCTTGGGGATCCGGCGACGATTGTGGCTGAGCAGGGTCGACGCGGCGTCCACGACCTCGGCCGGGCATCGGTAGTTGATCGTGAGATCGTGGGTTCCGGCACCGGGGAACAGCCGGGCGAACTCGATCAGCCAGGTGGGTGAGGCGCCGGAGTAGCCGTAGATGGTCTGGTCGTCGTCGCCCACACCGAAGACTTCCGACTCAGGGCCGGCGAGAAGGCGGATCAACAGGACGTGGGCGGGGGTGAGGTCCTGGAACTCGTCGACGAGGAGGACCCGACAGGCTCGTCGCGCCGCGGCGCGGGCATCGGGATCGGTGCACAGGATCTCGATCGCGCCGAGGATCTGTTCGTCGAAGTCGATGACTCCAGCTCGGCGGAGTCGGCGTCGGTACTCGGGAAGGACCGTCGTGAAGTCGCGGACGTCGCCTCCGAACTCGGATTCCACCGCTGCCGGCGAGCGGAGGCCGAGCCGGCTCGCCGAGAGCGCTTCGATCCAGACCGCCATCGGATCGGCCATGGCCTGTCGGCGCCGGGTGACGAGGTCGTCGAGCACCCGGCGGACTTCACGCTCGTCGATCACCCTCGGTGCGCCCCGGCCGGCGGGACGGCGGAAGGGGCCGCCACCGGTCTGGATTGTGAGTGCGAGGCTGTTGAGGGTCCGGATCTCGAGGCCATCGAGATCTGTCGTGCGCTCCTGCATCTCCTCCCGGGCTCGAACGTTGAAGGCGAGGAGGCAGATCCCCGAAGGATCGATGCCCCGGTCCACGATCAGGTGCCGGGCGCGCTCGGTGAGGACTCGGGTCTTGCCGGACCCTGCCGGCGCGATGATTCGTGCGCCACCGCCGGAGTGGGTGACGGCGTCGAGTTGGTCTTGGGCCAGGTCCGCGTTCGGACCATCGGCTCGGAGTGGACGCAGAGACCCGCGGCTCGAGTTCACCGCAGGGATGACCGCCGCACCGAGATCGCCGTCCGGCCATGCGAGCGGACCGCCATCGCACCATGCAGGTCCGTTCGGCGTGTCGACGTCGCCCGGCCCACCGAGGCGGAGGGTGGCGCCGGCGTTGACTGCATCGGAGACGGCGCGCACCGTGGGCCGATCCGGATCGCGGGCGTCGACCGAGTTGGCGAGGAGCAGGAGGCGCAACCGTTCACCAGGGAGGTCGGTGTCGGCGGAGAGTTCCCAGAAGTCGCCGTCGAGAACCGGTGTGCCGGCGTGAAGCTCGCCGTGCAGGACGATGACCATGCGTTCGCGGCCGGATCGTGCCGATTGGAGCTTGTCGACGACGTCATCGGCCGCCGAGCCCATGGTGTCGACACGAACATCGATCTGGGGGCACTCTCTACGCGGAGCGGGCACGGTCTGGCCGGGTAGCACCACGACGCTCCGGCCGAGCCAGCCCGGTCCGGCCAGCCGTTCCCAGTCGGGCTCCAGCGCCACGTCGACGTGCGATGGATCGATTGGCCGCACCTCATTCGCCGACCGCGGGGGCGCCGGCTCGGCTCCCCAGTCGATCGTGGCGGTGGCAGGACTTCCCGAGCAGCTGCGGACGTCCGCGACCGTGGGGTGTTGTCCGCCGCAGTGTCCACAGCTGATCATCGGGTGCTCCAGACCATCGGGGAGCAACCTACGGCACGAGTGTGACAGTGGGGCGTCTGGGTGTTCAGATCGGGCCCGGGCATGCCGAAGACAGGAGGGTGCTGAAGGTCCGGAGTCTCGCGATGACGTTGCTCGCGCTCGGGCTCTTCGCGGCCGGGTTCGGTCCGGTCGCGGCCTTCCCGGGTGCGCCCCCCTTCGAACCGGGGAAGCCGTACGCCGAGAACTTCCCGGATCCGGCGATCATCGAGGTCGACGGGAAGTACTACGCCTACTCGACCAGTACGGGTGGCGCGGCCCTGCCGGTCATGAAGTCCACCGACCTGGTCACGTGGATCGCGCTGGGTGACGCGCTTGGTTCGGGGCCGAGCTGGTCTCCGCTCGTTGCCGGAAGGACCGAGCAGTGGGCTCCGACGGTCGTCGAGCTGCCGAACGGTGACTTCCTCGCCGCCTACGCGGTCCGGACCGGTGCCGGGGAGCGGCGATGTGTCTCGACTGCCCGCGCCGCGTCTCCGACCGGACCGTTCGTCGACTCCAGCTCGGGACCGTTCGTGTGCGAGCCGGACCCGAACGGTGCCATCGACCCGTTCCTGGTGGTCGACGACGGAGTCCCGTATCTCGTCTGGAAGAACGAGGGAGTGCCTGTCGGCGTGCCCGGTCTGGCCTCGCGGCGTACCGGGTTCTGGTCACGCGCGCTCACCGACGACGGCTCGGCCTGGCGACCCGGGTCCACCGTGAACTTCCTCATGGAGACGACCGAACTGGCTCGGCCGTGGCAGGGCACCGTGATCGAGAACCCTGCCCTCCTCGAGCACGACGGCGGCTGGCTGCTCTTCTACTCCGCGAACAACTGGGATTCGACCGCCTACGCCACCGGGTGGGCGACCTGTGCCGGCCCAACGGGGCCCTGTTTCGAACCGTCGTTGTCACCTCTCCTCGTGTCGGATGGGGCCCGTCTCGGGCCAGGGGCTCCGGCACCCTTCGTCGACCCCGACGGTCTCCTGATGCTGGGCTACCACGGCTGGAACCCGCCGCACACGAGCTATCCGAACGGGCAACGGCGCCTGCATCTCGACCACGTGTGTGTGGCGAACAGTGTGGCGTTCACGTACGAGTCCGACGGTCGGCGGTTCTGCGATGTCGCCCCCGGCGAGTACTTCGCGGACGCAGTCGACTGGTTGGCCGACACGGGCGTCACCACCGGCATCTCCGCATCGGCCTACGGATCGCTCGATCCCGTGACGCGCGCGCAGATGGCCACGTTCCTCTGGCGGCTCATGGGGTCACCTCTCGGAGCCCCGTCCGCCGGCTTCGTCGACGTGCCGCCCGGGCGCTTCTACAGCGAAGCGGTGGACTGGTTGGCAGCCGAAGGAGTCACGACCGGGGTGTCGCCGAGTGAGTTCGATGTCGCCGGCGGGGTGTCTCGGGCGCAGATGGCCGCCTTCCTCTGGCGTCTCCTCGGCCGACCCGACGGTGCCCCGTCCGCGGGGTTCGACGACGTGCCCTCTACCTCTTGGTACCGCGACGCCGTGGATTGGCTGGCGACGGCCGGGATCACCACCGGAATCTCCCCGGGGATCTACGACCCGAACGGAGTCGTGACACGGGCGCAGATGGCCGCCTTCCTCTGCAGGCTCAGCCGGACCCCCGAGTACGCCGCGACGGGTGCACCCACCGCTGCTTGCTGATTCGGAGCCGCGAAACACCGCGAAGGTGCGGCCCGACCGGCGCGAGCGCTCCGGCTCGGCAAGACTCAGGGACATGCGTGTTCCCCGTTCCCTCCTCCCGCGCTGAGCCATGGGGCCCATCGCCTTCGCACTGTTCGGACTGGTCGTCGGCCTGATCGCCCGGCTCGTGGTGCCGACCGGTCGGCACTACGGCTGTCTCGGCACGATCGTCCTCGGAATGATCGGCTCTGTCGTGGGCGGCACTCTCGGATCGCTGATTGCGGGCGACGGCTTCGACATGAGCCGCTCCGGCTGGATCGGCTCCATCCTGGGTGCGGTGCTGCTGCTCGTCCTGGTTCGCTGGAACGACTCCGGGAATCGCACATGAGTCCCGAAGAGGTGCTCGCCGATCTCGAAGCTGCCGGCACCGAGCAGGGCCGCAAGATCTACCGCCGCCATGGCGTGACCGGGCCGGTCTTCGGCGTGAGCTACGCCCATCTGAACACGCTGGCGAAACGAATCAAGATCGATCACGAACTCGCCCTCGCGCTGTGGGCGACGGGCGTGCACGATGCTCGTGAACTCGCGGTCAAGATCATCGACGGTCCGAAAGTGTCCAAGACGCTCCTCCGCTCCTGGGTGAGGGAGGTGGAGTGCTACGTGACGGCAGGGTCGGTGGCGGGCGTCGCTGCCGCGTCACGCCACGCCCGTTCGTCGAGTGATGAGCTCCGCGACCGGAAGGACGAGTGGCAGGCGTCGGTGGGGTGGGCGATCGTCGCCTTCACCGCGGAGGATCCTTCCGTGTGGACCGCAGCGGATCTCCGCAGCCTGCTCGGCCAGATCGAAACCGAGATCCATCACCGTCCCAATCGGGTCCGACACGAGATGAACCAGGCCCTCATCGTCATCGCGCTCCGCGACGGCAACCTCCGGCGCCAAGCCATCGCCGCGGCTCGCCGGATCGGCAGGGTCCAGGTCGATCACGGAGAAACCGGCTGCAAGACCCCTGAAGCGATCGGCTACATCGAACGAACGGTGGCCCATCGGGAGCGCCGGGCCACCAAGACCGCGGCGAGAGCGGGGTGAGGCCGGCGCGCCCGGTCAGATGCGGCTGATGTCGTAACGGAACGGAGCCGGTCGGTGATTCGGTTCCCCACCGGCCATCTTCACCAGCCGGACCACCCGCTGGCGATGACCGGCGTACGGCTCGAGCAGCTCGAGCATCCGCGCATCGCTGCCGTTCTCCTCCCCGGCCAGTGTGTGGACCACGTTGCGAGGGATGTGGAGATCGCCGACGGGCACCGCATCGGCGTCACCGCCGGCTTGGGCGGTGGTGAGGGCCGCGGTCCAGGGGCCGATGCCGGGAAGGCGCTGGAGCCACTCGGTGGCCTCCGCCGGGCGGAGGTCGGACAGCCGCTCCATCCGGTCGGCGTACTTGGCCGCGACCCGAACGACCCGTGCTCGGGACCGCTCGACCCCTGCGCGGTGGAAGTCCTGGTCGGAGAGCCCGAGGATCGTGTCGGGTGTCGGGAACGTGGGGATCGGGCCCGGGAGTGTCTGGTCGCCGTAGCGCCGAGCGAGTTTGGCACGGGACGCGGAGGCGTCGGTCTTCACCACTCGTTGGCCGATCGCAGCGGTGGCGGCGGCCTCGTACCAGCGGGCGGTCGACCCGATCCGGAGCGAGGAGAACTTCGACGCAGCGTTCGCGAGCGCGGGATGGTCGAGGCGGAAGTCGGAGGGGTCGTCGTCGGCGCCAAGGAGGGCAGGGAACTGGTCGAGAGCCCACTCGGTGCCCGGACCCCACGCGTCGGCCCGGACCTCGGATCCCGCCACTCGGAACGCCACGGTGGCGGGCCCGGTCGGGGTGGTCGTGGCCCACCACTGGACACCCGATCGACGAACCACTGTCTTGATCCCCATGAGCGCGAAACCCAGGTCGAGCTCGAACCCGGGCCGATAGGTCAGCGAACCGGACGGCGGCTCGGTGGGCACCACCGCCATCGTCAGGATGAGACGGTGGCCAGTTGGGCCTGTTCGCGGCGGATCTGGCGGGCTTCCAATCGCTTCTGGATCGGGGTGTCGGCGATGATGACCACCGCGACGAGGGCAATCGCTCCGATGACGTCGAGCCACCAGTGGTTCGCGGTGAGGACGACGGCCGCGGTCATGAGAATCGGGTGCCCAGTGGCGAGCCATCGCCACTGACTCCGACCGGCGCGAACAACCGCCCAGGCCCCGATGAGGGCCCAGCCGACGTGGAGCGACGGCATCGCCGCGATCTGATTCGCGGTGTTGGTGATGGTCTCGCTGTCGTAGATCTTGGGCCCGTAGGTCTGCAGGGTGTCGACGAAGCCCATGTCGGGGAACCAACGGGGCGGTGCGAGCGGGAAGACGACGTGGACCGCCAGGGAGACGAATGTCGTGACGAACAGGACGCGGCGGACGCGGCCGTAGTGGCTGAAGTGGCGCACGAAGAGCCACACCAGCAGGATCGCCGTGCCGCCGAAGTGGGCGAAGAAGTAGTAGCGGTTGAGGAACCAGACCACGGCGTCGCTGCCGAGTACCGACGACTGGAGGTTGACCTCGTTGAAGATGCCGATGGCGCGCTCCCAGTCGACGATGGTCTGAGAGTTGGCGAAGGCCTGATCGAACTCGTCTTTGACGATCAGCCGGACGAGTCGGTACACCACGAGGCCGCCGAGGACGAGCGTCAGTTCCCGGCCGAGCGGCCATCCGTAGCGTGATCGGGCGCGCGTGTCGGCGGGGGGTGGGCTCGGCTCGGTTTCCTCCATCGCGATCTGCGTCATCACGCCCTCCGCAGCACTCTCAACCATACATTTTCCCGGTTTGTTCCGGGAGGCGCGATCAGCCGTCTTCGCCCGTTGGTGTGAGTTGCTCCGCCCCTGGAATCCCCTCGGTGTCGAGTGGTGCTTCAGTGTCCGTTGCGGTGAGCGCGTCGGTCAGGGATTCCACGAACCGCAGCACCGCCCGGTCGCTGCTCTCGGCCTCGAGGTTGTACTCCTCGATGGCCGCCACGATGGCGCTCCGGGTGTTGGCGCCCATGATCCCGTCGACCGGTCCGGGATCGAATCCGAGTGAGGTGAGGAGGTCCTGGAGCGTGAACACCTCGTCGGAGGTGAGCGGCTCGTCGACCTCGATCTCGGCCACGGCGAGATCGACGACGTCCTCGAGTTCCCCGCTCTCGGCCACGATCGCACCCTCGTCACCGAACGCCTCTGAGAGCACGGGCGCGGCGATGCGGGCCGTGAACATCAAGGCGATTCCGACGATGAGGAGAATGAAGACACCCTGAATGTGGCTGCGCATGGGGGATTCCTCTGGAACGATGGTCCCAAAGAAGACGGGCGAATCCACGTTGTGGTTCCCGATCGTCACGATCTTGAAACAGATGCGTGTCGGCCGGCTGACACAGGGAACCGATCAGGCGTCGGCGCCGAGGCGCTCGGACGCGGCATCGAGCGCCGCGACGACGAATCCGGCCACGCCGTCGGGGAGCTGGTCGCGCCGGAAAGCCCGGCCGCCGATCCAGTCTCCGCCCAACAGCTCGGCGACGTCGGCGACCTTGTCGACGACCTTTCCGGCGTGGATCGCGTAGGTCACGAACCCGGCGGTCGGCTTGCCCCAGATGCCCGGCAGTTTCAGCAGTCGCCCCGAGTCGCCGGGACGATGGCCGGCGATGACGATTCCATCGGTCCAGGTGCCCAGGAACACCATGTCCGCAGAGGTGAGGAAATCGAGGTTCACCTTCTCGGTGGGCCACACGCCGACCTCGTGGCCGAGGTCCTGGGCGGCGGCAGCGACCATCTCCGCGGCACTGGCGGTGTTGCCCGTGCGGCTTTCGTACACAACGGCGACCTTCACTGCGCTTCCTTCGAATCGGCGGGTTTCGACCCGGAGATCATCTCAGAGCCTAGGGCCGAACGCACGACCCGGCGCTCAGCCGATCGCCACCTGATTCCGGCCGTTGGACTTCGCTCGGTAGAGCGCAGCGTCGGCTCGCTCCTTGAGATCGGCGGGTGGACCGGTCTCCAGGGTGGCGATGCCGATCGAGACGGTCAACTGTCCGCCGGGCTGGAACTGTTCGCCGGGGACCGAGAGACTCTCGACCGACGCCCGAACCCGCTCCGCCACCAGCCGGGCCTCTTCGGGTGTGGCCCCCGGCAGCAGCATCGAGAACTCCTCACCGCCGTATCGATAGACGACGTCGCTGTCTCGGACGCATGCGGCGATGGTCTGGGCCACCGCCTGGAGGGCCTGGTCGCCGGCGCTGTGTCCGTGGGTGTCGTTGTAGACCTTGAAGTGGTCGACGTCGATCATCGCGAAGCCCACGGGCAGGTCGGCCGCGACCGCGGACGCGAGGGTCGTCTCGAGGTCGCCGTCGAGCCGTCGCCGGTTTCCCAGCGAGGTGAGGCCGTCGACCATGGCCATGACTTCCATCATCCCGATCTCGTCGGCGGTGGACAGTGCTCCGCCGACCGCGGGCACGAGGAGCTCCAGGCGGTCGCGGATCTCGTCGCTGAACGGGGTGGACCCGTTGGTCCAGACCACCACGGCGCCGACGACCGTTCCTTCGTGTACGACGGGCACACCGGCCACCTCGACCGTCGTGGTCGGCCAGAAGGGGTCGCCGGACAGCTGGGTCATGAGCGGTTGGCCGGTCTCGATGATCCGGTTCAGAGCGGACGAGGGAATGATCGGAGTGGTCCCGGCGATCCGTAGCCCGTCCGGCACCTTTCGGAGGAGCATGGCATCGGCTCCCTCGGCGAGCTGGCGGGACGCGGACACGGTGATGGCCGAAACCTCCTCCTCGGTGCGTGCGTTGGTGAGGCGACGATGCGCCTCCATCACCTCGCTCGTGCCTTCCCCGGTGTTGCCGTCCCGCCGCCGGCGCAGGGCGACGACGGCTCCACCCACCAGGAGCCCGGCCGTGGCGGCACCGGCTGCGATCGGGACCCAGTCGGTGCCGTCGCCGGATGTCGCGGGGGTCGGCCGCGATCCCATCGCGTCGACCTCCCGGCGAAGTTCGTCGACTTCCGCCTGGAGGAGGGTGTTCATCTGCTCGGCATCCGCGAGCCGCTCGAGGGCGTCGGCCAGCTGGGCCTGGAGCTCAGGAATCGAGAGCCTGACCGGTCCGGCGGCGCTGTCCGCGGGTTGGGCGGCATCGGTGAGGAGCTTGTCGAGCGCGCCGGTGTACTCGTGACCGGTGATGAACTCGGTGTTGCCTGCGAGCAGGCGGAGGTTCCACTCGGCCGGGAGCCGTCCGACGACGAAGGACAGTTCGGGGTTCTGCCCGGCCGCCAGGACGTTGAACGCCGGTCGTCGTTCGGCCAGTTCGGTGTCGATCGCCTTCAGTACCTCGAACGCCTGCTCATGGCTGGTCTCGGGCCACGGGCCGAACCCGTCGTGGATGCGTTCGAAGACCGTTTCGTTGTCCGGAGTGAATGCACCGAGTTGCTCGAGGAGCGCGATCTCGAAGAGGACGAACTTGAGGGTCTCGTCTCCCAACAGTTCGGGAGTGCTGAGGCGCTCGTCGCGCAGTAGGTCGTCGACCGGGTCTTCCTGGGCGTGCGCGGGTGCGGTCAGTCCCGCCGCGAGAAGCACGGCACCCGACACCACGGACGCGAGTCGATGCACCCGTCCCCATCGGCAGTGACACCCGCCGATTCAATCGTTCACCGCGGTGGCGCCGGCGACCCTCAGTTGTTGGACCGGTTGAGAAGCCGCTCGCGGATCTTGGTGCACTCCGGGCAGACGGGGTACTTGGACGGATCGCGGCTCGGTACCCACACCTTCCCGCAGAGCGCTCGCACGGGGACGCCCTCCACTGCCGCCCGCGTGGCGTCGGCCTTGCGGACGTAGTGGGCGAAGCGGTCGTGGTCGCCATCATCGGTGACCGGGTTGGTGACGGTCTCTTCGGCGGGGGCGGTGAAGATCTCCGGCATCCGACCAGTCTGCCGGGAATCAGCGGCCGATGTTGCGAACCGTCTCGATGGTGTCGGCTTCCGCGGCGGTCTTGTCGTCTCGGTACTGCACGACGCGGGCGAACCGGAGTGCCACCCCGCCCGGGTACCGGGTGGATCGCTGGATCCCGTCCAGAGCGATCTCCACCACCTGCTCGGGCCGGATGTGGACGACGTGTCCCCGGGTCTCGATCTCCAGTTCCCGGAAGCGGGTGGTCTGCCACTCCAGCATGGCGTCGGTCATCCCCTTGAACGTCTTGCCCACCATCACGAACGAGCCGTCCTCGGCCCGAGCGCCGAGATGGATGTTCGACAGCCACCCGCGGCGCCGACCACTTCCGCGCTCGACCGCCAGTACGACGAGGTCGAGGGTGTGCACCGGTTTGACCTTCCGCCACGTCTTGCCGCGGCGGCCGGCCTGGTAGGGCGAGGCGGCCGCCTTCACCACGACTCCTTCGTGGCCCTGAGCCAGCGATGCGGCGAGCACGGCGTCGGCCTCGACCGGATCTGCGGTGATCGTCCCCGGCACCTTCAGATCCCCGACCATCGCGGCAAGTGCCTGGGACCGCATCTCGAGGGGTTCGTCGAGGAGGTCGTTGCCGTCGTGATGAAGGAGATCGAAGAAGAACGGCGCCACGGAGGTGTTCACCCGAACGGTGTCCTGGAACGCGAGTGGCCGCCCGTCCTCTCCGAGTCCGAGCACCTCGCCGTCGAGTACGACCTGATGCGCCGGGAGCACCCGAACCGCGTCGACCACGGCGGGAAGCCCCTCGGTGATCTCGTTGAGGTTGCGAGTCCAGATGCGAACCTCGTCGCCCCGTCGATGGACCTGGATCCGCACGCCGTCGAGCTTCCACTCCACAGCCACGCGGCCGAGTTCCTCGACCGCGTCCGCGACGGATTTCGAGGTGCTGGCGAGCATCGGCTGGATGGGTCGCATCACTTCGAGACGTACTGCTTCAAGGCCGGCGCGGCCTTCCGTGAACGCGATCTCGGCGGTGTGGCCGAGTTCTCCGGAGAGCATCAGCGCCCGCCGCACGACCGTCGCAGGGAGCTCCGACGCGCGGGCGAGCGCCTCGACCGCGATGCCGGCGTTCGCACCCTGCCGCAGCTCGCCGATGAGCAATCGACGGACGAAGTCCGCCTCCGCGTCGGTGCTGCGCCCGAGGAAGTCGTGGAGGAGCAGTTCCCGGTCGGTCTGTGACCCCTCGCCCTGGGTGCTGGCGATTGTGCTCATCAGGTCATCGAGTTCGGCGACGGTGAGGCTCGCCTCCCGAGCGGGTGGAGGGGCGACCGCGCCGACAGTCGCCCAGCCGATGCCGATGCGGCCCTGCCGTGGTTGCCCGGCCACGAGAGCGAGAACCACACCGACCTCTGCGGGGTCTGCGGTCCGGAGCAGATCGGCGAGCAGGAGGATCTTCTCCTTGCGGGCGCGGGTTGCGGCCACGGCGTCGGTCACGGCGACGAGATCAGCGAGCCTCACGAGGCGAGTCTCGCGCCGACGACCGAGACCGGCGAGTGCACTCCGGCGGTAGCGTGCGGCGATGAACCGGGGGATCGCGGTGGCCATGGCCGCGAACGTGGTGTGGGGGCTCGCCCCGATCTACTGGCGGCTCGTCGACGATGTCCCCGCCGGAGACATCGTCCTCTTCCGGATCCTGGCGACTGCGCTCTTCCTCCTCGGCCTTCACCTGGCGCGGCGTTCCCTCCGTTCGCTCGACCGGGTGCGGCGGACCCCGGGGGTGACCCGGGCCATGGCCCTTTCAGGCGCGCTCGTGGCCGCGAATTGGCTCGGATTCGTCTACGCCGTGACCAACGAACGCGTCCTGGAAGCCAGTCTCGGCTACTTCATGAACCCCTTGGTGAGCGTGGCCCTCGGCGTGATGATCCTCGGTGAACGGCTCCGCCCGGTCCAGACCACCGCCCTCCTCCTTGCGGTGGTCGGAGTCGTTGTGCTCACCATCGACGTCGGCCGGCCCCCGTGGATCTCGTTCCTGCTCGCCGGGAGCTTCGGGCTGTACGGCCTCATCCGAAAGACCGCGGCGATCGAATCGCTCGATGGACTCAGCCTCGAGGTGGCGATGCTCGCGCCGGTCGCCCTGGTGGTCATGATCGCGAGGGCGGCGGGTGGCGACGGAGTCCTCGGATGGAGCGTTCCGTGGCGCGACCTGTGGCTGCTCGGCGCCGGTGTGCTCACCGCCACTCCACTCCTGATGTTCGCCTATGCGGCTCGCCGGATTCCGCTCTCGCTGTTGGGAATCCTGCAGTACACGGTGCCGACCCTGCAGTTCCTGCTGGGCGTCCTGGTGTACGACGAGACGTGGACGGGTGGACAGGCGATCGGTTATTGCATCGTGTGGGCGGGTCTCCTGCTCCTCGCGGCCGACGGAGTGAGAGCGGGCATCGGTCTACGATCGCGCGATGGCGTTCTCGGGATTCAGCGCTGAAGGGCTCGAGTTGCTCACCGCCATCGGATCTGGCGATCGAGACTTCTTCCAGACCAACAAGAAGCGGTACGACGCCGAGATCGCCGCACCGGCGAAGGCCAGTCGGCTTCGCGTCCGGGATGGTCCTCGGCGACCTGGATCGATGGCGCTCGGCGGTAGGCGGGGACGAAGGTGCCGCCCTCGCCGAGGCGATCGCATCACTCCGGCAGGGCCGTGAACTCGATGTGGCCGGGTCGGCGCTGAAGCGGGTACCGAAGCCGTGGCCCGAAGACCACCCTCGGGGCGACCTCCTCCGCCACAAGTTCTTCCAGGTCCGCTGGCCCGAACCGGCACCGAAGGTGATCAGCACCGCGGGCTTCGTCGATCACTGCGTCGATCGACTGCTCCTCGTCGCCGACGTGCACCGGTGGCTGGTGGAGCATATGACGTGAGGTGATCAGGCGTCGGCTTCGAGCACCTCGAGCTCGCCGGCCGCCCGCTCCCAGTCCGTCATCAGGGTGGCGGCCCTGTCCTTCGCCTCCTCGTGCTGGGTGGCCAACCGGTGGACCTCCTCGGGACGATCGTAGAGGTCGGGATCGGCCAGCTGGGACTGCAGCTCCGACACCCGAGCCTCGGCCTTCTCCAGGTCGGACTCGAGTCGGGAGACCCGCTTGCGAAGGGCTTGGGTGTTCTGGCGGGCCCGCGCTCCCTCGCGTCGCTTCTCGACCTTCTCCGCCGCGCCCTTGGCGAGTCCCTTGCCGGTGCCGACCCGGGTGGGGTCGGGGGGAGTGAGGACCTCCTCGGGCACTCCGTCGTACCATGTCGCCCGTCCGTCCCGGACGTCGATGATCGCATCCGAGACGTTGCGGATCAGATGCCGGTCGTGGGTGACAAGAAGGACCGTGCCGGGGTAGGCCGTCAACGCATCCTCGAGGACGTCACAGCTCGGGAGATCGAGATGGTTGGTCGGCTCGTCCAGCACGAGGAGGTTGACCGGCTCGATCATCGTGCGGGCCAACGCGAGACGAGTGCGCTCCCCGCCCGACAGGTCGCCGATCCGACGATCTGCGGCGTCTCCGGGGAACCCGAACGAGCCGAGCACGGTGCGCAGGTTTCGTTTGCCAGGGTCGATCCCCCCGGAGAAGGCAGCGATGACGGTCTTCTCGAGGTCGAGCTGATCGGCCTGGTGCTGATGGAACTCGGCCACCTTCACGTTGTTGCCGAGCTCGGCGGAGCCCGCCGACGCCTCGATCTCACCGAGGATGCATCGCAGGAGGGTGGTCTTGCCGGCCCCGTTCGGGCCGACCAGCGCGACCGTCTGGCCCCGTTCGACAGCGAGGGTGACGTCGGAGACCACCGGGATGTCGTCGTAGCCGATGGTGGCGTGTTCGAACTCGGCGACGACCCGAGACGACCGCGGCGGTTCGGGGAACGCGAATCGCGCCACCAACTCGCGGCGGTCCGGGACCTCGATGCGCTCGAGCTTCTCGAGGGTCTTGATCCGGCTCTGGACCTGGCGGGCCTTGGTGGCCTTGTAGCGGAATCGGTCGATGAACTGCTCGACCCGCGCCACCTCCCGGGCTTGGCGGGCTGCCGCGGCTTCGATCCGCTGAAGCCGCTCTTCTCGGGCCACGACGAACTCGGCGAATCCCCCGACGTACTCGAGCGCGGTGCCTTCGGCGAGCTCGACCACGCGGTCCGCCACGGCGTCGATGAAGTCGCGGTCGTGGCTGACGAACAGCAGCGCGCCGGGCCACGCCGCCAGCTGTTGTTCGAGCCAGGCAACCGAGTCCACGTCGAGGTGGTTGGTCGGCTCATCGAGGATCAGGACGTCCGGGTTGGCGAGGAGGAGGCGGGCGAGGGCAACTCGCATTCGCCATCCGCCCGAGAGCTCCCGCACCGGACGGTCGCCGTCGGTGTCCTTGAACCCGAGTCCGGCCAACACTTTCCGTGCCTCGGCCTCCAGGGCATAGCCCCCCATGGCCTCGAAACGACCCTGCACCTCGCCATAGTCGGCGAGCACCTGTTCCGCGTCGGCCTGAGGGTCCGAGAGCGCGGCCTCGAGCTCGTGGAGCCGATGGGCGAGAGCCGCCAGATCTCCCGCGCCGGCCAGCACCTCTTCGATCACGGACCCGGTTGCGGTGTCGACGAGATCCTGTGGGAGGTAGCCGATCGTCATGTCCCGGGGCCGAGTGATCGTGCCCTCGTCGGGTTCGTTCGTGCCGACCAGCATCTCGATGAGGGTGGTCTTGCCTGTCCCGTTCCCGCCGACAAGGGCGATCCGACGGCCGGGCGACAGCTGCAGGGTGACGTCGGAGAAGAGGCGTCGAGGCCCGTACGACTTGCCGAGTCCGGAGGCGGTGAGCACGGATCAGGCGAAGAACTGGTCCAGCGCCGATTCGGCCGCCGTGACCACGTCGTGGCCGGGCTCGCAGCCTTCGAGCCGGCCGAGCCAGCTGACCGACGCGAAGCCGGCCATCACTGCGCCACCGTCGATCGACTCGGGGATCTCGTTGAGTTCCCCCCACGACATCTCGACGTGATATGCGCCGTCGTGGCCGGGCTTGGGTTCGAGCCCGGCGTGGGCGAGTGTGCGCGGCGGCAAGGTGCCGACGTCGGTACGGCGCCAACCCTCCATCTGGGCGGCCTGCCGGTTGGGGACGTTCACGTTCAGGACCACCGGGTCCTCCGGCAGATCGTCGACCAGCTCCGCGACCATCAGCGCCGCGATGTCGGCCGCGCCCTGCCATTCCTGGCGGTCGAGGGCTTCCTCCCAGCCCTGGCCCTCAACGCCGTAGTGGTCGACCGACTGGCTCACCGCCACGCCGGAGATGCCCCCATTACGAGCGGTGAGACAGGCGCCGACCGTGCCCGAGTGGTACACGCTGCGGCCGACGTTGGCGCCCGGATTGATCCCCGACACGACGAGGTCGATGTCGCCGAAGACCCCGAGGCGGCCGAACATGACACAGAGCCCCGGCGGTGCCGAGACCGACCACGACTCGTCGATCCCGTCGATGTAGGTGGCGTGGACGTCGGGCGTCATGTGGAGGAGCGAGCCCACCGCCGCGCCGTAGCCCGAGTACTCCTCGTCGGGGGCCACGACCACGACATCGCCGAACGGGCGCATGGCCCGGGCGAGAACGTGGAGGCCGATCGAGTCGATGCCGTCGTCGTTGGTCACGAGAATCCGCACGAACCGACCCTACCGGCGTCGGTTGCGAGGGCCGCTTACAGGGTGATTCCGGCCAGCCGGGCGATGCCGGCGCCGTGGAGAGCCACCCCGGTGAGCACGAGCGCGTGCCACACCTCGTGGTGGCCGATGACGCCCGGCCACGGGTTCCCCCGCTGGTGATGGAGCAGCACCCCACCGACCGAGTATGCGGCCCCGCCGGCGAGGACCAGACCGAGCACGATGACGCCTTCGCCGGTCAGCCAGGGCACGAGGAGAGCGCCGGACCAGCCGAGGGCGCCGAAGAGCCAGTTGCCGGTCGAGTCGACTTCCTTGAGGTTGCGAACCTTGTGGACGAAACCGATGGCCGCGATCAACCAGACGCCGACGATCATCGCCAGCGAAAGGATCTCGGGCCCGGTGAGGAGCCAATATGCGGTCTGGGTCCCGGCGATCGCCACAAAGATCGTTCCGTGGTCGACCCGTCGGGCGTGGAGTCGGGCTTCTGGGGTGTGCGCGTGGCAGTGGTAGACGGCACTGGCGGTCAACATGGCGGCGACCGAAAAGGTGAAGACCCCGAGCGCCGTGCGGGCGGTCAGACCGTGGCTGACCCACATGAAGAGGATCCCGCACGCGGCGACGGGAACGACTGCGAGCTGGTGGAAGCGGCCTCTCAGGAGGGGGACCGGGCGGCCGTCGATCCCGTACCGGATCGAGCGCCTGGCGCGCACCGTGATCCCCGACCCCACTCCGGTCCCGAGATCCGATGTCCACGCGGCCATGGTCCCGGTCCTTTCGCGAGAGCGGCCTTCCTCGCCGGAGTATCGGCACGTTTCGGCCGGATCGAACAGCGGTGGGCCGAATGGCCCATGAGGTCGGGTCGACCGGCCGTGTACTCCCGTGTTGGTGGGACTCACCGACCTCTCACCTCCACGTGGGAAGCTGGTCCGATGGCGACGATCCTGATCGCGGAGGACGACCGGCGGGTTCGGGACTCTCTCGAGCGGGCCCTGCAGTTGGAGGGCTACGACGTCGTCACCGCGCCGGACGGGGCGAAGGCACTCGAGCTGCATGGCGAGCAACCGGCCGATCTGCTGATCCTCGACGTCTCCATGCCCAACGTGGACGGGCTGAGCGTCTGTCGACGTATCCGAGAACGAGGCGACCAGACGCCGGTGCTGATGCTCACGGCCCGCCACGAGGTGCCGGATCGGGTGGCCGGGCTCGACGCGGGGGCCGACGACTACCTGGTGAAGCCGTTCGCCCTCGAGGAGCTGTTGGCCCGCTTGCGCGCCCGCCTGCGACTGGCCGAGCCCGAGGAGGGGTCGGCACTGCGGGTGGCGGACCTGGTCATGGACGTGGCAGGTCATCGCGTCGAACGGGCGGGTCGGCTCATCGACCTGTCGCGCACCGAGTTCGATCTGCTCGAGATCCTCGTGCGGAACGTCGGCGTCGTCCTCAGCCGCGATCAGCTGTACGACTCCGTCTGGGACGGCGCGCTCGAGTCCGAATCGAAGACCCTCGACGTCTACGTGGGCTACCTCCGCAAGAAGCTCGAGACCGATGGGGCCTCTCGGCTCGTCCACACCGTGCGAGGACTCGGCTACGTGTGCCGGGAGAACGCCGGGTGACGCTGCGGCTCAGGATTGCGGGGTTGGTGGCCGCCGTCGTCACCGTGGTCGTCGTCGTGGTCGGCGTGAGTGTGCACAGCGCCGCCGAGTCCGAACTGATCGAGGAGGTCGATGAGAGCCTGATCGAGCGTTCACGGGTCGCCGGGGGCCCGGTTCGCCCCAACTTCCGCGGTCCGGGAGCGCCGTTCGGCCGGAACCGGGGCGACCAGGACGAGGTGTCGAGCCAGTTCGAGCGGCAGCTGGCGGCGCAGACCTACGCCCGGGTCCTGGACGACGACGGATCCGTCCTCGTGGTGTTGGGCAACGACTTCGAGGCGACCACGGACCCCGACGTTCTCGGTGAGATCGACCGGCGACCGCTGATCCAGGACGGCATGGTCGACGGGGAGCGGGCCCGAGTCGTCACCGTGCCGTTCTTCGATCTCGGCTACCTGCAGATCGCGGAGCCGCTTGCCGAGATCGAACGCTCGCTGGCCGAACTCCGGAGCCGCATCTACGTGATCGGTGGCGTGGCGATCGTCTTGGCCGCGGCCGCCGCCTGGTTCCTCGCCGCCGGGACCGCCCGACCGATCCAGCGGCTCACCGACGCCGCGGCGCGGGTGGCTGCCACCGGAGATCTCGACCATCCGGTCGACGGGTCCGGCGGCGACGAGGTCGGACGGCTCGCGTCGAGCTTCAACGCAATGCTGTCGGCCCTCGCGGCCTCACGATCGCAGCAACGCCAGCTGGTGATGGACGCCAGCCATGAGCTCCGGACCCCGCTGGCGAGTCTGCGGACCAATGTCGACGTGTTGCGCTCCGGTCGCGAGATCCCCGCCGAGACCCGGGAGGCGGTCCTTGCCGACATCGATTCCGAGCTGGGCGAGCTCACCGAGCTGATGGGCGAACTGGTCGAGCTGGCGGCGGATGTGCGCGAGGACGAGGAGATCGCACCGGTTGCGTTGGCCGAGCTGGTGGCCGAGGTGGCCGAGAGGGCCCAACGTCGCACGGGTCGCGAGATCGAGCTCGAGGTCGTCCGGCCCGCGGTGGTCGAGGGGCGACCCGAGGCGTTGAGTCGAGCGATCCGAAATCTGGTCGACAACGCCGCCAAGTTCTCACCCGATGACACGCCGATCATGGTGATCGTCGATGGCGGCACCGTTGCGGTCGACGATGCCGGTCCCGGTATCGCTCCTGACGAGCGAGCGGCCGTGTTCGAGCGCTTCTACCGGGTGGAGTCGACCCGCACCCTGCCGGGTTCGGGGCTCGGGCTGGCGATCGTCCGCCAGGTCGCCGATGCTCACGACGGGACCGTCTTCATCGAGGACTCCCCGGCCGGCGGTGCCCGCATCGGCTTCACCATTCGCACGGTCGACGACTGATCGTTGCTCCGATGGTGTGGGCAGTAGTTTCGCCCGAATGGCCGGGCCGCGTATCAGAACCGTCATCATCAATACCGACGACCGTGATCGGCTTGCTGAGTTCTGGTCGGCCTTTCTCGGTGTCGAGGTGCTCGAAGTCGACGAGCAGACGGCGATCACGTGGTTGAAGGCCGACACCGAGGGCGGGGTCAACCTCGGGTTCCAGTACGTCGACGGGATCGTTGACGCACCGACGCGAACCCACCTCGACGTATCGGTCGGAGATCTCGAGGTCGCGCGCGGCGTGATCGACGAACTCGGTGGAGGGTTCGAGAAGAGGAATCGGCTCTCGAACGGCTTCGAGTGGTGGGTGATGACCGACCCGGACGGCAACGAATTCTGCATTTACGTCGACTGATCGCGGAGCAAACGGGGTCAGACCCCAATGGCCACGGTCGCGAGAAGGGCCGAGACCTTTCGGTCCCGGCCCTTCTCGGTGGCTGATGTTGTCGGGGGTGTGGGTTGGAGGGGGATCAGGCGGCGGTGTCGGACTCGGCGCCGGGGCCGAACCCCTGGCCACCGCCGGGGCCGCCACGGCCGTGACCGCGGCGTCCGAACTCGACCTCGCCGTTGACGACGTCCTCGGCGCGGTCTTCGGCGCCCTCGAGGATCTCGGCGGCCTTGTCTTCGTCCATCCGGCCCGCCTCGACCGCGTCGGCGACGTGCTCTTCGATGTTGTCGACGATGGCGTCGACGAGATCGTCGGTGGAGATGCCCTGAGTGGCCGCCACATCGGCAAGCGTCTGCCCGCTCTGGAGGGCCTCGGCGAGCTCCTGGGGCTCCATGCCGAGGATTTCGGCGATCTCACCGGCGCCGCGGAAGCCGCGGGGTCCGTGATGGCCACGGCCTTCGGGCTTGGCCGCTTCGAGGGCGTCGATCACCGCGTCGACCTGGCTGTCGGTGAGCGTGCCGTCGTCGACGAGGGGCTGGAGGGCCTCGGCGATGTGGGTGCCGAATTCTCGGACCTGCTCTTCGGTGGCCTCATCGGTGTCCTGGGCACCGGCCAGACCGGGAGTGAAGAGGGTGGCGCCGGCGGCCACGCCACCGAGGGTGGTGGCTGCGATGGCGGTTGCGGCAAGTGACTTCTTCATCTGGATTGCTCCTGTTCCTTCTGGAGGGGGTTGGGGGTGGTGCCTCTCTGGGAACCCACGATCGCAACCGTGAGTAAGACCTTCTTGAGTCCGCCCCCAAGCCCGCGTGAGCAACCGGTTAGGGAAGTGTGATGGCCGGGCTCCTAGGATCACCGCCGTGACCAGGGACACCTTCCTGACCGAACGCCTCCAGGGATTCGGTACGACGATCTTCGCCGAGATGTCGGCGCTGGCCGAGCGGACCAAAGCCGTCAATCTCGGTCAGGGGTTTCCCGACACCGACGGGCCGACTGAGGTGTCGGAGGCAGCGATCAAGGCGATCCGGGACGGGCACAACCAGTACCCACCCGGTCCGGGCATCGCGCCATTGCGCCAGGCCGTCAGCGAACACCGGGCCCGCTTCCGGGGTCAGGAATTCGATCCCGACACCGAGGTCCTGATCACCGCCGGCGCCACCGAAGCGCTGGCCGCCTCGCTCCTCGCCCTCACGGGGCCCGGCGACGAGGTGGTGACCTTCGAGCCGTACTACGACTCCTACGCGGCGGGAATCGCGATGAGCGGCGCGACGCGACGGGTCGTGACGCTACGCGCGCCCGACTTCGCGTTCGACCCAGACCAACTCGCCGCGGCCTTCACCCCCGCCACCAAGGTGCTCCTGCTCAACACCCCACACAACCCCACCGGGAAGGTGTTCACCCGAGAAGAGCTGACCGAGATCGCCCGGCTCTGCGTGGAACACGACGTGGTGGCGGTGACCGACGAGGTCTACGAACACCTCGTCTTCGACGGTGAGCACATCCCGCTCGCCACCCTCCCCGGGATGGCCGAGCGCACGCTCACGATCTCGTCGGCGGGCAAGATCTTCTCGTTCACCGGCTGGAAGATCGGTTGGGCGTGCGGACCGGCACCACTGGTGAGCGCAGTGCGGACGGCCAAGCAGTTCCTCACCTTCGTCAGCGGCGGACCGTTCCAGCACGCGGTGGCGGTCGGACTCCGGCTCGGCGACGACTTCTTCGACGACTACGCCGAAGAGATGCGGGCCAAGCGGGACCGACTCTGCGCCGGTCTCGACGCGGCCGGCTTCGACGTACTGGCTCCCCAGGGCACCTACTTCGCCACGTGCGACATCACCCCGTTGGGGGTCACCGACGGCATCGAGTTCTGCCTGTCGCTGCCCGAACGGTGTGGTGTGGTGGCCGTGCCGACCCAGGTGTTCTACGACGACGAGCAGGCGGGGAGCCGGCTCGTGCGGTTCGCGTTCTGCAAGCAGGACGACGTGCTCGACGAAGCCGGCCGGCGCCTGGCGACGCTCAGGGGCTGATGGTCGTGGTTCGGGTGGCTGCGGTCCAACACGACATCGTCTGGGAGGACCCGGCGGCGAATCACGAGCGGCTCCGTCCGGTCGTGGAGGCCGCCGCCGGTGGCGGCGCCGAGATCGTCGTGCTCAGCGAGATGTGGTCCACGGGATTCTCGATGAACGCCGACGTCATCGCCCAGGCCCCGGACGGACCCACCCCGACCTTCATGCTCGACACGGCCCGAGAGCTCGGCGTCTGGCTCGCCGGGTCCTTCCCGGAACGAACCGTCGGCCATCCGCTGCCGACCAATCGCTTCCTGCTGGCCGGTCCCGGCGGGGAGGATCATCGGTACTCGAAGATCCGGCCGTTCTCTTTCGCCGGAGAGGACCAGCACTACGCGGCGGGACGCGAGACCATCACCGTGGAGGTCGGCGGGCTCCGAATCACCCCGTTCGTCTGCTACGACCTTCGCTTCGCCGACCTCTTCTGGGACGCGGCTGCAAGGACGGACTGCTACCTCGTTCCGGCCAACTGGCCGGCCGCCCGCAGCGAGCACTGGACGTCGCTCTTGCGAGCGCGGGCGATCGAGAACCAGGCGTGGGTGATCGGTGTGAACCGGGTCGGGGATGGCGACGGCCTCGCCTACTCGGGCGACACACGGATCATCGATCCGCTCGGGGAGATCACCGCGGCAACCCCGGGGGAGGTCGAGACGATCATCGTCGACGTCGACCCGGCGATGGTGGCGGACACCCGGGCCCGCTTCCCGTTCATGCAGGATCGCTGACACCCACGCCGCGGGTCCAGGCCGAATGGAGGTCGGCGTAGGGGCCACCGGCAGCCAGGAGCTCGTCGTGGGGGCCGTGCTCGACCAGGTGACCGTGGTCCAGCACGACGACCGTGTCGGCGCGCTCCGCGGTGGACAGCCGGTGGGCCACCGTGACCGTGGTTCGCCCCTGCTCGAGCCGGTCGAGCGCATCGCTCATCGCCCGTTCGGTGGACGGGTCGAGTGACGACGTCGCCTCGTCGAGGATGAGGACCCCCGGGTCGGCCAGGGCAGCACGGATGATGGCCACCAGCTGACGCTCGCCGACCGAGAGCCCGTCACCGCCGGGGCCGATCTCGGTGTCGAGGCCGTGGGGGAGTCGGGCCACCCACTCGCCGAGACCGAGCCGATCGACCGCTTCCTCGGCCTCGGCCGGGGTGGCGCCGGCTCGTCCCTTGAGCACGTTGTCGAGCACGGTGGTGGCGAAGAGGAAGCCGTCCTGGGGGACCATGCGGACCGCCGCCCGACGGTCGTCGCCGGACATGTCGCGGAGATCGACGCCCCCGAGGCGCACCGCGCCGTCCTGCGGATCGGCCAGCCGGCAGAGCAGGCGGGCCAGGGTCGTCTTCCCGGACCCGGTGGCGCCCACGATGGCCACCGAGGTGCCCTGGGGAATCTCCAGGTCGATCTCGTGCAGCACCTGGTGGTCCTCGTAGCTGAACGACACCTGATCGAGGGTGACCGGCAGCGCACCACGGGGGAC
>CAYFLT010000058.1:29970-30932 GCA_964344055.1 uncultured Candidatus Nemicrothrix sp.
TGGGGGGGTTCGGGGATCAGCTGGGGACGGGAGGCCAGGTCGATGGCTCGCTCCCACCCGGCCAAGGCGAGGGAGGTGTCGTCGGTGACCTCGGTGAGCTCGGCGAGGGGGACGAGCACGAGCTGGACGAGGAACAGGAGGGCGATCGTGGTGCCGAAGCCTGGCGCCTCGACCGGTCCGAGCCAGACGACGGTGAGGACCACCGCGGCGATGGCCAGCGTGCCGAAGATGTCGGAGACGGTGAAGAGCACCGACCCGAAACGGTTGGCGTACATCTGGGCGTCGTAGGCGGCGTCGACGTCGGCGTCGAGCTGGTCGATCGCCATGTCCTGTTGGCCGAAGGAGCGGACCACCTCGGCCCCCGAGATGGTCTCGGTGGCTTCTGCCAGGAGGTCGCCCGTGCGATCCCGGAGCGCACCGTAGGCCCGTTGCTGGCGTCGTTGGATCCAGACGAGCACCGGGATCATCAGGGCGAGGGCGATCACCGCCACCGTGGCCAGCTGCCAGCTGTACACGAACATCGTGATGGCGGCGGTGAGGATCACGCTGCCGTTCACCAACCAGGCGTAGGCGCCCCAGTCGAGGAAGCGGCTGAGTGTCTCGATGTCGCCGGTGGTGCGCGACACGATGTCGCCCTGTCGCTCGGCGGCATGCTCGGCCAGTGACAGGTCCACGGCGCGCCGCAGCACCGCGACGCGCAGGCGGGCCAGTGCCCTCTCTCCCATGCGGACGATCAGGAGCTGGGTGAGCAGGGAGAGTAGGGAGACCCCGACCACGACGAAGAAGGTGATGAGGGCGAGTCGAACGAGGGTGGCGTCGTCGACACCGCCGTCGGACAGCAGGCCCTCGTCGATGGTGCGCTGGAAGAGGATCGGGACCGCGATGCGGCCGAGTCCGAGCAGGATCCCGGCGCCGACCATGGAGCCGGCGACCGAGCGGAACTCCGGGGTGTACTCGAGCCC
>CAYFLT010000058.1:30942-32746 GCA_964344055.1 uncultured Candidatus Nemicrothrix sp.
GCGGTAGGCCTCGACCAGGTGCCGGTATGCGAGGTTGGCCAGGAGTCGCTCGTGGGGGCCGATCTCCGAGACTCGACCGCCTTCCATGAAGGCCACCCGGTCGGCGGCGGCCATCGCCGCCACGCGGTGGGTCACCATCACCACGGTGGTGGGAAGCTCGGCGAGGCGGGCGAGGATGCGTTCCTCGAGCGCCGGGTCGACCGCCGAAGTGGCGTCGTCGAGCAGGATCATTCCGGGCTGCCCCGCGAGTGCCCGGGCCAAGGCCACCCGCTGGCGCTGGCCGCCGGAGAGGGTGACGCCCCGCTCACCGACGATGGTCTCGTACCCGTTTGGGAGATCGTCGCGGAGGTCAGCGGCACCGGCGATGTCGAGGGCCTCGATCAGCTCGTCGTGGGCACGGTGGCGACCGAAATCGGTGTTGCCGGCGATCGTGCCCGTGTAGAGGACCGCCTGCTGAGAGGCGAGGGTCACCCGGCGGCGGAGGTCGTCGTCCGCGATGTCGGCCGCGGGCACGCCACCCACGTCGACCGAGCCGTCGTTCACCGCGCGGAGCCGGGCCAGCACCTCCAGCACCGTGGACTTGCCGCTGGCGGTGGCGCCGACGATGGCGAGCGTCTCGCCGGCTTCGATCTCGAGATCGAGACCGGCCAGTCGCGGCCGGTCCTCCTCGCCGACCCGCACGTCACGCAAGGTCGCCGCCAACGGTCCGGAGGGAAGCATTTCGGTCCCCGATGTCGAGCGAAGCGGGTCGTCGGGCTCGTCCCGGAGGGCGTCGACCCGGCGCCGTCCCACCACCGACACCGGTAGGTCGGTCAGGAAGAAGCCGATGACCTGCATCGGGAAGGCGAGCACGCCGAAGAGGGCCACCGCCTCGACGAGGCCTCCCGGCTCGAGCGCGCCGGCGTCGACTCGCTGCGTGCCGACGACGACGATGAGGATCATCGCCATCTGAGGAAGGAAGGAGAAGAGGTTGTCGATGATGATGTGCAGCGATTGGAGACGGATCCGACGGTCGCGGTGGTCGCCGACAATGGCGGCGAAGCGCTCGATTTCGGCCTCCTCCCGGCCGAGCGTCTTGATGACCTGGCTGCCGGCCACGATCTCGCTCGCTCCGGCGGTGACGGTGGCGTTGGCTTCACGTTCGAGTTCGGTCGGCCGTTCGAGCAATGTGGCGCTGGCCCAGCTGGTGAGGCCGACGAGGGGGAGCACGCCGATCGTGGCGAGCATCAGCGGCACGTCGAGGACGGCCAGGCTGATCACTGCGAACGCCAGCATGCTCAGGACGCCGATGGTGAACGGCAGCGGATGGACGACCTCGATCGCGGCGTTGGTGTCGGCGTCGAGCCCGGCGAGCAGCTCCCCCGACGGGCGGGCCCGGACCCGGTCGATCGGCATGTGGACGAGTCGGCGGGCGATGTCGCGTTGGAGGCCGGCCTTGACGCGGGCGGCGGTCATGCCGGCGAAGTAGCGGCGGACGATCACCCCGGCCGAGCGGAGCACCATGACCCCGATGATCAGCCCGGCGGCCGCCCACTCTCGCGGCCTGCCGCCGTCGAACAGGGGGACGAGCGCCTCGTCGGTGGCCCACCCGAGCGCGATGGCGGCCCCCACCGAACCGGCCGCGTAGACGACCGAACCGGCCACTGCGATCGAGAATGGGGTGGGGTGCGCACGTGCGTACCCGCGCACGAGGCGCAGGCCGGCCGCGATGGGGGCGCGTCCGCTCATTGCCGGAACCCTAGAGCGAGTTGAGCAATTGTCAAATGTTGTGGATGAGGTCGGGCCGTCAGGCTGCGACGGACTC
>CAYFLT010000059.1:0-241 GCA_964344055.1 uncultured Candidatus Nemicrothrix sp.
GCTACGACCACCGTGCGTCCACAGTCCTGGTGTCAGTCGATCACCTGACGGCCGTTCACCCACACCGAGGCGATGTCGTCGGGTCCGGCCAGGCGGACGATCTTCTCGAAGAGCCGGGTGTCGTCATCGACCTCGGACCAGTACCGGATCGCACCACCGGCGCGATCCAGATCGATGGCGACGGCGTCGAAGAGGTGGCCGGGGTCGAGCAGGCCGACCGGCAGGCCGAGGGCGTCGGCTC
>CAYFLT010000059.1:269-1093 GCA_964344055.1 uncultured Candidatus Nemicrothrix sp.
TGCGAGCCAGAACGCGGTGACCGTGTCGATCGCAGAATCCGGGACGCCTCGATCCGAGGCTCCCACGGCGGGGTCGACGCCGTCGTCGAGCATCCGCGAAACCGTGACCGCGTCGTGGCACTGCTGGAGCACCCCGGGCCGTGCACCGCCGGCGATGTCGGTGCCGAGACCGACCCGTACGCCGGCATCCAGGGCTCGCCGAGCCGGGAACACCGCATTGCCGAAATAGGCGTTGGACAGCGGGCAATGGGCGATTCCCGCCCCGCGGCCGGCGATGACGCCCATGTCGGATCCGGAGACGAAATCGGCATGGGCGAGGATCGTGTGTTCCCGGACCAGCCCGAACCGGTCCAGCACCTCGGTGTCGCTGATGCCGTACCGTTCAAACGCGTAGCCATGCTCCCAATCGGATTCCGAGCAATGGGTTTGGACGCGGACGCCGGTCGACGCAGCCATCTCGCCCATCCCGGCGAGGAGCTCGTCGGTACAGGCCGGCGCGAACCGCGGGGTGAGGATGGGCTCGACGAGACCTCCGGGCCCGAACAGCGATCGGATCTCCTCGAGCGATGCCTCCGAGTCGGCGAGCGCGGCGGCCGCGTCGACGTCGCGGTACCACTCCGGGGTGCCCTCGGGATGATCCATCGCCACCCGGCCGACGAAGGCCCGCTGGCCGTGTGTGGCGCAGGCTCGCGCCAGTTCGATCGTCGCCTCACGGTGGATCGAGGAGTAGTAGACCGCCGTCGTCGTGCCGTGATGGAGCAGGGTACGAACCAGGTCCGCATAGACGGCGCGGGCGAAGTCGATGTCGGAGAAGCGGGCCTCGC
>CAYFLT010000059.1:1103-29142 GCA_964344055.1 uncultured Candidatus Nemicrothrix sp.
TGGGGCCACTGGGGTGCGTGGATGTGCAGGTCGACGAAGCCGGGGAAGAGTACCCAGGTGTCGGGCAGGCGGGTGACCGTCTCGGCGCCGGCGATTGCCGCATCGGCGGCATCGGTGCCGCCATCGTGCGCTGCGACGATGAGGCCGGAGTCGACCTCGAACACCCGGTCGCCGATCTCGAGCTCATGGCGGTTCGGGGTCTGCATGACCCGACCAGTGAAGATGTCCATCGCGTCTGTCTAGACGCTGGGCGGATCAGTGCGCGGGTCCCTCGACGTTGAGTCGGGGAACGACTCGGTCGAGCCATGCCGGCATCCACCAATTGCGGGCCCCGAGAAGCTCCATCGTGGCCGGGACCAGCAACATCCGGACGAGGGTGGCGTCGAGGAATACGGCCAGTCCCAGACCGGTGCCGAACATCTGGGCCACTCGCATGTCCTCGAGGATGAAGGCACCGAAGACGACGACCATGATCGCGGCCGCTGCGGTGATCACTCGGGCGGTGGACGCCAGGCCGTCCGCCACTGACTCCACGGCGTCGCCGGTGCGGTCGTACTCCTCCTTGACCCGGGACAGGAGGAAGACCTCGTAGTCCATGGAGAGCCCGAACACGATGGCGAACATCATCATCGGGATGAACGGTTCGATGGGTGCCGGTTCGATGGTGGTGATGTCGCTCAACCAGCCCCACTGGAACAGGGCGACCACCACGCCGTAGGCCGCGCCGATCGAGAGCAGATTCATCACCACGGCCTTCAAGGGCACGAGTACCGATCGGAAGACCGACATGAGCAGCAGGAACGAGAGGACCAGCACCGCGGTGAAGAAGATCGGCATGCGGCGAGCGAGGTAGTCGGAGAAGTCGACGCTGGCGGCGGTACTACCGGTGATGTTCACCTCGAGACCAGTGCCCTGCACGGCGGAAGGGACCACGTTCTCGCGAAGCCGGCCGATCGTGTCCTCGGTGATGTCGTCCTGGGGCGCGGTGGTGGGGATGGCCTGGATCAGGAAGGCCCCCGGTGTATCGGGGTCGTTCGGAAAGACGGCGGCGACGGTGGCGACGCCCGGATCGCGTTCGAGCGCAGCGACCAGTGGGTCGATCCCGGCCGCGTCGGCGGAGGACTCCAGCTCGGCGGTGATGAGCAGTGGCCCGGTAAAGCCCGGGCCGAAGCCCTCGGTGAGAAGGTCGTATGCCTGGCGGGTGGTGGTCTCCTCGGCGTAGTTGCCCTCGTCGGAGAAGCCGAGTCGGATGCCGAGTAGAGGCAGGGAGAGCACGACCAGGACGAGTGTGCCGATCCCCCCGAGCAGCCAGGGGTGATGCTGCACGGTGCGGCTCCACTTGTAGGCCGTGGTCTCCCGGATCGGCCGTACCTTCCGGGGTGGGACCTCGGTGGTGAGGCCGGGCGCGCCCAGAAAGCCGACGATCAGGACGAGGGCGGCTAAGGGGATGAACACCATGATCAGCACGCTCAGACCGAGTCCGGCCCCGAGCAGGGCGACGGCGACCAGTCCGGCGGCGATGAGGCCGCGATACCGACTCACCTCCAGGCGGTCACCGGCGAAGCCGAGCAGGGCGGGCAGGAGGGTGAGCGAGGCGGCCATGGTGACCAGGACGGTGGTGGCGGCTGCGACCCCGAGCCCGTTGACGAACTGGAGGCCCATGAGGAGCAGACCGAGGAGGGAGAACACGACGGTGATGCCGGCGAACAGAACGGCGCGACCGGCGGTCTCCATGGCGATGACCACCGCCTCCTCCGATGAGCGTCCATTGTGGTGCTCCTCGCGGTACCGGGTGACGATGAAGAGGGCGTAATCGATGCCGACGCCGAGGCCGATCATCGTGGCGATGATGGTGGCGAACTCGGGCCCCTTGGAGAGGTTCGACAACAAGATGGTGGCGGCGAGGCCGCCGCCGACGCCGAATACCGCCACCCCGATCGGGAGTCCCATCGCGAGAACCGAGCCGGTAGCGAGGATGAGCACGACGATGGCGAAGGCCAGCCCGATGAGTTCGGACTCGGGAGGCTCGAAGACGGCGAGATCCTCACCGCCGATCTCCACCCGCAGTCCATCGATCGGCGGCGCGAGGTCGGCGATCTCCTCCCCGAACTCGAAACCGGCTTCAGCGTCCACTTCGGGGTCGATGTCGACGGTGGCGAAGCCGATCGTGCCGTCGGCGTTGATCGCCCCGCGTCGGCCGGTGTACGGGTCGCCGACGAGGACGTCCTCGATCTCGGCCACCTCTGCGAGCATGCCTTCGATGGCGGCCCTGATCTCGGGGTCTTCGAGCCCGGCCTCGGCCTCGAAGACGATCTCACCGCTGAGGCCGGTGCCCTGGCCGCCGAAGTGGCGGTCGAGGGCGTCGAATCCGTCGGCGGTCTCGGAGTCGGGTGCCTCGAAGAAGGCTGCGAAACCCGAGCCGACAACCTGGCCGGCGACGCCGAGCGCAATGACCGAAGCGATCCAGAGTGCGAGGACCTTGCGCCGGTTGAGGAAGCACCAGCGTCCGATACGAGTGAGCATCCGGTCAGTCAATCAGCGCCCACCGCCCCGATGAATGCAGTGTGACAGGTGACCAGGTCAAACGCCGGGGACAGGCACCCGTTTGACCTTGGTCGTCGCCGGGCCGGAAAAGCCACAGGGGTCAGACCTCGAATGCAACAGCGGGGAGCGAGGGGCTGGTGAGTATGTAGGTGTGGCCGGGCTGGATGTCGAAGGGGGCGGCGAGGCCGCCGGTGAAGACGATCTCCCCGTCGCCCAGCGTCGTGCCCTCTTCGGCGAGGGACCGCTGCAGCCAGAAGACGGCTTCGTCGGGAGTACCCATGGCGGCGGCACCCACTCCCTGCCTGATCTCGGTGCCGTCGGTGAACTCGATCTCCATGGAGGCTGGATCGAGGTCGAGCGCCACGAACTCGCCGGTCACCACGCCCGCGCACGAGGAGTTGTCGGCGGTGTTGTCGAGCCAGTCGAAGTCGAAGCTCGGAAACCGGGGATCGACGATCTCCAGCCCCAACGCCCACTGGCCGTCTCGGTAGACCAACTCGGGCTCCACCTTCGGGTGCCGATAGCGGCTCAGGTCCAGCGTCCCGTCGACGATCTGGCTCGCCCACAGGGTCCCCCAGTTCGGGCGATCGATGCCGAGTGCCTCTCGCATCGGGGCCGACGTCCAACCGAGCTTGTAGCCGATGAGCTCCTCGCCATCGTCCAGGCGGAGTCGATCGCGGGCGCGCGCGATCGCCCGGGCGTCCTCCCAATCGAACCCCGGATAGCGGCCGGTGAAGAGCGGGGTGGCGTCGCCCCCGTGCTCGGACTCGCGGAGTTCGCGGGCCAGAGCGACGGGGTCGATGGACGACATCAGCGAGCGGCCAGCTCCGCCGCGATCTGGATGATCTGGTCCTCTTGGCCGCCGACGAGTTTGCGGTTGCCGCATTCGAGGAGGATGTCGGCGCCGGCGACGTCGTAGCGTTCGGCGGCCCGGTAGGCGTGCTTGAGGAAGCTGGAGTAGACGCCGGCGTAGCCCATGATGATCGAGAGCCGGTCGAGTACGCATTCGTCGTCCATGATCGGGCGCACGACGTCTTCAGCCGCATCGATCATCTTGAGGGTGTCGAGACCGGTGGTGATGCCGAGCTTCTCGGTGACTGCGGCGATGGCTTCACATGCGGTGTTGCCTGAGCCGGCACCGAAGCGGCGGGTGGAGCCGTCGACCTGCACGGCGCCGGCGCGGATGGCCATGATCGTGTTGGCCAAGGAGAGCGACAGGTTCTCGTGGCCGTGGAAGCCGACCTGGGCGTCGTCGCCGAGTTCGGCAACGACGGCGGCGACCCGGTCGGAGGCGTCTTCGAGCACCATGGCACCCGCGGAGTCGACGACGTAGACGCATTGGCAGCCGGCGTCGGCCATGATCCTCGCCTGGGCGGCGAGGGTCTCGGGCGACACGGTGGAGGCCATCATCAAGAAGCCGCCGGTTTCCAGTCCAACTTCGCGGGCGAGGCCGAAGTGCTGTTCGGAGATGTCGGCTTCGGTGCAATGGGTTGCGATACGTACCACCGAGACACCGAGATCGACGATGGCCTTGATGTCGTCCTTGGTGCCCAGGCCCGGAAGCATCAACGCCGCGATCTTGGCGTTGGTGGCCTCGTCGACTGCGGCCTTCATCAGCACCCGCTCATCGACCAGGGAATGGCCGTAGTTGTACGACGAGCCGCCCAGGCCGTCGCCATGGGTGACCTCGATGACCGGCATTCCGGCGTCGTCGAGGGCCCGGACGATGTCGCGCACGTTCTGCTCGGTGAACTGGTGGCGTTTGGCGTGGGACCCGTCGCGCAGGGAGGTGTCGGTGACGCGAACATCGAGGGTGTCGGAGAACGGCATCACGCCACCTTCCCGTTGAAGTGTTCCTTGGCGATCTCTTCGCCGACCTTGGTGGCCGCGGCGGTCATGATGTCGAGGTTCCCCGAGTACGGCGGCAGGAAGTCACCGGCGCCTTCGACCTCGACGAAGATCGCCACCCGACCCCGCCCGTCGGGGTGGAACTCGAGATCGAACTGGGGATCGGCCAACAGTCGGTAGCCCGGCACGTAGGTCTGGACCTCGGTGGCGATCTCCCGGATGGACGCGTCGATCTTGTCGGTGTCGGCACCGGCCGGCAGGGAGCAGTAGATCGTGTCGCGCATGATCAGTGGCGGTTCGGCTGGATTGAGAATGATGATCGCCTTGCCCCTCTGGGCACCGCCGATCACCTCCACCGCCTTGGAGGTGGTCCGGGTGAACTCGTCGATGTTCTGGCGCGTCCCCGGCCCGGCCGACTCCGACGCCACGGTGGCCACGATCTCGGCGTAGTCGACATCGACCACCCGTGACACCGCGTGCACCATCGGGATGGTGGCCTGCCCGCCACAGGTCACCATGTTCACGTTCCACTCGTCGATGTGCTCCAACAGGTTCGCCGGCGGCACCACGAACGGACCCCGAGCCGCAGGCGTCAGATCCACCGCCCGAATCCCCGCTTCCTCGTACCGGGGCGCGTTGCGCACGTGCACATAGGCAGACGTGGCCTCGAACACGATGTCGGGCAACTCCGATTGTGCGAGCAGCCAATCGACGCCCTCGTGCGATGCCTCGAGTCCCTCGTCCGCGGCGCGCTTGAGGCCCTCGGACTCGGGATCGACACCGATCATGTAGCGCGGCTCGAGATGCGGCGACCGCATCAACTTGTACATCAGGTCGGTTCCGATGTTGCCGGAACCGACAATGGCGGCAGTGGCCATGGGTGACTCCTTGACGGGAATGGGGGAGGACTAGGCGTGGGCGGCGGTGGCGCCCAGGTACACGCCGTGGAGGATCTCGGGATGGTCTCGCAGTTCGGCTGCGGACCCGACCCACTCGACACGGCCTCGATCCAACACGGCGGCGTGTTGGGCCACGCCCAGCGCGACGGTGGCGTACTGCTCGATCAGCAGCACACCGATGCCCTGCTCGGCCACCGCCGAGACCACGGGCATCAACCGCTCGACGATGATCGGGGCAAGACCCAGCGACAGCTCGTCGATGAGCAGGAAGTCGGGTTCGGACATCAGGCCTTGGGCGATGGCCACCATCTGCTGCTGGCCGCCCGACAACGATCCCGCCAGCCGATCCTCGATACCGGCCAGCTCGGGCAACAGTTCGTAGGTCTGCTCGAGAAGCCCGTCCTCGCGGTGGTGGTCGAGCACGGCGGCTCGGAGGTTGTCGCGGACGTTCAGCGATCGGAGGACCTGATGGCCCTCGGGAACGGCGGCGAGGCCGGTCCGGCGGATCCTCTGAGGCCGCCATCCGGCGACGTCGGTGCCATTGACCCGGACCTGGCCACCCATCAGCTTGGCCCGGCCGGCGAGCCCCAGGACGAGCGAGCTCTTGCCCGCGCCGTTTGCGCCCAACAGGGCGGTGACCTCACCGGCGGGCACGTCGAGAGAGATGCCGTGGACCACCGGCCGTCCGCCCCGGGCGACGACGAGCGAGTCGATCTGCAGGCGCCCCGTCACGAGCCGACTCCGGCGGTCTCGGTGCCGAGGTACGCCTCGACCACCTTCGGATCCGAGAGAACGTCGCCGGTGGAGCCGGTGGCGACATGGGCCCCGAAGTCGAGAGCGGTGGTGCTGGCACACACCGACTGGATCAGCTCGACGTCGTGGTCGATCAGGATCAGCCAGGCGCCGGTGCGTTCCTCGATGCCGCACAAGAGTTCGGTGAGGGCCTCGCGCTCGGAACTGCTGATGCCGGCCGCGGGTTCGTCCATCAGGACGAGCCGTGGGTGGCCGACGAGGGCTCGGGCGATCTCGCACAGGCGACGTTCGTAGGTGGTGAGGGCCCCGGCGAGCCGGTCGGTTCCGGTGAGGCCGACGAGCTCGCAGGCGGCGTGGGCGGCATCGTGCTTGTGGCCGAACTCGTGGGGGCAGTGGTCGACGGTGACGACGATGTTGTCGAGGGCCGAGAGGTCGTCGGCGAGCTGCACGGTCTGGAAGGTGCGCCGCAGGCCCCACCGGGCGCGATTCCGAGCGGTCATCGCCATGAGATCGTCACCGAAGGCCACGATTTGGCCAGTGGCACTTCCGACGAACCCGCTGAAGGTGTTGAGCAGGGTGGTCTTGCCTGCCCCGTTCGGCCCGATGATGCCGTGGGTGGGGGTGTCGATCGTGAGGCTCAGCCCATCGATCGGGCGGACGTTGCCGAAGCTGACGCCGATGTCGTGGAGCTCGATCATGCGGCCGCCCCCTCGACCTCGTCGGGAACCGACGGTGGTGCGTCGGACGGCGCCGCTGAGGCATCCGGGCCTCGGAGCTTCGCCCGGAGGAGCCCCCCGATCTTGGCGAGGTCGCCGGCGATCCCGCGAGGAGCGACGGTCAGGTTCAGCATCAGCGCGGCCCCGGCGATCATGGTGGCGATGTCGCCCGACAGGCCCCGGTCGTCGAGAAAGGCGGGGAAGGCCTTGAAGAGCAGGGCGCCGATGATCCAGCCCGACCAGTGGTAGGCACCGCCGACGAGCACCAGGGCGAAGAGGATCAGCGAGTCGATCGACTCGAACGACGACGGGCCGAGCTGGTTCAGCTGGCCGGCGAACAGGGCGCCGCCGAGCCCGGACAGGAAGGCAGCGAGGATGAACGCCCACGTCTTGTAGAGCACGACGTTGATGCCGGCCGCGTGGGCGGCGCCCTCACTCTGGGCGATGAGGTGCCACGCTCGACCCGGCTTGGTCTTCTCATGGACGTAGACGAGAGCGAAGGCCAGCACCATCACCATGAGGGTGAGTCGGAAGTATGCGGCATCGGTTTCGGCGATGCTCGGCCGGTTCATGCGCTGGAGGTCGCCCGACGCCTGATAGCCGAGGAAGCCCGACCCGCCGTTGGGGAAGCCGGTGGCGTTGACGATCTCGTCGAACCCGGCCGCCATCATCAGGGTGACCAGCGCCAGGTACAGCCCGCGAACCCGCAGGGCCGGTCCGCTCAACGCAGCGCCGATGGCTGCGGTGGTGACGGCACTCAGGATCACGATCAGGAAGAAGGGGATATCGGCGAGGAATTCGAGACGGAGGGCGATCCACCCGCCAACGCCGACGAGGGCCACCTGAGTGAGGCTGGCGAGGCCGAGCCGGCTGTAGAGAAAGCCGATGCCGGCCGCAGTGATGGCGAACACCAGGGTGGTGGTCCAGGTGGACACCCAGCGAGCCCCGAACTGGTTCGGCACCCACCAGGCCAGGAAGGCGACGGCCACCACGGTGGCGACCAGGCGGGGGGCGTGTTTGACGAGATTCATGGTCATGCCGCCGCGCTGGAGAAGATCTGGATGCCGGACTGACGCTGCTGCCACACCAGGAACAACATGGCGATGAGGAAGGGGGCGACGCCCCGGTAGTTCGAGATGCTGTCGAAGGGAGCGGCCACCGATTCGGCCAGCCCGATCCCGAGCCCGCCGATCAGTGTGATCGGAAGCGACTGGAGCCGGCCGATCACGGCCGCCGCGATGGCCGGCACCACCAGGAAGGTGAGGGCGCCGGCCTCGAGCCGGATCAGATCGGCGATCAGTAGCCCGGTGATGCCCGACAGCACGCCGGACAGCGCCCAGGCGATGGCCCCGACCCGGTCGGTCTGGATGCCGAGCATGCCGGCCTGGTCGGGGTTGTCGGCCATGGCCCGCATGTACAGGCCGGTGCGGGTCCGGTTCAGGAACTCCGTCACCGCGAACCCGATGAACAGGGCGAGGCCGAGGGCGATCAGCCGGGTGTAGACCACCTGCACTCCGAACACCCGGAAGCCGTGGTCGCTGGTGGGCAACGACAAGGCCCGCGAGATGTCGGGCAGCCACCACAGCGAGAAGCCGAGGATGAGCACCGCGAACCCCACCGTGGCGATGGCCTTGGTGGCGAGATCCCGGTCGGCCAGCTTCGGTGCGATCAGCACGCCGTAGCCGAGCGACAGACCGGTGGTGACCGCGATGCACGCCAGCCACGCCACCGGCTCGGGCGTCCCGCCGTCGATCAGGTCCCACGCCACCAGTGCACCGATCGCCCCAATCGCCCCGTAGGCGAAGTTCAGCACCGCAGTAGCGCGGTACAGCACGACCAGACCCATGCCCGAGAGGGCGTAGATCGAGCCGAGGGCGAGGCCGGTGACGATGAAGGGCTTGATGTCGGGCATGACCGGTCTCCGAGCGTCAGAGCTGCAGGCAGACGTTGGTGGTCTCGGTGTAGAACTCGAGGCTGTGCACACCGCCTTCGCGGCCGATGCCGGAGGCCTTGGCGCCGCCGAACGGGGTGCGGAGGTCGCGCAGGAACCAGGAGTTCACCCAGCAGAGGCCGACCCCGAGTTGGGCGCCGACCCGGTGAGCTCGGCTGGCGTTGGTGGTCCACACCGATGCGGCGAGACCGAACGGGGTGTCGTTGGCGAGGGCGATCACCTCGTCCTCGGTGTCGAAGGGCCGGATGTGACAGCACGGCCCGAAGATCTCGTCGGTGACGACGGTGGAGTCGTCCTCGAGCCCGGTCCAGATGGTGGGCTCCACCCACCAGCCACCGGCGATGTCGGCGTCGACCTGGGGCACACCGCCGCCGGTGACGACCTTGGCGCCGTCGGCGACCGCCTGCTCGTAGAAGCCGAGCACCTTGTCGCGGTGCTCCTCGCTGATGAGCGGACCGAAGTCGGTGGCGTCGTCGTGAGGGCGGCCGACCACGAGGCTCTCGGCGCCGTCCTTGAGCCGGGCGACGAACTCGTCGAAGATCGGCCGTTCGACGTAGACCCGCTCGGTGCCGAGGCACACCTGGCCGCAGTTGGAGAAGGCCGAGCGCATCGTGCCCGCGATGGCGGCGTCCATGTCGGCGTCGGCGAACACGATCGCCGGGTTCTTGCCGCCGAGCTCGAGGGAGATGTCTCGGGCGCCGACCGCGGCGGCCTGCATGATCTTCTCGCCGGTGAGGTTCTCGCCGGTGAAGGTGATGGCGTCCACACCGGGATGGGTGGTGAGGAACTCGCCAGTCGAGCTCGGGCCGAATCCGTGCACCACGTTGTAGACGCCCGCGGGCATGCCCACGGTGTTCATGACCTCGCCGAGCAGGGTGGCCGTGGCGGGGGTCTCTTCCGACGGCTTCACGATGACGGCATTGCCGCAGGCCAGGGCGGGCCCGACCTTCCATGTCATCAGGAGAAGCGGGAGGTTCCAGGGACAGATGACCGCCACGACGCCGCGCGGGCGGCGCACGGCATAGTTGATGGCGCCTGCTCCGTCGGGGGTGGCCATCGGGAAGAACTCGCCGGGGACGTTCTTCACGACGTCGGCGAAGATCTTGAAGTTGGCGGCGCCGCGTGGGATGTCGACGTGGCTGGCCAGGCTTGCCGGCTTGCCGGTGTCGGCGACCTCGGCGGCGAGGAAGTCGTCGAAACGGCGGTCAATCTCGTCGGCCACCGCATAGAGCAGGTCGACCCGATCGGTGACGGTGAGGTCGCCCCAGGGGCCGGCCAGTGCGGCGCGGGCGGCCTGGACCGCGGCGTCCACATCAGCACTCGATGCCTCGTGGATCGTGCCGATGACGGAGCCGTCGACCGGGGAGATGTTGTCGAAGGTGGCGCCGGTCGAGCCGGGGCGGAAGCTGCCGTCGATGAAGTTCTTGAAGTCGATGTCAGTCATGAGGTGTCACGAGGGGAGAGAAGGCGGGAGGGGGAACGGTTCGGGGACGGCCTCCGCCGACGCACCCTCTCCCGGATGGGCGCGTCAGGGGAGATCCGACCGGAGATGACTCGCCTCCATGGCTGCCATGGCCGCCATGGATGGCGGCCGGCCGTGAACCGGGATGCTGCGAGGGCGGCCGTTCGCTCCGCCAGGAGCAGGCCGACAACGAGCCGACGCCACGGATGGCGGAGGCGAGTCAATGTGTCAGGTGTAGACCGTGAGGAAGGCCTCGTTGAGCTGGCGCTCGTAGTAGAAGATGCCCTTGCCGACCTGCTCGGCTTCCCAGCTCCGGGTCGGGTGGTCCGGGTAGTAGGTGTAGCCACCGGCGAAGGTCTCGTTGCGGTTGCCCGAGGGGTCGAAGAAGTAGATCGTCGAGCCCCTGGTGATGCCGTGGCGGGTGGGGCCGATGTCGATCGGGATGTCGTAGTAGGCCATCACGTCGCCTGCCCTGAGCACGTCGCCGGCCTCGAGGAGGTAGAACGCCACGTGGTGGAAGCGGCCCGGCTCGGGGATCTGCACGAAGGCGATGTCGTGGGCCTTGTTCGAACAGGTCAGCCACACCGCGGGGCCGCCCGGGGTCGGGGCGGTTTCGGCGACGCTGAAGTCGAGGCACTCGATGAAGATCTTGGTGACCTCGTCGATGTCGGGGCCGTAGAGCAGGGCATGATCGAAGCGGGTGACCGCCATGCCGTGGGGCTCGCGCTGCCAGACGTTGGGGTTGACGATGTCGGGGGTGTCGTTGCTCCACTCCATCTCGGCGTACATCTCCATGCGGTGGCCGCTGGGCAGCATGAAGGCGACGACGCGGCCGAGGCCGGGTTGGGAGCCCGCCTCGACGTGCTCGACGTCGAGCCCGTAGTCGACCAGGCGCTGGGTGAGGCTGGTGAGGGTGTCGTCGTCGAGCACCTTCCAGCCGAAGAAGTCGAAGCCGGCTTCGTCGGCCTCGCGCAGGATCACGCTGTGGCGCTCGAACTCGTCGTAGCCCTTGAGATACACGCGGCCGTCGTCACCGGTCCCGACGGCCGTGAGGCCGACGCGATCCTGGTAGTGCTCAACGGCTTCCTCGATGTCGAGGACCCGGATCTGGATGTATCCGGGACGGATCACTCCGGTCTGTGCCATGTGTCTTTCTCCTTGTTGAAGATTTCGGGTTGAAGATTTGATTGGGAACTGATCAGGTCAGGGGGATGGCGGTCTCTTGGGCGTGTTCCACGACGAGATCGCTGATGGGGATGAGCCGGCAGGCGAGGACGATGCCCTCCGCCTCGTCGGCCTCGGTGACGTGCTTGCGGCTCATTCGCCGGGTCGTGTACTCGCCCTCGATCACCCGCACCCGGCAAACACCGCAGCCCCCGCCCCGGCATCCCACGTCGATGGCGTTCTTGCCGACCTTGACCATCTCGTGCAGGACCCGCTCGCCGGCTCGGACCGGGAACGCGATGTCGGGGTCGCCGTGGGCCCGAACCGTGCAGTCGAAACTCCGGGCGGTTGTGAGGTCGGCGACGAGGTGATCGGCCATGTCAGATCGCCTTGAAGAGGGGGCTGCGGGCCAGGCCGGCGTCGCCGTCGGCCGCGGTGACGAACTTCTCGGTGAAGATGTCGCGCTCGAAGAGGCGACCCTTCATCAGTGAGCGGATGCAGGCCTCGATCATGGGAGGCGGACCGCAGAGATAGGCCGACAGGCCCTTGAACGAGCCGTCGAAGAGGCGCTCGGCCACGTCGTTGACGAAGCCGGTCTCACCGTCCCAGTCCGCATCGTCGTCGCCGGCTTCGCTGAGCGCCGGGACGTAGCGGAAGTTGTCGTGGGCGGCCTCGAGCTCCCGGAAGAGTTCGTCGAAGTACAGGTCCGCGGACGTACGCACGCCGTGGATCAGGGTGATCGGTTGGGTGCAGCCGCCATCGAGCAGGTCGAGGATCATCGACTTCGGGCTGGTGAGCCCGGAGCCGCCGGCCATGAACAGCATCGGCTTGTCGGCCGACCTGCGCACGTGGAACCGGCCGTAGGGAGCGGCGAAGCGAAGCTCGTCGCCCACCTCGAGCTCGTTGTGCAACACCGTGGTGGCGGCACCGTCCGGCACCAGCCGGACGTGGAGCTCGACCTCGTCGGGGCGGGACGGGCTGTTGGCGAACGAGAACGCCCGTGGCCCGTCCACCCCGTCGACGGTGAGGTTGAGGTACTGGCCGGCCTGGAACTCGGCGCCCCCGTCGGGAACCGACATCCAGATGCCGAGGATGTCGCCGGTGAACCGCTCCAGTCGGGTGACCGTGCCGACGAAGTCCCGAACCGGACGGATCTCGGCGTCGGGTTCCTCGTCGATGTCGGCTTCGACGGTGACGTCGCTCTCCACCGTGGCCGAGCAGGCGAGGGTGAACCCCTCGTCACGCTCGAAGTCCATCAGGGCGAACGACGAACAGTTCCCATGATCGACCTCACCGTCGAGCACCTCCACCTTGCAGGTGCCACAGAGACCGTGACCACAGGCATGGGGGAGCCAGACGCCGGCCCGGAGGCAGGCGTCGAGGATGGTCTGTCCGTCGGCGACGGTGACCACCTGCTCGGTGGGCTCGACGGTGAGCTCGAACATGGCCGGGAGACCTCGTATTCGCTCGGGATCAGCCGCCGCCGCCCGGGCCCTCGAGGCCGGGCGTCCAGAGGCGGATCAGTGACTTGTGCCGGACACCCTGCTCGCCGATCGACTTCTCGGGATCAGGGGTGAACTCCTTGCCGTCGAGCTCCCAGGTGACCGTGTCCCAGTCGATGGAGGCGAAGTCGGGGTGGGGCCCGTAGAACTCGGGGATCAGCTCGCCGATGATGGCCCCGAAGGGCATCTCGGGCGGGAGCGGGAACGCCAGGGCGGCGCAGAAGCTCAGGTGCTTCTCCCAGTGCAGGTAGACGAGCTGGTTGCCGTGGAAGTTCTCCAGAGCGTCCAGTCGAGCGCCGGTGTAGCCCGGCTCGAGTGCGTTGACAGCCATGTTCGATTCCTCCTCAGGCGTTCGTGCTGACCCGTCGTTGGGCCATCCACTCGTTCCACAGTCCTTCTTCCGGCGAGCCCTCGTAGCGCATGTTGTCCGCGCCCATGTTGAGGTGGTACCAGTCCAAGACGTCGGGGATCTCGGCCCCGCCGCAGTTGCCCTGGAAGATCTGGTGCACCGGCAACCAGGCCTGGACGTACTTCTCGGGCTCGTGGTCGAAGATGTCCTTACACCCGTCGCTGCAGAAGTGGTAGGTGTCGCCGTCGTACTCGCTGGACCGGAAACAGATCGTCGTCGGATCGTCGGGCTCGGTGAAGCCCATCGGGATCTGACAGGTCTGACACAGCTGGGGCAGCGCCATGTTGTAGAAGGGCTTGCCCTCCTCGGCCATGCCCTTCCACATGTCGAGCCGTGGCCGGTAGTACTTGTCGAAAGTGTCGGGGTAGTTCTCCGACAGCCAATCCTTGTGCTCGTCGTCGATGTCCCAGGTGTGGAAGGCGGCGGCGTGGGTGTACTGGTAGAAGATCGCCCAGACCTCGTGGCTGATGCGGTCCTTTTCGTTGCAGGCGATGTCGAACTGCTTCGGTGGGCGGATGCCGTACCGGGCCAGATCCTCGAAGAGCGCCCCGCCCTGCTGCTCGGCGTAGATCTCCCACGCGTCCTTCCAGGACATGATCTTCTTCGGGAGCATGTAGTCCATCATCATGCCGACCAGGCTCAGGAGGCGATGGCCCCGCCAGAACCACTTGTCGATCCAATGCTGGACGATCGGCACGTTGTCTTCGTCCTGTTCGAGCAGGAACTTGATGACCTCGAGACCGAGGGTCATGTGGCGGGACTCGTCGCTCTGGGCGCTGAAGCCGAAGGTGACGGTGGCCAGGTCACCGTTGTAGGCGGCGCCCGACATGAACGGCACGAACAACAGGTTGGTCAGCACGTACTCGAAGGCGAACGAGATCGAGGTGAAGAACTCGAACGGGCCCGCACTGACGGCGTCGTCGAAGAACGACTTGGGCACCGACAGGTACCAGACCCGGTCGTGCATGTGGGTGAAGTCGTGCAGCCCGTCGAAGTACTTGTTGTGGTGGCTGATCGTGTGGATCTGGGTCTGGGCGTGACGCAGCTCGTCGAGTGACTGCATCTGGGCCGCCACCTGGGCACCGGTGCCGCGGACGTTGCGGGCGAGGTGGGCGAAGTGGCGGTGGGCCTGGTACTCGAGCGGGCTCACCCCGGTGAGGAAGAGCTTGATCGCTCCCAGGTACCGGGCGTCGCTGATGCCGAGCTGGCCGTTGTTCTGAGCGAACGAGTCGATCACCGCGTAGAGCTTGCGCTCCTTCTCTGCCTGGAACTTCCAGTAGGCGTCCATGGTGAGACGGAAGGGGTCCTCCCAGTCGTCCCAGTTGTGGACCTTGATCCCCTCGAACTTGTCGTAGGGGTAGACGTCGTCCATGTCCTGGTACGTGGTGTCCCACGCCAGGTCACGGGTCATCAGCTGGTACTTGCGCTTGAGTCCGATCTTCTTTGCCATGGTGTCCTCAGTTCCAGGAGAGCTCGAAGAGCTCGTCGTCTTCGTCGATGTTTCCCGACAGCGTCACGATGCTCAGGTGCAGCTCCTGGGGGTCCCAGTCGCGGCCCAGGAGCTCACTGACGGTTTCGGCCTTGATGCTCAGCTTCCCGAGGCAGTCGATCTTCACCATGGCCGGGTAGCGGGTCATGGTGGCCTCCGGGTTGTCCGCGGCGATGGCATCGATGATCGGCCTCGCGTCGTCGGTGTTCTGCAGGGTGATGGAAACGGGGTTGCTACTCATGTTCGATCTGCTCCTCAGACCGTCAGGCCCAGGCCGGTGGCCCGGGCGTCGAGTTCAGCCGCCACCGTGTCGACCGCAGAGGCGTCGCCCAGGGTGGCGGTGGCGATGGGGGTGGCCGCGGCCTTGGCCCGATCGCGCCAGTCGCGGTACCAACCACTGATCAGGGCGGCGTTGGCCTCGGATTCACCGGCGGCGGTGGTGACGAAGGAGTCGACCCAACGGGCGGCGTCGGCCATCCAGTCGGTCATGAACTCCGACATCATCGTCACGGCCATGCCGCCGCGGTCCATGCCGGCGTCGTCGAACACCCGGTAGGTGAGCGGAAGCAGGATGCCGTCCATTCCGAGGTACTGGGCGATGAAGGTCTCGAACCAGTCCTCGACCACCAGGGAGTCCTCCACCATCTGGCGGGTGGGCTGCCACATCTCGGCGTCGAGCCACTGCTGGCGGGCGTCGCTGAGCACGCTCTCGTCGAATGATCCGAGCTCGAGACCGACCCGGGTCAACACCTGGGCCATGCCGAGGCGGTCGCCGGCGGCGAAACAGAGGGCGGACGTGAGGCGCGTGCCGTAGCCGAAGTCGGTGACCCGGAGGCTGTTGAGGTTGGCGCCCCACTCGTAGTGGCGCAGGGGAATGAGGTAGGCCTTGACCGTCTCCAGCCAGTCGGCGTCGATTCGCGCCACGAGGTTCTTGTCCTCGACCAGATCGAAGGCCCGGTCGGCGGCCTGGTTCATCCCGGACCGGCTGATGTTGTAGGTGGCGTAGTAGAACTGCCGCGGGTCCCTGAAGTCGTACCAGTCGTTCATCACCACCGCGGTGCGGTCGGTGTCGAAGATCTCGTACTGGGGCTGCCAGAGCGGCCGGTAGTGGAAGTTCGCCGTCGCTTGGACGTCGAGGGTGGCCTCGTCGTAGCGAGAGGCCGGTCGATCCTCGCCGTATCGCGCCGCGATGTGGCTGAACGTGTGTCGCCGAGGCGTGATGTCCTCGGACTTGATGTCGATGTTCATCCCCGACATCTCCCTTTCTCGGTGGTGGCTTCCTGCTCGTCCGCATCGGGGTGCAGTTCGCAGAGTTCGAGGTAGGCGAGGGCCGCCTCCTCGGTGCTCGGGAGCATGGTGGCCTTCCGTTCGGCGCAGAACTGCCGGAAGTGGGGGAGAGGCAGGATCATCTCGACGCTGAGATCGGTCTCCGAGGAGTCGGTCTCCTCGAGGAAGAAGTCGAACTCGACGAAGCGATTGCGCCTGACCCCGGTGATCCGCACTGCGGCGGCCCCCCAGTTGTATGTGCCATCGGACACACCGTGCTCGCTCACGCTGCTCAGACAACTCCTCCGATTCACTGATGTCAAGAGAAAATGTCGAGATTCTGAGAAGTTTCGGGAATCTGTGGAAATTTCGGAGTATTGCTTGAACTCGCTCGGCATTTCGTGTTACTCGGTGGATGGCGCCTATCGTTGAGGCGAGACGGCGCACCAATTCTCCCGCCACGCAACCTCCGAGAGCGGACCCTGAGAGTGAGACGATGAGCGACAACGGCAGCCCCCGCACCCGAGTGGAGATGACGTTCACGGCCCTGCGTGACGACATCGTCAACGGGGAGCTCGAGCCGGGGTCGCGTCTTGCGGTCGAACACCTGCGCAAGCGTTACGGCGTGGGGTCGTCCACCATCCGCGAGGCCCTCTCGTTGCTGATCGCCGACGCCCTCGTCACCGCCGAGGGCCAGCGCGGCTTCACCGTGAAGCCCATGTCGTCGGAGGATCTCCGCGACATCAGCAACATCCGGGTGCTGCTCGAAACCCGAGCGCTGGCCGAGTCGATCGAGAACGGCGACGACGACTGGGAGGCCGGCATCGTGGCCGCCTTTCATCGCCTGTCCAAGGCCCAGGAACGCCTCGACGCCAAGGAAGAGGGTGCGGCGGCCGAGTGGGAGAACCGCAACCGCGAGTTCCACGACGCCCTGAACGCTCGCAGCGAGTCCCAGTGGATCCGCTACATGCTCGACATGTTGCATCACCACTCCGAGCGCTACCGCCGCCGGGCACTCGCCGACACGTCCGTGCCGCGCGACGTCCACGCCGAACACACCGCCCTGATGGAGGCCACCCTGGCTCGAGACGTCGATACGGCGTGCCAGGTGGTGACCGATCACATCCAGCGCACCAGCGCGGTGATCCAGTCGCTCACCGAGGAAGAGCTCGCCGACGCAGGCTGAGGGGAGCTCCCGGTTCGAGTGGTGCACGCTCTCTGTTTCGGCGCGCTCTTCCCAAGAAACGACTTCTTGACGAATTATCGAGATTCTGTTTGACTCCCAGAACCTTGAAAGAAGTCTCCGAGAACTCTCCCGGATCTCGGTTGGCAACAACCAACGGCGATCCGTCGTGATCGCACTCCCTGGGAGGGGAAGACACGTGAAACTCCATCTGCGACTCCTGGCACTCCTGGCCGTGTTCGCCCTGATCGTCTCCGCTTGCGGCGACGATGGGGACTCGAGCGCCGACAGCAGTGACGACACCTCGTCCGACGATTCCTCCGGCGATGACTCGTCCGGCGACGACTCTTCCGGTGACGACTCCGGGTCCGACGACACCGACGACGGCGACTCCTCCGGAGACGACGCTGCAGCCGGCGGCGATGCCGGCTGTGGTCTCGGCAACGGCCAGGAGGCAACGGGCGAGCCGATCAAGGTCGGTGCGGTGGTCGGTGAAACCGGTCCGGCCGACTTCAGCTCCGCAGCCAAGGCCGCGGCAGCCTTCTTCGCCTGTGTGAACGCCAACGGCGGCATCAACGGGCGGCCGATCGACTACAAGGTCGAGGACGACCAATGGGACCCTGCGGTGGCCACCACCGTCGCCCGCGGCCTGGTCGAGGACGACGGCGTCGTCGCCATGATCGGCAGCACCAGCTTCGTCGAGTGCGCCGCCAACGCCGACTACTACGAAGAGCAGAATGTCCTCGTCATCGCCGGCGTGGGTGTGCCCCGCGAGTGCTTCCACAGCCGCAACATCTCGCCCACCAACCAGGGCCCGCGCCTCAGCGGCATCGGTGCCGCTCAGTGGGCGGTCGAGCAGGGCGCCGAGTCGCTCGCTTGTGTGAGCAACGTCATCCCCAACTTCGGTGCTTGGGTCTGTGAGGGCATCACCGCCTACGGCGACAGCGTCGGCGTGCCCGTCGAGTCCTTCAACGGTGCGCCCGACCTCAGCGACGCCGAGACCATCGTGTTGCAGGCCATGGAGGCCGACACCGACGCGGTGGTGGTCGTCGAACCCGGACCCGGTGTGGTCGGCTACATCAACATCGCCGCCGCCCAGGGCGACGAGACTCCGTGGTACGGGCCGACCTCGTCGTACGAACTGTCGGTGCCGGCTGCGGTCGATCAGCGCTGGGTCGACGAGAACTTCGCCATGCAGATCGAGCTCGTCGAGCTCGACAGCACCGGCCCCCACAACACCCTGTGGGGTGAGGTGATGGACGCCTACGGCAACGAGTCCGACCCGCGCGACTCGTTCTCGCAGGCCGGGCTCCTCGCGGCGATGATCTTCGTCGATGCGCTGCTTGGGCTCGATCCCGACGCCATCGACCGCGACACCGTCACCGACGCCCTGCGGGCCGTCGAGGGCTTCGAGACCGACCTCATGTGTGGCGACTGGTACTTCGGTGACGGCGACCGCCACCAGGCCAACCACGCGGGCCGGATCGTGCAGATCGTGCCCGACGGCATCGGCTTCGAGACGATCAAGGACTGCCACGAGGTCCTCGATCCGGAGCTCGCCGACATCCTCGCCGCCGAAGGGTGAGCTGACCTACGGCCATTCTCGGCCGCATCGAGAGAATCTGAACAGGAGAACACCATGACCGGAATCGACCACGCGGAATGGGCCGCCTACCTCCAGGCCGCCGTCGACGAGCGCCGTGAGGTGATCGGCATCGAGAAGCAGGTCGACGCCCTGCCCCTCGACGACGCCTACGCCATCCAGGCCGCCCTGCTCGAGCTCAAGCTCAGCCGGGGGGACGAGGTCGTCGGCGCCAAGCTCGGGCTCACCTCGGTGGCCAAGCAGGAGCAGATGAACGTCAGCGATCCCTGCTACGGCTGGGTCCTGAAGTCGAGTGTCCTCGACGGCGAGGACGTCCGACTCGACGAGTTGATCCATCCGCGGGTCGAACCGGAATTGGTCTTCATCCTCGGCGAGGACCTCGCCGGCCCCGGCGTGACCGCCGATGACGTGCTCGATGCCACAGCCACGGTGGTCGGTGGCATCGAGGTCATCGACTCCCGCTACGAGGCGTTCTCCTTCACCCTCCCCGACGTGGTGGCGGACAACACGTCCGCCGCCCGGGTGGCGGTGGGCAGCGACGGCGTCGGCCCCCGCGACGCCGACCTGCTCACCCTCGGGTGCCTCTTCGAGGTCGACGGCCAGATCACCGGTACCGCCACGGGCGCCGCTCTGCTCGACGATCCCGCCGGCTGCGTCGCCATGCTGGCGAACCACCTCGGCAAGCACGGCCAGAAGCTCGAGGCCGGCTGGATCATCCCGGCCGGTGCACCCACCGACGCCCGCCCGCTCGGCCCGGGCTCGGTTGCCCACGCCCGCTACTCTCACCTCGGAACCGTCACCGTCCGGGGGGTTTGAAGCCGTGCCGCTCATCAACGTCACACTCGGCTCGGGGCGGACGGGCGAGCAGAAGAAGGCGCTCATGAGTGCCTTGACCGAGGCGGCGGTCGAGTCGATCGGTGCACCCCGAGACTCCATTCGGGTGTGGATCAACGAGGTCGACCCCGCCACCGAGTACATGGCCGCCGGGGAGACGCTGGCCGACAAGCAGGCCCGATTGGCCCGAGAGAAGACAGGAAGCTGACATGGTCGCCCAGGAACTCATCGACGAAGCGGCGGCCCAGCTGCGTAAGGCGGCTGAGGCCGGCGAGCCGTGCAGCCCGGTCCGCGACGTGGTCGGCACCGCCACCGATGTCGACGTTGGTTACGCCATCCAGGACGTCAACACTCAGCTCGCCATCGCGGGCGGGCGCCGGGTGTCCGGTCGCAAGATCGGCATCACCTCTCCGGCGGTGATGGAGCAGATCGGCGTCGACCAGCCCGACTTCGGCACCCTCTTCGTCGACATGGAGTTCGGCGACGGAGTACCGATCCCGGCCGACCGGTTGCTCCAGCCGCGCGCGGAGGCCGAGGTGGCGCTCGTACTCGAGCACGACCTCGACAAGGGCGAACACGGCTTCGCCGACATCATCTCCGCCACCGCCTACGTCCTCCCGTCGATCGAAGTGGTCGACAGCCGGGTGGCCGACTGGAACATCACCATCGTCGACACCGTGGCCGACAACGCCAGTTGCGGGCTCTACGTGGTGGGTGGCCGACCGGTACCGCTCGACCGGGTGGATCTCCGGACCATCCCGATGTCGATGTCGATCAACGGCGAAGAGGTGTCCACCGGAGGTGGGGCGGCGTGCCTCGGCCACCCGCTGAACGCCGCCCGGTGGCTGGCCGACGTCATGTGCGAACGCGGTACGCCACTGCGGGCCGGCGACGTGGTGATGACCGGCGCGCTCGGCCCGATGCGGCCGATGGAGGCGGGCGACACCCTCACCGCCACCTTCGGCGACCTCGGCACGGTCACCACCAGCATCGAGCCATGAGCCGCACGGCGCGAAGCCCGAAGGCGAAGCAGCAATGACGCCGAGCTTCGTCGACACACCCCGACTCACGCTCGCCGGTGCCCAGCGGGCCCTGTCGGCTGCGATCGAGACCGCCGAAGCACTCGGCTGTTCGGTGGTGATCACCGTGGTCGACCCGGCGGGCGATCCGATCACGATGGTTCGCATGGACGGCGCGCCCCTCTTCTCGGTCACGGTGGCGGCGAAGAAGGGCTGGACGGCAGCTGCGTCGGGGGCCCGGGGAAGCGATCTCCGCGAGGCCTTCAACGCCGACCCGACCCTGCTCCACGCACTCGCACCGAAGGTCGACGAACTCATGGCGGTCGGTGGCGCCACTCCGATCCAGGTCGAAGGTGCCACGGCGGGGGCGGTCGCGGTGTCCGGCGCCACCGAGGAGCAGGACCAGCGGATCGCCGACGCCGGCGCAGCCGCGCTCGTCGACTGACCGCCGGACCGCAGAACAGACAGAACGTCCCAGAACGGAGGACACCCATGTCCCGAATGACGCCCCTGCCCATCGAGGACTGCCCCGACCCCGAGCTGCGGGTCACCCTCGAGCACTTCGTCAACACCCTCGGCTTCGTGCCCAACAGCCTGCTCACCATGCAGCGGGTGCCGGCCATCGCGATGGCGGTCGTCCAGATGAACAAGGCGGTCTTCGGCCCCGACGGGCAGGTCGACCTCGGCCTGAAGCGGCTGATCGCCCACATGGCCTCGTTCGCCTCCGGCTGCCAGTACTGCAAGGCCCACACCACGGTCAGCGCCACCCGCCACGGCATCGACGAACAGAAGATGGCGGCGATCTACGAGTACCGCACCAGCCCCCTCTTCTCCGACGCGGAGCGGGTGGCGCTCGAGTATGCGCTCGCCGCGGCGTCGGTACCGAATGCAGTCACCGACGATCTGTACGCCGAGCTCGCGGGCCACTGGAGCGAGGAGCAGATCGTGGAGATTCTGGGCGTGGTATGCATGTTCGGCGTGTTCAACCGTTGGAACGACTCCATGGCCACCCCCCTCGAAGAGGAACCGATCACCGCGGCCGGCGCCCTTCTCGGTGACAAGGGCTGGGAGATCGGCAAGCACGCGTCGGGGGGCTGAACCGATGGACGCGCCGCCGTTCGGCAAGCTCCTCGTCGCCAACCGGGGCGAGATCGCCATCCGCGCCTTCCGCGCGGCCACCCAGCTCGGGATCCGCACGGTCGCCATCCACACCTACGAGGACCGCAACAGCCTCCATCGCCTGAAGGCCGACGAGGCCTACGAGATCGGGGAGCGCGGGCACCCGGTACGGGCGTACCTCGACATCGACGCGATCGTCGAAGCGGCGAGGCGAGCCGATGCCGACGCGGTCTACCCCGGCTACGGGTTCCTCTCCGAGAGCCCGGATCTCGCCGAGGCGTGTGCCGAGGCCGGGCTGATCTTCGTCGGCCCGTCGGCCGATGTCCTCACCCTCACCGGCAACAAGATGCGAGCCCGGGCGTCGGCCGAGGCCGCCGGGTTGCCCGTGCTGCGCCAGTCGCCGTCGCTCACCGACGCCGACGAGGCGCTCGCCCACGCCGAGGAGATCGGCTACCCGATCTTCGTCAAGGCGGCGGCGGGCGGCGGCGGACGTGGGCTCCGCCGGGTCGATCGGCCGGCTGATCTTCCCGACGCGCTCGCCTCCGCGGTCCGGGAGGCGGAGTCCGCCTTCGGCGACCCCACCGTCTTTCTCGAGGAGGCCGTCACCGACGTCCGCCACATCGAGGTGCAGGTGCTGGCGGATGCCGGGGGTGAGGTCGTCCACCTGTACGAACGTGACTGCTCGATGCAGCGGCGGTTCCAGAAGGTGGTGGAGATCGCGCCGGCCCCGAACCTCGACCCCGAGCTGCGCGACCGGATCTGCGCCGACGCGGTCGCGTACGCCCGCTCGATCGACTACCGCAATGCCGGCACCGTCGAGTTCCTCGTCGGCGGCACCGGTCGCCACGTGTTCATCGAGATGAACCCGCGCATCCAGGTCGAGCACACCGTCACCGAGGAGATCACCGACATCGATCTGGTCGAGTCGCAGCTCCGCATCGCCAGCGGAGCCGGGTTCGACGAGCTCGGCATCAGCCAAGACACCATCAGCCCTCGCGGGTTCGCCCTGCAGTGTCGGATCACCGCCGAGAACCCGGCCAATGACTTCCGCCCCGACACCGGCCGCATCGTCGCCTACCGTCAGCCCGGCGGGGCCGGAATCCGTCTCGACGGCGGCACCGGCTACGTCGGTGCCGAGGTGTCGCCCTACTTCGATTCGCTCATCGTGAAGCTGAGCTGTCGAGGACAGGACTTCCCGACGGCGCTGCGCCGGGCCGAGCGGGCCCTGGCGGAGTTCCGGGTGCGGGGGGTCGAGACCAACATCGCCTTCCTGCAGGCAGTGCTGGCCGACGACGACTTCCGTGATGGCTCGGTCACCACCAACTTCATCGACGAGCGTCCTCATCTCACCGCTGCGTCAGTCGGCGCGGACCGGGCCACTCGCCTGCTCCGGTACCTGGCCGACGTCACGGTGAACCGACCGAACGGCTCGCCGCCCCTCCTCGTCGATCCGGGGACCAAGCTGCCGCCCCGACCCGAGCACGAGCCGGTGGCCGGGTCCAAGCAGCGCCTGGACGAGCTCGGCCCGGCGGGGTTCGCCTCCGCGTTGCGCCAGAGCGACGACATCGCGGTCACCGACACCACCCTTCGCGACGCCCACCAGTCGATCCTCGCCACCCGGGTGCGGTCCTTCGACCTCGTGGCTGGTGCCCGCCATCTCGCCCACTCCCTGCCGAACCTGCTGAGCCTCGAGTGCTGGGGCGGGGCCACCTACGACGTCGCCCTCCGTTTCCTCCACGAGGACCCGTGGGATCGGCTGGCCCGGATCCGGGAGGCGGCCCCGAACCTGCTGTTGCAGATGCTGCTCCGGGGCCGCAACACGGTCGGCTACTCGCCGTACCCCGACGTCGTGTGCCGCCGCTTCGTGCACGAGGCCGCCGAGACCGGCATCGACCTCTTCCGGATCTTCGACGCGCTCAACGACATCGAGCAGATGCGTCCGGCCATCGAGGCCACCCTGGAGACGGGCGCCATCGCGGAGGGCACCCTCTGCTACTCAGGCGACCTCTCCGACCCGGCCGAGACCCTCTACGACCTCGACTACTACCTCCGCATCGCCGAGCAACTCGTCGAAGCCGGTGTCCACGTCCTTTGTGTGAAGGACATGGCCGGGCTGCTCCGGGCGCCGGCCGCCCGGACCCTCATCACGGCCTTGCGCGAGCGATTCGACACGCCGGTCCACCTCCACACCCACGACACTTCCGGTGGCCAGCTCGCCACCTACCTCGCGGCCATCGGGGCGGGTGTCGACGCCGTCGACGCGGCTGCACCGCCACTGTCGGGGATGACGAGCCAACCATCGATCGGGGCGCTGATCGCGGCCACCGACCACAGCGAACGGTCGACCGGACTCGACCTGGAGGCGGTCGGCGATCTGGAGCCGTACTGGGAAGCCGTCCGCAACCTCTATTCACCGTTCGAAGCGGGGCTTCGCGCCCCGACCGGCACCGTCTACCGCCACGAGATCCCGGGTGGGCAGCTGAGCAACCTGCGACAGCAGGCGATCGCGCTCGGGCTCGGCGATCGATTCGAGGACGTCGAGCGGCTCTACGCCGCCTGCGACCGCATCCTCGGCCGGCCGATCAAGGTCACGCCGAGCTCGAAGGTGGTGGGCGACCTCGCCCTCCACCTGGTGGCGTCCGGCGTCACCCCCGAACAGCTGGAGTCCGACCCGCGCAGCGTCGACCTCCCCGACAGCGTCGTCGCCTTCCTCCGCGGTGAGCTCGGTACCCCCGAGGCCGGGTTCCCCGAACCGTTCCGCACCGCCGCGCTCGAGGGCCGTCCGGAGGCGGCGCCCGCCGCGAAGCTGTCCGACGACGACCGCGCCGCTCTCGATGGCGCCGAGGTCCGCCACACGCTGAACCGGCTGCTGTTCCCTGCTCCGGCGAAATCACAGCGGGAGATGGCGGGCCGCTTCGGCGACCTCTCGGTGCTCCCGACTTCGTTGTTCTGGTACGGGTTGGACGAGTCCGACGACGACGTCTCGATCGGGCTCGATCGGGGGGTGCGGGTGCTCGTCGGGCTCGAGGCGATCGGTGAACCGAACGACGAAGGGGTGCGGTCGGTGGTGTTCCGGCTGAACGGTCAGCTTCGGCCGATCGACGTGCTCGACCGGTCGGTCGCCACCGATGTCGTCGAGGCCGAGAAGGCCGATCCCGACCGCCCCGACCACGTCGCGGCCCCGTTCCGTGGGGTGGTGAACGTATCGGTTCAGGCGGGTGCGGAGGTCGCCGCCGGGGAGTCGGTGGCGGTGATCGAGGCGATGAAGATGGAGTCCCACATCACCGCCCCCTACGACGGCACCGTCGTCCGGGTCGCCATCGGCGAGGCCGCCTCGGTCGAACCCGGCGACCTCGTCATGGTGCTCCGCCCCAGCGGCACTCCCGACTCACCGGTCATCTACGCCGACGAGAGCTTCTGAAGGTCAAACGCTGGGGGACAGGCACCCGTTTGACCTTCGGTGGGGCAGCCGGCCGCGTCCCCGCTGTCTCATCGTGTCAACGGCTGCGGGCGGCCTCGACGGCGGCGGTGAAACGGGCGCGGCGACGGGCGCGTTCGATGTCGTCGAGCTCGGGCTCGAACGGTTCGTCGAGCTCGGCGACCGGCAGTTCTGCTCCCACCGCGGCGGCCAGCCGCGCTGCGCCGGCGAGTGTCGTTTCCGGATCGACCGCAGGACTGATGACCCGGCCGGTGGCGTCGGCGATCCGTTGGAGCACGGCGGGGCTGCGGCTCAGGCCCCCGTCGACCCGGATCCTCGGACCGACGCCCAGCGCGTCCGCCACCTCCGCACAGCGCTGGGCGATGCCCTCGACCGCTCCGGCCACGATGTCGGCCGGCTCGGTCCCGAGGTCGATCCCGACCGTCACGCCGCGCGCGGCGCTGTCGTCGTGGGGGGTCCCGAGACCCGCGAGCGCCGGAACCATCAGGACGGACTCTCGTCCGGCGGCCACCATGTCGTCGAGCAGTTCGATCGAACCGAGGAGCCCCATCCGCATCAACCACTCGATCGTGCCCCCCGCGGTGGCCACCGTGCCTTCGATGAGTGACGGCTCGGCATCTCCGATTCGCCACAACGGAAGGACGTGGGCGCCATCGGGCCGCGGTGGCACCTCGGAACCGAGCCGGACATCGAGCATCGCCGACGTACCGAGCGTCAGCTTCGCTTCGCCTTCTCCGAGACCATGGGCGAAGCATGCAGCCTGCTGATCTCCGGCCCGTGCGGTGATCGGAAGCTCGACCCCCAGGTGGTCGGCGCGGATGCGGGCGACCGGTGCAGCCGTGGCGACGACCTCGGCGAGCACCGATCGGTCGACGTGGAAGAGGTCGAGTGCTCCCTCGCTCCAGTCCCGTTGACCGCTGTCGTACAACCCGGTCGCGCCGGCGTTCGAGGGATCGGTCACAAAGGCTTCGCCCCCGCTCAGAGCCCAGGTGAGCCAGGTGTCGACCGTGCCGATCCGGAGCCGTCCGGCCCGGTGCGCGGCTCGAGCCGGCTCGTGCTCCTGGAGGAGCCACTCGATCTTGGTGCAACTCGCCATGGTGTTGACCGGGATGCCGATCGCTCGCAGCTCGTCGACCCGCCCCCGGGTGCGGCTGTCCTGCCAGCCGATGGCCGGCGTGACCGGTCTCGTCGACTCCGCATCCCAGGCGATGATCGTGCCCCGTTGGCACGCGATCCCCATGGCGCCGACATCGGCTGCGGTCACTCGGGCCTCGGCCATGGTCTGGCGAAGCAGTTCGAGCGGGAGCGACACGAGGAGATCGGGGTCCTGCTCCACCTGACCCGGCCGAGGGAACACCGAGGGGAGCGGCGCCTGGAGCAGGGTGAGCCGCCGGCCCGCTTCGTCGAAGAGCCCGACGCGAACCGATGTGGTGCCCAGGTCCACCGCTGCGGTGATCACCGGCGCTTCCTCATTTCGGGATGAGGACGCCCGGGTTGAACAGATCGTCGGGATCGAGCGCCTTCTTCACCGCCCGCAACATCGTGAGGCCGCCATCTCCGAGCTCGTCGGCCATCCACGGCACCCGGACCCGGCCGACCCCGTGGTGGTGGGCGATCCCAGCGCCGAGCGCGACCGTTGCATCCATCGCTGCTCGCCAGCACGCGTCGTATGTCGCCGCGAACGTCGCGGGCTCACCCGGGGTCGCGGCGAACGAGAAGTAGAGGTTGGCGCCGCTGCGGTAGGCGTGGGACGAGTGGGCGGTGGCCGCCACGACCCCGGGCACCTCGCTGATGGCTTCGACCACTGCGTGGTAGAGCGCGGCCAGGTCGCGCCATCCGGCGCCGACCTCGATGGTGTCGACGATGAGGCCCTGTTCGAACAGCTCGGTCCACGACGGCACGGCATTGCGGTGCTCGAACCAGCGATCGACGGCCGCCGGGTCTGCGGGCTCGCCGCCCCCCGCCCGGCAGAGGTCGTCGACGGCAGCCGACTCGAGTTCCGCATGGCCGGGGGGACCCTCGTGCAGGAAGATCAACATGCAGCGGCCCTTCGGCACGTGCTCGCCGAAGTGCCGGCGTGATTCGCGCGGGTCGTAGAGGCGGACGACCGGCGGGCGCCAGCCAGGCACGATCACGTCCCGGATGGCGTCGATACCGGACTCGATGTCGGCGAAGTGGAACGCTTGGCGCACGCCGGGTTCGGGGAGTGGTCGGAGTGAGAACGTGACCTCAGCGACGACACCGAGCGCTCCCTCGCTGCCGATCAGGAGGTGTCGGAGATCGGGCCCGGCCGCCGCACGGGGCGTGGCCCGGGACTGGTACACGGAGCCGTCGGGCAGCACGGCCACGAGGGAGTGCACGACATCTTCGATGTTGCCGTACGCGGTCGAGTACTGGCCCGACGCCCGGGTGGCGACCCAGCCACCGACTGACGAACGATCGATCGACTGGGGCCAGTGCCCGATCGTGAAGCCGTCCTCCTGGACACGGTTCTCGGCGTCGATCCCGAGCGTGCCTGCGCCGAAGGTGGCGAGCAGGTCGGTCGAGTCGAGGGAGATGAAGCCGGCGAGTCGTTCGGTGCTGACGACCACGGAGTCGGGATCGGCCAGCACACCACCGACGACGCCGGACCCGGCGCCACGGGTGATGATCGAGGTGTGGCCTTCCCGGCAGATCCGCACCACCTCGGCCAGTTCCTCGACGGATGTGGGGACCGCGACCGCAGCGGGCAACGCCAGGGATCCGCGCCATTCGTCGAGTTCGCTGCGCACCCAGTAGTCGCGGGCCCGGACCGTCCGCTCGTCCTCGGCGACGAGGAGGCGAGAACCCAGCAGCGAAC
>CAYFLT010000059.1:29152-31535 GCA_964344055.1 uncultured Candidatus Nemicrothrix sp.
GGGAGGTTCCGTTCACTTGGCGGCCGTGGCGGACAATTCATCGGCGAACCGGGCCCGCACGCCGTCGATCTCGGCGTCGAGGCGAGTGTCGTCCCATTCGAGCAGCTCCGCCATTCGGGCGACAACCGGTGCGAGCAGATCATCGCGCTCGGTCGGGCGGTACCACGCGGCCCGAGTCCTGCGGTAGATGACGTCTTCGAGGGTCAGCGCGGCTTCGTGTCCGATCGCCCAGTCGACCTCGCCGGCGAGCACCTGCCCGCCGGTCACCAACGGATCCGATCCGAGCGCGATGACCGACTCGGAGTCGGAGCCGTACAGCCGAACCAGGCGGGCGGTCGCGTCCCGCGGCACGCCAGTGCCGGCGGAGAGTCGCGATGCGTATTGGTCGAGGTCGGCCTCCACGTCGCCACCGGCGATCGGGGAAGGGCCCGGCCCTTCCGGGATCGAACGGCCCAGCTGCGCGGCCACCGACTCCATCACCGTGACCGCCATCGCTCGGAACCCGGTGAGCTTCCCGCCGGCCACGGTGACCATCCCGCCGGAGCCGATCCACACCTCGTCCTTGCGCGACATCTCCTTGGCCTCCTTGCCCGCCTGGGCCACGAGCGGGCGGACGCCCGCCCAGGCCGCGAGCACGTCGGACCGATCCAGCGGTGCGACGTCGAAGTAGCGGGTGATCGGATCGAGGAGGTAGTCGATGTCGTCGCCCTCGATCTCGGGCCACCGGGATCGGGCGCCGCCGTAGCTGGTGTCGGTCGTGCCCAGGATGACGACGTCGCCCCGCGGGATGGCGAAGATCGAGCGCTTGTCGGCGGTCCCCATGATGACGAGGTTGCGGACCGGCAGCCGATCCGCTGACACCACCACGTGTACGCCCTTGGAGAGGTGGAGGCGGTCGGACTCGTGGACCTCCTCCATCCGGACCAGATCCTCCACCCAGGGCCCCGCCGCGTTGACCACCACTGCGCCGTGGACTCGGACCCGCCGAGCGGTCACGTCGCATTCGGCTTCGACCCCGGCCACCCGGCCCGACGCGGTGACCACATCGACCACCGGCAGGCGGTTCGCCACGACCGCCCCGTGGGCCACAGCGTCGCGCAGAACGGCCAGCACGAGGCGCGCATCGTCGGTCAGATACTCCCGGTACGCGCAGGCGTAGGGGTAGGTGCCGATCTGGAGGGTCGGCTCCCGATCGAGGATCGTGTCGCGATCCCAGCTCTCGTGGCGATCGGCATCCTCCACGGCGCCGAGCTTCTCGTAGGTCCCGATCCCGGCCCGGAACTTCATCAGCGATGCACGGTTCCGAGCGGTCACCACCATCCAGCACGGCTCGGCGAGATGCGGCGCCATGGCGTGCACCGCCTTGCGTTCGAGCGCAGTCTCGCGCACCAGACCGACCTCGCCTTGGGCGAGATATCGCAGACCACCGTGAATCAGCTTCGAGGACCGCGACGAGGTCCCCACCGCGAAGTCACCCGCCTCCACCAGCGCCACCCGAAGCCCGCGATGGGCCGCATCTCGGGCCACTCCGGCCCCGGTGATCCCGCCGCCGACCACCACGATGTCGAAGGGTTCGGACTCCAGCTCGTCGAGGAGCGCGTCCCGGAAGGTCGGGGTCAGCGAGGTCACTGGTCGGATGCGAGGTGGCCCCGCCGGTGGCCCGCCTCCCAGTCCTCCTGCTCGGGAGTATCGGTCAGGCTGCCGAGGATCCGCAGCTGGGGAACCTCACGGAGGCTCCGCTTCATCTCCGCGAAGCCGGGGAACCCGGCCAGGGTGATCACCGCATCCCACAGTCGAAGAGCGTCCTCGTCGTCGGGCACGCGTGAGATCACCGGGCCGAAGAACGACAGCCCGTCGGGCGGGTGGAACGTGATGATCGGGGTGCCGACATCGTGGCCGGTGCGGGAGAGTGCGAGCTCTGATTCCTCGTCGAGCAGGGCGTCCCAGGAGTCGTCATCGAGCGCGTCGGCATAGGACGTGGGCAGCCCGGCGGCCTCCAAGACCTCGACGGCGTGCTCGGTGGTGCTCAGTCGGGCCCGCATCCCCGTGCCCTTCGGCCGGTCCCAGTAGCTCTCGCCATAGGCCGTGACCAACGGCCCCATCGCCTCCCGACCGAGATCGGCCCGGATCGCCGCGGCCACCCGCAGCATCCGGAGGCCAGCCGTGTGGCCCTGCTCGTACTCGGGCGGGAACTCGGTGGCGTAGTCCTTGTCCTTGTTGATCAGGCGCAACGAGATGAACCGCCAGTCGATCGAGTAGTCGCTCAGCCGGGCGACCTTCTCGACCCAGCGCGACGTGATCCACGCGAATGGGCACACCGGGTCCCAGAAGAACTCGATGTCAAAGGCGCCGGATGGTTCCGTCGCTGTGTCATGGGCGCCGG
>CAYFLT010000060.1:0-16214 GCA_964344055.1 uncultured Candidatus Nemicrothrix sp.
CACCGAGCAGGCGACGACTTCGACGCGTCTCCCCGCGGGGAACCCGAATCCCTGGCGGCCGCGGTCGAACGAGCCCGCCAGACGCTGCTCCTCGGAGACGACCCCCGCAGTGCGGTGCTCGCCGCCTATGCGGAGATCGAGATCTTCTTCGAGGAGCGGGGTGAGGGCCGGCGTTCGACGGAGACCGCCGCAGAACACGTCCGGAGGCTGATCGGAACGTCCCCGATACTCGCCGACCCCGAGCCGCTGGTTCGTCTGGCCGACCTCTACGAGGTCGCCCGCTTTTCTGAGCACCTGATCACCGCCCGTGAACAGGCCGAAGCTGCCGGTGCGCTCGAACAGGTCCGGGTGGTCGTGAGAGGAGCGTCGTCATGACCCGGCGCCGCGTCATGTTCGCGGTGATCTGGTCGGCGGTGCTCGCCACCATGCTCGGCGTCTCGCCCGACGAGGGGCGGCGGCTCTCGGTCGAGATCTGGCTGGCCACGACCGCGGTCGTGTTGACCCTTCTCGCCGTGGCCGGCTTCCTCGAGTCCCTACCGGTGCGGTCCGAACGCGGTCGCTGGTGGCCGGCCGATCCGCCGCTACCTGCAGTCGATCGGCGCCCCCGGAGCCTCCGGGCCCTGGAGGGTTCACTCGCGGCGGGGACAGATCGGCTCGGCGCCCATACGAGACGGCTTCGCCGCCGGCTTCACGCGATCGTGCACCACTCGCTGACGGTCGACCACGGGATAGATCCCGACGCCGACCCGGTCGCCGCCGCGGCCGTGGTGGGTGACCTCGGATGGATCGTCGGCCCCCTCGACGAGCGAGTACCAACCGTCGATGGCATCGCGGCCCTTCTCGACCGGCTGCAGCAACCAGAGGAGCCGAGATGAGCAATGTCCATCCACCGAATCCACTCCCGATCGGGGAAGCCGCCGGACTCTGCCACTCGATCCTCGACGCGATGGAGACGGTCGTGGTCGGCAAGCGGCCGACCCTCGAACTGGTCCTCGGTGGACTCATCAGCGGTGGGCACGTCCTGTTGGAGGATCTCCCCGGTCTCGGGAAGACACTGCTCGCCCGATCGCTCGGCCAGGTCACCGGATTGAGCGTGGGCCGGATCCAGTTCACCCCGGACCTCATGCCGGCGGACGTGACCGGCTCCCTCCTGTACGACCAGCGTCGCCAGGAGTTCGAGTTCCGCCCTGGACCCATCTTCAACCATCTCGTGCTGGGCGACGAGATCAACCGAGCCCCACCGAAGACCCAGGCCGCGCTGCTCGAGGCCATGCAGGAACGCCAGGTCACCGTCGACGGGCACCTATCCGCTGCCGGAAGCCCAGATCGACCGATTCATGCTGCGGACCTCCCTCGGACATCCCGATGAGGCGGCGGAGATCGAGATCATGCGGCGTCGCCTCGAACGGGGCACCGACGACGTCGTTCTCGACCCAGTGGTCGACGCCGCCGCCATTCGCCGCCTCCAGGTCACCGTCGAGACGGTGACCGTTGCCGCGCCGGTCATCGAGTACTGCGTGGCGATCGTGCGCGCCACCCGCGAGGCACCCCAGGTCCACGCCGGCGCCAGTCCCCGAGGGGTCGACGCGCTCGTGAAGTCCGCGCGCGCCCGGGCGCTGCTCGACGATCGCGACTACATCACACCCGACGACGTCAAGGCGGTTGCGCTCCCTGCCCTCGCCCACCGTCTCGTGCTGCGCCCCGAGCTATGGGTGCGGGGCGTCGAGGGTGCATCGATCGTCACGCACTGTCTGGACTCGGTCCCCACTCCGGCCACGCTCCCGACCGAGCAGTGACCTCCGAGGGCCACGCCCCCCAGTTCCGGGCAGCCGGAACCGAGCGACTCGCCGCCGCCATCGTGCTGGTGGCCGTCGGCGGCCTGCTCGCCCTGCTTGGCGGAAGGGCAGATGCGGCGCTCCTGGTCACACCGTGGTGCGTGCTGCTCATCGCCGGCGCCAGCCGGACCCAACGCCCAGAGCTCATCGCCTCGATTCTCGTCTCACCACGGCGCGTGATGGCAGGTGACGACGTGGAGCTGTCCACGCGCTTCGAGGGTGCTGGGATTCGGAAGGGAGCATGGCTCTCGGTGACGGCACGGGCGGACGAGGCGTTCGCGGCACCACCCGAAACCGACCCCTCGGATGGCCGGCCCCTGCGGGAGACACTGACGGTGTCGGTTCCCTTCGGAGCCACTGGGGCCCGGACGAACCACGCCCTCACGACCTCCCAATGGGGCCGCGCCGACGTCGGACCGTCCCGAGCCACGGTCCATGACCCGTTCGGTCTCATTCGGTGGGAGGCCGAGTTGGATGATTCGCTTCGGGTCCAGGTCCACCCCGAGCCGCCGGTTCTGCGCGGGCTCCTCGCGCCATGGCGAGTGCGACGGCTGGTGGGGTCTCACGCCTCGCGGACCGTCGGCGCAGGCGTCGAGTACGCCGATCTCCGGCCCTACTCCCCTGGCGATGCGCTACGCGACATCAACTGGAGAGCCAGCGCTCGCTCGCGCGAGCTCTGGGTCTCGCAGCGGGAGGCCGACCGGGTGACCGACGTCGTGCTGCTCCTCGACTCCTTCGTGGAATCGGGACACGACGTGCGCACCGTCGTCGGCATGGCGATCGAGGCCGCTCTCGCACTCGCCGAGAGCCACCTGGCGGTGACCGACCGCGTCGGCCTGGTCGAGCTCGGCGGTTCCCTCAGCTGGATGGTGCCGGGCACCGGCCCCCAACAGCTCCAACAGCTCACCGATCAGCTGCTGTCCACCGGGCTGCACGCCAACGCCGCGGAGCGAGACGTCCGGCTCATCCCGCCCCGGGCCCTCCCACCCCGATCGTTCGTGGTCGCCTTGTCACCGTTGTTGGACCGCCGATTCATCGACGCACTCCGAGTGCTGCGCGGCGGTGGGCACGACGTCGTCGTCATCGAGTGCCCTCCGCTGCCAGCCGACTTCGAACCCGGCGACACGGACTGGGCCCGGTTGGCGTATCGGATCTGGATGCTCGAACGCGAGGTGACCCGTGACGGGCTCGCCCAGCAGGGCGTCGCGGTGGCGCAATGGGAACACGGTCAGCCCCTGGGCCCGGTCCTCTTGGAGCTGAACCACTGGCGCCGCGGTGGGCGCCTGACCCGATGACCACGCACTCCACCGGACCCCGAGCGGCCGTCCGGACGACCCGTTCAGGAAGCTGGCTCGGCCTCGCGGTGGCGAGCGGGCTGGCCGGAGCGGGGACCGCCACCCTCGTCTGGGTCACTGCGGAGCAACTCGCCGGGCTGACCTTTCGCCTGGTGGCCGTTGCCGTCTGCCTGTTGTCGATAGGCCTGGTCACGGGCTCGAGCCGGCTGATCGCGGGCTCGCTCCCACCCTTGTTGATCGCGTCACTGGCGAGTGTGCCCGCAGGAGCCGACAACCTCAACTGGGGACGAACACTCCTGGTCGGATGTGCCTGCTATGTCGTGGCGGAACTTGGTTGGGAGTCTGCCGTCGAGCGTGATCGGGGCGTTCGGCCACCGGCCGTGCGGGCTCGGCGGGTGGAAGAGGTGGCGACGGTCCTCGCCGTGACGGTGGGGAGTGGTCTGGCGGCGTCGGGGTTGTCGGGGTTGGCCCCGCAGCGATCGGTGCTGCTCCAGGGGCTGGTGGTCGTCGTCGGACTCGTCACGATCACCCGGTTCACCCGCCGTCTGAAACCGGACGCGGCGGCTCACTGACTGGCCGGGCCAGCAGGATCGCAGCACCCGAAAGCGCGGCGCCGCACAGGATCACGACCGCGTTCCAGCTGTCGGTGAGGTCGTGGAGCACGCCCCCGACGAAGGGGCCGACCCCTCCGGCGACACCGACCGCGGCTCCCTGCAGGCCCATCAGGAGGCCGAGGTCGCCCTCCTCGAACCTCGTCCGGGAGTAGATGGCCTGTAGGGGGCTGGTGGCGCCCAGCCCGATTCCGGCAAGGACCGCGAACGCCAGCGCGGCCCAGAGCTGGTCGACCAGGAGCAGGAGCACCCCGAACGCGCTGGCGGCGTACGCGCCGACCAGCAGATTCCGCGCTCCCGCCCGCCGGATCGCGCCGGCCAGGCCCACTCTCCCGAAGATCTGGCAGAAGCCGCGGAACCCTCCAACCACCCCGGCGGTTCCCAACGTGAGGCCACCGGCCACCATGACCGGGACCTGGTAGACGAGCACCGATCCGAACGCCATGCCGGCGACCATGTACACCAGCAGCATGGTTCGGACTGCCGGCGACGTCACCGCGGCTCGTAGCGCGCGCCAGGGACGTTCTGACGGTCCCTCGACACCGCTCGCTCCACCTCTGACGATTGCGGCCGCGGCGATCGCCCCACCGATCGCCGTGAGGGCCAGGATTCGCCCGGCCACCCTCCAGTGCCAGCCCGAGACCATCCAGGCGGTGAGCGGAAGGTAGATCGGCGAGCAAAAGGCGCCGATCATCGTGAGCACCGCGATCGCCCGATCGGGCCGCCTCGCGTGGATCCGGGAGGCGATCACCGTTGTCACCGGGTAGAAGCCGGTGGCGCCGGTGATCCCGGCCCCGACGGAATAGACCAGCACGAACTGCACCGGGGTCCGGGCCCAGGTGGCGGCCAGCAGGAGTCCGCCACCTCCGACGGCCTGCACGAGCAGCGGCCCCCGACCACCGACCCGGTCGAGCAGTCGACCGGCGACGAACCCGCCGGCCCCCGTGATCATCTGCGCAATGCCGAACGTCAGGCCGAGCACGCCGGTGCCCCATCCGGTGTCGGCCGCAATCGGCCCAACGAGTACACCGAATCCGTAGAACCAGGATCCGTAGGCGGTGATGGTCACGAGCCCCAACAGGACGAGGGGTAGCCAGCCTTCCTCCTCGTCGGTCGCGATGGGTTCGGCCACCAGGGCGGTCAGGTGAGGTCGATCACCGTGACGGCCCCGGTGGAGCCGTCGACTTCGATCGTGGCCCCGTCGGGAATCCGCCGAGTGGCGTCGGTGACAGAGACCGCACAGGGGATCCCGAGCTCACGGCTGACGATGATCGCGTGACTGAGCGCGGCGCCGACGTCGACGACCACCGCGGCCGCGGGCACGAACAGTGGCGTCCAGGCCGGATCGGTGTGTGGCGCCACCAGGATCTCGCCGGGCCCCAACACGGTCGGGTCGGAGGGGTCGAGCACCACGCGGGCCGTCCCTCGGGCGACGCCGGGGCAACCCGGCACCCCCTGCAGATTGTCGCCGACCGACACGCGTTCCACGCCCCGGCTCCCGGCCACCGCCCATCCCGAGACGGGCGGAACCGTCTCGTTGATGATGAATGGCGGTTCGAGTGCCCCGATTCGGTCGTAGGTGGCCTGCCGAGCGACCACGACCTCCGACCATCCGGTGGGGTCTTCGATCGCGGCCTCGACCTCGTCCGCGAACAGCAGACAGATGTCCAGTGGTTCGACAACGATGCCCCGATCCACGAAACGACTCCCGAGTTCGTGCATCGCCATCCGGGACTCGTTGATGATCCGGACGACGTTGGTCTTGGTCCGTTCCCTGCTCGGAACGAAGACACCGGCAGACCCGGCTGCTGCCAAGAACTGGCCCTGAGCTTCCGGATCGCCGTCCAGCAGGCCTGCGATCTCTTCGACGAGTGTCGCACGCGTCGCGGCTCGCTCGGCCTGGTTCGCCTCCGGCGCCGCGTCGTCGCCGGCCAGCCGCATCCGATCGATCGCCGCGAGGACGAGATCGGGCTCGAGCTCCCACGTCGGAGCGTGGATGTCCCATTCGTTCGGGCCGCGTGAGCCGTACTCGTACAGGAAGTCGTCGAGATCCTCGAGGAACGATGCGGCCTCGGGTCCGGTCGCCTCCCGCAGCCGAGCGGTGAGACCGACTGGGCCATCGTCGAACATCGCGCGCAACGGGGGCTGCTCTCGCACGACGCGAGACATCTTCCACATCGCGTAGGACGGGGCGGCAGAGTCCACCCCTCCCAGACCGGCGATGAGCTCCATCGCCACTTCCGGCCGGCCGACGGCCGCGCAGATCTGACCCAGTGCGCCCGGGCCGATCGAGGCCGCCCCCGACATGTTGATGTGCCAGTCGAACATCTTGCGGATCACGGGGATGAACGTGCGAGCGTGGGCCACCAGTTCCTGATCGCTCAGCGATGCGAGATCGGGGCGACTCGATCGGGCTGTGGCCGCTTCGGCCTGGTGTTCGAGCAGCTCCGGCACTTCGGAGGCCGTCATCACCCAGCCGAGCCAGTCGGTCATCACGGCAGTGGCGTGCTCGTTCTGATGCCAGGGTTCGGCCGCGTATGGCGGCGCGTCCGGGTGTTCACCGAAGTAGGCCTCGTCCATCGCCTGGGCCGACATGCCAGGTGTGCGTTCGCCGAAGACCCGGATGAACGTCACCCCGAGGTAGCCGTAACCACCGAAGAGCCCGAGCACCTCGGGGCGCTGCTCGTCGAGCTCTTCGGGAGGGGTACCCATCCGGTTGATCGCGCAGTCCCGCCAGCCCTGCATCGTCCCCTCCTCCCAGACCAGATCCCAGGCGAGTGGCGATGGCGGCTCCGGCAGGACCTCGCCGACGTTCGCTCTCGTCCACAACGGCGCCCGGTCGTTGATGACGTTGTCCTCGATCCACCGGGGTGCGGTCTCGGGTGCGGCGGTCATCTCGTCCTCCTGCGATCGATCTCGCCGGAACGCTACTCCCTCTGTCGACGCCGGGCCTCAGACGATCCTCGAGCCGGACTCGCCCCAATACCGGTCCCGCAGCAGCCGCTTGTACAGCTTGCCGGTGGGAAGCCGCGGGAGTTCGTCCTCGTAGTCGATGGTGCGGGGCACCTTCTGTCGCGACAGCAGGGAGCGGCAGAACTCCGAAAGCTCACCGGTGAGCTCGTCACCCGGCTCGACGCCCGGCATGACTTGGACGACGGCCTTCACTTCCTCACCGAGGTCCTCGTTGGGGACGCCGATGACTGCGGCATCGAAGACCTTCGGATGGGTGATGAGAAGATCCTCGGTCTCTTGCGGATAGATGTTCACCCCGCCGGAGATGATCATGAACGTCTTGCGATCGGTGAGGTACAGGTAGTTGTCCTCGTCCACGTAGCCGACATCGCCGACCGTGGTCATCGCGCCATCCGGCGACGTCGACTCCGCCGTCTTCTCCGGGTCGTTGTGGTACTGGAATTCGGTGGCGGTCTCGAACCAGATGGTGCCCGGCTCGCCGAGTGGAAGCTCGTTCATGTCGTCATCGAGGATGTGGAGGTCACCGAGTATCACCTTCCCGACCGAACCGCGGTGGGCGAGCCATTCCTCACTGTTGCAGGCGGTGAAGCCGAGGCCTTCGGTGGCGCCGTAGTACTCGTGGATGATCGGACCCCACCACTCGATCATGTCCTCTTTGACCTTGACGGGGCACGGCGCGGCGGCATGCACCGCGATCTCGAGCGAGGAGAGGTCGAACCCGCTCCTCTCCTCCTCGGGCAGTTTCAGCATCCGGCTGAACATCGTCGGCACGAGCTGGGTGTGGGAGACCTGGTGCGCTTCGATCAGCCGCAGATACTCGACTGGATCGAATCGCTCCATGATCACGACCGTGCCGCCCTTGCGGATGGTGAGGCCGACGGCGGCCTGCGGGGCGGAGTGGTACAGCGGTGCGGGCGACAGGTAGATCATGTCCTCGCGGTAGTGCCAGAGCGCCGACAGGAAGTCGAAGAGGGGCATCGACTCCTCGGGCGCCTGCTCTGGCAGTGGCCGAACGATGCCCTTCGGTCGGCCGGTGGTTCCCGATGAGTAGAGCATCGGCGTGCCGAGGCGTTCGTCCTCGATCGGGGTGGTGGGGTACTCGCCGGTGGCCGTGGCGTAGTCGACGAGGCGATCATCTCCTCCCGGATCGTCCACCACGAGGATCAGCTTCAGATCCGGGCAGTGGTCGAGAGCTTCCAGGACCACGCCACGCTTCGCAGCTGAGGTGACCAGCACCTGAGATTCGCTGTTGTTGACGATGTAGGCGAGCTCCTCAGCGGTGAGGTAGGAGTTGACGCACGTGTAGTACGTGCCGGTGCGTTCACCGGCCGCACAGGCTTCGACGTATCGGCTGTTGTTCTCCATGAAGATGGAGAAGTGGTCCAACCGTCCGAGCCCTTGGGCCCGCAGAAGGTGGGCGAGCTGGTTGGCCCGACCCTCCAGCGCCGCGTAGCTGACGATCTCCCCGGTCGACGCCATGATGAATGCGGGGCGGTCGGGGTTCTGGGTGGCGTAGTGGCCCGGGTACACGCGGTTCCTCTTGGTGAGTGGGTTTTGGCGCGATGGTAGGACACTTCCGCAGCTAGGTTCTGGGCGGTGACACCGGTCGAGCGGCTGTACGCGATCGTCGAGCAGGGGCTCTGTATCGGCTGCGGGCTGTGCCAGTCGGTGGCCGGTTCGGCGTCGGTCCAGGTCGTGAAGACGACCTCGGGGTTCCTCGAACCGGTCGTCGTGGGCGACCTCGACGATCGCACGGTCGACACGATCCACGATGTGTGCCCGGGCACCCGTGTCGATGGCCTGCCCGCCGCTCTCGTTCATCCCGACACCTTCCTCGACCCCGTGTGGGGCCCGTGGCGGCGAATCGTTCGCGCCTGGGCGGGCGAACCGGCCGTGCGCCACGAGGGCTCGACCGGCGGCGTGCTGACCGCCCTGGGCCGGCACCTCATCTCGTCAGGCCAGGTCGAGTTCATCCTCCACGTCAGGGCCTCGACGGTCGAGCCGAGCTTCGGCGAACCCACCCTGAGTTTCACCGGCGCCGAAGTGCTCGACGCCGCGGGTTCGCGCTACGGGCCCACCGCTCCCCTTCTCGACGTGGCCGCGGTGCTCGACCGCGATGCCCCATTCGCCTTCGTCGGCAAGCCATGTGACATCGGCGCACTGCGCAACTGGGCCCGGCACGACACGAGGGCCGATCGGCTGGTCCGGTATTGGCTGACACCGGTCTGTGTTGGATTCCGAGCGCCGGACTCCACCGAGAGCTTCCTGGCCCGTATCGGCCTCTCACCGGAAGAGGTGACCGCGCTCCGATACCGCGGCCGGGGCTGCCCCGGCCCGACCCGGGTGGAGACCCGCGATCGGGTGGTGGAAGCCCACTACCTGGACTATTGGGGCGACGACGAGAGCCAATGGTCGCTTCCGTGGCGCTGCAAGATCTGCCCCGACGGGATCGGTGAGAGCGCCGACCTCGCCGCATCCGACACGTGGCCGGGCGGTTCACCCACTCGCGAAGGCAGCGTGGACGACCCTGGAGTGAATGCGGTGATCGCCCGAACTCCGGCCGGCCAGCGGCTTCTGGAGTCGGCCGAGCACGCGGGTGCGATCGTCGTCGAGCGAGACATCACGCCCGATGACCTCAGCGAGTATCAACCTCACCAGGTCTCGAAGAAGCACGCCGTCGCACCGAGGCTCGACGGCATCGCCGACGAGGGTCGCATCGTTCCCCGCTACGAGGGGCTCCGGCTCGTCGAACTGGCCTCGGAACGACCGGTCGAGCTCAACGAGCGGCAGCGGACCGGTGCCCGGGAGCGGATCCGGATCGGGAAGGCCACCCGGCCAACACCTCTTCCTGCCCGGCGCGACCATCACTGAGGCTTTCGCCGAAGAATCCTCTTCTTCGTGTAACGCGGGGACTTCGACAGGCGATCTGGATGACGAAGCGAGGAATTCGGCGCCGGGCGGTGCTGAACGAGAGGTGTGCACGTGTCGAGATCGAGGCTCGGAGCTGTGGTTGTCGCGCTGGCCGGCGTGCTGGCGCTGACCGGCGTGGCGTTCGCAGAGGACGGTGGCGACGAGCCGGTCGACGCCGACACGGGACTGAACTATGCCTACGACGAGCGGCACCATCTGCTGGTGCTGAACCTGTGGGACCTCGACCTGCCCGAGGGCCAGGTGGGCTACGACTGCTCGCTGACCGCGAATCCCTACGATGCCACCTACGCCGAGGGTGATGGTGAGCATCTCGTGGTCGACACCCTCACCAACGAGGCCGGTGAGATCACCTTCGAGGCGATCGGCGGGGCCGACGGCGAGGAGCCGATCGAGCCTCTTGCCTATGCGAGTGACAACGAGTGCGGGCTCCGTGCCGTCGACGTCACAGGCCCCAACGGCCAGGTGAACCACGGGATGTTCATGAAGGCGTGGAACGAACTCTGGGACGGCGGCCCCGGACGAGGCTGTCTCAACCGTCATCTCGCCCGTTCCGACCTCGGCAAGGGAGACCAGCAGGTCACCGTCGACGAAGCCAGGGAGGCCGGTCCGCTGGACGATCCGTTGGCTACGATCGACGCCACCGAACTCACCTTCGAAACGATCCTCGCCGACTGCGACCGCGGCTCGAAGGGGCGCGACCGCGATCAGTCCGACGAGTCCCGAGGCAACGGCAACGGCAACGGTCGCGGGCACGGCAAGCCCGACCACGGCGAAGCCGACGGTGAACCCGGGAACGACCGCGGCAATGGCCGGGGAAACGACAGCAACGGCAATGGTCGGGGACGGGATCGGTAGCGATCAGTCGAGCCTGAAGACCCTTCGCGCATTCCCTCTCAGGAACAGATCCGTGGTCTCTTCGTCGAGACCGATCTCACCGAGTGTGCGGAGTGCTCGGGCGGGTGTGATCATCGGATAGTTGGTCCCGAACATCACCTTCTCTCGACCCCGACCCTTCAGATACTCGACCAGCTCCGGCGGGTACCGATTCGCTGAGTAGGCCGAGGTGTCGATGTAGACGTTCGGATGCTTGTCCGCCACCGCGATCATCTCGGTTGTCCAGGGATAGCCGATGTGACCGCAAGCGATGACCAGCTCCGGGAAGTCGATGGCGACCTGGTCGATGTACGGGATCGGCCGCCCGGTCTCGGACGGGCGAAGCGGCCCGGTGTGGCCGACCTGGGTGCAGAACGGGATGTCGAGGTCGACGCACGCCGTGTACAGCGGGTAGTAGAGGCGGTCCGTGGGTGGGAGCTCCCAGAGCCACGGCACGATCCGAAGGGCGACGAACCCGTCCTCCACCCGGCGACGCAATTCTCGGACCGCCTCCATCGGCCGGCGCAGGTCCACCCCGGCGACGCCGACGAGCCGTTCGGGCGCGGCGGCAACGAAACGAGCGACGTCGTCGTTGCTGATCAGATCGCCGGCCGGTCCATACCATGCGGCGGCGAGTCCGATTTCGACCCCACCTTCGTCCATCATCGCGATCGTGAGATCGAGAGGAAGTTCCTCGGTGGGTGTCTCCATGCCCATCCAGCGGCGGAGCGAGTCGAACATCTCGTGTTGGGAATGTCGCAGCGTGGGGTGCTGCATCCACGCGTCGATCACTCCGGAAGCCATGGTGTCCATCCTGTCATCCGCTGATCATCGAGTGGCCAGCGCGGAGCCGTAGCGGTCGATGTGACCGAGCACAGCGTCGATGTCGCGCGGCTGGACGGTGGGGTTCATGAAGAGCAGCCGGAACGAGTTGAGGCCATGTACCGGTTGATACCCGAGCATCGCGGTCCCCTCCCGCTGCATCTCGGCCTTGATCTGTGGCGGAAGTGAGTGCAGGCGGTTCCTCACGTCGGGATCGATCGCTTCGATCGACACGGCATCGAGCGCGATCGGGCGGAGGTCCGGTGGCACCCAGGCGAAGACCACATTGGTGAAGCCGCCGCGAACGAGCGGCACGAATGCCCCTCCCGACGCATCGATGGCTCGGCGGGTGTGGGCAGCCATGTCGCACGCATGGTCGATCCGTTGGGCGAACTCGTGGTCACCCCGCACCTTCCAGGTGAGCCAGAGCTTCAACGCGTCGACCCGGCGGGCGCATTGGAACGTGCGATCCCCGGAGTCGAAATCGGCGTGGAGCTTGTCGGGCTGGAACAAGTAGTCGGCATGACCCGCGAAACACGGGGCGAGCTGGGCCGGGTTCTTCACCAGCAGGGCGGTGCACTGCTGGGTGATTCCCAGCATCTTGTGGAGATTCCACACGAATGAGTCCGAACGCTCCACCCCGGAGAGATGACGGCGATGGTGAGAGGAGAAGAGCGCCGATCCGCCGTAGCAACCATCCACGTGGAGCCACAGGGCGTGATCCTCACAGATGTCGGCGAGCGAGTGGAGGTCGTCGAAGGCCGAAGTGACCGTCGTACCCGCGGTGCCGATCACCGCGAACGGTGTCGACCCGGCCTCTTCGGCGGCGCCGATGGCTCGGCGGAGCGCATCGGGCCGGATCGCGCCTGCGTCGTCGGTGTCGACCTCGATCACCGCATCGGTCCCGAGCCCCAACATGGCAGCGGACTTGCCGGCCGCGTAGTGCCCGGCCGCCGAGACGAACAGGACCAGCCGTTCCCCGGTGGCTCCGGTCCGGTTGACGTCGGGGCGGAGTCGATGCCGGGCGAGCTGCAGCGCGTAGAGCGTGGCCGTCGACCCCCCGGGGCAGAAGAGGCCAGGCGGCAACGCGGGTACCGGCTCACTTCGACCTTCGACATAGCCCGCCAGCCGGGCGAGCTTGTGGAGGACGGCACTCTCCATCAACGTGAAGACCGGCGCGGCCTCGAAGGTGGCACCGGTCGTGTTCAAGGCAGCCCCGAGGAAGTCACCTACCACCGCTACCGGATCGGGCCCGGCGAAGTTCTGGTTGAGGAAGCGAGGATGGCTCGTGTGGACCGAGCGTTCGATCACCTGATCGACGGCTTCGAGCATGTCGGCGGGGTCGTGGCCCGATGCGGCATCGGGCAGGCCGAGACCCACGGTGGCCTCGAAGAGGTCGATGATCTCGTCGGGAGCAGCGTGCTCGATCACCGGGTCGTCACCGGTGGGAGGTTCGAGGACGTAGGCGAGAACGCGTTCGGCGATCTGGGCCTCGAGAGGGTGGTTCACAGGCCGCATTGTCGCACGCGGACTGCCTGGCACCGAACGGGCCGGGCGGCCGCACCACTGGTACGGTCAGGTCACACGCTCGAGGAGGCACCCGTGTTCTGTCTGGCCGACATCGTCCGTACCAACGCCGTCGAACGGCCCGACAAGATGGCGCTGATCTGCGACGATCGCAGCCTCACCTACGCCGAGCTCGACTCGGAGACCTCGCAGGTGGCCAATGCCCTCCTCGCCGCCGGGGTCGGGCCCCAGGACCGGGTCGGGATCATCGCCAAGAACGTTCCCGAGTACTTCACGCTCACCTACGGCGCCGCGAAGATCAACGCAGTGTCGGTGGCCGTCAACTGGCGCCTCGCCCCGCCGGAGATGGCCTACATCCTCGACAACGCGGAAGCCGACGTCGTCGTCGTCGAGGACGAGTTCCTCGGCCATCTCGATTCGATGGATCTGCCTCGGGAGCCGCTCATCGTTGCCGTCGGTGGTGACTCCGGTCATCTCCAGTACCGGGAGTGGATCGACGGACACGCCACCGACGATCCGAAGTACCCGACCGAAATCGACGACACCGGCGTCCAGCTCTACACCTCGGGCACCACCGGGCTGCCCAAGGGAGCCGAGCTCAGCAACCGGAACTTCAGCGCCATCATGGGCCCCATCACCGACATGATCGGACTGTCCGAGGACGATGTCATGCTCCATGTGTTGCCGATGTTTCACATCGGCGGGAGTGGCGTCGCCAATGTCGGCCTCTACAACGGGTGCACCAACATCGTGCACCGCGATGTCGATCCGGGCCGGATCTTCGCGGACATTCCAGGGCACGGCGTGACCTCGGCGTTCATGGTGCCGGCCCTCCTACAGGTCCTGCCCATCATCCCGGGTGCGTCCGACGTCGACTACTCGTCTCTGCGCCAGATCTTCTACGGGGCTTCCCCGATCACCGAGGAAGTGCTGACCGCATCGATCGCTCTTCTCAAGTGCCCGCATGCGCAGGCCTACGGTCTGACCGAGACCACTGGCGTCGTGAGCTGGCTGGCACCCGAGGACCACGATCCCGGCGGGCCCCGTGCCCACCTGCTGCGATCCGCGGGGAAGCCCATCGGGGGCGTCGAGGTCCGCATCGTCGATCGCGACAACGGGAGTGATCTCCCGGCCGGCGAGGTCGGAGAGATCTGGGTCCGGACGGTGCAGAACCTCAAGAGCTACTGGAGGAACCCGGAGGCCACCGAGGAGGTCTTCCCCGAAGGGCGTGATGACACGGGCTTCGGATGGTTCACCACCGGCGACGCCGGCTATCTCGACGACGAGGGATTCCTGTTCATCCACGACCGCGTCAAGGACATGATCGTGTCGGGTGGCGAGAACGTGTACCCGGCCGAGATCGAGAACGCGATCATGTCGCACCCCGAGGTGGCCGACGTGGCAGTGATCGGCGTGCCCAGCGAGCGCTGGGGTGAATCTCCGCTCGCGCTGGTCGTGCCGGTCGAGGGGGCCGACCCGAGCGAAGCGGACATCATCGGCCACTGCGAGGACCGGCTCGCCCGCTTCAAGCTTCCCAAGGCGGTGGAGCGGATCGACGCGATTCCGAGGAATCCGTCCGGCAAGATCCTGAAGGTCGAGCTGCGCAAGCCCTATTGGGAGGGCCACGACCGGGCGGTCAACTGACCGGCCCGGACGTCAGGTCCGGAGCCGGATCGAAAGGCAGGTCACACAGCCTTCGAGCTTCTCGAACTCGCTGATGTCGACGGTGACCGGCTCATAGCCGAGGTCGGCGAACATCCGAGCCGATCGAGGGGCGGACTCGGCCATGAGCAGCTTGTCGTCGCCGAGGAGGACGACGTGGGCCCCGGGTTCTTCCGGCACTGCGAGGAACCGGTGGAACACCTCGGAGTCGTCGACCACCGGTTCGTAGCCGATGACGCGTTCGTCCGGGAGTGCCGTGACGGCCGACTTCAAGTGCAGCACCTTCGTTGTCGGTACCGGCGTCACCTCGTAGCCGAGTGGCGTCACGATGTCGGTGAGCTGATCGATCCCGGCCTGGTTGGTCCGGCCACTGAGACCGACGTAGACCCGCCCACCGACCTTCAACACGTCACCTCCGTCGAGGGCTCCGGGAGATTGGATTTCTCGAAGGTCGAGACCTCGCTCGGCCAGGGCTGCCGCGGTGCCCGGCACTTCGGCCCGTCGCTCGGGTGCACCGGGCCGACACACCACCACAGTCGTCCCGAACACCACGGCGGTGTCCTCGAGGAAGGCTACGTCGGGGCAGTCGTCCGCTGGTTCGACCTCGACGATCTCCCAACCGTGGGACCGGAGCGTGTCGACGTACCCCACCCACTGGCGGAACGCGAGATCCACGTCGACCGGTTGGCGGTCGATGTGGGTGAGAAGCCCATCGGCGAGTCGCGGACTCGGTCGTCGGATGAACGCGACCCCGGTCACACTGTGAACTCGATGCCCGGGTAGCCGGCCGAGGCTTCGTCGGCGAGGGTGCCGTGGTACTTCGGGGCACCGCCGTTGTAGACGCCGTACCGGATGGTGCCCTCCTCGTGGCCCTCCACGTTGGAGTTGTAGCCGGTGAACCAACCCTTGCCCTTGCGCAACAGCATCCGGGCGTACATGTCGATCACGTGGTCGTTCCATTCCGTCTCCGCCTTCTCGCTCGCATCGATCCGGCGGGCATTGATCTGTCGGCAATGGGCCAACAGTTCGCTGACCCAGTCGACCCCGAATTCGATCCCGCGTGGGAAGTTGCTCGTCGAGGAGCCGCTCTGAGGGCCGGCGAGCATCAGGAGGTTCGGGAAATCGTGGACCATCAACCCGAGGTAGGTGATCGGCCCGTCTCGCCACTTGTCGCGGAGCTTCCCGCCACCGACACCGGTGATGTCGATTCGGTCGAAGGCGCCGGTGATGGCGTCGAAACCGGTGGCGTAGACGATCACGTCGAACGGGAAGTCCCCGCCGCTCGTCCGGATGCCGGTCTCGGTGACTCGCTCGATCGGTGTCTCGCTGATGTCGACCAAGTGGACGTTGGGCCGGTTGTAGGCCTCGAAGTAGTGGGTCTCGAGCGGGACCCGCTGCATCCCGAATCCGTGGTCGCGCGGGATCAGCTTCTCGGCCACTTCGGGGTCGTCGACCCGCTGCCGGATCCGATCGGCGATGTAGTCGGAGAACTCGGCGTTGGCCGCTTCGTCGGTGAAGATCTCTACGAAGTTCTGCAACCAGATCCCGAAGCCGGGTTCGTCGTAGAGCCGATCCCACAGCTCGATGCGCTCCTGTTGCGAGACGTTCCAGAAGCCCCGCCGATCCGGAATGTGTTCGAACCCTCCCGGGGTCTGGGCGCACGTGGCGAAGATCTCGTCGTACCG
>CAYFLT010000060.1:16224-18328 GCA_964344055.1 uncultured Candidatus Nemicrothrix sp.
CGGATGTCGGCCATTTCCTCCTCGGAGATCTCACTGTTGTTGAGCGGCGCGCTCCAGTTGGGGCGACGTTGGAACACGGTGAGATCGCCCACCTTGTCGGCGATCTCGGCGATCACCTGGATTCCAGTGGCCCCTGTTCCGATCACCGCCACCCGTTGGTCACGGAGGTCGATCGGCTCCTCGGGCCAGTGGTAGGTGTGCCAGGACCGGCCCTGGAAGGATTCCATGCCATCGATTCGGGGTGGGGTCGGGATGGAGAGCAGGCCGAGCCCGCAGACGACGAAGCGCGCCGTATGGGTGCGGCCGTCGCCGAGGCGCAGTTGCCAGCGGTCCTCCTCCTCGTCGAAGGTCATCGCCTGGACGCGCGAATCGAAGATCATGTGCCGGCGGAGGTCGAACTTGTCGGCCACGAACCTGAGGTAGCGCAGGTTCTCCGGCTGAGCCGAGAAGCGTTCCTTCCAGTGCCATTCGTCGAGCAGTTCCTGGGAGAACGTGTACCCATAGGTGTAGCTCTCGGAGTCGAACCGGGACCCCGGATAGCGGTTGCGGTACCAGGTGCCACCGAGGTCGTCGTCGGCCTCGAGCAGCACCGCCTTCGCGCCCATGTCCACCAGCCGCTTGATCTGGTAGATACCCGCGACACCGGCTCCCAGGACGATGACGTCGTACTCACTCACCAGCGCACTCCTCGTTCGTCGGGGCGAGCCAACCGCTGTGGATGGGTGGCGAGACTCCACGCAGTCTCGATCCACTCCGACAGGTAGCGGCGGGTGTCGCGAGGGTCGATCATCTCCTCCACCTCGAAGCGGTTCAGCGGACCGAGCGGCCCGCGGACGCTCTCGATTCGAGCCATGAGTTCGGCGCGGAACGCCACCGGGTCATCCGCCTCGGCCAGCTGTCGCTTGTAGGCAGCCTCGATGCCGCCCTCCGGAGGGATTCCTCCGAGATCGGCCGCCGGCCAGATCACCCGTACACCCGAGCGCGCCCGCGGCGCCGCGAAGTTGTTGCCGGCCACGCCGAAGCTCCGCCGCATGATGACGGTGAAGATCGGCACCGACGTCCGGGCGAAGGCGAGCATCCACTCTCCACCCTTCCGGATCGTGCCGGCGACCTCGTGGTCCAGACCGACTGCGAAGCCGGGATTGTCCACCAGGTTGAGAACCGGCAGGTTGAAGAGATCGCACAGCTCGAGGTGCCGGGTGAGCTTGTCGCAGCCGTCGGCGGTGATGGCCCCGCCGTTGACATGACGCGAGTCCGAGGCGACGACCCCGATCGGATGACCCATGCAGCGGGCGAACCCGGTGATCTGGTCGGTGCCCCACAGCGGACCGATCTCGAAGAACGATCCCCCGTCGACGATCAGCTCGATGCCGCGTCGCATGTCGAACGTGGTGGTGCGGTTTCTCGGGATCAGCTCACCCAACTCGTCGACGCGGGCGTCGCCGGGATCGGTGGGCTCCTCCGCGAACACCGGCGGGGCCTCGTAGACACTCGACGGCAGATAGGACAGGAACCTCCGGGTCTGGGCCGCCGCATCGGCCTCGTCGACAGCGAGGTTGTCGACCGAACCGTTCCTGCAGTGGATCTGCCAGTCCCCGAGGTCCTCCTTCGTGATGTCCTGACCGGTGGCCTGGATCACCACGGGCGGGCCGGCCACGAACAGCTGGGCGGTGTCGCGCAGCATCACCGAGAAGTGTCCGAGCACCGCCTTCGCGGCCCCCAAACCGACCACACTGCCGAGAAGCATGTTGACGACCGGCACCGTGTCGAGTTGCTCCGCGAACATCGTCGATCCGAGATGGGGCGGCAGGAAGGAGCCCCCCGGACCGGTGACCCTCGGCTTGCCGGGGTCGATCGCTCCCCGACTCTCCTTCGCGCTGGACCCACCCGTCTTCGCCTGCGACGGCACCATCGAGGCGACGCTGCCACCACCCGAAGATCCGTCCAAGAGCCGCACCGAGGGAACCCGGAGTTGGATCGACAACTCATCGAGGTACCTGGACTTCGAGCCGATCGACCCGTCGGAATGGCCGCCCCGCGACGTGAAATCGTCCGCGCACACCACTGCCTTGCGCTGCTCGATCGATCCCCACCCACCGACGTG
>CAYFLT010000060.1:18338-31457 GCA_964344055.1 uncultured Candidatus Nemicrothrix sp.
TCGAGGGGGTGAAGGCGGCGACGCCGCCCGTGTCGTCGTAGGTCGGGAAGCCGCTCACGCTCCCGATCTCGCGGAAGGAACCGTCGTCGAGAAGCAGGTCGATTCGTTCCCGGCAGGTGAGCTTGCCTCGGGTCCGCTGCCGAACGACGCCAGGCTCCTGGGAGGTCGGTGCGAGGCGGGACTCGGCCAGCCCCCGCAACTCGTCGACGTCGTCGAGGAGTGGCTGCCAGGTCTCTTCCGGCGGTGTCTCGACCGGCGCCGCTTCCGCGGCGGCCACGGTGTCGTCCACGTCGATCAACACCAGTACCTGACCCTGTTCGACTGACGCACCCGCTCGAAGCGGGATCATCTCCGCGATGGTGCCGCCGACCGGCGCGTTGAGGACGGTTTCCATCTTCATCGCCGTGGTCACGATCACGGGCTGGCCGGAGGTGACGAGGTCGCCAGCGGCGACCAATACGTCGACCACGGTCGCCGTGACCGGGCTCACCACCCCTGCTTGACCCGGCCCGACCGCCAACGACGGGGCGTTCGACCCGCCGCTCCCGGACCCCGCCGACGGCGCGGCCGATCGGAGGAGTGCGACGACCGAGCCGGGGTCGGCCGCGTTCGAGGCCGGGAGGGAGTCGATGAGGGTGGTGCGGGCATCGCCGGTGAGCACCGACCGCTCCGAAAGCAGCCGACTGAGCAGCGGCTGGTTCGTGGGGATTCCGTCGATGTGGAACTCGGCAACCGCCTCCGCCGCCCGCAGTACGGCGCGGCGGTGGGCGGCCTCGGGCTTCTCCCCGGGAGGTGCCGACGCGGCGGCCACGACCTTGGCGAGGAGCGGGTCGAACGCATCGACCGGTGTGTACCCCGCATACGCGTAGCCATCCACACGGATGCCGGGACCAGACGGCTCGCGGTACGCAGTCAAAGAGCCCCCGCCTGCCGCGACGACCCGAGCCTGCACCGCCGCTCCGGTCGGGCGCGGAATCGCGGACTGGTCGGTGAATCCGAGGTCCGCGAGCGTGGCACCGGCCGCGAGCAGGAACTGGCACTCCACCAGGTCGATGCCGGTGATCTCCTCGGTGACCGTGTGTTCGACCTGGATGCGGGGATTCGCCTCGATGAAGTAGTAGGCCGGCACCTCACCGGCGGTGCCGGGCGTGTAGAGGAATTCGATCGTGCCGGCGTTCGAGTAGCCGGCCGCCCGAGTGAGCGTGGTGGCATCGGCCAGCATCGCGTCCCGAATCTCCTCGGGGAGGTTGGGAGCCGGAGCGATCTCCACCACCTTCTGGTGCCGGAGCTGGAGCGAGCAGTCCCGCTCCCACAGATGGACCGCGGCACCGGTGTGGTCGCCGAGGACCTGGACTTCGATGTGACGGGGGTCGATCACCAGCTTCTCGAGCAGCAGGGCGCCGTCGCCGAAGGCAGCCTCGGCTTCGCGAGATGCGGAGGCGAAGAGGTCCGGCATCGCCGCCGCGTCGTCGACCTGACGCATCCCGCGACCTCCACCACCCGCGGCGGCCTTCAGCATCACCGGGTAGCCGAGGGTGTCGGCCACTTCGGCGGCGTGTCCAGGGTCGGTCACGATCCCATCGCTTCCGGGCACCGTCGGAATCGCGTGCTGCTCGGCGAGACCGCGGGCGGTGGCCTTGTTGCCGAGCGTGGCGAGGGCGTCGGGGGTCGGCCCGACGAAGACGATTCCCGCCTGTGCGCACCGGCGTGCGAACGACTCGCTCTCGGCGAGGAATCCGTAGCCGGGGTGGACCATCTGAGCCCCACCTTGCTGCGCCGCCTCGATCACCGCTGCTTCGTCGAGATAGGCGTCGAGGGCTGCACCGGGCAGCTGGATGGCGTGGTCGGTGACCTGGAGGTGAAGGGAGCGATCATCAGGTGCGGAGTGGACCGCCACCGTCTCGATCCCCAGCGCCCGAGCGGCACGGGCGACCCGTACCGCGATCTCGCCCCGGTTCGCGATGAGCACTCGGGTCGGTAGCTGGATCGGCATTCCCGGAGACTAGCGACGAGCGATCCACGGCCCTGAACCGACCGACGGGGCCGAGTTGCCGTTGGCCGTCGGTGAGGGCACCATGCCCTACCCACCGTTCCCTCCCTCCCCTTCTCCTCCGTGCAGACCACCCACACCAGCAGCGTCACCCGCGACCAGATCGACCACCTCGGCCACATGAACGTGCGCTTCTACGGCGTGAATGCCCGTGCCGGCCTGCGGCGGCTGTTGGCGGGCTTCGGGGTGGAGAATTCACACGTCCGCGTGGCCGACGTCTACACCCGTCACCTCGTCGAACAGATGGAGGGTGCCGCGCTCGAGACCCGGTCCGGCGTTCTCTCCGTCACCCCTCAACGCCTCGACGTGTACCACGAGCTTGCGAATGCGGAGACGGGAACGCTGGCAGCCACCTTCGTGCACGGCATCGTCCCCGTTGGAGAGACACTCCCTGTCGACGATCTCGCCACCCTCGCCCAACTCGTGACGGTCCCGGCTCACGGCGCTCCCCGATCCATCTCGCTCGCCACGGACCCGTTGGCAACGGCGCCGGGACTCGACGAAGCCATCGCTCGCGGTATGGCGACGCGGCGGGCACGAACCGTCGGAGCCGACGAGTGCGACGCCGACGGCGAGTACCTCGACGAGGTCGTCTCCGCGATGACGTGGATCGGTGAACAGCCCGACGGCCGGCCGAGTGGCCCGGAACTGGTCGACGGGCCGAACGGGGAGCGAATGGGCTGGGCCACGATGGAGAATCGGGTGGTGGTGAACCGACTCCCCCGCCTCGGCGACCGGATCCAGGCCTTCGGTGGTTTGGCGAAGCTCACCGACAAGATCAGCCACCAGGTTCGGTTCGTGTACGACCTCGAACGGGGCGATCTACTCACCTCCTCGGAGGTCGTGAACCTCGCCTTCGACACCATCAGCCGCCGATCGATGGTCGTCCCCGGGCACGTGCGTGAAAGGGAGCTGCGCATGCCCTCGATCGAGCTCCAGCCGCGCTAGGTAATAGGAGTGACCGATCTCTCCGTGTCCGGGTTCGTCGAACGAGCCGAGCGGAAGGCCGGAGTCGGTGCCGTCCCGGGTCGGGACTCGTGGCGGGAGGGACTCGACCTGATCGCCACCGCCTTCACCGACGAGCGCGTCACCGCCGGTGGACGCTCGATGCTGGCCGCCGAGGCCGTCAACTACCTCGCCAACCGGTTCCTCGTCGACGACTGGCATTCCCGTCACCCACACCTCGCCGACACTGCGGTCGAGGAGCCCGTCTTCATTCTGGGCCTCCCGCGGACCGGCACGACGGTCGTCTCCTACCTCCTCGACCAGGATCCCCAATGGCGCAGCCTGCTCAACTGGGAGGCGGTCATGTCGGTGCCGCCGCCAACCACCGACACGCTTCGCAGCGACCCGCGCTGCCTCGAGATGCTCGAGTTCCAGCGGGCGGTGCTTCCCGGCCTCGATCCCCCGCCGCCGCACTGGGAATGGGCGGACGGCCCGACCGAGTGCACATTCCTCCTCGCCCAGGACTTCCGCTCGGCGATGTGGGACACCCGATTGCCGTCTCCCGCCTATCGAGAGTTCATCGAGACCTGCGACATGGCGCCCGCCTACCGCCACCACCGGCGCACACTCCAGGTCCTGCAATCGGAGGCTCCGGGCCGCTGGATGCTGAAGATGCCGGCCCACGCCTATTTCATCGACGGCCTGCTCGAGGTCTATCCCGACGCCCGGATCATCTGGATGCACCGCGACCCCGTCACCGCGGTGGCCTCGTTCCTCGACCTGGCCGGGTTCGGGCAGGCCCTCTCGTTGGGAACGCCCGACGCCGACTGGATCCGCACCACCTATCCCCGACGACTCGGCGACTACATCCGTCGGGCCGAATCCGCACTGGCGGATCGAGACGTTCATCACGTGCAGTACACCGATGTCACGGCGGATCCGATCGGAGTGATCGGGGGCATCTACCAGTGGCTCGGTGTCGAACTCGACGCCTCGGTCGAGGCCGGAATGCGACAGTGGATCCTGGACGACCCGATCCGCAAGCCTCGCAAGCGTCCGTACGCGTTGGCCGACTGGGATCTCACGGTCGACGATCTGGATCCGGTCTTCGGCGAGTACGCGGCTCGGTACGGGGTCGAAAGCAGCCTCTAGCGCCGGTTGCCGCGCGAGTCAGGTGGCGATCTCGCCGAAATGGCGGGCCCGCTCGGCCCGATAGTCCTCCATCGGACCGAACTCGGGCTCGTCGCCGAACTCCGATTCGACCCAGGCCAGCACTTCGTCGTTGTTCAGCGACGGGTCCCAGACCCTCGCCTGCGGCTGTTTCACATGCCACGGAGTGTCCCAGAACACCTCGATCCCGTTGCCCTCCGGGTCCGAGAAGTACACCGAGACGGCGTTGCCGTGCGACAGCGGGAGTCCCCCTTTCTCGACCCGGTCGTCATGGGTGACGAAGTCGAGCACCGAACGCACGTCGTCGAGAGCTCCAACCCGGAACGCATTGTGGTCGAGACTCGTGGCCGTCTCCTCGCCCCGCCCTCCGACCAGGGCCAGCTGATGGTGATCGCTGGAGCTCCCGCTCAGGAAGACGATGTCGCTGAGCGGTCCGATCTCACCCCGGTCGGACACCTCGACCACCGGACCTGCATGGGACTCTCCTCTCGACACTCCGGGCACCCCCTCCGGGCACCGCCCATCTTGACTGATTCCGGGAACAAGAGCACACGCCACGCCTGCCCGGTCCATACTCGGGAGATGGCCGACGGCGACTTCGTGTGGGGCCACCCTCGGGCCCAGACAGACCTTCCTCCGGCGGAGACCATGGGTTGGCTCGAACGCACTCTGGAGGCTTCGGTAGTCTCGACCGTCCCACTCGATGGGGGGATCTCATCGGCGGTGTACCGGGTCGACCTCGATGGCGGTGCCCACCGGACCGTCGTCATGCGTCGGATGACGCTGGCCGAGTGGCTCGAACGCGAACCCGAGACGCCGCGTCGAGAGGCGACGATGCTGGGTCAACTGGCCACCCTCGACCTCGGGGTGCGCACCCCGGAGCTGATCGCAGCCGATACCGAAGCGGCGGAGACGGACGTGCCGACCATCGTGATGACCCATGTGCCGGGCCGCCCCGACGTCGATCCCGAGAACCCCGTGCGGTGGGCCGAGCAGCTGGCGGCCAGTCTCGCCCGCATGCACCAGGCGTCCGAGCCGCCGGTGCTGTTCGACTATGCACGGTGGGATGATCCGAACCGACCTCCCCCACCGTGGATCCGCAACACCGCCGCATGGGCGGAGGCCACACGGCGCATCCGCGGGCCGCTCCCGCCCCACCCCACCCAGTTCATCCATCGTGACTATCACCCGTGCAACGTCCATTGGAGGGGCGGTGAGATCGTCGGGGTGGTCGACTGGCTCGGTGCTGCCCGGGGTCCGGTTGCGGTGGATCTCACCCACTGCCGCTGGAATCTCGCCGTCCTCTGCGACGCCTCGATCGCCGATCATCTGCTCGAGCACTACCGGGTCCTCACCGGATACTCGGAGGACGTGTCCGCCTACGACCTGGCCACCGTGCTCTCCGCACCGCCCGGTTCGTTCCCGACGTTCGCCTGGAATGCTCTCGGCCGCACGGACCTCACCCCCGCAGTGGTGGCAGACCGAGTCGAGGAGTGGTTGACGCGGCTGCTCGGACCCTGACCGTGTCGGGGTGAGGCGGCCTGGCCCATCGGACGACTGTCGGCCGCCGTCGAGACTGTGCTGAAATCCAGGGCGTGAGCGACCACGACGAGACCCCTGGATACGACGTTCCCGCGGTGGAGGCGTGGGTGGCGGAACACGTTCCCGGGCTTGTGGCGCCGTTCGGCTGGACCAAGCTCGAAGGCGGCCATTCGAACCTGACCTACCGCCTCGACAGCGCCGACGGGGCCACGTCTGCGGTCATTCGACGTCCGCCCCTCGGCGACCTGCTGCCGAAGGCTCATGACATGGGCCGGGAATGGGCGTGTATCTCGGCCATGTGGGGCCGCGGCGTTCCGGTGGCAGAGCCGCTGGCCTTCTGCGAGAGCCCCGACGTCACCGGCGCCCACTTCTACGTGATGGGCTTCGTCGAAGGGAAGGCGATGTACAGCATCGCCGACATCGAGTCCTGGATCCCCGAGGGAAATCGCCTCAGGGCGGCCGAGTCCTGGATCGACACCCTCGCCGCCATCCATTCGCTCGACATCGACGAGATCGGGCTGGGAGACCTCGGGAAACGGGAGGACTATGTGCTGCGTCAGGCGAAGACCTGGTACCGCTCGTGGACGTCGTCGGCTGAGGCGGCGGAGATCGACGACGAACGCATCCATGCTCTCTACGACCTGTTGATCGCAAAGATGCCCGATCAGGGTCCGGCCACGGTCGTGCACGGCGACTACGGCACCCACAATGTGATGTTCGGCCCCGACTCCACGGTGGCGGCGGTGGTGGATTGGGAGATCGCGACGCTCGGTGATCCACTCGCCGATCTCGGCTACTCGATGAACGCCTGGGTGCAAGCCGACGACCCGTACGTCGACGGTCGGGACTCACCGAGTCTGGCCGCCGGATTTCCGACCCGCGACCATCTCGTGGAGCGCTACGCCCAGCGCACCGGCCGCGACCTCTCGGAACTTCCGTACTACCGGGCGTTCAACCGCTTCAAGACCGTGTGCATCGTGCACGGCGTCTACGCCCGATACCGGCGAGGTCAGAAGGCGATCGATCCGAAGGCGCTTGCCGACCTCCACACGCGGCTCATCCGGCTCATCGACGCGGCAGCCGCCGACACCGAGCACCTGTGACCGGATCGAGGAGTTGAGCCTGTGACGGCGACTATTCACCCGGTTTCGCCGGTGCTCGGTGCCGAGATCGAAGGGATCGATCTGGCCGGCGGGGTCACCGACGAGGAGTTCGCGTTCATCCACCGGGCGTTCCTCGACTACGGCGTGGTGTTCTTCCGCAACCAGGCTGCGCTCCCTCCCGACGTCCAGGTCGCGTTCGCCGAACGGCTGGGACCAGTCCATCGGCACCCGGCGGCGCCGAGCGCCGATGTCCACCCTTCGATCTTCGTCATCCACGCCCACCGCGGCTCGAAGGTCGCGAATGGCAATGGTTGGCACACCGATGTCTCCTGTGATGCGGCCCCTCCCCTCGCCACCATGCTGCAGGTCAGGCAGATCCCTGAAGGCGGTGGCGGCGACACGCTCTTCGCCTGTATGGAGGCCGCCTACGCCGCTCTCCCGAGCGACTGGCAGGAGAAGCTCCGAGGCCTCTCGGCGGTCCACGCGTCCGAACACGTCTATCGCGGCCGCTACGCCGATCGCGGAGTGGACGACGCCGGCGAGACCTACCCGAGCGCGGTGCACCCCGTGATTCGAACCCATCCCGAGACCGGTCGACCGAGCATCTACGTCAACCGTTCGTTCACCACCGAGATCGTGGGTGCCGATCCCAACGAGGGTCGTACCTTGCTGCGAAGGGTGTTGGCGCACGTCGAGCGGCCGGAGTTCCAGATCCGGTTCCGGTGGCGGCAGAACGACGTCGCTCTGTGGGACAACCGCCGGCTCCAGCACTTCGCGGTGTGGGACTACTGGCCCGCCGAGCGACTGGGGCATCGGGTGTCGGTTCGGGGAGACCGACCCTTCTTCGACCCCGGCGGGCCCGACGCACCTCCGTCCACCCTTCGCGTCTCCGCAGGGGGACTGACCGGCCACGAATCCGAGCTCGACCATCAGGAGACCTCATGAAGATCAGCACCACCATCCGCTTCACCGGTGATCCGGCGTCGTTCGCAGCGGAGGCGCGCGACCTGGAGGCCGCCGGAGTCGACCTGGTGTGGTCCGGCGAGATCTACGGATACGACCTCACCTCACAGCTCGCCTTTCTCGCGGGCCAGACCGAGCGGGCCGAGCTGATGACGGGGATCGTCCCGCTGTATTCACGCTCTCCGACCCTGATCGCCCAGACCGCCGCCACGATCAACGCACTCTCCGGCGGGCGTTTCGTCCTCGGAATCGGGAGTTCGGGCCCTCAGGTGATCGAGGGTTGGCACGGCGTGCCCTTCGAAAAGCCGCTGGCTCGCACCCGCGACACCATCGAGATCTGTCGGAAGGACGAACGGGTCACCCACGAAGGACGTTCGTACTCGGTTCCGCTCGCGGACGGCGGAACCGGGTTGGGCAAGCCGCTCAAGTTCGTGGGGCCACCCCCTGGCGACGTGCCGATCGCGGTGGCCTCCATCGGCCCGAAGAATGTCGAACTCACCGCCGAGCTCGCCGACCTCTGGCAGACCATCCACTTCGTGCCTGACCGGTTCCAGCAGGTCTGGGGCGAGGCGCTGGCGACCGGCGCGGCGAAGCGCTCACCCGAGCTGCCACCCCTGCAGATCATGGCGGGTGGGTTCGTGGCGATCGGCCCCGGCGACCACGTGCAGGCCGCCCGTGATCAGGCCCGCGAGCACATCGCCTTCTACGTCGGTGGCATGGGGGCCCGGGACAAGAACTTCTACAACGACCTCTTCAGGCGATACGGCTGGGAGCAGGAGGCGATCGACATCCAGGACCACTTCCTGGCCGGTCGGCGGGCGGAGGCCACGGCAGCGGTCCCGGAGGAGTACGTCGATCTCTCGGCATTGTGCGGGGACGAGGCGTACGTCAGGGAGCGGCTGGAGGTGTTCGCTTCGGTCGGGGTCACCCACCTCAACCTGAACCCGGTGGGTCCCGATCGACTCGGCACGATCGAGAGGATCAAGACCTGGGTGAGCTAGAGCTGCCGGTTCGACGCCTGGGACATTCGACTCATTCCGGGCGTCCCGGCGCCGAAACTCACCATCCACTTACCCGCTTCGCCCACCTTCGGGAGACATGCAGTCCCCCTCCCTCCCCCACACACTCGCCGCCCTCTTCGTGCTCGTCGCCGTCTGTGCCGCCGCCTGCGGCCAGCCCGCCGAGATCGACGAGACGAGCACCGCGATCGCCGACAGCAATGGCACTGTCGCGACCACCGACAGCGAAGACACTGTCGCGACCAACGACAGCAACGGCACTGTCGCGACCACCGACAGCGAAGACACTGACGCGACCAACGACAGCGAAGACACTGACGCGACCAACGACAGCAACGGCACCGTCGCGACCAACGACAGCAACGGCACCGTCGCGACCAGCGACAGCGGCAGCATCTCCGAAACCATCGATCCCGTGCTGATCGGCATCTCGGTTCACGTCGAAGGTTGGGAGGACGAGGTGACCAACGAGGAGATGTTCCGTCTTCATCGGGATGCGCTCTTGACGCTCGGGACGGAGGTTGCGGCCGGCGGCGGGGTGCTGACCTATGAGCTCTCCGATGCGTTCATGGCCGCCGTGGCGGCATGGGACGACGACGTCCTCGATCAGCTCCAGGCGCTGGGACACTCCGTGGCCATCCACGCCGACATCGGCGGTCGTGGCGACACGTCTCCGGCGGGAATGACCGAACTGCTCACCGACAAGAAGGACACTCTCGCGGCGCGTGGAATCGAGACGCAACATGTCTCGGGCATCTGCTCGAAGGGGCCGTGGATCGAGTCTGCGCTCGCGGCAGGCTTCACGTCGGTCAGTGGAGGTGTGGCCTACTGCGCGGCCTCGATGGACCCGGACCTGCTCGACCCCGAGGATCGGTGGGTCCTCGACTGTGCCGGCCCGGCCGCGTGCCACGACGCACCGCCCATCGATGACGATCGTCGCTTCCATCCCTTCGTCGCGGACTCCAGCAGCGACTGGATGGTGTCCGATGCCTCGGACGGCCTCTTGATCATCAGCTCGGAATCGGGGCACTCGCTGCCCTGCCTCGATCGATCACTTGCCCCCGAAGCCGACAGGTGCATCGCCACCGACCGGGATCTCGAGATCGCCACCGACACGCTCGAGGAGTACGTGGACGCCCGCGAGCCGAGCCGAACGACCGCGCTGGTCTACAGCTGGAGCATCGGCAACCTGCCGGCTGAGGGATTCGGAACCGATCTCGTGGACGCCTTCGCACCGGTCGTCGACGCCGGAGAAGCCGTGTGGGTCGGGGTCGACGAGATCATCGATTGGGATGGCGCCGACGTTTCGCTTGTGGCCGGTGATACGACGGCGACGAGCGATTCCGTGCTGGCCACCGTCGTGTCGATCCACACCCACCTCGATCAGGACTGGCAGCCCTACACCGATTCGACCATGACGACACTCGACCTCGATCTCTTCGACGCAACCGTCGACCTGGTCGCTCAGACCGCCGCGCTCCTCGGCACACACGGAGTGGACGCCAACTTCCAGCTCAGCTTCGGGGTCGCACACGCGATGTGCGAGTCCGCTTCAGGGCGCGATCTGTTGACCTCGCTCGTGGAGGGTGGCCACGAAGTCGGGATCCACAGTCACGGCGACGACGATCTCGAGCTCGCCTTCTCTGCGCTGACCGACGGATGCGGCGTCGTTCCCACCTCGGCCTCGGGGATCAACTTCAGCATCGCGACCGGGACGGATCCGGGCTCGGGTGCACACGGCTGGCTCCTGGAGGTCGATGCACTCGGGATCACGACCGTGATCGCCGGCCTCGGTCTGTCGGACGCTCCACAGAGCCGTGCGTGCGCTTCCTATGACGGCACGGTCGCCGACGCCGCGGCGAACGCGCTGTTGCACTCATGGCTGGCGAGTCCTGACGACCTGTGCCGGGCCGACCCCGCTGGGTCACTCGCAGTCATCACCCACAGCGACCGCGACACCCGGGCGCTGGCGACTGTCTCCACACCGCTCGACAATGTCGACGTAGAGGACTTCACGATCTGGGAGAGACAGCTCGCCGCGGCAGTCTCCTCGGCCGACGACGCCTCGACGTGGGGCATCGTGATGGCGCTCCCGGCGATGATGACCGACGGTGCCGCCGACGCGACCTTCCTGGCGGCTTTCGACGATTTCCTCGGCACGCTCGAGACCGAGCTCGCTCGCGGTGCGATCGAGAGTTTCACCGCCTCGGAAGCCGCAGCCCGGTTGCGCTGATCGAGCCGGGGCTCTCAGCGCAGTACGTCGTCCACGACGAGGCGGACGAACTCGTCCTCGGTGTGGCCCAGCACGTCACACACGATGTGTTGGTTGTGCTCACCCACTCCCGGCGACCGGGTGAGCCGGTGTTCGGCACCGACCCAGCGCGCCGCCTCCCGATCGACGGGTACCTCGAGGTCGGGCCGGATCGGCTGACGGAGCTGTTGGTAGTGGTGGCGAAGCTGGGGATCTCGCTCGTACATGTCTGCCAGGTGCTCGACGGGCGCGGCGGCGACTCCGGCCTCCTGCAGCCGGGTCGCGAGATCCCACTTGTCCTGCGCCACCGTCCAGCTCGCCAGGATCTCGTCCAGGTCGTTCTCATTGGCCTTACGGCTGGCGAGGTCGGAGAATCGCCCGTCCTCGGCCAGTCCGTCGCCGATGAGGCTTGCCAGTGCCGTCCACGCCTCGTCGGAATCGACGGCGAGTGCAACCCACTCGTCGCGGCTGTGGTCGCTGGGGCGGGTCGGGTAGACCCCATGGGGCGCCATCTCGGGATCCCGGTTCGCCCGCCGGTCCGGCACTCGGCCGGTGGCGCGGTAGTGGAGCCACTCAGATCCGAGCAGGGAGACCATGCCGCTGAGCTGGGCCAGGTGGATCTCCTGACCTTCGCCCGTGCGGTCGCGATCCCTCAGGGCGGCCACGACCGCCGCCACGAGGAGGTGAGGGCTGGTGAAGTCCGGGTAGGCCACCCCGATCCCTCTCGGGCGTTCGTCCGCGAACCCGGTCAGCATGTTGAAGCCCGACGCCGCCATCAAGATGTTGCCCATCGTGGCCCGGCCGGCCCAGGGTCCTCGACGGTGGGCGCCCGGCAGGTTGAGCGAGACGATCCGCGGGTTGAGCCCCCGCAGCCGGTCGAAGCCGAAGCCCATCCGTTCGATTGCGCCGGGCCGGAAGTTGTTCACGACGACATCGGCGCTGGCGATGAGCTCCTCGACGAGTGCCTTGCCGTCGGGGTGGGTGAGGTCGACGGCGAACGACTTCTTGCCGACGTTCACGCTGTTGTGCAGACCGCCCAGATCGGGATCGGGGGTGCCGTCCGGCCCGATCTGACTTCGGATCGAGTCGGGCTTGGTCGACGACTCGATCCGGATCACGTCGGCGCCGAAGCTGGCGAGGATCCTGGTGCCGAGGGGCCCGGCGAGTACCCATGTGAAGTCGACGACCCGGATCCCTTCCAGGGCGCGGGTCGGGTCGGCCGTAGCCGGACCCGGGACGGAGGCAGACGGGATGGAGGCCGCCTCCTCTCCGAGCTCCTCGAGGATGCGTTGATCCGCACCGATCTCGGGAGCTGGCCGGATCGAGATCGGTTCGGCCATGCCGTCGACGGGTGAACGGACGTAACTGAGGGCACCGAGACGCGCATGCTCTACGGTCAGGAACTGCTCGTTCTCGAGGAACTGCTCGGTGCGGGCGAGATCGTCGAAGCCCAGTACGGGGAGGCACACGATGTCGGCCTCCAGTGCTCCCGCGACGAACTCGTCCCTGGTGAGAGCCGCGGCGAGCGCGAGGGTGGTCTCGGCGACGGGATTGTCCTTCCGCGGAGCGTCGAGCCGACTCCAAGCCCAGTCGTCAATGGTCATGTCGTGCTCGATCCCGACCCGATCGGCCCATTCGAGGAACCCCGCGAAGCGGTCGGGTCGGACGAGATGACCGACATGGCCCCCATCCGCGCATCGAAGGGCCTGTGAGAGTCCCGGCCGGCGGGGAATGCGCCGATGCCACGCCCAATGGCTCGGTGTGGCGGTCTGCATCACGGCCATCGCCACCGCCTCCTGCAGCGACACGTCGATGTGGACGCCGGTGCGGTCACGGGACTGGGCGTGGAGGGCGATCGAGATCCCGGACGCAGCGATCAGTCCCGCCATCGCGTGAGAGACGTTCGAACCGCCTTGTACAGGCACGCCGCGGGGTTCACCCGAGGGCCACACCAAGCCGCCGGCGGCCGTTGCGACCAGGTCCGGAGCCCGCCAGTGCCGCCACTCGCCGTCCAGGCCGAAGGGGGTGATCGAGCATTGGATCAGGGAAGGATTGAGCTGGCGGAGCCGATCGTGG
>CAYFLT010000061.1:0-5874 GCA_964344055.1 uncultured Candidatus Nemicrothrix sp.
GTACGTCGCGCCCTCGAAGCGATCGCTCATCCACAACATCTGGTCATAGCTCACGCTACCGCGTACTTCCCTGACCCCGGGGGTAGAGTCACGCATTCGAAGGAGGAGGTCGCATCTTGTTTGCCGCCCTTTCCGAGGCGATCAGCGCCCGGGAGCTCATCGTCAACCTCACACTTCGAGACCTCCGCACCCGCTACCGCCGTTCCGTTCTCGGCTGGACTTGGTCGCTCCTCAATCCGATCTCGTCGGTCATCGTCTACACGATCGTCTTCAGTGTCTTCTTCCGATCGGCGCCACCTCCCGGCGATCCGAGCGGCCAGGACATCTACTCCCTCTTCTTGGTGTCCGGACTCGTCGCCTGGAACTTCATCTCGGGCTCGGTCAATGCCGGCCTGGGTTCACTGGTGGCCAGCGCAGGCCTGATCAGGAAGGTCTACTTTCCCCGTGTGGCGGTGGTGATCGCCGGAGTCGGCTCCAACCTCGTCACCCTGCTCATCGAGCTCGCGGTTGTCGCAGCTTTCTTCCAGCTGATGGGCAGCAACGTGCTTCCCTGGCTTCCCGTGGTGCTGGTGGTGGCGCTCTTGCAGACGGTGTGGATGGTGGGTGTGGCGCTGATGCTTTCGGTGCTCAACGCGTTCTTCCGCGACATGGAGCACCTCATCGGTGGCGTGCTGCTCCAGCTCGTCTTCTACATGACCCCGATCCTGTACCCCGCGACGCTCGTCGAGCCCCGTATGAGCGACTGGCTGTTCACGATCTACGAGCTGAATCCGGTCAACAGGATCGTGGCGGCGTACCGGGCGTTGCTCTGGGATCTACGGTTCCCCGATGCCGGTGTGTGGGCCTATCTGATCATCGGCGGGATTGCCGTGTTGATCGTCGGGGTCAAGTTGTTCCAACACTTCGAACCGCGACTGGCTGAGGAGCTCTGACCCATGAGTGCGGTCGTCGTCGACGGTGTGTCCAAGCGCTTCCGCTTGTTCCATGAACACAACCAGAGTCTCAAGGCCACAGTCATGCGCGGCCGCCGAGCCCGCTACGAGGAGTTCTGGGCGCTGACCGACGTGTCGCTCGAGATCCCCGAAGGCTCGACGTTCGGTCTGATCGGTCCGAACGGATCGGGCAAGTCGACACTCCTCAAGTGCCTGGCGCGAATTCTTCGCCCCGACCATGGCGAGATCACTGTCAATGGTCGTGTGTCCGCCCTGCTGGAACTCGGCTCCGGGTTCCATCCGGAGCTCTCCGGCCGCGAGAATGTCTTTCTGAACGGCTCGATCCTTGGGCTGAACCGCAAAGAGATCAGTCGCCGGTTCGACGAGATCGTCGAGTTCGCCGGTATCGAGAAGTTCATCGACATGCCGGTCAAGAGCTATTCCTCGGGCATGTACGTGCGTCTGGGCTTCTCGGTTGCGATCAACATCGCACCAGACATCCTCATCGTCGACGAGGTGCTGTCAGTCGGTGATGCGGTGTTCCAGAAGAAGTGCATCGGGAAGTTCCACGAGATGCGGGAGCAGGGCCGCACCGTCATCTTGGTGTCACATTCGTTGGCGACGGTGCGGAGTCTCTGCGATCAGGCCGCTCTGTTGCAGGAAGGTCAGGTGGTCACCACCGGACCGACCAACGAGGTCGTCGATGCCTACCTCCAGACCCTTCCCGTCGACATGGAAGCCGCCAACGCGACGCGGCTCGGCACCGGCGCGGCGTCGATCGAGGGAGTGCGCCTCATCGGATCCGACGGCACGTCGACCGACGCGGTCGAATTCGGCGAAGCGGCGCATTTCGCCGTCGATATCGACGTCATCGATCCGCTGCCCGATGCGATCATCCAGGTCGTCGTCCGGAGCCTCGATGGCCGGGTGTTGGCAGGCAGTCGGACGACCGGAGAAGTCGAAGGAGCGTTTGGCCTCCTCGAATCAGCGACGGTGAACCTGCACACCGACCGTTTCCCTCTCGGGCCCGGGATCTACGAGTTGTCCGTGACCGTGACCGATCCCACCAGCACGATCCTCTATGACGCGATGGAGCGCTGCATCCGCTTCCGGGTCGAGCGGGCCGACCAGCATCTGAGCCCGGTGGGCCCAGTCGCTCTGGGCGAACGGTGGTCGATTTCCACGCGAGCCGCCCCCTGAGTCCGTGACCCGACGAGCCGCGAAGGGGGAACCGGCCAGGCTGTCGGCCGCGTCTGACCGCTGGATCGCAGCGGTCGCCGCGCTGTTCTTCGCGACGATCCTGTTGGCCTTCGGACCGTCGCTGGCCGGTTCGGGATCCTTCGGGGGCAGCGACTTCCTGGTCAACTTCGACCCGTGGCGCTCATCGGTCGACAGCGACGCTCACCGGACGACCGCACCGGTCTCCGACGTCGTCAATGCCCGAATCCCCCGACTCGAACAGTGGGGGCAGGGGGTTCGCGACGGCGACATCGAACTCTGGAACCCGTACCTCGCCGGGGGCACTGGCCAGCACGTCGATGCGTTCGCTCCCACTGAACTCCCTTACGCAGCTCTTCCGGCCGGTCGAGCTTCCGCTTGGTCCGCTCTCCTAGGGGTGATTGCCGCGGCTGGCGGAATGTGGCTCCTTCTTCGGACCGTAGGGCTCTCCCGCTTCGCCGGACTGGCTGGAGCCATCATCTACACGTTCAGCGGATTCCAGGTTGCGTGGACCCTGTGGCCGCAGAGCCATGTGGGAGCGGTCGTCCCCTTCGTCTTCTGGGCCATGGAGCGTCACATCCGTCGCCCCTCCCCGACTTCGGTGGCGACACTCGCGGCGTGTGTCGGCTGGATCATGGTCGAGGGCTTCCCCGCGGTCGCGGTGGTGGCGGTAGCACTCGCTGGCGCCTACGGACTGATCCGCGTCGTCGCGTCCTCCCCGGAGCTCCGGTACCGACTCCAGTCGATCGGTAGCGCCTTCGGAGGAGTGGTGCTCGGTCTCGCTCTGGCCGGGGTGGCACTGGTGCCTCTCGCCGAGACGTTGGACCGAGCGTCGCTCGACCGCGATGGATTCGCTGGTTTCAACAGCGAGCCCCTCGAAGCGATCACCCTGGTCAGCCCTTCCGTTCTGGGCGACCCCGATGCCAGCCATCTCGGCCCGCTCAATGCGATCGAGTCCGCTTCGTTCGTGGGGACCGGGGCTGTGATCTTGCTGGTGTGGGGTCTGGCCCGGCGCCGGCGCATCGGACCGCCCGGTTTCGCTCTCTTCACCTCGATCGCGGTGGTCACACTCACGGCTCTCGTCTTCTTCGACGGTCCTCACGTCGAGCTGGCTGCTCGGCTGCCGGTCCTCGATTTCAACCCGCTCACGCGACTCCGCGGGCTTCTGGGCTTCGTGGTCGCAGTCGGTGCCGCCATCGGATTGCAGGCCGTTGTCGAAGGGCTACGCCCCAGCCCCCGCCGCGCCCTCGCCGCGATCTCTGTCGCCGCGCTGATCGCCCTCCTCGTTCTCGTCGACCTCAAAGACCTCCACGACTCCACCCACGCCATCTCGTGGCGCCTCGTTTTCACGAGGCCGCTGCTCGTCGGAATGGTCGTTGTCGTCGGGATGATCGGAGCATCGAAACTTCCACGCGTCAGGGGCCTTGCCCTCGCCATCGTGGTGGGAGTCCTGGTCATCGACGGCGCACACTTCGCTGCCGACTGGTGGCGAACCACCGACGACGCGGCCTTCTTTCCCGAGACCGCGGCTCACCAGGTGCTCGATGATCGGCTGGGTTCCGACAGGTTCGCGGGCACCGGCACCAGCCTGCTCCCGGGGACGGGAACGTACTACGGGCATCGAGAGCCAACGGGCAACGCGGGACACCCAGAACCGTGGTCGGAGCTGCTTCGGGCGGCCGATCCGGGGGTATTCGTCACGCCGGTCTCGACCTCGTTGGGATCTTCGGAGGCGACGCTCGCGTCACCGATTCTCGACCGTTTGGGGGTCCGATACATGTCGTACCCCGATGGCACGCTCCCCGGCCCCGAGACCAGCCCGCCACCGGCCGGTGGGCAGATCACGGTCGCCGCCGATGCGGCCGTCATCGGCCACTGGCCCGACCCGACAGCCGGGGCTCTCGTCTTCGAAGTGGTCGAACCCTTCCAGACGACCGATCAACAGGCGAGGATCTCGGTCGACGCCCTCGATGCAGACGATCAGGTCATGGGCTCGGGGCAGCGACGCATTCACGGCACGCTACCCCCGGGCCGATTCGTGGTACCGGTGGGAGTACCCGCCGCGGCGACCCCGGTCAGCTACCGGTTCCACCTCGACGTCGAAGATGGATCGACCCTGGAGCTCGCCGCGCTCGTCGCCTCTGACCGTGCCACAGCCGGCCACATCGAGAGGCCCCCGCACACTGAAGTCGTCCTGGCCGATGGCGTGACGTTGGTCGAGCGAAGCACCGCGCTTTCGCGCATCCGCTGGGCGGGCCAGGCCGACGTGATCACCGAACCAGAGGACCGGGTCGCCGCGCTTGTCGCTGGTGTGGCTCCTGACACCGTCATCCTCTCCGGGCCGGGTCCCGAGCCTGGCGGCGGGTCGGCCGATCTCGAGGTCACCGAGGACGGGGCCGAACGAATCGTCGTTTCCGTGGATGCCGACACGGCGGGCTATCTCGTCGTGGCGGACCCGATCGAGGGCTCCTGGACGGCCGAACTCGACGGCAACCCGGCCGAACTGATCACCGCCGACCACGCAGTCGTAGCCGTCTTCGTAGACGCCGGGAACCACGTCGTCGAATTGCGTCACGACAGGGGGCCCTTCCACACCGGTCTGGCACTCACTCTGGCGGCGCTGGTCATCGTCGTCGCGCTGTTGGCCGCCGGATCAGATCGTCGCCGGCTCCTACGGGTGGCAGCACTCGGCCTCGGCGTGATCTCGGTGATCGTCATCACAGCCGTTGGCTGGAACTCGCTCGAGCCCCGTCCCGACCAACTGGAGGTCTCACCCCTCCTCGCGCTGTGTGGTCTCGTCCTGGTCAGCTACCTCGTGGTCGGGCTCGAGTTCCATCTCGCCGGCCGAGCGCTGGGGCTGCGGATCGATTCTCCGACCGCTCTCATCACCACTACGATCGCCACCGCGGCAAACCTGCTTCCGATCCCCGGTGCGGTCATCACCCGCACCATCGTTCTCCGAAGAGGCGGGGCCACCACCGGGGCGGCGGTACGCGTGCTCGCCCTGATCGGTGGGCTTTGGCTCGGTGTTTCGTTCGTCGCCGCCGGCTTCGGGCTGATGGGGACAAGGGGCTGGATCTCCGCGGGATTCGTCGCCGTCGGTCTGGGAGGACTCGCCGTGTCGAGCACGCTCCTCTCGCGACAAGGCGCATCATCGAGAACCGTCACAGGACTCTTGGCGGCCGAAACCACAATGATCGGCCTCGGTGCGCTCCGCTTGTGGCTCGCGCTCGAGGGCCTCGGGATCAGCGCCGATCTCGGTGAGGTCGTGAGCGTGGGGGTCGCGGCACCCTTGTCTGCCGCGGTGGGCTTCGTACCCGCCGGACTGGGAGTTCGCGAGGCGATCGCGGTGGCACTCGGCGCCCTGTCGGGCCTCGGCGGTGCCGAAGCGGGGGTGGCCGCGGCGCTGGATCGAAGCCTCGGGCTCGCGGTCCTCGGGCCGACCGTCGGAATCGCACTCCTCCTCCGCCGGAGGGGCATCGGCACATGACCCGCCCGCGGATCATCGTTCTCGGCTGGATCGGCTCGACGAATCTCGGCGACGAGCTCATCGCCGAGGAGGCCTGCGACCTCATCAGGACCGCAGGAGGTGAGCCGACTCTGGTCACCATCGACGCGGCCCGAAGCACCGGCCTCAACGCGGCGACCACGGTCCACAAGGGCGCCCTCGACCATTTCCGGCTGACCCGAGAACTCTTGAGCCACCAGGGGGTCGTCTTCGGAG
>CAYFLT010000061.1:5959-16283 GCA_964344055.1 uncultured Candidatus Nemicrothrix sp.
CTCATTCAGGACGAGACAGGACCGCTCAATCTTCCCTTCCATCTGAGCCGCCTGGGCACCGCCCGCGTCCTCCGGCGACCGTGGATCGGCTTCGGTCTCGGCTTCGGTGCGGTCCGACGCCGGAGCGGCCGTGCACTGGTTCGCGCGGTCTTTCGCGGCGCGCTGGCGGTCACCGTTCGAGACCAGAACTCCGCCGTGCGCTGCGAACAGCTCACCGGGCACCGGCCGGTTCTGGCCGCTGATCCGGTCTTCACCCGTTCGGTGGACGAGATGGCCCCCACCGACCACGTCGTGGTGTCGCTACGTCGACCCAATTCCCCCGACCAGCGACGACTCCAGACGACCCAACCCCCTGATGCCACATGGATCCAACGGTGGGCTGACGTCATCGACGGGATCGCCGAACCCCGCGGGCTCGCCGTCCGCTTCGTGGCGTGGGAGAGGTCCCAGGATCACCAGATCCACGAGGCGGTGGCCCAGCGGCTGCGTTCATCGTTTGTGCTCGAGACTCCCGACGCTTCCGAAATCGTCGGACGCATGGGAGCCGGCCGTCTCGTGCTCACCATGCGCTACCACGGAGCGATCAGCGCTTTGCTGCACGGGCGCCCGACCACCGTCATCGACTACTCGCCCAAGATGGGGGATCTCGTGGCCGAGAGCATGGGCGGCCTCGCGCTCGTGCCGGTCGATGTCGGTCCAGACGCAGTGAGTGCCGCGTTCCTGAGGATCGACGCCGAGGCCGCAGCGCGCGACCGTGCGCTTCATGCACTTCGAAACCGAGCCCGGCAGAACCGATCCGCCGTCGACCTCTTGATCGACCGGTGTGGCTGATCAGGTGTCTCTCGAAACCAGGTGATCCACAACGGCTACCGCCGGAGACCACTCGGACTCCAGGGGGTCGCGTCGGTATCGCTCGGTGTCGGTGAGGAACTCGTCGATCGTGGCCATGTCGTAGGCAGAGATCACGACGTTCTCGCCGACTCCGTCCCTACGCTCGGTTCGGGCTCGCCATAGCAGCGTCGGCACCCCGAGCGCCGCACATTCTTCCTGGATCGATCCGCCATCGGTTATCACCCACGGCGCGCCCCGCACGGCCAGGAGGAAGTCGTCGTGGGGGATCAGCGGCTCGACCACAGCTCCTGCCTCCAGAGCCGCGTGCCAGCGCCCATGCCGCTTGAGCGCCTGCTCGGTCGGCTCGTGCACGAGGAATCGGACCGGACCGCGCTCGGCTGCGGAGCGGAGGACGGCCAGCAGCCCGTCCAGCCGTTCCTTGCGGTACAGATTCTCGACCCGGTGAACGGTCACGATGCCCGGGCCCTGAGTGCCTGAGCGCCCCGTGCGGGCGGCATACGCGATGGCGTCGATCGACGTGTTTCCGCCGGTCTCGACGACCTCCCCCTTCACTTTCATCGCTTCGAGGTTCAGCCGGGAGTGCTCATCCGGGGCGTAGAGGATCGAGGCGAGCCGCATCACCAGCACTCGAGTGAGCTCTTCGGGGAAGGGGTGAAGAAGGTGTCCCGAGCGGAGGCCCGACTCGAGATGGGCGACCGGCATCCCAGCTCGTCGCCCGATCAGGGCGGCCAGCAGCGTCGACGGCGTATCACCGTGGACGAGGCAGACGCCAGGCTCGTCGCCGAAGACCTCGCGTCGGAGCCGCCGCCTGGACCACAGCAGATGGCGGGCGGTGCGCAGCATCCACCGTGCCGCCTCCATTGCGTTCTCGGCGTTGCCGCGGTTGTCGAGCCGTAGGTCCGGATCACCCAAGCCGAGGTCCGCTCGGAACGATCGAGGCAGCGCGGCATGCTGGCCCACATCGACGATTCGACAGGGAACCTCCCGCGCATCGAGTTCGCGAAGTACCGGCGCGGTCTTGATGTACTCGGCCTTGGTGCCGATCACGGCGTGAATCACTGGAGGACCGGAGGCAGCGATTCAGTTGCGGTCAACGATTGCCGAGGCGCCGGCGTGGACAGATAGAGGAGCCGGGTGACCTCCAGCCGAACCCGCGCGATCCGCTCGAGGATCACTCCGGTGGCAATGAGACCCGCGCCCACGAGATACGCAGCGGCCCCCGCAACAAGCGTCGGTTGGCGTTCGACCAGCCCGGTCCGGGCGAAGTCGATGACCACTGGTGCGATGAACAGGGTGGTGAGCACCGTCAACAGGAGACCCGCCGCAGAGAAGGTCAGCATCGGGCGCCAGTCCCGGAAGAGGCGAAGGAGCCGCCGAAGAATCCGGATGCCGTCACTGAACGTTCCGAGCTTCGACTCCGAGCCCTCCGGACGGCTGCGGTAGTCCGTGTCGATCTCCTGGTAGGAGAGCCCGAGACTGGCCGCGTGGGCATTGAGATCGGCTTCGAGCTCGAATCCCTGGGTGAGGATGGGGAACGTCTTCACGAACCGTCTGCTGAAGGCCCGATAGCCGCTGAGGGTGTCATCGAGCCGGATCCGAAACAGGCGGCGGAAAGACCACGACAGCATGCGGTTTCCCCAACGGTGCCCGAGTCGGTAGGCACCATCAACACCGACCCGGCGCCCGACGACCATGTCGACGCCGTGATCGAGCACTTCCGCCACGAGTTCGGGGGCGAGCGTGGGATCGTAGGTGGCGTCGCCGTCCACCATGATGAAGCAGTCCGCCTCGACATCGGCGAAGAGCCGCCGCATGGCATAGCCCTTACCCAGCCGTGGTTCACGCAATACCGATGCGCCGGCCTCTGCGGCCAGATCGGCAGTCGAATCGGTGGAGCCGTTGTCCGCCACCACCACGAGGGCATTGGGCAGTGCCGTCCGGAATCCCGAGACCACCTCCGCGACCGTGGCCGCCTCGTTGCGACAGGGGATCACCACCGCGACTCGGCCACCTTGGGCGATGGCCGAGCCCGTGGGCGTCGTCACAACCATCCCGTTCATCTACGCTCGGGCCGATCGTCCTGGTGCATCAAGGCCAGATGCTACCCGGAAGCCGCGAGCGGCCCGTCAGAACATGGCGCCGGCGGGCGGCGAAACACCGCCCGTCCAGGCTTCAGACGCGTTCATCAGGCGCCAAAGGAACGTGATCATCTGGGCACGACTGATCACCACGTCCGGAGCGAACTGGGTGGCGGTCACCCCGGTGGTGACGCCGTGGTACGCCATCCAGTCGACGGCGAGCTCATAGAACGCCCCGGACGGCACGTCGGAGAAGTTGCTGGACGTCGGCACCGTCGGCATCCCGACCATGCGCCAGAGGAAGGTGGACAGCTGAGCCCGGGTCACCGGCGAATGCGGCTCGAAGGTGGTCAGCGTCTTGCCGTTGGTGACGCCGACATCGTCGGCCCAGAGGACCGCATCGATGTACCAGGCGTGGTCCGGCACATCTGTGAACGGGTTGGGTTGGGTGGTGACAGGAGACCCCATGAGCCGGTGGAGGAAGGTCACCGCCGTCGCCCGGTCGAGTGTGGTGTCGGGCTCGAATTCGCCGAAGGCATTTCCGAGCGACACGCCGGTGATCTTCGCCCAGTCTGATGCGATGACCCAGTACCCGTTGGCGGCATCGGGGAACGGGGTGAATGCCGCAGCCGCCGCTGGTCGGATCTCGGGAAACCGGGGATTCCGATCACCGGGATTCGCAGTGACGCGAGTGACCATCTCACCCGTGGCTCGCAGGAGTTCTGCATAGCGCTCCGGCGTCCAGCCCGCATGGGAACGGTGAAGGAGTGCGAGTGCGCCAGCGACATGGGGTGAGGCCATCGAGGTTCCGGTGAACGCCGCGTAGCGACTCGGTGCAAAGGCTGCGAGCACCGAGGAGTCGATCGAGACTCCTGGGGCAACCAGATCGAGACCACCGGCGTACTGGGTGAAGCTCGCTACCTCCGGAGTCGAATCGGTCGCTCCGACCGAGATCACATCGTCCAGGCATGCGGGGAAGGCGACCGGCAACGGCTGACCGGTCGGAGGTTCGGCGTCGTCGTTGCCGCTGGCGGCAACGACGGCGATGCCCTCCGCACCGAGTTGCGCGACCGCGCTCTCCCACGCCGTGGACTGGCAGGTCCCGGCCACTCCGCCAAGGCTGAGGTTCACCGCCGCGATGTCGAAGGTGTCGGCCAGGCTGAGCACATGGTCGAGTCCGGCGAGGACCGCGAGCTCCGGAATCGTGAGGCTATTCGGCGTGACCCGGATCGAGATCAGGCCCGCGCCCGGCGCGACACCCACGAGCGTTCCGTGGGCGGCCACGATTCCCGCGACGTGGGTGCCGTGTGAGCACTGTTCCGGGCTGCTCGTGCATGGTGCGGCGGCACCCGGCCCGGTAGCCGACACGGTTCCACTCGTCGGACAGACCTCACCAGACCCCTGGAGGAAGCACGCCTCGGACACCACCGATCCGGTGAGATCCGGATGGGTGGTGTCGATCCCCGAGTCGAGGATGGCGACGTGGCGCCCGGCACCCGTCTCTCCTCCGAGGTGCACCACGTCGGCCCCGATACCGGGGACCGACTCGTCCAGGAACAGCTCAAAGGTACGAGCCGGTTCGACCGCCAGCACCGCAGGACTCCTTTCGAGAGTGGCCCGTCCCGCGGGGGTGAGCTCCATCGCGAGCACTCCGAGACCGGGCACGGCTTCGGTGAACTCGATCGACGGACCCCCGAAGGTGTCGAAGAGGCGACCGGTGAACTCGGGCGCAGCGTCGGGGGCGAGCTGGACGATGTAGGACGTCACTTCGGCCGCCGCGTCGGGCTGGTCACTGCCGTCCTCAGCCGCAGCGGCGGGTGCGAAACCGACGAGCGCGGCGACGAGGAGTGAGGCGACAGGGATTCGCATGGTGGGGGTCCGTCCTAAGCAGGCTTCGCTCCCTATCGGAGCGAACAGTGCGAAACGTTACGAAACACTATGGGAAGGCTCACGCAATGTCGTCGCGCTGGCGGGGCGGCACCTCCATGGCGCATGATTCCGGTAGAAAGTGGAGAGTTCGCGCGGGCGGTCCGCCGATGGAGACTCGATGATCCGGCAACTGATCGCCCGTTGTGCATTGGTCGGTGTGGTCGCGGCCCTGCTCGCTCCCGCTCCCCAAGCAACGGCCGCGGAGGCGGTCATCACCTTCGGAGGTGGAGGCTGGGGCCATGGCGTGGGGATGAGCCAGTACGGCGCACTGGGCCGAGCCGAAGCAGGGCACACCGCAACCGCGATCCTCGAGTACTACTTCGACGGCACGACGGTGGTGGATCGCACCGGCGATCCAGCTCTGGTGGACGATCTCCGCATCCGGCTCTCCCCTCCCCGGTTCAAGGCTCGCCCGTCCGCGGCCACGGTCACCCCCGGGGCATCGACTCTGAGTGTCTCCGTGGGTGCCAACCTGTTCGCCGGACTCGCCGGCCCGGTTCACGTCGCCCTCGTGGGCGATGCGGGGGGTGGCGACTACCTCTGGTCGGTGACCGACGGCAACACCTCGCTGTGTGGAGCCTGCCAAGGCCCCATCGCCGAGGTCATCCGCCAGGCTGGCGACACCGTCCACGTGTCCGACAACGTGCACGGGGACCAGCTCACCCACGACACCGGCAACGTCCGGCTGACTCCCTACCTCGACGGCGTCGTCGTCCTCCTCGTGGACGTGCCCATGAACGCGTACCTCCGAGGCATCCACGAAGTGCCGAGCAGCTGGCCCGCCGCGGCGCTGGAGGCCCAGGTCATCGCGGCACGAAGCTACGCGGCAGCCCAGGCGAATACACGCCGCGCCGCGAACTGGCGGTGGGACGTCTACGACGACGTGTGGGATCAGGTGTACGACGGAGTCGGTGACCAAACGCCCGAACAGAATGCCGCAGTCACCGCGACCACGGGCCAGGTGGTGGAGTACGAGGGGGAGATCGTCCGCACGTTCTACACCTCGTCCAACGGTGGCTACACCGCCGCTTCGGAAGACTCGTTCACCACCGCCGAGCCGTTCCACATCGCCAAGCCGGATCCGTTCGACCCGGCTCCCGACGAGGACGGCGACCCTCAGAATCCGTTCGCCGCCTGGGAGCGGACCTTCTCGTTGTCGACGCTGTCCGACTATCTCGGCTCGTACCCGACGACCAACGGGGCCGGCAATGTCAAGCAGATCTTCATCACCGACATCCCACCCTCAGGTCGGATCGACGACGCCACCGTCACGATCATCGGGTCCGCCGGCACCATCGGCGGCCTCGACGAGGACGGCTACGCGCTGATCACCGGCAAGGACCTGTACAACGCCATCAACATCGGGGCGCCGAGCTGTTCGTCGGGCCAGACCGTCGACTGCGATCTGCCCTCCACCAACGTGGCGGTGACCACCTTCTACGACGTGCCCACCTCATGCTTCTGCTTCGACGCAGTCCACTGGATGGTGTCGGAGAAGCTGACGTCCGGGGTGTCGCCGAACTACTTCGGCCCCGGGCAGGCCCTGACCCGTGCCCAGTTCGCGATGTTCCTGTGGCGCTTCGCCGACGAACCCCCCGGGCCCGCCCCGAGCCAGTTCGACGATGTTCCGGCCAATGCGTGGTACGTGGACCCAGTCGGCTGGCTCGCCGACTCAGGAATAACCACTGGCACCGCTGTGAATCTGTTCTCCCCTGGCGCCAGTGTCGACCGCGCCCAGGTCGCCACCTTCATGTGGCGGTTCGCGGGCGAGCCGGTGCCCTCCGTCGAGGAGCAATTCGACGACGTTCCTCCCGGGTATTACCGAGATGCGGTCAGTTGGATGGTGGAATGGGGCATCACCACCGGCACCGGACCGTCCACGTTCTCACCACACGAGCCGATCACCAGGGCTCAGCTGGCGACCTTCCTCTGGCGGCTCGCGGCCGCCCCCGATGCGTTTGCCCCCCACATAACCCTCCCCTCTTCAATGCGACAATGACCCTTCGCCGCCGCGATCTCCTCCACGCGGTTGCAGCAAGCCCTTCGCTCCTTCTTGCACCCGCGCTCATCGCGACCCCGCGTGCCGGGGCGGTCGTCCCAATCGACGGTCGGGTCGACAGCCGGGATCTGGCAGGCATTGCCCTGAGCTGGGACAGGGCCCTCGACACACCCGCGGGTGTGGTGCGGGCGCGAGTCGACGGCGACTGGACTGAGCCCATCGTCGTCGTCGGCGACCACGGCCACGGCCCGGAGGACCCCAGCGGGCGCATCTTCAGCCAGCCCATACTGGTTCCGGGCGCTGATCTCATGGAGATCGAAGCCCATCACCTCAGAGCGATTCAGGATCTCCGGATCCATCCCCTGCCGGCCGAGCGGCTACTGGGGCATCACGTGCCCCTGGTGCTGACCACGACCGAGCCGGCTCCCGGCCTCTCGATCGTCGAGCGACGGAACTGGACCGGCCGCGGCCGGCGGGACACCGGCGACTGCGTTCTCGGATCCTCGGTGTTCGGGCTCGGTTGCCGGTCCGACGTGGGCACTCGTCACGCGATCGTGCACCACACAGTGAACGTCAACGACTACAGCGAGAGCGACGTTCCCACCCTCCTGCAGGGGATCCAGCGCTACCACATGGACACTCGCGGCTGGGACGACATCGCCTACAACTTCGTGATCGACCGGTTCGGGCGCATCTGGCACGCCCGGTCGGGAGATCTCGACCAACCAATCACCGGTGGCCACACGACCGGGCTCAACGCCGAGAGCATCGGGGTGGCGATCCTTGGAACCTTCACCGACACCGACCCCGGTCAACCAGTTGTCGACGCGCTGGTGAGCCTGCTCGGCTGGAAGCTGGCCCGACACGGGGTGGACCCGCTCGGCTGGACGGATGTGAAATCGACCGGCGGTGATTTCGCCGAGGCGGGTGAGACCGTCACCCTTCGCAACATCTCACCGCATCGGGACAATCAGCAGACGTCGTGTCCAGGTGACGGGGTCGCCGGCCGCCTCGACGAGGTTCGGGCCGCAGCTGCCGAGCTGGTCCCGATCTTCGGCAGTGTCGTACCTGGCTACGAACCGGCCGAAGTGCAACTCCAGGGCTGGGCGATCGACCGATTCGATCCGGGTGGCGCGGTCACCATCGACATCACGGTGGACGATGCTTCCACCGTGCTCGACGCGGTCGCCGAGCGGGCCGACGTCGCCACCCAGTATCCCGAAGCGGGCGCGGCCCACGGTTTCGAGCACGTCGCGCCGATCGACTTGGACACTCGCTCCATCACTGTCACCGCGAGCGCGGCCGACGGTCGCTCGGCGCTACTGATGGACCTACGGCTCTTCGCCACATTCATCGATGTGGAGCCGCACCGCTTCTTCGCCGACGGCGTCTACTTCCTCCGTCAGACCGAACTCAGCCACGGCAAGCAACCCGGTCTCTTCGAGCCCATGGACGAGCTCTCCCGGGCCGAGATGGCGACATTCCTCCACCGCTTCATGGGAACTCCGACGCCGGAGAGGCCGGCGCGATTCGAGGACACCGTGAGCGACGCCTTCTACACCGAAGCCGTCGACTGGATGGCCAGCGCCAGGATCACCACCGGCACCTCGCCGACCACATTCGCGCCCGATGAGCTCGTCACCCGTGCACAGATGGCCACCTTCATCTGGCGACTTTGTGGGTCACCTGATCCGGTGGGCCACACCCGGTTCGTCGACGTGCCGGCCGACGCCTACTTCGCCCGGGCCGTCACGTGGATGGCAGACCTCGGAATCACGACCGGCGTGTCACCGACCCGGTTCGCGCCGCTCAAGACGGTCACCCGTGGCGAGACCGCGACGTTCCTCCATCGTCTTGCATCTACACCCGCGGCCTGGTCGATGGTGACGCCCCCGACCGTCGTCACCTTCTGAGTGAACCGGTGGCCGCCAGCTCACGAGTCCAGGCCTCGAGGTCGTCGAGAGGATCCGAGCTCCACTCGAGCATCTCGACTCGCCGCTCCGCATGGCACTCCTTCACGGCGTCGAGATCGCTGACCGTTCCCTCGACCGCCTCCAGGAATCCGGCTTCGTCATCCACGGAGAAGGCACGAGTGAGACCCCATCGACGCTCCAGCTCGACCTGGTAAGGGTGGCGACCTGCCCACGTGTTGAACCGAAGTGATGGGACCCCGAGCACTGCAGCCTCCGAACACACCGTCTGCCCATCACTGACCACGAGATCCGAAGCGGCGACGAGGTGATGGAAGTCGTGGGCCTGCGTTGCCGTCACGAGGTGGCGGAGCTCAGGCGGCACCGGAGCCTCCGACGAAAGCACAACGCGACCTGCCTGGGTGAGCCGCTCGACCAGCTTCCCCAGCACCGGTGCGGAGAATCCCCTCTCGCCCCGATCGTGGCTGGCAGTGAAGCCGGTCAACCGCACGATGAACAGAGGCTCCTCCTCCCCGACTCCCAGACTGGCCCGGATCGACGGATCCGGTTCGAACCGGTCGGGATGGAGGTACATCAGCTCCTTGTACCCGCGGTAGCGCCGGTGCTCCTTTCCGAGAGGACTCGTGTTCGCCGCTGGGCTCCCGATCACGTCGGCGAACGGGCCCGCAACCCGGAACAGCAGCCCGGCAACGTCCCCATCATCGGTGTCGTACAGGACCGGTGTCCGCGTCAACCGGCCGGCGTGAACCCCCGCCGGCGATCGGGTGACGATGACGTCGGGCCGAAACGTTCGCACCGCCTGCCACGCCCTCCAGTCCCGCATCGCGAGCTCGCCGGCCAGACCCAGCCGCCTCCTGCCTGCAGTGGACGCAACCACGTGCGGTCGGCCTCGTCCTTCGACGAGTTCGACGACGAGTTCCTTTCCGGCGCGCGAGAGCCAGAGCGACTCGGCACCGGCCCTCTCGAGGCGATCGTCGAGTGCGCCGAGCACCCAGACATCGGCGGGATGGACCGCGTCGAAAAGGACCCTCACCGGTTCGACGCTACCGGGGCGCCGTGGCCCACTCCCCTCGCGACGCGGCGGTAGAGTCGCTCCACCCAGGCGGAGCCGCACAGGTTGGCGGACCGCACCCGTCGAGCGCAGGAGCCGGCCCGACTCCCATGATCACGATCACTTTCGAACCCCCGGAACGATGCCTGTCTGTAGTGATGCCTTGCTACAACGAGGAGAACACGGTCGCCGATGTGATCACCAAGGTTCTCGAGCAGCCGTGCGTGGCCGAGGTGGTGGTGGTCAACGACGGCTCGACGGACAAGACCGCGGAGATTCTCGACGGGTTCATCGAACCGAGACTTCGCGTCATCCATCAGCCGTTCAACATGGGGAAGGGTGCCGCGCTCCAGCGGGGCTTCCTCGAGGCCGGCAGCGAGTTCGTGATCGTGCAGGACGCCGACCTGGAGTACGACCCGGAGGAGTATCCGGTGTTGCTCCAGCCCCTCGTCGAACGGAATGCCGACGTCGTGTATGGGTCACG
>CAYFLT010000061.1:16306-20493 GCA_964344055.1 uncultured Candidatus Nemicrothrix sp.
ACTGGCACTCAGTAGGCAACCGGCTGCTCACGTTGATGTCGAACATCTTCACCAACATCAACCTCACCGACATGGAGACCTGCTACAAGGCGTTCCGGCGCGAGGTGCTCGAAACACTCACGCTTCAGGAGAACCGGTTCGGGATCGAGCCGGAGATGACGGCGAAGATCGCGGCCGGGGGTTGGAGCATTTGGGAGGTGGGCATCTCGTACTCGGGGAGAACGTACGAAGAGGGAAAGAAGATCGGCTTCAAGGACGCCCTGCGAGCCGGCTACTGCGTTGTGCGGTACTCCCAAGTCGGAGAACGGCTTGCTCGCAGTCGCGCATCCCGTGCCCGCGACACCGACCTCGCCACCCATGGCCTTCACGCGAGCTTGTCCCATCTCGCGGAAGCCGACGGCTACGCGGACTACCTGGTCGAACAGATCACCCCTTGGGTGTCGGGAACCGTGCACGAGATCGGCGCGGGCGTCGGCACGATCGCGGTCCGGCTGGCCGAGCGTGGCCATCCGGTCATCGCGTCGGATCCCGGCGAGGTCCAGTTTGATCAACTCGAAGTCGCGCTGGCATCTCAACCCGAATCGCGAGCCGTTCTGGGCGACCTCGAGAAGGCGACCGCCACCGAGACCGCTGACACCGTCCTGCTGTGCAATGTCCTCGAACACATCGAAGACGACGTGGGAGCACTCCGCAAGGTCGAGCGCTCGCTCACCCCGGGTGGCCGCGTCATCCTCCTGGTTCCCGCCCACGAGGCGCTCTACGGCGAGTTCGACCGATCGGTCGGCCACTATCGACGGTACCGTCGGTCCGATCTCGTGAACCGGCTGGCGGTGGCGGGCTTCCACGTCGAGAAGGCGAAGTACATCAACATGCCGGGTGCGCTGTTGTGGTGGCTGTGGACCCGGCTACTGTCCCGGAATCCCACCGCCCAGACCCCGTCGCGCCTCTTCAATCGATGGGTGACTCCGGTCTCGGCCCGCTGCGATGAGAGCTTCGAGCTTCCGTTCGGCCAGTCCCTCCTCGTCATCGGCCGGGCTTCCGAGTAGCCGTGGCACCCGACCCCGAGACCAGCGACCACGCCGAGGTCGCCGAGGCGACCGACGAGGACTCCCGTGAGGCTGCCGCCCGTCACTGGGACACGGTGACGACCCAGCAGGTCGCCCAAAGCCGGTCCGATCGCCCGCGGCCGACGCGATTCTGGGAGAGCGATCCGATCCTCCAGCACATCAACCAGCGCATATCCGGGAACCCCTCTTCGGGCTGGGCGAGCGGGCTGCGCGAGGTCATCAAGAATCACCTCGGCGACCGAGTACTGGGAACCGGTGTCTCGGTGGGCGGAGGCCTCGGTGCGAAAGAGATCTTCATGATCGAGGCAGGCATCGTCGAGCGCTTCACGATCTTCGAGATCTCACCCGAGCGCGTGAGGCTCGGTCGCGAATACGCCGCCCAACGCGGCTTCGCCGAACTCGTCACCTTCGAAACGGGTGACGCGCTCGCGGACACCTCACGGCGATTCGACCTCGTCTACTGGGACAACTCCCTGCACCACATGCCCGATGTCGCCGAAGCGGTGGAGTGGAGCCGAGCGGTGCTCAACCCGGACGGGTTGTTCGTGGGTATGGAGTTCGTCGGACCCAATCGATTCCAGTGGACCGACCGCATGCTCGCCACCGGCAGGACCCTCCTGACCAATCTTCCGGACCGCTTCTTCGACCGCGGCGACCTGCCGCCGTACGCGCGGGGAGTCACTCGCCCGACCATCGAGCAGATGATCGCCACCGACCCCACCGAGGCCCCGGACAGCGAGCGAATCGTCAGCGAGGTGCAACGGGTCTTTCCCGGTACCCGCTTCTTCCCCCTCGGTGGCTCCGTCTATCACCTGGCGCTCAACGGGATTCTCGAGAACTTCGAGGAAGACGACCGATGGATCCTCAACATCCTGCTGTTGGTCGACGACCTGATGTCGGGGCTCGGGGAGAATCACTATGGCGCGCTGATCGCCGACGCACCACCGGTCAGCCCAGCCAGCAGGAGCCTGCGAGACCGCCTCCTCCGCCGGGCGAGCTGAACTTCGTCGCACAGGCGACAGACCCGGTGGGAGTAGCATCGGCCCCGATGCAATCCCAGCTCCCTGAGCAATACCGCCGTCGATTCGAAGCGGACTCGGCGGACCGCCAGCGGGTCTGGAAGGTACTCATCGACGCTTACTTCGGCCGCTACGTCGATGGCGTCGAAGCGGTGCTCGACCTCGGGTGCGGCTGGGGCCATTTCATCAATCAGGTCGAGGCGCCGATCAGGCTGGGCCTGGATCTGAACCCCGATGCAGCAACCCACTTGGAGCCAGCCGTACGCCTCCTTGAACAGCGAGGCCTGGCCACTCGACGACGACTCGCTCGATGTCGTCTTCACCAGCAACTTCCTCGAACACCTCCCGTCGCGAGAAGCGATCATCGAGACCTTCACCGAGGCCAACCGCTGCCTGCGCCCCGGGGGACGGCTGATCTGTCTCGGCCCCAACATCAAGTACGTCGGTGGGGCCTACTGGGACTTCTTCGACCATCTCGTCCCGCTGACCGAGCGCTCACTCGTGGAGGCTACTGAGCTGGCAGGACTGACGACCGAGACGGTCATCGGCCGCTTCCTGCCGTACACAATGGACGGCAAACGCACCCCGCCGGCAATCTTCATTCGCGCCTACCTTCGTCTCCGGCCGGCGTGGCGGATTCTCGGACGGCAGTTCCTCGTGGTCGCGCGAAAGCCCGACTGATGGGCTCGGGCCGGTCATCGACAGGAATCGCCTCGACAACCTCCCTGGTGAGCTTCGATGGCCGCGAGCGGGTTCATGCTCGTCTCGCCTCGCCCGACCGTTTGTCTGAGCTCGAGCGCCTCATCAACGAGGCGTCGCCGTTGTCGGTTCGCGGCAGCGGTCTCAGCTACGCCAACGCTTCCGCGGCGCAGGACGGCCTCTCGATCTCGACCAAGAACTTCGACCGCATCCTCGACTTCGATGCCGACGCCGCCACGGTTCGCGTCGAACCAGGGCTGACGATGGGCGCGCTGTTGCGGTTCGTGGTGGATCGGGAGCTCTACTTCCCTGTGCTGCCCGGTCATCCCCACATCAGCGTGGGTGGTTGTGTGGCCTTCAACACCCATGGCAAGACCCAGCACGATGTCGGACAGTTCAGCGATCACGTTGCCGGGCTCACCCTCCTCCACCCCGATCACGGCGAAATCCGGTGCGAGCCGGACGACGACATGGCCTTCGACCTGACCCTGGGCGGGATGGGCCTCACCGGGTTGATCTCGGAGGTGACCCTCCGACTCCAGCCCCTCGCGGGACGTTCGATCCGGCGCCGCATCCGCAAAGTGACTGACTTCGGCGAGGCAGTCGAAACTATGGAGGCCCATGACGCGCCAGGCAGCCAGCTCTACTCCTGGAATGACGCCACCCGGCGAAGTTCCAGCTTCGGGCGAGGCTTCGTCTTCGAAGAGACGTTCGTCGACGACGAGGCATCACCCCGCAGTAGCTACAACAGCCTCCGGAGCGAGGCTCGCGGGCGGTTCGTGCCCGTGCCCCTCTGGAATCGGCTCAGCACGGGACTGATCAACCGGGTTTGGGCGGCGTGGAATCGTCGCCGCGACGACCTGAACCTGCCGGTTCTCGACGCGGCCTTCCCGGTGAACGGACGCGAAGGCTATTTCCATCTCTTCGGACGTCGCGGCTTCCACGAGTACCAATTGATCGTGCCGAGAGATGCCTGGTCGGAGGCGGTCGACCGGGTCCATCGCCTCATCGAGAGGACTGGAGCATGTGTGACACTGTCGTCGCTGAAGCTCTTCCGTGGGACCCGCCACCTCCTCTGGTTTCGGGGGGACGGTGTCTGCCTCACCCTCGACGGCCCCGCCACCGATTCCACACGTCGGCTGTTCCAGGGGCTCGACGACCTGGCCATCACCCTCGGAGCTCCCGTGAACCTGGCCAAGGACAGCCGCATCGAAGCCTCGGCGGTGTCGCAGATCTTCCCCGGCTATCAGGAGTTCCGGGAACGACTTGCCGACTTCGACCCACAGCGTCGTTTCGACTCCGCCCTTCGCCGCAGGATCGATGTCTGAGCGCGGCGCGATCGTCGTCGGTGCGAGCTCGGGGGTGGGTAGAGCCATCGCCGACCAGTTGGCCTCCGATGGCT
>CAYFLT010000061.1:20545-22272 GCA_964344055.1 uncultured Candidatus Nemicrothrix sp.
ACCGGGCCAGATCTCGATGCGGTGGCCCGCGACCTTCGGCTTCGTCACAACGTGGAGGTCACCGTGCACGAGGTCGATGTGACCGGACCCGATGAGGAACTCCAGAGCTTCATCGACCGGGCGACCGCTGCGCTTCCGTCAGTCGACGCCGTGCTCCTGACGGTGGGCGCGGTCGCCGCCGTCGACAGCGGCACCGACGATTGGGCCACGGCCTCGACCCTCCTCGACACGAACTTCGGTGGTGTGATCAAGATCGCCGGGAAGTTCGTGGGGACGATGGAGGAGACCGACCGAGGCACCGTCGTGCTCTTCTCCAGCATCGCGGCTGCGGCACCGCGCGACCGCAACGTCGTCTATGCGGCCGCAAAGGCGGGGCTCGAGTCGTTCGGGAAGTCGATGCAGCACCGTCTCGCCGGCTCGCGGGTCTCCATGCAGATCTACGCCCTCGGCTACGTCGACACTGCGATGAGCCAAGGCCAACAGCTCAGGCTCCCGCCCGCTGACCCGGCGAAGGTCGCAAGGCGGGTGGTCTCGGGCTTGAACGACGGATCGAAGACCGTGTACGAGCCTCGGTGGTGGGGGTTGATCGTCCGGGTGCTCCGAGCGCTTCCATGGCCGATCTACCGGCGTTTGAAGTTCTGACGATCAGGCCCGGATGCCCGGTTTGGTGCTCACCGCCTCGTGAGAGAAGACCCCGCGGCTACTCTTCTGAGCGCGCAGAGTACGGCCCGATCTCCTTGGAGTTGTCGTGACGAACCGAGTATCGGAGCCGCTCACCGTCTTCTTCCCCGTCTACAACGACGAAGCCACGGTGGTTCACATCACCGAGAAGGCGATCCGCGTATGCGAGTCGCTCACCTCCGACTACGAGATCATCATCGTGAACGACGGAAGCGGAGACCGATCGGGTGAGCTTGCCGATCGACTGGCTCGGGATCACGACAGCGTCTCGGTGATCCACCACGAGAGAAACCGAGGCTACGGCGAAGCCGTGCGGGCGGGTCTCACGGCCAGCAGCAAGGAATGGATCTGTTTCACCGACGGGGACGACGAGTACGACCTTCACGACCTCGAACGACTGTGGCGGATCCGCCGGCACTACGACCTGATCATCACGTTCCGCTATGTCCGGCGCTACTCCGGCTACCGCATCGTGATCTCCGTCGCCTACAACCGGCTCCTGCGCCTTCTGTTCTCCACTCGGTATCGCGACATCAGCACCGGACTACGCCTCGTACGCAAGGAAGTCATCGACGAGTTGGAGCTCAACGCCACGAGCCCATTCATCGGCGCCGAGATCGCGATCAAGACCATGATGATGGGGTTCCGGGTCGGGGAGGTCGGGATCCAGACGTTCCCCCGACAGTTCGGCAAAGGCCAGTCGACATCGCCCGCGAACATCCGCAAGACGATCGTCGACATGGTGCGCTGCTATCGGCGGATCTTCTCACCCCACTACCAGCTGCCCCGCTCCGGGGAGCGTTCGGCTGAAAACGACGGTCAGACTTCCGCCTAGACGACGGTTGTTCTCAGTCGATGCAGAGGAACTGGACCTCGAACGACTCCGGGGTCAGGAGCGAGAAACCCGTTCTCTCCAGTGTCAGACGTAGGCCGGGACCGAGCACCTGTGGCCCGATCCACGCATCGGTGGTCGACCCGGGCAACAGGTGGGGTTGGGATCCGGTCGAGGGGACGAGGCGGTACTTCTGGCCGGTGTCGAGACCGAG
>CAYFLT010000061.1:22422-24183 GCA_964344055.1 uncultured Candidatus Nemicrothrix sp.
CGAGCCCGTTCGCTGCAACACCGTCCACGGGCCGTCAATGCCGACAGATTCGTAGCGGCATGCCATCTCGACCATGTAGTGCGGGGAGGTGAACGCCGGATGACGGCCGTCGATGGATGCAGCGATTCGCAGAATGAACTCAGGAGCGCGGTCTGAGGCGAGCCACTCTGCGTTGGTGTCGTCGAGGTCTGCGGTATACGCCGCGAACCCCTGGAAGATCGGCGGAGAGGCCCACTCGAACTCCGGATACGCCCACAGAAGACCGACGTCCCACGGTTCGACGTGGACCCTACGCCCGGCCAGGAGGTCGATGGTCGCGGACGAGAGCGGGTACTGCGAGCGGGTGAGGGCGCGGCCCTCGTCGATCTCAGCCTGACGATGGGATGGATCCAACACAACATGGAACACATCGACCGACTGGGCCAGATGAGGCAACGGGTTGACTGCGTCGCGGATCGAAGCCCCCGAGGCTCCCCAAGCCGCAACCAGTCCGAGCGCGAACACGAAGAACGCCTCCACCGCGTTCTCCTTCGACAGGAATGCCAAGCCGACCAAGCCGACCACCAGGAAGAACACGAGCACGTGTTGGCTGTCGTGGCGAACGAAGCCGTGTTTGAAGGCGGTGAACAGGTAGAGGGCGATCGGGAGGATCAGCGCAGGGTTCCCAGCGATTCTGCCGAGACCCCAACGCGTCACCTGTAGTCGAGCCAACCCGACCAGGATCAGAAGAGCCGCCCCGTAGTGCCAACTGTCGGCCGGGAACTCGACCCCCATGCCACTCGAGTAGCCCGAGCCCAGATCAGCCGAGTGACGCAACCAGGGAAACAGACCACCCAGACTCTGGCCCAGAACGAGCCAGACGAGGAAACTCGTGGACAGGAATGCCGCCATCCACCCGATCAGCAGACGCGCGGTCCTGCGCGTCGGGCGGGGCGTCGGCGCCGAGAGAACCAGCAGGGTCGCGATCGTCACGGCACCCGTCTGGAGCCCGGTGCTCAACTTGACGTTGAAGAAGACGGCGGTGAGCGCGCCGAATCCGATGGCCATGAACTCCAGCCTGAGAAAGGGCGCTTCACCCTCCAGATGGCGGGTGACGACCACGATCGAGAACATCATCACCACACACGCCGCCGCCTCGGGCAGCCACTCGATCTCGAGCAGGCGGTCCCACGCGAGAACCATGAGGAGGTAGCTGACCACCAGCGCCGGGACGAGCCGCAGCACTCGGCGACAGCACCACAGCGTGATGGTGGCTGCCGCGAAGACCCCGACGATGTTGGCGAGAATCGCCAACACCGATGTCGTCGAGTAGTAGAGCTGCGGGAAAGCCAGAAAGCCGAGTGGCCCGTACGTGAACGACGCTTCCGACCCGAAGGCGACTCGGTCCGCCGCCAGCAGATGTTGAGCGGACTGATACGAAGGGGTCAGCCCGGCGCCGAGATGGAAGCTGTAGACGGGCATCGAGAGGAGCGTCAGGAGCGCCCCCCACCCGCACAGCTTCGCGAGGCGGCGGGGCTGCGGGACCTGACGTACCGATCGAGCAGCCGGAGGTTCGCCCTCACCCACGGCCGCCACATCCTGCATTCAGATCAGCACCGCCACCAGCTCGGCCAGTGGCTCCCGGTAGTGGCGGAGGGCCGGATAGCCGGCCTCGACGAAACGTCGGTTCTCGAGCACCGAGTTCGCGGGCCGAGGGGCCGGCCGTGGAGGCTGGAGGTCGGCCGTGGCGCACCGCGCAACCCTCTCCGGGTCGGCACCCGA
>CAYFLT010000061.1:24193-29181 GCA_964344055.1 uncultured Candidatus Nemicrothrix sp.
TCGGGCGACGTCCTGGGCGAATCGGTGCCAGCTCACGGCACCCTGGTTGGTGACGTGGAAGACACCAGGAGCGGCGTCCCTGGCCAGCGCCACGACCGCAGGGGCGAGGTCGGCGGTGAAGGTCGGGCAGCCGATCTGGTCATCGACGAACCGAAGCTCGTCGTGTTCGTCGAGCAGGCGCAGGATGGTCTTCACCATGTTCGGGCCGTGCTCACCACACACCCAGGAGGTGCGGATGATCGTGGCCTCGGGACCGGCCAGGCGCTCCCCTTCCAGCTTCGACTGGCCGTACACCGATACCGGATTCGGCTCGTCGTCCTCCAGATAGGGACCCTGTTTGGTGCCGTCGAACACATAGTCGGTGGAGATGGTGACGAGATGGGCGCCGACGTCGGCGCACGCCTCGGCGAGACGGCCGACAGCCGCCCCGTTCACCGCGAAGGCTCGCTCGACCTCGGTCTCGCATGTGTCCACCGCCGTCATGGCGGCCGCGTTGATCACCCGGTCGGGCGCACGGCATCGCGGACCGCGTCGGGATCGGTGATGTCGAGCGTTGCTCGATCCAGGCCGACGGCGTCGTCACCGAGCACGGCGAGGAGGTCACAGCCGAGCTGGCCCCCTGCCCCAGTGACCAGGAATCTCACGAAGCGGCCTTGAGCGGCTCCCACCAACCCCGGTTGTCCCGGTACCAGGCCACCGTCTGTTCGAGCGCGGTGCCCAGATCTCGCTGACACGACCAACCGAGCGCCTGCACCTTGCTGGTGTCGACCGAGTAGCGGCGATCGTGACCGAGCCGGTCCTCGACATAGTCGATCGCCGATTCGTCGCGGCCGCAGAGCGCCACGAGCCGTTCGGTGAGCTCACGATTCGTGATCTCGTTGCCGGCCCCGATGTTGTAGATCTCACCCACCACCCCCTCGCGGAGGACGAGATCGACGGCGGTGCAGTTGTCGTCGACATGGCACCAGTCGCGGATGTTCAGGCCGTCGCCGTAGAGCGGCACCGTCTTGCCGTCGAGGAGGTTCGTGGTGAACAGCGGGATGACCTTCTCGGGATACTGGTACGGGCCGAAGTTGTTCGACGACCGCGTGACCAGGACGGGCAGGCCGTAGGTGGTGTGGTAGCTGAGTGCGATGAGGTCCGAGGCGGCCTTCGACGCCGAGTAGGGCGATCGAGGCTCGAGCAGATCGCTCTCGCGTGACGAGCCGACCTCGACCGAGCCGTACACCTCGTCGGTGGAGATGTGGAGGAAGCGGCCGATCTCGAGCTTGCGGGCGACGTCGCACATCACGTTCGTGCCGTCGCAATTCGTCCGCACGAAGTCGTCGGGACCCACGATCGAGCGATCGACGTGTGACTCCGCGGCGAAGTGAACGACCGCATCGCAGCCGGTCATCGCCTCGGTGACCGCATCACGATCGGTGATGTCGCCATGAACGAACCGCACCCGGCTGCCGTCCACGAGATCCTCGATCGTGGCCAGGTTGCCGGCGTAGGTGAGAGCGTCGACCACGACGACACTGTCGTCGGTGTTGGCGACCACATGGCGGAGATAGTTGCTGCCGATGAATCCGGCCGCGCCGGTGACGAAGAGCTTCACGATGACCTCAGGTGGTTCGAAGCGATGAATGGGGACGGCGATCGACGGGAAGGTCCTCGCGCGTCGGGTTGGCCTGGTCCCTTGCGGACAGGACGGGATCGGCGATCCCCCAGTCGACGGTGACGCCCGGATCGTTCCAGGCGACCCCGTTCTCGTCGGCCGGGTTGTAGTAGCTGTCGACGAGGTAGGTCAGGGTGCAGTCGGTCAGCGCCCCGAATCCATGCGCCACCCCCGGCGGGATGTACACGCCGGAGTGGCGGTGATCACCGTCGGGTTGCGCACCCAGATCGATGGTCCAGCACTGGCCGTCGGTCGGCCCGCCGTCGCGCAGGTCGAAGAGCACGACCCGCACCGTGCCGTAGGGCACGTACCAGTAGTCGCTCTGGTGGAGGTGATAGTGAAGCCCGACGATGGTGCCGGCCTGCCGGTCTCCCCGATTGCCCTGGATCATCTCGCGCTGGCCGGGGAACCAGGAACGGCGATACGTCTCGATGAACGCGCCCCGCTCGTCCCGGTGGATCACCGGTTCGACCAGGTACGCGCCGTCGATCTCGTCGATGGGGGTGACGGTGGCCATCAGAGTCCTTCGGGTCGGGTCACTCGATCTCGACGTGGGAATGATCGCCGAGCATGAGCCGGGTGGCTCGAGGCATCGAGCCCGCACGGGTGACGTTCGTGTCGCGGCCGATGAGGGAGTCGGAGAGTCGGGGGATGTCCGACACGGTGCAGCGGCGAAGGATCACGGTGTTGTCGATCTCGCTGTTGGAGATGCGGCAGTCGACGGCAATCGAGGTGTACGGGCCGATGTGGCTGTTCTCGATCACGGTGCCCGCGCCGATGATCGTCGGGCCCCGGACGGTGGAATCCACGACCTTGGCCCCTTCCTCGATCACCACCCGACCGTCGATGACCGACGCATCGTCCACGTCGCCGTCGATACCACGCGTGATGGTGTCGAGCACGAGCCGGTTGCACTCGAGCAAAGGGTCCTTCTTGCCGGTGTCGATCCACCAGCCGGTGAGGACCTCATGTTCAACTCGGTGCCCGGTGGAGAGGAGGTACTGGATCGCATCGGTGATCTCGAGCTCACCGCGCGGGGAGGGCTCGATGCTGGCCACCGCATCGTGGATCGACGGATCGAAGAGATAGACGCCGACCAGGGCGAGATTCGACGGCGGGTCGTCGGGCTTCTCCACGAGCGCGAGGACGCGGCCCTCGTCGTCCACGTCGGCCACCCCGAAGGCGGACGGGTTGTCGACCGGCGCCAGCAGGATCTGCGCCGAGGGCGCCTCGGGTTCGTCAGCGTCGAGGCGCGGGGTCCTCGCGTCGTGGCGGGCGGCCTCGAACCGGTCGACGAACTCGGTGAGGCCCTGTTCGAGCATGTTGTCGCCCAGGTACATCACGAAGTCGTCCTCGCCGAGGAAGTCCCGGGCGATCTGCACGCAGTGGGCCAGGCCCGCCGGCTCGTCCTGCACGATCCAGGTGACGGCCACGCCGAACCGGGACCCGTCGCCGACCTCGTCCCGGATGTCGTCACCGGTGGCCGGCGAGATGATGATGCCGATCTCGGTGATGCCGGCCGCGGCCATGTCCTTGATCCCGTAGAAGAGGATCGGCTGGTTGGCGATCGGGACGAGCTGTTTCGCGCTCGTGTGGGTGATGGGTCGGAGTCGGGTACCGGCTCCGCCGCTGAGGATGAGGCCCTTCATCAACGACAGAGGGTAGCGGCGTGGGGTTGGCGTCGGATCGACATCACGACAACCGCGTGAACCGGCCTGCCCGAGTGTGGATCGCGTACTCGTAGCGGAGCAATGCCCCAGTGGCGATCGTGCCCGCCACCACCGACGCCAGCAGCGCCAGCTCGACCTGGAGGAAGGGGTCGCTGCCGAACTGGATGGCGATCGGGAACACGATGACGCCGACGAACCAGCCGACGACGGCGAGACGGGTGTGGTCGAGTGCGACGAGCCCGAGCGAGAGCGACAACATCACCATCAGGCCACTCCCGCTGGCGGCCAACAGCGCCATGTCACGGGCCCCGAGCGAGTCGCCGAAGAGCGCATCGACGAACCACGGTCCGATGAAGGCGGCCAACACGACGGAGAGCCCCGCAGCCGCCGACACCGCGGCGACGAGACGGAGCTGCAGATCGCGGAAGCCGTGCAGATCGTGGCCTCCCGCGAGGGCGGCGAGATTGGGTAGCAGAGAGGCCTTCACGGCCTGGAAGAAGAACAGCGGGACGCGGGAGATGATGAGCCCGTTGAGGAACACCCCCGGAGCCTCGTCACCGAGTTCGTCACCGACGATCGACAGCGCCACCGGCCCCACGTTGAGCAAGAACGCCTCGGACAGTGAAGTCGCGAGAAGGAGCCCGAGTGCGGGGGTGAGCTCGTGCAGGTGGGCCGGCGGGCCGGGGTTCACGAACGGTTTGACGAGCGAGACACTGACCGCGGTGCCGACCGCGAAGGCCGCGGCAACGGTGACCGCGAACGCGCCCACCGTCTCGATTCCGATCATTGCGAGCACGACCGCGATGACCAGGCGGCTCAGGCCCTCCGCGGCGAAGTAGCCGCCGTACTGGGTGAACAGGTGCCGGCCCGAGAGGATCCCGCGCACCAACTCGGCGGCCCCGAAGGCGGCCAGCGAAAGCAGGAGCGCGAGGAGGAGGTCGCCCCGATGGTCGAGAAGGCCGTCGAGCCCGAGCGGCCAGGCGAAGAGCACCGCGGCGAACACGACGAGCAGCCCGACTGCACCGACCTTGGTCGCCTCCCGGAGGACCGGCGCGCTCCCCTCCCCGCGGCTGCCTCGAGCTGCGGTGGCCCGAGCTACTTCCTGTTCGAGCGGTTGGAAGAGTCCCGGTCCCAGGATGTACACCAGACCCCACAGCACCGCGAGGCCTCCGTAGGCCTCGTCACCGAGGGCGCGCCGCGCCACCACCAGGAAGGCGTAGGTGGCAAGCCCGTTGATGACGAGCCCGACCGCGATCGACGACGCGCCGACCGGCAGGGGACTTCGTCCACGGAAGGTGGCGGGTAGGCGACGAATCAGGAACTCCAGGGCGTGGTACGGCCCGCGATGGGCTGATCGAGCGTACCGGGGTGGCCGGACCGCCCCCTACCCGAAGGGGATCGCGCCGACAGGTGCTCGGCCGGTCAGGCCGGGGTGAAACTCGGCATGCAGAGGCCGTCGAGTTCGACGACTTCGATGCGATCGCGGTTCTCCCAGGTGACCTCGTTCTTCGGGTCGATGTTCAGCTTGAACTCACGGAAGCTCATCTCGAGTGCGTCGAAGGCGATGAGCCGGCCCGCCAGCCCGTCCCCGACCCCGAGGATCAGCTTCATGGCCTCGAGCGCCTGGATGCTGCCGACGCTGCCCGGCAGCACGCCCA
>CAYFLT010000062.1:0-1215 GCA_964344055.1 uncultured Candidatus Nemicrothrix sp.
GTCCGTCGCAGCCTGACGGCCCGACCTCATCCACAACATTTGACAATTGCTCACTCGTGGTCACCGGCGACCTCTCCCCTACTCAGATATCGATGCGAGGCGTGATTGCCAAACGTGACCGTCACCACAACGCGACCATCCTCAGCCGAGATCACCGAAACGATCACCCCCTCACCGTCGCCAAGCCTCCCATCGATAAGAAGCGCATCGAACTCCGTCCCATCCACCAAAGAGACCAGCTCACCAACCGCGTCCCGATATCCCTCCAGCGCTTCACTCTCATCCCGGACGTCATCGCCAGCCCTTGCACCACGAAGCACATCGGTCAGGCGCCGCGACCGACACCTCCTCCAGACGCCCTCAACACCCACATCAGTGACAAGAACCTCACAACTCATCGAGATCACCACCAGCCAGTTCCGTCGGCCGCAGTCCCTTGCCAGGGACTGGGCACTCCAGATGGTGCCACGAACCTTCGGATCCGCCGAGCTGGGCGGGTGTTCCGCTCGTAATCACGATCCGAAGTGAACAAGCCCGCGCCACACCGCCGGCGATGTAGTGCGGGTAGCAGCGGACATGACCCGCCCGATATCACGCGACTGAGCGGTTCTAGGAATCTTGACTACCGAGGTCTCCGGCGATCCGCTTCTCGAGCGCGTCCGCGATCTCGCCGTCTCGGCGCTCCGAGGCCTTGAGGTAGCGCAGTGAGGCATCAGAGGAGGCATGGCCCATCCTGGCCATGATCTCGCGTAGGGACGCGCCTGCGGTCGCTGCCGAGGTCCCGGCGAGGTGGCGGAGGTCGTGGAATCGGATGCGCTCGTCCGTCGAAGCCTTCGTCAGCGCTCGTTTCCAGTAGGGAGCGAAGTAGCGGTTGAGGAGTGGGCTGCCCTTCACCGAGGTGAACACGAACGCGCCGGGATCGTCGTGGGCATACTCCTCGAGGTGGTCGGCGAGCATGGCCGCGGTGGTCGATGGAATCGTGACCGTGCGGTGAGCGGCCGTGGACTTTGGTGGCCCGAGCACCGGCCCCTCACCCTTGACGAAGGTGAGTGCACCCTCGACTCGAAGTGTCCCGGCCTCGAGATCGACGTGGCGTCGTGTCAGGCCCCCGAGCTCACCGAAGCGGAGACCGGACGTGGCCGCCACCCACACCACCGCTCGGAAGCGGGGCTCGATCGCGTCGGCGATCCGCTGGACGTCCTCCCACTCGAGGAT
>CAYFLT010000062.1:1238-6127 GCA_964344055.1 uncultured Candidatus Nemicrothrix sp.
GGCGGCACCCTTGATGTGGACAGGATTCGCCCGCATGAGGCCATCGTCGACGGCAGTGTCCATCATGGTTCGGAACAGCCGGTACACCTTGGCGACCGTGTTGGGATGCAGCCCCGAGCCGGCCAGCCGCCCATGCCAGGCCCGTACGGTCGCCGGGGTGATGCGGCGAAGCTCGGCCCGCTCGAACTCCTTCAGGATGTGAGCCAGCTGGGAGGCGTAGGTCTCACGGGTGCGGGGGCGCAGATCGCGCTGCTGGAGCCAGCGCTCGGCGAAGTGGCCAAACTTCTCGCGCCCGCTCGTCGGATCGACGTGGTTGCCGCCGAGGATCTCGATCTCCATCCGGGCCAGCCACGCCCGGGCGTCGGCCTTGGTGGCGAAGGTCGTGTCAGCCGGAATCTGTCGGTCGCCGTGCCAGTAGCGCGCCTGGTACCGCCCGCTCGGGAGCTTGCGAATGCTGCCAAAGGGCCGAGTCTTCGCCATACGTGCCTACCAGTCCCGCCTGTTCTAGGCACACTCTAGGCACGATCTCCGCTGCGTGACCAGAACCCGAGTCCTGAAATAGCCTCTGACCTGGGGTTTCGTACGGAGCGGGTGACGAGAATCGAACTCGCGTTCTCAGCTTGGGAAGCTGATGTTCTGCCATTGAACTACACCCGCGGTGGGCGCCGATCGTAGCGCCGCGGTGTCAGGAGCCCAAGGCCGGATCAGCTGATCTGGCGGATCTCGTCGCGATCGGCGGTGAGGCTGTCGATGATCTGGTCGAGGGGCATGGGCCGGGAGAAGTGGTAGCCCTGGCCGTAGATGTAGCCGGCGTTCAGCATCTGCTTGCGCTCCTCCTCCGTCTCGATCCCTTCGGCGATCGCGTGCATGCCGGCGCCCTGGGCCATCGCGCCGATCGCGGCGGCCAGATCGAGCGTACCGGGACGATCGAGGGAGCTGGTGATGATCCGGTCCAGTTTGAGATGGCTGAACGGCATCGACAGCAGCTGCTCCATCGACGAGTAGCCGGTCCCGAAGTCGTCGATGGCCAGACCCACGCCGAGCCGGCGGAGCTGGGTGGCCGTCGTCTGCCAGATGTTGGACGACGGGAGGTGCTGGGACTCGGTGATCTCGAGCACGAGGTTCTTCGGGCTGATCCCGCAGTCGGACAGGTCCCTGCCGATCTCGTGAGGGAGTCGGCGGTGAAAGAGGTGGCGGGCGGACAGGTTGACCGACACGAACACGTCGAACCAGTGCTGTCGACACTCGCTCAGGAGGTCGATGGCGTTGCGGATCATCAGCCGGCCCAGCTGAGGGCCCCGGCCCTGCTCTTCGATCAAGGGCACGAAGTCGTTCGGCATGACCATCGAGCCGTCGCTCTGGGGCCAGCGGGCGAGCAGTTCGACACCGACGATGCGGCCGGTGCGCAGGTCGTTCACGGTCTGGCCGTAGGCGATGATCTCGGCGTCCTCCAGGGCGGAACTCAGCCGGCTGCCGAGGACGGTTCGAGCACTCTCCGCTTCCCGCATCGTGGGATCCATGACGACCGCGGCGTGCTTCCCGGTCTGCTTGGCCTTGCGGACTGCGGCACCGGCTTCACGAAACAGCACGCTCGGTTCCGCAGTCGAGCCGGGGAGGACCGTGGCGCCGATACTCAGTGGCTGGGCCTGGGAGGTGCCGCCGAAGTCGTCGGGCAGCGGGATCTCGATGTCGAACAGGGAGCCGAGCTCGGCGGGCGTGGTGCCCACCCCCACGAACTCGTCACCACCGAACCGGGCCAGCAGCCACGACTCTGGCAGGTGGTCTCGGAGGTGGCTTGCGATGGTGATCAGCGCCTGGTCGCCGGTGTCGTAGCCGTAGGTGTCGTTGAGCTGCTTGAAGTCGTCGACGTCGAAGAACATGCAGTGGATCCACTCCGCGCCGTCGGCCCGCATCTGTTCGATGGCGGCGACTGCGGCAGCACGGGTGCCGACGCCGGTCAGTCCGTCCACCAGTGAGGTCATTTCGCTCTCGACGCGCTTGTCGATCAGGTTGGTGACGAGCTGCTGCCATCCTCTCGCCCCGAGGAGGAGCGAGATGACGAACCCCATCACCGCGACGGCCGCCGCATACTGACCGGCGAGGACCAGCACCGCCAGGTAGCTGCTGCTGTAGCCGACCACTATCTGGTTGAGTGAGCTGTCGAAGGTCTGGGGGATGAACACGACGTCGCAGCCGACACCGAACACGACGACGAAGACCAGCACCCACGCCACCATCGGATCCTCGGCAGCCGACGGCGACAGCCAAGGCAGTGCCGCCCACAGGATGGTGGAACCCCAGATCCAGACGTTACGGGCGAGGCGCCGAAACGGTCGGGTCTCGTCGGGGGTGATGAAGACCGAGGACCATCCGAATGTGCCGGCCAGGAGCAGTGCTCCCCACACCACGAGGAGGGGTTGGGGCACCTGATGCCAGAGCACGGCCGAAACACCGAACGCGATGGCGACGTTGCCGACGCTCTCGAGATGGTCCACATGGGCGCGTTGCTCCAGGTAGACCTCCCGCCGGACATGATCGACGGCGTGTTCCAGGGCAACGTCCGCCGGAGAACCCATCGTCTTCTTACGGCCGTGAGGCGCCGATTTTGAGCCCCAGGCGGCGATTGGAGACGAATGACTCAGCCGGTGGTGATCGGAACAGCCCAGCCCAGCACGGTGCCACCTTCGGGGTCACCGCCCACCTCGCAGGTGCCGCCCAGCGACAGGGCCCGGTCGAGCAGGTTCGCGAGCCCGCTCCGGCGGCTCCCCACAGCGAGGCCGCGGCCGTCGTCGCTGACCCGGACGGACACGTTCCCGTCGGCGATCGACACCGTGACCGATGCGCCGGTGGCGTCCGCGTGCCGAGCGACGTTCGCGAGGCCTTCACGGACGACTGCGATCACGTGCTCGTGGGTCTGCTCGGGGACCGCGGTGTCGATGGGTCCGCGGAACGACACGGCAGGCTCGAAACCGAGCGACGGGGTGAAGCTGGCCGCGACCGCCACCAGCTTGCTGCGCAGCCCCGACTGGTCGCGGCGGTCGGACTGGCCGATGTCGAAGATCAGGGCACGAATGGAGTGGATGACGTCATCCAGGGTGGCGACCGAACCGTCGATCCGGCGGGCGACTTCGTCGTCGGTGATTCGGCCGAGCGTGGCCTGCAGGGTCATGCCCAGGGCGAACAGCTCCTGAATGACGGTGTCGTGGAGGTCTCGGGCGATGCGTTCGTGGTCTTCCGCCAGCAGCCGTCGGCGGGTCGACTCGATGAGGCGTTCCTCGAAGGCCGCGTGTTCCGACATGTCGCGCACTGCGGCGATGGTGAGGCCGCTCTCTCCCAGCGGCGACAGCGCGATGTGCACGGGGAAGATGCTGTCGTCGGCGCGGCGACCCCAAAGCCGCTTTCCGGCACCCATCGACCGGCGCCGAGGGGTGGAGTTGAAGCCCCGACGGAGAGCCGCGTGGGCGTCGACCTGATCGGCAGGGAGGAGGGACTCGACCGTGTTGCCGACCAGCCTGCCGACGTCGTGTCCGAACAGCCGGTCGGCTTCAGAGTTGGCAGCCCGGATGGCGCCGGTTTCGTCGACGAGCAGCATGCCGTCGGGCGCGGCAGTCCACACTTCGGTGGACGTGATGCTCTCGAGGACGTCGTCGGTCACGGGCCCACCCTATGGCCCGCACCCCCTTCCACGCCGAAGCCGGTCGTGACACTTATCTCGTTGGCGACCGAAATCAGGAGCCGCCGCACCGCCGAGACCACTGCCCGGTGGGCGAGACTCGTCTCATTCGGCGTGCGGGGCGGATCGGTCCCGAACCGGTACCGGCCGAGCAGCTGGAGATCGCACAGGTCGGACCCGCGCGCAGCCAGCTCGAGGTCGGCGTCCAGCGACGGGATGAGGCGAGCGCCGGCCACCGTCCATCCGAAGTGGAGGACCGCGGCATCGAGACGTACCCGCGGCGGGCCGATCGTCACCTCGAAGCGCGAGCTGGGGTCGAGATCCTCGGCCGCGAGCCCAGCCGAGGTCCACACCTCGGTGTCGGCCGCCCATGCGTCGTGCACGAGTTGCTCACTGCGATGCATGAGCACATCACCCACTGCCGCGAGGGCCGTGGCCATCGGCAATGGGATCGTGACGAAGTCGTGGACGAACACATTGGAAACGATGGACGGTGCGACACGCGACTCAACAGGGTCGGAGGTCCCGACGACCAATTGGCGCTGATTGGACGGTCGGCCGTCCGGCGTCAGGTGTCGCGGGCGTGCTGGCGCTCGTCGAGGCGGGCCGCCAGGGCGGCGACCTCGGTGCGTCGGGTCATGCCGAGTTTGGCGAGAAGGCTCGACACGTAGTTCTTCACCGTCTTCTCCGCGAGGTAGAGCTCGTCCGCGATCTGACGGTTGCTGTACCCGTCCCCGATGAGGACGAACAAGCGCTTCTCCTGCGGACTGAGATCCTCGATCAGCAGTTCACCGCTGGACCGGAGGCGTTCGGTGGCGAGGCGGACCGTTGCGGGATCGAGGAGCTGGCGACCCTCGGCAACGGCTCGAATGGTGTCGGTCAGCTCGTCACCGCGCACCTGCTTGAGCACGTACGCGGCGGCGCCGGCCATCCCAGCATCGACCATGGCCCGGTCGTCGGCGAAGGAGGTCAACATGATGCAGTGGACGTCGGGATGAGCGGAGCGGATCTCGCGGCACACGTCGATGCCGTTGCCGTTCTCCAGCCGAACGTCGAGGACTGCCACGTCGGGCGTGGTCTCGCCGATGCCCGCGAGTGCGTCGGCCGCGGTGCCGGCGTGGCCCACGACCTCGAGGTCCGGCTCGGCATCGAGCATGGTGGCGAGCCCGACGCGGACGACTTCGTGGTCATCGAGGAGGAAAACCCGGGTGGTCAT
>CAYFLT010000062.1:6137-16344 GCA_964344055.1 uncultured Candidatus Nemicrothrix sp.
GCCCGCTGGACCCCCCGGTTTCCACTCGCGGCCCTCCGAAGGAGCGCCGTACCCGCGCTATGGGACCACCGCGACCGGGCAGGTCGGGCTGTGAATGAGCGAGGTGGTGGTGGAACCGAGGACCAGGTGCGACAGGCCGGTGTGACCCCGCGCGCCGAGCACCAACAGTCCGGCTTCCTTCTCCATCTCTTTGAAGACCCAGCGTGGGTCACCTTCGGTGATGTGGCGGATCACCCTGGTGGGTTCCACTCCGGCTTCTGCGCAGGCCTTGTCGGCGGCTTCGTCCACGATCCGCTGGGCATCGGCCCGAAGGGCGGTCACGTCGAAGCGCGGAACGTCCATGCCGATCGGGATCGGCGTCGACCAGGTGGTGACGGCGACGACCTCGTCGTTCTCGCCGGCCATTCCGATCGCCCACGTGAGTGCGGCCTGGGAGTGGTCGGAGCCGTCGACTCCCACCACGATCCGCTCGGCCGGGGACGGCGGGGGCGAACCCTCGTGGTGAGGAACGATCACCAGCGGGACTTCGGCCCGATCGGCGAGACGCCGACCGACCGAACCCAACAGGGCGTCGGTGATGGGGCCGTGGCCCCGGGTGCCGACGACGAGGACCCGGGCATCCTTTGCCTCCTCGAGGAGGATGCTCGCCGCCTCGCCCCGCTTCACGACGGGCGGGTGATGCAACACGTCGGCCAGCATGACTTCGCAGGCCATGGCCGCCTCTTCCGCGGCGGTCTGCATCTGATCAGCTGGAGGAACAGCCGTGGCCGAGAACGGGGCGGGAAGCCATACGGCTGCGGGGTAATCCCACGCATACACCGGCCGAATCGGGCCGATGCGATCGACTCGTGCGATCGCCCATTCGAGGGCTGCGTTGGACCCAGGCGAACCATCGATGCCGACGACGGCGCCGAAACGATCAGTGGTCATTGCTGCACCTCCTATGCCGGATCGCGCTCCACGGGTTCGGGGAGCGGCGGGAGCCGGCGTCCGGTGATGGTGTTGGCCTTGATGTGGATGTAGCGGCTCTTCTTGCCGTCCGCCCAGGGTTCGAGGCCGAGCTCTTCGTCATGCATCACGCCGGGGAGCGTGCGGTCTTCGCTGGCAGTGCCATGCACGACCACGCTCCACCCGGCGTGATAGTCCTCATCGAAGGCGTCGATCTCGAACGCCACGAGTTGTCCCATGAGCGCCGCGGCGAGCTTTGTGCCCTCGGCGCTGCGGATGACGATCGTCTGTGCGTCGTCGACGATGTAGTTCACCGGGAAGATGTCGGGTTGATGGCCCACCACCACGACCAGCCGGCCGACTCCGGAGTTGCCCAGAAGCCGCCAGCACTCTTCCTCGGAGAGGGGTACAAGGGAATGGGCCGTGGTGGTGGGCTCGGTGCTCACACCAAAACCTTATGGAGCCGCAGGCGGGTCCGGTTAGGGCCCTTGGTCAGCAGCCGTCCGGGTCGGAGGGGCGCAGCCGGCGTGGCGCCGTGTAGGGTCGCCGCCGATGGCCACCCTGCGTTTCACGTTCGGCACGATGGGCTCGGGAAAGTCGACGCAGGCCCTCCAGATCCACCACAATCTCCGGGCTCGGGGCCTCACCACGATCCTCACCACCCAACTCGATCGGGCCGAGGGTCGGGTGTCGAGCCGGCTCGGTGTGTCGGCCGACGCCGAGATCGTCGAAACCACGACGGATCTGTTCGAACTGGTGCGCCAGCGGGTGGCCACGGTCGGCACGGTCCATGCCGTGATCTGCGATGAGGCCCAGTTCTACGAGCCGCTGCAGTGTGAGCAGCTGGCGCGGGTCGTCGATGAACTGCACGTCGACGTGTACGCCTTCGGCTTGCTCACCACCTTCCAGGGCCGGATGTTCCCCGGGTCCGCCCGGCTGATGGAGCTGGCCGACGTCCGGACCGAGATCCAGGTCGAGGCCCGGTGCTGGTGCGGGGAGCGGGCCACCCACAACGCGAGGTTCGTCGACGGTGTGCAGGTCGTGGCGGGCCAGATGAAGGTCGTCGGTGACACCTCCGGGCCCGCTGCGGGTGAAGTCACCTACGACCTGCTGTGTCGAGCCCACTGGATGGAGGGTGCCCAGGCTGCCCGAGGCGACCAGCTCGAACTTCTCGACGATGATGTGGCCCGTCTGGGCGATCACCCGGACCGCAGCGGCCCGGTCGAGGTCGACCCCGACGCTGTGCCCCAACCCCTTCATGCGACTCCGAGTGCGGGGTCGACGCCGTCCAACCCCGGAGCCGCTTCGTGATCCTCTCCGATCGCACCATCCGTGAACACCTCGATGCCGGCCGCATCGTCATCGATCCACTGGACCCGAAGGGCCTCCAGCCGTCGTCGGTGGACCTTCGCCTCGATCGCTGGTTCCGGGTGTTCAAGAACCACACGATGGGCCACATCGACGTGAAGTCGAATCTGGAGGAGCTCACCGAACTGGTCGAAGCCGACGAGGACGAGCCCTTCATGCTGCATCCGGGCGAATTCGTGCTCGGTTCGACACTCGAGCGGGTGGCGGTGCCCGATGATCTCGTGGCCCGACTGGAGGGGAAGTCCAGCCTCGGTCGGCTGGGGCTGCTGATCCACTCGACCGCCGGGTTCGTGGACGCGGGGTTCGACGGCCAACTCACGCTCGAGCTGAGCAATGTGGCGAACCTGCCGATCACCCTCTATCCGGGGATGAAGATCGGTCAGATCTCGTTCCAGCAGATGACGACACCCGCGGACGTGCCCTACGGCTCCGGCGCGCTGCGCTCGAAGTACAAGCACCAGCAGGGCCCCATGCCGAGCCGCTACTGGGAGAACTTCGAGTAGCCGTGCACTGCGGCTACTCGCACACGAGTGGCGATCAGCGGTACTGGGTGGCGGTGATGATGCCGCCGAGGATCATGGCGAGCCCGAGCAGCAGGATGCCGTTGCTCGTGTCCCAGATCGAGCCGACGTAGTTGAGCAGGATCACCGCGACGCCACCGCCGAGCAGACCGAACATCAACGCCGGCACCCAGGTGGGGCTGGGCGGGAGGTCGTGGTGGCCGGTGTGGCTGACGGTGTCGTGGTGGAACCCCTCGGGTCGGGTCCCCTTGGGGGTGACACGGCCTCCGGAGACACGGCGCTTCGCGGGCTTCTGCGACATGGATGATGAGGATAGGGGAGTGAACCCCCGACCGACAGGAATCACACGAGTGTGATTCTCCCCATCCTTGTCCACAGCCTGTGGACAACCCCGAATCACTCGATGGGCGCCACCAGATCCATGTCCTCGAGGCAGTGCCGGGGCGGATCGGGGTCTTCGTCGGGGGCGACCGTCATCCGGACCTCGGTGCCGCACAGGCTGCATCGATAGGTGATCTTCACCTTCCGGAGCTCCCCCGGTGGGGGCGGCTCCGGCGTGGGCCGGGCCAGACCGCGCAGCATGGCCAACCCGATCCGGAAGATCGCAAACCCGACCGCGACCGCCAGGAGGATGTTGAACGCGGTCCCGATGCTCACGGGCGTCAGCCTAGAGCCGCAGCCACACGGTGACGGCTGAGCCCGTGAGGCCGAACGCGGCAGTACCGACGACCTCGCCGGCCGCGGCCTCGATCACCCCGTCGGCGCCGAGCCGCAGGTCCTCCGCGGCACCCGCATCTCCGACCCCGAGGGTGCCGCCCCGGCGATTTGTCCACGCCGGCTCGATGCCGAGGTCCGCGATCGCGGAGAGGGCGGCTGCGGCCGTGGTCTCGCCGATCTCCCAGGTGGTGACGGCATGTCTGAGCAGGTTGCCGGCGGTCCGGGCACGCTCAGCCGATTCGGCGAGGCCACCGAGGGCGTCGAGTGGATGACCCGCGGAGCGGCCGGTACCGAGGAGTTGAGCGACCGGAGTGGTCGCGCTCGAGGTGAGCACCATCGCGGTCGCGCCGTCAGCGGCAGGCGCGAATGTCGCCCCGGTTACGGTGCCGTCCTCGTCGAACATCGGAGGGAGCGTCCTGGCGTCGCCGGGGAAGGCTCGCACCATGTCGGCGCCGATGGGAGTCCCGCGTTGGACGGCCACCGAATCACCGGGTCGCGCGGCCGTGGAGACGAGCGCCGCCGAGCACGGGAACTCGGCTCGGAGGATGTGGCTGCGTTCGGCCCACGAGTCCTGGGCGTCCCGATCTATCGCTCGGTGGGCGGCAGCTCGTTCGGCAGCTTGCGGCCCGGGGAGGAGTCCGCCATCGTCCGCCACCCGACGCGCCGGCCCGTCGCCCCAGGGCCGGCCGTAGGCCCGGCCCATCGCCGCCGCCCCCGGTTGCACCGTCGATGCGCTGCTGACGCCGGCCACCACCACGGTCCTCGCCTGGCCGCTCGCGATCATCGCCGCGCCGAGATGGAGCGCTGCGCTTCCGCTGGTCGCGCCGGCGTCCACCACCAGCCCGCCGATCCCCTCGGGCCAGTCGGCGGCCAGGATCGCGGCGCGGGCGAGATCGGCACCCTGTGCCCCTACCGGCTCGGCACAACCGACGAGGACGTGGTCGACCGTTTCGGGTCCCACCCCGGCCGAGGCCACTGCGGCATTCATCACCAGCGCGGTGAGATCGACCGGATGCCATCCGGCCAGGACCCCGTCGGCCGGCGCAAACGGGGTACGGGCGGCAGCGGCGAGGAGGACGAACACGGGAGGAGTCTCCTACACTGCCCGCCCGGAAGGGAGATCCAGATGGTCAGCATGCTCGCGGCGGAGAACTACATCGCCACGCCCGATGGACTCAGCCTCGGTCTACTCGTACTGCGGGTGGTCGCCGGCCTGACGATGGCCGCCCACGGCTACGCCAAATACTTCAAGGGGGGCCGCATCAGCGGCACCGCCGGATGGTTCGATTCGATGGGCATGCGGCCCGGCAAGGTCCATGCACACCTTGCGGCCTCCACCGAGATCGGGTCGGGTCTGTTGCTCGCGCTCGGCCTGTTCACGCCGCTCGCCGCGCTTGCGTTCGTCGCGCTCATGGCCGTCGCCGCCTACACGGTGCACTTGAAGAACGGCTTCTTCATCGTCGGCGACGGCTACGAGTACAACGTCATCCTGGCGGTGATCGGCATCGCGGTGGCGACCACCGGCCCCGGCCAGTATTCCCTGGATTACCAGCTCGAACTGATCGAGAACTTCGACGGCTGGACCGGGTTGCTCATCGCGCTGGTCGGTGGTGTCGGCGCGGCGATCGGTCAGCTCGCCCTCTTTTATCGCCCACCGGCATCGGACGGCTGACGGCGGCTGCCCGTCAGCCCGACATCTCGAAGCACTCCAGCCCTCTCGACTCCGGGAGTGTGCCGCCGCACGTGCGCCCGAAGTCCTCGTACGCGCTGCCGACCGGGGCATCGCGGAAGAGCTCGTCGCAGGCCTGGGGATTGCCGCCCTCACACTGATCCCACAGGAGATCGAGGACGGGATCGTCGCCGTAGTCCCCCGCGTCGCCCGCTCGCGCCCCGAGGCATTCGACGACTGCCGCGTCCACGTCGTCCTCCCCCAACGCCCGGATGGCACACTCGGCCTCCTCGCGTGACAGCACGGTTCCCCCCTCCGCAGCTCCTTCGATGAAGGATTCGACGAAGGCGTCCACCCGGGCGAGATCATCGACACACTCGACGGCCGCGGCGAGCAGGATTCCGTCCTGATCCGCGGTGAGGGTGCCCTCGAGGATCATCTGGGCGGAGATCTCGTTGTCCAACAGGCTCTGCAGGATGCAGCGCTGCTCTTCGAGGCCCAGATCGGCGTCGACCAGCATGGCGATCGCCTCGGCCTCCTCGTCAGTCGGATTGCGCTGCCCTTCCCCGCACCCGACACTCGCCAGCGTCATCGCCGCCGCCAGCGCGAGCGGGGCTCGTCTCACGAGGGCACCAGGATGTCGCCCTCGGCGACCATGCCACCGGCGGTGACGAGCGCACCGACGCACAGGGTTCCGCCGTGTCGACGATTGATGGTGCGCAACACATCGAGATCTCGATCCAGGCCGGGCTGTGGGCGGGTCACCATGACACACCGATCGATCGCCTTGGTGATGTCGAGACCGACCGACCCGAGGCGAGCGGCCGACCCGATCAGTTCGTCCTCTCCCTCCCCTTCGAGGATGACGTTGGTACGGAAGCGCGCAGCGGCCCAGTCGCCCAGCGAGGAAGTGGTCACGAGCGAGACGCGCGACCGGCCGCTGTCGTGCCACGCGTAGGCGGGGCCTTGCCAGCTCACCCAGTCGGTCTCGTCCTCGGCATTCATCGGATTCTCGTAGGTGCCGCCTGCATCGTCGGCTCGCTGGAGCGACACGGGACGGCCGAGCCACTCGGTGAAGTCGGCGTCGGACTCCAGCTCCCGCCCGTCGTGGGTCGTGGTGACCGGCCGGTCCTCGGCGAGTCGGGCCGAGGCCAGCAGCATCCGGGGTTCACGACGAGCCGTGAGGATGTTGCCGTTGCGCTCGTCGCGCAATCCCCAGCCACGGTCACCGACCAGGCCGAACTCTCCGACCTCGCAGGACGAAAGCCGCTCACCACCGATCGACTTGATGGGGTATCGCCACAACTCGAGAACTCGCACGAGCGCCGACGCTAGTCGTCGGCTCGTCCGGCGGCGGGTCGGTCAGCCGGTCACCGTCACCGTGAAGGTCTCGGCGTCGAAGGTGCCCAATGAGGGATCCACGGTGACGGAGTCGCCCCACGCGGCCTTGGCTTCGGCCTCGAGCTCTTCGATGATCTCGGTGAGCAGCGCCTCATTGCCCTGGCCGGCGAGGAGGTCGAACTGTGTCGGATCGGCGTCGGGGTGGTTCTCGGCCGTGGCCGGACCCACCGACACGATCTCGATCAGGTGCCAACCGAACTGGGTCTGGACCGGGCCGACGACATCGCCGGCCTCAGCCGCGTAGGCGGCCTCCTCGAACTCGGGGACGAACTGACCCTCCGGCTGACAGCCGAGATCGCCGCCGCTCGGACCGCTCGGTCCGGTGGACAGCTCGATCGCGAGCTCGTCGAACGCCTCGCCGTTCTCGTAGCGGTCCAACGCGACCAGCGCATCGGCCTCGGCGTCGAGGAGGATGTGGTTGCTGCACAGCATCATCGGCGGCTCGGGGTCCGGGCGGGCCTCGGCTTCGGCTTCCGCCCAGCGCCCCACCGCGAGGCTCAGTGCGTAGGTGAAGACGAGCGTCTCCTCGTCGTCGACGCGCTCGTTGAGCCGCAGACTCTCGACGAACAGCTCCGCCTCCTCGTAGTCCGTCTCGGTGAGGGTCTCACCCCTGTCGATGATCTCGAGCTCGAGCACATGGGTGAGGAGCCAGTCCTCGATCACGGCCGCCACCCGGCTCGGGACCGTGGCGTCACCGGAGGGGAGGAGCTCGTCGAGCTTCCCTTCGGTGAGCACGCGACCCTCGACGGAGACGACCTCCTTGTTGCTGGCGGCGTCGCCACAGGCCGAGGCCAGGAGCGCGAAAGCCACCACGAGGACGGAGAGAATGCGAAAGCGGTTCACGAGCAGAGCAGGCTATCGCCGGTAGCGGACCCGTCGGGCTCAGTCGCCGCCTTCGAGCTTCTCCCGGACGCTACGGATCTTGTCGTCCATGGTCTGACTGCGATCGGTACGGGTCCCGAAGCGCATCGAGGACGTGATTCTCGGCGCCCCCATCTCGTGTACGACCTCGTGGCAGCGCTTGACCGCGGCCATGACGTCGTCCCATTCACCTTCGACGTTGGTGCCGTATGAGTGCATCGAATGCGACAGACCCGCCTCCTCGAACACCCGCTCGCACGCTGCGACGTACTCCGAGACCGACGTACCGACCCCGATCGGCACCACGCACAGGTCCACCATGACGTTCACCGCGCCTCGTCCCTCACTCGCGTCACCGCGCCTTGCACATCACTCGCGTCACCGCTCCTCGTACCTCACTCGCGTCACCGCTCCTCTCTCCGGTACGCGATGCCGATGCCGGCCGGAGAGGGTGACGGCTGGTTGCGCGCCCGGTAGGAGATCACGATCAGCACCACGACGGTGAGGATGTACGGCAGCATCGAGACGAGGATCGGCGAGAACTCGATGCCGAAGGGCTGCAGCCGGAGCTGGAGGGCGAGGGTGAAGCCGAAGAGCAGGGAGCCGATGGCCACCCGTCCGGGCCGCCACGCGCCGAAGATCACGAGCGCGACGGCGATCCAGCCGCGGCCGGCCGTGACCCCGACACTCCAGGCGCCGACCACGTAGGTGGAGAGGTACGCCCCTGACATGCCGGCCAGCCCTCCCCCGACCATCACCGCGCCCATGCGCAACAGGTTGACGCTGTGCCCGGCGGCATCGGCGGTCGACGCACTCTCGCCGACGGCCCGGAGCCCGAGGCCCAACGACGTGCGGTTGAGGACGAACCACGCCGCCACCCCGATGAGTACCGCGAGGTAGGTCACGGGGCTGGCGTTGAAGACGGTGTCGCCGATCCACTTGATGTCGGTGAGTACGGGGATGTCGACGTCGGTGAAGAGCGCCCTACGAGGGTCGTCGGTGTAGTCGTCGCCGATGTAGTCGGCGAGGCCCAGCCCGAGGATCGTCAAGGAGAGGCCGCTCACCACCTGGTCGGCACCGAGACCGACTGCTGCGATCGCGTGCAGGCTCGACACGGCCGCCCCCGCGAGGGTGCCGACGATGAGGCCGACCCACGGTGACCCGCTGCTGGCTCCGGCGATGTAGCCGGCCACGGCTCCCATCGCCATCATGCCCTCGACCCCGAGGTTGAGCACCCCGGCCCGCTCGGCGATCGTCTCGCCGAGGGCGGCGAGGTACAGCAGGGTGGCGAACTGGATCGAGGCCACGACCAGACCGATCACGGCCGTTTCGGAGATGGTGATCTCGGCGAAGATCATGCGCCCACCACCTTCCGCTCGACCCGACGGATCTCATAGGTGGAGAAGACCGCGGCGCCGATGGCCCCGAACAGGATGAGCGCCTGGAGAATCGACGAGACGGCCGGCGACACGCCGAGGGTCTGGATGCTCAGCCCGCCTACCTGCACCGCACTGAACGCCAGCGCTACGAAGGCGACGCCGGACGGCCGCATCAGTGCAAGGGCGGCGACGATGATCCCGGCGAAGCCGAACCCGTTCGAGATGTTCTCGCTCAACCGCTCGGCGGTACCCGTGAGCTCGATGCCGCCGGCGAACCCCGCGACGGCCCCGGACAGCAGCATGACGCCCAGGACCTTCGCCCGCATCGAGATGCCGGCGTAGGTGGCGGTCTTGGGGGAAGAGCCAGCGATCTGGAGCTCGTAGCCCCAGATGCTCCGGTTGACGAACCACGCGAATGCCGCGATGACGATGATCGCGATGATCACGCCGAGATGGGCTCGTTGCCAGATGTCGCCCAGCTCGGCCTGATCGGGCCGAGCCTCGACGTTCGGGAATCCGAAACCTTCCGGGTCCTTCCACCGGCCGTTCTGGAGGTACCGGATCAGGCGCAGCGCCACTTCGTTGAGCATGAGGGTGGTGATGATCTCGCTCACTCCCAACTCGGCGCGGGCGAGGCCTGGGCCGAGCGCCCACAAGGCGCCGCCGAGTGCTGCCCCGGCGAGCATTGCGACGATGAGCACCGGGCCGGGCCAGTCGGGACCGATCCGGCCGACCAGGGTGGCCGCAGTGGCTCCGAAGAGGATCTGACCCTCGGCACCGATGTTCCAGAGGCCCATCCGGGCCGCGATCGAGACCGCGAGTCCGGCGAGGGCGAGGGGCACGGCCCGGTTGAGGGTGGTGGAGATGACGTCGGCCGAGCCGAGGCTGCGGTCCCACATGCGCTGGTAGGTGTCGATCACCGGGTCGCCCGACAGCATCAGCAAGATGGCGCCGATGACGAGCGCGAAGACGAGGCCGTATAGGAAGGCGACCGGCTGCCCGCCTCGGGTGGGCGTCTCGCGCCGAGCGAGCACCATTCGCTGCTTCACGCCCGGTCCTTCCTGAACCTCATGCCCGCGCTCCCATCATCGCTTCACCGATGTCGGTGCGGCTGGCGTCACGTGGGTCGAATTCGCCGACGATCTCACCCTCGGACATGACGAGAATGCGATCGGCGAGCGCGAGGATCTCGTCGAGGTCCTCGGAGATCATCAGCACGGCGGTGCCCTCGTCGCGCTGGGCGACCAGCAGGCTCTGGATCGCCGACACACCGGCGACGTCGAGGCCGCGGGTCGGCTGTGAGGCCACCACGACGCCGGGGTCGCGGCTGAGTTCCCGTCCCA
>CAYFLT010000062.1:16354-28078 GCA_964344055.1 uncultured Candidatus Nemicrothrix sp.
GAGTCCGGCCATGGGGTCGTCGATGCGGCCGACCTTGACCTCGAAGCGTTCGATGAGATCGGTGCAGAACGCCTTCGCCCGCTCCCAGGACAGCAAGGGGCCCTGGCGGAGGTCCCGGTAGGAACGCATCACGGCGTTGTGGGTCACCGGCAGCTTTGGCGCGAGGCCCACGCCGAGTCGGTCCTCGGGGATGTAGGCGAGTCCGGCTTCGACCCGCTTTCGTGTGTGGAGATGGGTGACGTCGACGCCGTTGATGCAGATCATGCCGGCATCGACGCGCTCGAGACCGGCGATGGCATCGGTGAGCGCTCGCTGGCCGTTGCCGGCGACACCCGCCACGCCGACGATCTCGCCCGAGCGGACCGTCAACGAGAGGTCATCGACGGCCTTGAGGCCGCGGGTGTCGGTGAGGGTGAGACCGGACACCTCGAGCAGGACGTCACCAGGGGTGGCCACCCTGGTGGTGGGTGCCGCCTCGGAGCTGGCCCCGACCATGAGCTCGGCGAGCTGAGCGGCGTCGACGTCGGCGATCTTGATCCCTTCGGCCACGGTCGCGCCGCCTCGCAACACCGTGGCCTCGTCGCAGAACGCGGTGACTTCGTCGAGCTTGTGGCTGATGAAGACGACCGAGCGGCCCTCGTCCACCATCCGGCGCAGCACCTTGCCGAGTTCCACGGCTTCCTGAGGAGTGAGGACGGCCGTGGGTTCATCGAGGATCAGCACCCGTGCGTCGCGCCACAGGGCCTTGAGGATCTCGACTCGCTGGCGTTCGCCCATGCTGAGCTGCCAGGCCGGTCGGGTGGGGTCGGCGTCGAATCCGAACCGCTCTGCCAGTGCGGCGACCTCGCGGTTGAGCTCGGCTTGGTCGAGGATCGTCGGCGCCGCGCCGAGCACGACGTTCTCGGCCACCGTGAACGTGGGCACCAGGCGGAACTCCTGGTGGACCATCCCGATTCCGGCGGCGAGCGCGTCGGAGGGTGAGGAGAACCGCATCTCCTCACCGAAGATCCGGACGCTGCCCTCGTCCGGGAGGTAGACGCCGGCCAGACAGTTCATCAGGGTCGTCTTGCCGGCGCCGTTCTCCCCGAGCACGGCGTGAACGGTGCCGGGGCGAACCGTGAGGCTCGCCCCGGCATTCGCGATCACGCCGGGAAAGCGCTTCCAGATACCGTCGAGTTCGACGGCGGGGTGGCTCACCCGGTGGCCGACCCGATCACGCCTTCGACGAAGTAGCTCATGCCGAGCAGATCGCCGTCGCCAGGCACGACACCGTCGGCGATGACCTCGTTGCCGTCCTGGTCGTTGATCGGACCGGTGAAGGGATCGAAGGTGCCGGCGATCATCTGATCCGACAGATCGTCGATCTGGGCCTTGATGTCGTCGGACACGTCGTCGGCGAGGCTGCCGATCTGGACGATTCCGTCTTCCATGCCGCCCCAGTAGGCGCCACCGCTGTAACTACCGTCGGCCACGGCCTCGATGACCGAGGCGTAGTACGGGCCCCAGTCCCAGATGGCGGAGGCGACGTAGGCGTCGGGAGCGAAGGCGCTCATGTCGGAGTTGTAGGACACCCAGCGGGCGCCGGCGCCCTGGGCCCGCTCGCCGGCGGCGGTCGAGTCCTGGTGCATGGCGATGACGTCGGCGCCGCTGTCGAGCAGCGCCTGGGCGGCGTCACCCTCGACCGCGGGGTCGAACCAGGTGGAGGTCCAGTTGACGGTCACGGTGGCGTCGGGGTTCACGGCCTGCACACCGAGGGTGAAGGCGTTGATGCCTCGGATGACCTCCGGGATCGGGAACGCCGCGACGTAGCCGATGTTGCCCGACGCGCTGGCCTCGCCGGCCACGAGACCAGTGAGGTAGCGGGCCTGGTAGATGCGGCCGAAGTAGTTGCCGAAGTTGGTGTCGTTGGACTTGAAGCCGGTGGCGTGGGCGAAGGCGACGTCGGGGAATTCGCCCGACAGGGCCTCCATCGCGTCCATGTAGCCGAACGAGGTGGCGAAGATGACGTCGGCACCGTCCGCGATCGCGTCACGGGCGGCCTGCTCGAAGTCGGGGCCGGTCTCGGGGATGTTCTCGACCGTGACGGTGGTGGCGCCGGTCTCTGCCTCGGCGTGCTGACGGCCCTGGTCGTGGGCCCAGGTCCAGCCGGCGTCGCCGGGCTCGCCGATGTAGATGAACGCGGCCGTGACGTCGCTGGCGCCACCGGCGGCGTCGTCGCCACCGGTGTCGTCACCAGAATCGTCGCCGGAGTCGCCACCGGCATCGGTGTCGCCGTCGTCACCGCATGCGGCGGCAACGAGGGTGAACGCGAACAGCAGGGAAAGGATGAGCAACAAGCGTCGCTTCATGAGGTCTCCTCCAGGGAAATGCAAGTTGGCCCGAGGCTAGGCCATGTGGGGGGTCTGTCAACTCGTCGGGCGCCGATGGCGAACGGTGTTCGTCGCGGCCCCCGCCGTCGCCCTGGGGAGGGTGGCTGGACTAGGTTGGCGGGCCCCGACCGAGACGGAGGATCCGTGCCCCTGGTGGCCGCCTACCATCGCCCGACCGACCTCGACGAGGCGCGCGCCCTGCTCGCGGACGGAGCCCGAATTCCGCTGGCCGGCGGCACGGTGATCAACGCCGATCGTGAGGGCGACCGGGTCGAGGTCGTGGATCTCCAGGAGCTGGGGCTCACCGGTGTCGAGCTCGACGGTGACCGGGTGCGTGTGGGCGCGATGACCACACTGGCCGAGTTCTCACGGTCGGATCTCGTGCCGGCCTGGCTGGCCGATGTGGCGAGGGCCGAGATGCCCTCCACCTTGCGCACGCTCGCCACCGTCGGCGGCACCGTCGCCACCCGCTCGTGGGACAGCGTGCTCTACGCCGCCCTTCTGGTCTCCAGGTCAAACGGGGGGGACAGGCACCCGTTTGACCTCGACGAGGCTGCGAACGGAAGGTCAAACGGGTGCCTGTCCCCCCCGTTTGACCTCATCACCCACGTGACGTTCGACGGTGGAGGGATCGGGGCGGTTGCGGCGACGGGGAGGACTCCGGCCGACGTGCCGATCGTGGCAGCCGTCGCCCGCCGAACCCCCGATGGCGAGATCCTGCTCGCCCTCACCGGCGTTGCCGACGTCCCGGTTCTGGTGGACTCCTCCGACCCCACCACCGACCTCATCCCTCCGTCGGACTTCCGGGGCTCGTCCGCCTACCGCCTCGAACTCGCCGGCGTGCTCTCGGCCCGGGCGTTGGAAGCGGTCCGCCCATGAGCGTGTCCATCACCTTCGATCTCAACGGACGGGCACTCACCACCGACATCGAGCTCCACGAATCCCTCCGAGAGGTGCTGCGACGGGAAGGGATGTTCAGCGTCCACTACGGCTCCGACTCCGGGGAGACCGGCGCGGCCGCGGTGGTGATGGACGGCGAGTTGGTGAGCGCGGATGTGGTCCTGGCCGTGCAGGCCGACGGTCACGCGGTCACCACCGTCGAGTCCCTCAACACCGAACGGGACCTCCATCCGATCCAGGCCGCCTTCACCGCGGTCGGCGCGCTCCAGTCGGGCTATTCGGCCGGAGCGATGATCCTCGGGACGAAACTCCTCCTGGAGCACAACCCAGATCCGTCGGAGTCCGAGATCCGCGACATGCTCTCCGGAATCCTCGACCGCGAGACCGCGTATGTGAAGGTGGTCGACGCCGTGCAGCGAGCCGCCGCGATGATGCGGGGCGATGACCCGGCCCCGTTCGGGCCGCTGGTCCTGACGCCGCTGACCGACGGCACCAACGCCGCGCCGTATGACCCCGCCGACCTGGCTCCCGAGGCGCCGCTCTCGGTCCCCCGCCTCATCCCTTCGCGTGATGTTCCGGACATGGCGGTGGTGGGCAAGCCCGAGATCAAGGTCGACGCGGTGAAGCTCGCCAAGGGAAACCCCGCCTTCACCGACGACATCGATCTCCGGGGGATGCTCTACGCCAAGCTCCTCACCAGCCCTCACGCCCACGCCCACATCCTGGCGATCGACGACACGGCCGCACGCGCCCTCCCCGGTGTGCACGCCGTCCTGCACTGCTTCAACACCGAACGGATCAAGTACGCGTCGGGCGGTCAGAGCTGGCCCAACCCGCATCCGCACGATCAGGTCAGCTTCGACACCAAGGTCCGCTACGTCGGCGACCGGGTGGCGGTCGTGGCGGCCGAGACCGTCGAGATCGCAGAGCAGGCGGCGCGACTGATCGAGGTGGAGTACGAGGTGCTGCCGGCGATCTTCGACGAGCGGGAGGCGATGCTGCCGAACGCGCCGAAGATCCACGACGAGCCCGACACCGAGGAGATCTTCGACGCGGACCGCAACATCGTCCACGAGATCAAGGCGATGCGCGGCGACGTCGATGCGGCGATGGCCGCGGCCGAGCACGTCTTCGAGCAGACGTTCCGGGTCCACCAGGTGCAGCAGTGCCCGATCGAGCCGCACATCTCGATCGCCTGGCTCGACGCCGACGAGCGAATGGTGATCCGCACGGCCACCCAGGTGCCGTTCCACGCCCGGCGCATGGTGGCGCCCCTACTCGGGATGGACATCAAGGACGTCCGCGTGATCAAGCCCCGTATCGGCGGTGGCTTCGGCGCCAAGCAGGAGATGTTGATCGAGGACATCGTCGGGCTCCTCGCCAAGAAGACCCGCCGGCCGGTCCGCCTCGAACTCACGAGGGAGGAGGAGTTCGTCTCCTCGCGCACCCGTCACCCTCAGACGATCACCTACCGCTCCGGGGTCGACGCCAACGGCAAGTTGGTGGCCCAGGACATGTACATCATCGGCAACACGGGCCCCTACGGCACCCACGGCTACACGGTGCAGACGGTGTCGGGCCTCCGGGGGCTGAGCCAGTACGAGTGCCCGAACAAGCGGTTCCACTGCGACGTCGTCTACACGAACATCCCGGTGCCCGGTGCGTACCGCGGCTACGGCGCCCCTCAGGCCGAGTTCGCACTCGAAGCCCACATGGAGGACATCGCCCACGAGCTCGGTGTCGATGTCATCGAGTTCAAGCGCAACAACTGGGTCAAGGTCGGTTCGGAGATGGACATCGCCCCGCACCTCGGCGAGCGGGCCGTGATGGAGGGTGAGCTCGACGAGTACCCGAAGGTGATGTCGTCGGGCATCGAGGAGTGCGTGGCCCAGGCGATGCGTGAGATCGGGTGGCACCGCCGCGACGACGCCGAGTGGGTGGCGCCGCCGGACCGGCCGAACATCCGGCGCGGCATCGGCTTCGCCTTCTGTATGCACGGCACCGCCATCCCGTTCCTCGACATGGGCGGTTGTTCCATCAAGCTCAACGACGACGGCTCGTTCAACATGCTGGTCGGTGCCACCGACCTCGGCACCGGGGCCGACACGGTCCTCGGTCAGATCGCCGCCGAGGTGCTCGGTGTGCCGCTGGAGGACATCAAGGTCTACTCGAGCGACACCGACGTCACCCCGTTCGACACCGGCGCCTACGCCAGCTCGACCACCTACATCTCCGGTACCGCGGCGATGCAGACGGCCGAGGCGGTGCGCAAGCGGCTCAAGGAGCGGGCGGCGATGCTGCTCGACGTCGACGAACCGTGCACCATCGAGCTCCGCGACCGTCGGGCCTACGCTCCCGACGGCCGTTCGGTCTCCATGGAGGACATCGCGCTCGACTCGCTCCATTGGCAGGAGCAGGAGCAGATCATGGGCACCTCGTCCTACGTGTCGCCCGACTGTCCGCCCCCGTTCGCGGCTCAGATGGTGGAGATAGAGGTCGACGTCGACACCGGACAGGTCACCGTGGAGAAGATGGTGATGGCCGTCGACTGCGGCGTCGCCATCAACCCGGTCACGGCCAGCGGCCAGGTGGAGGGGGGCATGCTCCAGGCCCTCGGCTACGCCCAGTGTGAGGAGTTCGCGTTCGACGACGACGGCCGCCTCCTCAACGCCCGCTTCGGTCCCTACAAGATCTACCGAGCCGACGAGGTACCCGAGACGGTCGTCTACCTCGTGCAGACCATGGAGGACTCGGGTCCCTTCGGCGCCAAGGCCGTGGCCGAGATTCCCAAGGACGGTGTGGCTCCCGCGATCCGCAACGCCATCCTGAACGCCACCGGTGTGGCCATCAACGATCTCCCGTTCACTCCGGAGCGCGTCTGGACCGCGTTGCACGCCTCCACCCCGACATGATCGGCGAGCTCGCGGCGGCCATCGAGCGGGGCGAACCGGTCGTGCTCGCCACCGTCGTCCGTACCGAGCGATCCGTTCCCCGTCGGCCCGGCTCGAAGATGCTGGTCTACGCCGATGGCCGCACCTCCGGCACCGTCGGCGGTGGGGAGATGGAGAACCGGGTTCGGCTGGCGGCCGAGGAGGTCTTCGCCGACCGCCAGCCCCGAATGCTCACCTATTCACTCGTCGACCCGGCCAGCGGTGACCCCGGCGTCTGTGGCGGCGTGGCCGAGATCTACCTGGAGCCCCACATGCCCAATCCCACCGTGTACGTCATCGGCGCCGGCCACGTGGGCAAGGCGGTCAACGACCTCGCCACCTGGCTCGGCCTCCGGACCGTGGTGTGGGACGACCGCGACGGTCTCGCCGACGAGGCCGAAGGGGCCGACGTCGCGGCCTCCGGTGAGGTGGCCGACCTGCTCGCCGAGCATCCGGTCGGTTCGGATGACGCGGTCGTGATGGTCACACGGAATGTCGCACTCGACGTGCAGCTGCTCCCGCTCCTCCTCGACACACCCGCGGCCTATGTGGGGCTGATGGGGAGCGAGCGTCGCTGGTCGACCATCCGCGCCAAGCTCGCGGAGGCGGGGGTCGCGGATGCCGCGCTCGCCCGAGTGCACGCGCCGATCGGCGTCGAGATCCACGCCGAGACACCCGAAGAGATCGCGGTCAGCATCCTGGCCGAGGTCATCGGCGACCGCCGCAGTGGCTGATCCACGGAGCCCGGAACTGATCGTCGTCAGGGGCGGGGGCGACCTCGCAACCGGCATCATCTGGCGGCTCACGCGGGCGGGTTGGCCGGTCGTGGTGACCGAGCTCGCCGAACCGCTGACCGTACGCCGGTCGGTGGCGGTGTCGTCGGCGGTCCGAGAGGGGGTGGTCGACATCGAGGGCATGCGCGCCCGATCGGCGGGCACCGTCTCCGAAGCGATCGACGTCGCTCGCGCCGGTGAGGTCGGCGTGGTCGTCTCACCGGATCTCCCGGGCGCGGGAGCGGACGTCGTCATCGACGCTCGGATCGCCAAGCGCAATCTCGACACCACGATCGACGATGCGCCACTGGTGATCGGAGTCGGGCCCGGGTTCATCGCCGGTGTGGATTGTCACGCGGTGGTGGAGACCAAACGGGGGCATCACCTCGGCCGGGTCTTCTGGGCGGGCAGCGCGGCCGCGGACACCGGCGTGCCCGGTGAGATGGGCGGCCACGCGGCCGAGAGGGTACTTCGGGCGAGGAGCTCCGGTCCGGTCGCCTGGGATGTCGAGATCGGCGACGTCGTCGACTCGGGTCAGCGCCTCGGTCGCGTCGGAGCGGACCCGATCGATGCGCCGTTTCGCGGCGTCGTCCGCGGCCTGATCGCGAGTGGTGTGTCGGTTGCGGCCGGGTTGAAGATCGGCGACGTCGATCCCCGTTCTGAAACCTCGGTCTGTCGGGAGATCTCCGACAAGGCCCTTTCGGTCGGTGGTGGGGTCACCGAGGCCGTACTCACGTGGATGGCCGGCCGTGGTTGAGCCGATCTCGATCAGCGACCTCGCGGCTTCGCTCGAGCTCGGCTCCCACGAACTGGTGTCCTTCGTGGGAGGCGGTGGCAAGACCACTGCGCTGTTCGCGCTCGGCCGCCAACTCCCGGGGACCGTCGTCCTCACCACAACGACGAAGATGGGGAGGGACCGGACCGGCGGGCGGCCGGTCCTGTTCTCGCCGACCGAAGCGGAGCTCGACGAGGCCCTGCGGCGGGATCATTGTGTCATCGCGTGGAAGGAGGATGCCGAGCACAAGGCACTCGGCGTCGATCCCGAGACCTGTGACCACTGGTTCGGCCGGTACGACCATGTGGTGGTCGAGGCCGACGGTTCTCGTCGCAAGCCATTCAAGGCCCCCCGCCCCTACGAGCCGGTGATCCCGGACCGATCCACGATCGTCGTGGCCTGCGTGGGAGCTGCGGCCCTCGGTCGGGTGATCGCGGACCAGTGCCAGCGCCCGCTCCGGGTGGCCGCCCTCGCGGGGTGCGAGCCTGGTCACCGGCTCACCCCTCAGAGATTGGCGGCGGTGCTCGAGAGCGACCGCGGCTCCCGCAAGGACCGTTTCTCGCCGAACTGGCCGCAAGTCTCGGTCAGGAGACCGGGTTGGTGGCGGTTCGGCCGTTCGAACCGGGAGAATCTCCCGAATAGCGGCCGGAATCTCGCTCTTAGTGGTTGAACCAGGGTGCGATACACTCAGAGCGTGCGATTGCGTGGACGGCGGGCTTCTGGTGTCGTGGCCATGGTGGCGGTGGTCGGCATCGGCGCGTCCGCGTTTCAGATCGAGCCCGAGGTCGTCACCCGGGTTTCCACGGCCACCAGCGGTCTCTGGATTCCGGTGGCCGGTTCCGGCGAGATCGTCCACGTCGACACAAACCGTGGTGAGGTGTCGGCCCGGGTCGCGGTGAGCGAGCGGGGGGCCGAACTCGACGTCTTGGAGGTCGAAGGCGGCGTGCTCGTCGTGGACCGCACCGGCGGCGTGGTCTCGCTCGTCGACCCTGCCCTCCACGAGGTGGTGCGCCAGGTCGACACGCCGGTCACGGGGGAAGCCGACCTGGTCGACATCGGTCCGGAGGGAGTGGTGGTCGCCGCCGGTTCCGAGGTTGGCGTCGTCGACGTCCAGGTCACCCGGGCGGCCGGCTACGACCTCGGCGACGCCGCCACGTCAGTTGCTGCGTCGCGGGAGGCTGGCGTGGCCGCAACCTCGTCCGAGGTGCGCGTCGTCGACTTCGAGCAATCCCACGATCCCCGCGAGGCCGACGAGGTGCGGGTGGTCCGAGCCGGCGACTCCGTCGTGATCCTGGGCGACGAAGGGGCACGGGAACTCGAAGATGGAGGCGAGGCCTGCATCGCCGCACCCCTCGGACCCGACGCCCAGGCGATCGGCGAATCCTCCGGTCGCGTCGTCGTGGCGGACCAGGGCGTGGTCCAGCGGATCGATCTCGACACCGGCACGTGTGCATCGGTCGAGATCGGCGAGGAGGAGATGGTGTTCGGTCTCCCGGCGGTCACGGGCGGTCTCGCCTACGTCCCCGAACCGGCCACCGGCCGGGTCCACATCGTCGACCTCATTCGCGGCAACGTTTCGTCTCACCGGGTCGCTTTCGGTGAAACCGATCTCAGGGTGCGCAGCCGCGACGACCTCGTGGTCGCCTACGCGGGCGACACCTCCCTGGCCGCCGTACTCGGTCCCCAGGGAGTCGTCAGGGCATTCGACACGCGCGCCAACAAGCGCTCGGTGGGCGTGGTGCTCGGTGATCAAGGCCTCTCGGCGGTCCTCGGCGAGGACGGCAGCGTCGCGGTGGGGCTCGAGGGTCAAGAGGGTGAGGGCGAGGGCGACGACGCCCTGGTGGTCGACGCGGCGGTGCTCGCGGCGTCGGTCACCAATCCGGAGGTCGAAGAGCCGGAGGTGGAAGAGGAACCCGACGAACCCACCGTCGACGAGCTCGTCGCCAGTTTCGCGGTGAGCGCGGCCACCGTCCCGGTCGGCACCGTGGTCGACTTCGTGGACGAATCGACCGGCTCACCGGAGTCCTGGGTTTGGGACTTCGGTGACGGCACCGGCGCGGAAGGCCCGCAGGTCCAGCATGCCTGGGAGGAGCCGGGCACCTTCCCGGTCACCCTCCACATCACTCGCGGAGAAGAGACGGCCGAAGTCACCCTCGTCATCACGGTCGTCCCGGTCGATGCCCCCCTTCCACCATCGGCCGACTTCCAGGTCAGCTCGGCGGTGGTCAAGGTCGGCGACTCCGTCAGCTTCCAGAACCGGAGCACGGGCGACATCGAGCGTTGGCATTGGGACTTCGGAGACGGCACCTCATCGGATCGCCCCGACGTGAACAAGTCCTGGGACCAGGCCGGCCGCTACACGGTCGTGCTCACGGTCTCGAATCCGCAGGGATCGGACTCGGAGTCGATCGTGATCGAAGTGCTCGAGAACCTCAGGGCACCGGTGGCGGTGGTCGCGGCGTCGGCCAGCACGGTGGAGGTCGGCGAGCCGGTCGTGTTCACCGGCGTGTCCACCACCGACCCTGCGGCCTTCTCGTGGGACTTCGGTGACGGTCGAACCGGCGCGGGTCCGTCGGTCACCCAGATCTTCTCCAATGTCGGCGTCTACACCGTCACGCTGGTGGCCACCAACAGTGCCGGCCGCTCGGAAGCCCAGCTCGACATCACCGTCGTACCGGCCACCCTCCCGCCGGTGGCACGCATTGCCACCCTGCCTCCCGTGATCGAGGTGGGCGACGTCATCTCCTTCACCAGCCTCTCGACCAACGGACCCGACACCGAGGAGTGGTCCTTCGGCGACGGCACCACCGCGACCGGCCCGACCGTCACGCACACGTGGTCGGCGCCGGGCAACTACAACGTCAACCTCACCGCCACGAACCGGGCCGGGTCCTCGACCGCAGTGGTCGCGGTCGAGGTGCTCCCGGAGCTCCCACCGCCGGTGGCGGTCATCTCGGGATTCAACCCCTCTCCGTGGGTCGGTGAGGCGACCGCCTTCACCGATGCCTCGCTCGATGCCACAGGGTGGCTCTGGGACTTCGGTGACGGCAGCACGTCGACGTCACAGAACCCGCTCCACACCTTCTCCTCGACCGGCGAGAAGACGGTGAGCCTCACGGTCACCAATCGCAACGGCACTTCCACGACCTCGGTGTTGGTCAATCCCCGCCTGCGTCCGGTCGCCGACTTCTCGGCCTCGAACGTGGCCCCGCGGGTGGGGCAGGCCGTCAGCTTCACCGATCTCTCGGTCAACGCGGTCAGCTGGTCGTGGGACTTCGGCGACGGGTTCACCTCCAGCCTCCAGAACCCGACCCACGCCTACAGCGCATCGGGCGCCTACTCCGTCGTGCTGACGGTCACCAGCGCCACCGGCGACACCGACACCACGCTCCCCCTGACGATCAACGTCGACCCGGCCCCTCCCGCGATCGCCATCTCGGCCGCGACGCCCACCACCGCGGTGCTGGGTCTGGTCGCCTTGTCCGGTGAGCAACTGCCGTCCTCTGGTCCGATCAGTTCGTGGGACTGGGTCATCACCGGCACCGCCGGCACGGTCACCGTGGCCGGGCAGAACATCAATCACATCTTCACCGATCCCGGTAGCTACAGCCTCGTGCTACGCGCCACCGGGCCACTCGATGTGGTGGAGACGGCACCCCAGACGATCACCATCACCCTCCCCGCCCCACCGACCGTGTCGATCACCGCTACACCCAATCCGGTGACGGTGGGGACGCCGGTCGACCTGTTGGCCAACACCACCGGCGACGTGGTCTCGTGGGAGTGGGACGTCGATGGTGGCGGCTACGTCGCCGGCACGTCGGTCTTGACCCACACCTTCACCGCGGTGGGATCCCACACGGTCTGGGCGCTGGTCACCGACACCCACGGGCAGACCGGCACCGGTTCGGTCGTGGTGACGGTCAACCCGCCGGCACCGCCCACCGTCTCGGTGACCGCAACCCCCAACCCGGTGA
>CAYFLT010000062.1:28088-28947 GCA_964344055.1 uncultured Candidatus Nemicrothrix sp.
TCGGGACCGCGGTCGACTTCTCCGCCACACCGTCGGTTCCGGTGTCGTCCTACGAGTGGGACTTCGGGGCCGGCTACGTCGCCGGTAACCAACTCATGTCCCACACCTTCGCCACGGTCGGCACCCACACGGTGTGGGTGCGAGTGACCGACGTGCACGGGCAGACGGGGACCAACTCGGTCGTGGTCACGGTCAATCCACCGGCCGCGCCGACGGTGACGGCGGTGGTCGCCACGCCGAATCCGTCGACCGTCGGAACCGTTGTGGGCTTCGCGGCGACGACCACTGGCACGATCACCCAGTGGGAGTGGGACTACACCGGTGGTGGCACCGCCTATGTGATCGGGACATCGGCCGGTTCGCACGCGTTCACCACCGTCGGCACCCACACGGTGTGGGTGCGGGTGACCGATGCCTATGGACAGACCGGCACCGGATCGGTGGTGGTGACGGTCAATCCGCCCGCACCGCCGACGGTGACTGCGGTGGTCGCCACGCCGAATCCGGCGACTGCCGGCAACGTCGTCGGCTTCTCACTGTCGACGACCGGTGCGATCACTCAGTGGGAGTGGGACTACACAAGTGGTGTCGGCAGTGCGTACGTGATCGGCACGTCGTCGGGTTCTCATACGTTCAGTTCGGCGGGTTCGCACACGGTGTGGGTGCGGGTGACCGATGCCTATGGGCAGACCGCGACGGGTTCGGTGGTGGTGACGGTGAATCTGCCGCCTGCGCCGACGGTGACTGCGGTGGTGGCGACGCCGAATCCGGCGACTGCTGGGGCGGTGGTCGGGTTCTCGGCGACGACGACCGGTGCGATCACTCAGTGGGAGTGGGACTACACAAGTGGTGTCGGCAG
>CAYFLT010000063.1:0-6748 GCA_964344055.1 uncultured Candidatus Nemicrothrix sp.
TCGTCGCAGCCCGCGTCTGCCCGGGGTGCCCGACCCTCGAGGACGGAGCGGCCGTCGAGATCCCAGGGCACCGTGACACCGATCAGATCCGCGATGGTGGGGACGACATCGATGATCTGGGCCGGAGCGTCGGAGACCGATCCCTCGGTCTGGCCGGGCAGCTTCAGGAAGAACGGCACAGTCAGCAATCCCACCGCATTGGTGCCGTCGTAGTAGCGGTAGCCCTTCGAGGTGTCGAGGCTCGCGCCGTGGTCGGCCAACACGATGACCAACGCCTCGTCGTAGATCCGCTCCTTCCGGAGCTCGTCCAGGAGTTGCCCCAGCAGGCGATCGGCGAACTGCATCTGGAGGCTCATCCGCTCAGCCAGGAGGCGATCGTCCCACGCCGCGGTGGTGAAGCCGGCGGAGTCCGGAGCCGTGTACTCCCGGCCGGATTCAGTGAGGTTGTGTGGGGCATGCGGGAGCACGAGATGGAGGTAGTAGAGCGTAGGCACCTCCCCCGCGTGGATCGATGCTCGGAACTCCTCCACCCGCGGGATCTGACTGGTCGGAGATCCCGCGACGTCGAGACGCAGATCCTCACCGTTCGCGCCGGGAAGCGGCACCGTGGCGGTCGGCTCGACCGGCGTCGGAGCGAGGCTCGTCTCTCTCGTGGAGGCGACGGTGGTCGAGGTCGTACTCGTGGCCACCGGGACCACACGTTCTTCGAAGCCCACGAAACGAACGCCTTCAGCGGGGCCGATCCGGATTTGCTCCCAGAGGACGTCGTAGGCGTCGCCGAGGAGGGACCTCAGCCCACCGCGGTCGGGGTCGGGGCTGACCACCGGCCCGTTCGGATCCGGTTCGCCCGATGGAGGCGAAGTCGGCACGGCCTCCGGCTCGCCGAGCTGGGCGGCCGGGATCGACGTTGGGACGGGTGGTGCCGACTCGGGAGCTTCTCCGGTGCACCAACTCGCCGCACAGAGCCTGGTGGCCGTCTCAGAGACGACCAGTCGGTACGACCCGGCGAGGAGTCGGAAGAGCGAGTCCGAGTGTTCGGACCACACCGCCGGCGTCCGTCGCTCCGGCAGGCGACCGGTCACGATGGCCGGGATGGCGGCCTGGGTCTGCCCACTCACCGTCGTCGCCGTCCGGTACCAGGTGGCATCGCCGGCGAAGCGGGCGAGCTCGGGGTAGCGGACCGCGTCGACGGCACCCTCGTGGTCGAGCAGAACCGCCGTCGGGAGTTCGTCGAGCACGACGACCACGATGTCGGGCGGCCACTTCCGGTCAGGTGGTTCGTCGTCGGACAGCCCGGACGCTGGGACCTCCGGACCCGACTCGTCGACGAAGACCAGTTCGACCGGTTCGGCCGCGGTCGCGAACGCGAACTCCCCGGTCGGGGAGGCGAAGAGGAACACGCCGATGACGACGAACGGGAACGCGGCCATCACCCGGGCCCAGGTCCGGATCACCGGCAGGCGGCGAAACGCTACCGGCGCGGCGCCGGCGACGAGGATCGCCGCGAGGGCCTCGAGGGCTCCGGTCAGGCCGACAGTGCCGCTGATCTGGAGCGATACGAGGCCCCCCATCGCGCCGATCGTCAGATCGTGGCCCAGCGGTGAGCAGCGATTCGGCACCGCTCTGAGCACGGCCCCGGGCAGCCAGAACAACACCGGGGGCCCGAGAGCGACGACCAACGCGAACAGGACGATCGTCGTTGCACCGGCGCCCCGGAATGCGAACTGTTCCGGGCTCTCCCCGAAGACCGACAACACCGGTTGGGAGATGGCGAAACCCGAGAGCCCGGCGATCTCTGCGAGGTGCCACAACTCGTCGCGGCTGCGGACCATGGCGGGCACCCGCCAAGGCTAGCGTCGGCACCTTCGTCGCTTCAGACCGAGCTGGTCATGGCCGGGCCGACTCTCCGGCCGCTCGGGCCTCAGCGAACTCGTCGACATCTCGCAGGTCCGGGAAGTAGCGCCACCAGAGCCCGACGACCACCAGCGTCCCGGCTCCACCCAGGAGGATGGCGCCCACCAGACCGAACACCGCGGCGGTGAGCCCGCTCTCGACGGCTCCCAACTCGTTCGAGGCCCCGATGAAGACGTTCTCCACCGCGAGCACCCGGCCCCGCATCTCCTCTGGTGTCGCCAACGGAACCAGGGTCGAACGGATGAACACCGAGATCGCGTCAGCGGCCGAGGCGACCACCAGCGAGGCGAACACCACCGCGTAGCTGGTCGACAATCCGATGATGATCGTCATGACCCCGAAGATGGCGATGACGATCAGCAACACCCGTCCCACATGACGCCGCAACGGCCGGATCGAGAGCATCAACGCCATCGAGCCCGAACCGATCCCGGTGGCGGCACGCAGCCAGCCGAGGCCGACCGCGCCCACGCCGAGCCGCTCCTCGGCGATGGCCGGCAACAGGGCGATCACACCGCCGAACAGCACCGCGAAGAGGTCGAGGGAGATGGCGCCGAACACGATCGGCTGACGCCGCATGAAGCGCAGGCCCTCCCGCGCGTCCCGGAACGCCTGGAGGGCACCGGTGGTCTCGAGCTTGCGGGTCGGCGGCTTCGGAATCCGCGTCATGATCGCCAGGTAGAGCACGAAGGCGACCGCGCCCACGAGGTAGGGCAGGCTCCGGTCCACCACGAACACGAACCCCATCACGATCGGGCCGGCGATGAGGCCGAGCTGGAATGCCACCGAGCGCAATGCGATGACCCGCTCCAGGACCCGGGGTGGGGCGATGTCGATCGGCAGCGCCCGGGAGGCGGGCGACGCGAAGGATCGGCAGATTCCGAACGCGAAGACGAGCACGAAGATCGGCATGACCGAGGTCGGTTCGGACCGGACGTACAAGAAGAGGCCGATGGCGACCAGGATCTCGCCGAGGAGGCCACCGATGACCACGAAGCGGCGGTCGACCCGATCCGCCACCGCTCCGGTGAAGGCCGAGAGGAGGATGATCGGGAGGAACTCGGCGAGGCCGAGAAGGCCGAGGTCGAGTTCGTCCCCGGTCATGTCGAACACCTGCTTGCCGACGATCGTGATCTGGCCGACGACCGCGAAGCCGGACAGGAAGTAGCCGACCAGCAGCCCGCGGATCGGCCACGGGATCCGCCGGTCGATGACCGAAGACGGGGTCGGTTCGGTCACCCGGCGCGGGTGACGTCGATCACCTGCTCGGCGAAGCGGTGCACGTGCTCGGGGGTGAGGGGATGGCCGAAGTCCATGGTGAAGTGCGAGAGGCCGGCGTCGGCGAGACGCAGGATGTGCTCGGCGAGTTCCGCGCTCTCGGCATCGGTGGTCGGAAGGGGTCGCTCGAGGGTCGTGTTGAGCTCGATGGCTGCGGGATCGCGGCCCGCGGCCATCGCGGCGTCGTGGACGATTCCCTTGCGGCGGGCGTAGTCCTCGTCGCCGCGGAACGGGGTGTTCCACATGTCTGCCTGACGCCCGACCAGCGGGAGCCCGACCTTCTCGCCGGAGGCACCGATGCAGATCGGCGGGGGCGGGTCCGGCAGCGGAGGAGCCGATGCGTCCTCGATGCTGAAGTAGTGGCCTTCGAACGAGGGATGGTCCTCGGTCCACATTCGGCGACAGATCTCGATGACCTCTTCCAGCTGAGCGAACCGGATGGACGGCTTCGGGAACTCGTAGCCGTAGGCCTCGTATTCGTCTCCGCGCCATCCGGCGCCGATACCGAGCACGAAGCGTCCCCCGCACAGGGTCTGGAGTGTGGCGGCCATTTTCGCGGTGAGTGCCGGCGGCCGGTAGCCGTGGCCGAGGACATGGTGGCAGAGGGTGACGTCGGGGAACTTGGCACCGAGCCAGGTCAGGGTGGTCCAGCCTTCGAGGAACGGGTCGGTGCGGGCGTCGAAGCCGTAGAAGTGGTCGGCGATCCACAGCGAGTCGAAGTACGGCAACGCGGTCGGGAGGATGTGCTGTTCCTGGTAGAGGACGATCGACTGGTGGTCGCTCCACCGGTTGCCGATCACGGGGGACAGCCATCCGAACTTCAGGTCACGGGTCATGCGCGCTGACGCTATTCCCCGACACCGAACCGCGCACATGTGAGACAGAGGCTCATCGTGGAAGGATTGATGGATGCTGATCGTGCGTTGCGACTCCCACCGCGGCCATCACTGCCTGGAACTCGACGGTGGCCGTCTCATCCCCTCTTGGGAGGGGCCGGATCGGGCCGAACACGTCGACGCCGCGATCGACGCACTGGACGGAGCGCTCGGGCCGACCTCCCATCCCGGACCATTCGACCGAGATCTCGTCGAGCGGGCCCACGATCCCGCGTACATCGACTTCCTCAGCACGGCCTGGAACCGTTGGGTGGCCGCCGGGCACGAGGCTCCGGCCGCCATGACGAACGGTTGGCCGGCCCGCCGCTTCCGCCCCGTCCGACCGGTCCACATCGATGCCCTGCTCGGCTTCCACAGCTTCGCCGCCGATTGTTCGATCACTGACGCGACCTGGCCGGCGGTCGAGGCCAGCGCCGCCACTGCCGACACCGCGGCCTGCCACGTCGCAGAGACCGGTGAGGCGGCGTTCGCCCGGTGCCGCCCGCCCGGCCACCACGCCATGCGGGACCAGTTCGGCGGCTACTGCTACCTGAACAACGCCGCAGTGGCGACCGAACGGCTTCTCGAGCAGGGCGCGGCGCGGGTGGCGATCCTCGACGTCGACTACCACCACGGCAACGGGACCCAGGACATCTACTACGAGCGCGACGACGTTCGCTTCTGTTCGATCCACGCCGATCCGATGGTGGAGTTCCCGTACTTCCTGGGCCACCGTGACGAAATCGGCGAGGGGCTCGGCGAGGGCTCGAACCTCAACCTCCCGCTCCCCCATGGGACGGGCGCAGACGACTGGTTCGTCGCCCTCGAACATGGCATCGACTGGATCGCCGAGTTCTCGCCCGATGCGCTCGTGGTGTCCGTCGGTGTCGACACCTTCGAGCTCGACCCGATCTCCCAGTTCCGGCTTGCCACGGCGCACTACCCCGTGCTGGGGGCGAGGATCGCCGACGTCGGACTGCCCACAGTGCTGGTGATGGAGGGCGGCTACGCCACCGAGCAACTGGGCGAGAACATGATCGGCGTCCTCCGAGGCTTCACCGGCACCTGACCCGTTACCTACCTGACCCGCTTTTCATGCCGGAAGAAGAGCGCGTCAGGTGGTGACCTCGGTGAGGGTGTGCAGGAAGCGGTCGTTCTCCTCGACCGTGCCGACGGTGACCCGAATGCCCTCACCGGGGAACGGGCGGGTGACCACTCCTTGGCGCTCGAGCCCGAGGTAGATCTGGTCGGTGCGGTCACCGAGCGGCAGATAGACGAAGTTCGCCTGTGCATCGGGCAACTCCCAGCCGGCGCCGGCGAGTTCATCGACGATCCGCCGGCGTTCCGACAGCAGGAGGTCGATCCTCGGCTGGTTCTCGTCGAGCGCATCGAGCACGGCGAGTCCGGCCGCCTGGGCCAGAGAGTTTGACGCGAACGGGATGAGGACCTTGTCGATCTCACTGATGACGTCGGGATCCGCGACGAAGTAGCCGGTGCGAAGCCCGGCGAGGCCATACGCCTTGGAAAACGTGCGGCTGACGACGACATTGCGATGCACGGGAAGCAGGTCCGAGATCGGATCTCCGAACGACGGGTCGCTGAACTCCCGGTACGCCTCGTCGACCAGGACGATCACGTCCTCGGGGATCTCGTCCAGCAGGCGGCCGATCGCCTCGGTCGTGACGGCAGTGCCCGTGGGATTGTTCGGCGTCGCCAACATCACGATCTTCGTTCGGCTACTGACCGCGGCCGCCACGGCGTCCAGGTCGAACCCGTGGTCGACGAGATCGATGGTCACCGGTAGCGCCCCCATCATTCGAACGTTGATGGGGTACGCCTCGAACGACGGCCATGGATAGACGACCTCGTCGCCGGGATCGAGGTAGGTGAGGCACAGTTGCTGCAGCAGCCCCACCGACCCGCACCCGACGGCGACCTGCTCGTCCTGCACTCCCAACCAGGACGCCAGGCGGGCCCGGAGTTCGGTCGCCCGATGGTCGCTGTAGCGGTTCACACCCGACGCGGCGGCTCGGATCGCCTCCACCACCGATGGCACCGGTTCGAACGGGTTCTCATTGGAAGCAAGCTTGATCGCGTCGACGATCCCGTGCTCCTCTTCCGCCTGGCTGGCGGCCTTGCCGGGACGGTACGCAGGTAGCGCGCTCACGGACGGACGGACTCGACCCACAGCCATCGTCTGGCTCTCCTCGACTCAGGCGGACGCCTCGGCGAACGCTCCCAGTGGGCCGACAGTATGGCGCACCAAGGGCACGCCCGGCCGATACGCGAGGTGGTGGAACGAGGGAGCATCGAGGACCACGGCGTGTCCGAGCGCACCGACCGACAACCGGCCGACATCGTCGCGTCGCAACGCGGCCGCGCCGCCCACGGTCGCCGCCTGGATCGCCTCGTCGATGGTCATGAACATGTCGCGCACGGCGATGGCGATGCAGAACGACATCGAGGTCGTGTAGCTCGAACCGGGATTGCAGTTCGACGCGATGGCCACTGTGGCCCCTGCATCGATCAACGGCCGGGCGTTCGGATAGGGCTGCCGGGTGCTGAAGTCGGCCGCCGGGAGGAAGGTGGCGACCGTGTCGCTGCCGGCGAGCGCGTCGACGTCGGCATCGGTGAGATACGTGCAGTGGTCCACGGAGGCACACCCACACTCGACCGCTACT
>CAYFLT010000063.1:6758-25454 GCA_964344055.1 uncultured Candidatus Nemicrothrix sp.
CCACACCCGGTCCTGGGCCGAGTTGGTTGCCGTGGATGCGACCGGTGAGACCGACCCGGGCGCCCGCGTCGAGCACCTGCCGGGTCTGGTCGGCGTCGAAGGCACCCGTCTCGCAGAAGACGTCGATCCACTTCGCATGGGGCGCCGCCGCGTCGAGCATCGTCGAGCACACCAGATCCACGTAGTCGTCGGCCCGTCCTTCGAACTCGGATGGAACGAGGTGTGCGCCGAGGAAGGTGGTCTCGGGCGTGAACCTCTCGGCCACCTCGAGGCTTCGGCGCTCGTCATCGACGTTGAGCCCGTAGCCGGACTTGATCTCGATCGTCGTCGTACCCGCCCGGTGCGCTTCGGCGAGGCGCAACGCGGTCAAGCGCTGGAGTTCATCGGTCGGTGTCGATCGGGTGGCATCGGTGGTCACCCGGATCCCGCCGCCGTCGTAGGGCTGCCCCGCCATCCGGGCCGTGAACTCCTCGGCGCGATCCCCGGCGAAGACCAGGTGGGTGTGGGAGTCGACGAATCCGGGCAGCACACAGGCCCCCGCCGCGTCGATTCGTTCGTCGGCGATCTGTCCCGTAGGCCCGACCGACACCACGACCCCGTTCTCGATGACGAGCGATGCGTCCGGCCTGATGCCGAGTGCGCCGTCACCGAGCGCAGGATCGTTGGTGACGAGTCGGCCGATGTTGTCGATGACGAGTGCGGTCATGGGTCCATCACCTCCGTGATCGCCGACCGGAGTGACTCGGCGACGTCGATCCGACAGTGTGACCGGTTCGCGACGAGGCGGACGCCGTCGGCAACGACATCGGTCACGTCAGCGCCGCCGGCCGTGAAGACCAGCGCGGCGTCGGCAGGCGTTCCGGCTGTTCGGACCGAGGCGAGGTCGACGACCACGAAGTCGGCGCGAGCGCCCACCTGGATGCGCCCGGCATCATCCCAACCCAGCGCCCGGTGCCCGTTCTCCCCGGCCGCGGCCAGGAGTGCCCCAGCGCTGATCGTGCCTCGCCGGCCGGTTCGCAGCCGCTCGTCGAGTTCGAGTGCGCGAGCTTCCTCGAAGACATCGATCACCGCGTGCGAATCCGAGCCGAGCGGGAGTGCCACACCGGCAGCCGCGAGCTCGCCCGCCGGTCCGATCCCGTCGGCGAGGTCTCGTTCAGTGGTCGGGCAGAAGCACACGCCGGTGCCGGTCCGCGCCACCGCATCGATGTCTCCAGGACTGAGGTGGGTCCCGTGGACCAACGTGGTCAACGGGCCGAGCGCTCCCGAATCGTGCAGCACCCCGGTCGGAGTGACCCCATGATGGGCGAGCACCTGCTCGTTCTCGGCCGGCTGCTCGGAGACGTGGACGTGGAGTGGGTACTCCAGCTCGCGGGTCCACTGGGCGACCTGGACGATGGCGCCGTGATCGACGGCCCGCACTGAGTGGATCGCGGCGCCAATCCGTACGTGACGCGCTGGACGCAATGTGGCGACTCGATCCCTCCAGTCGGGGACCCGGCCGTCGCTGAACCTCCGCTGCTCCTCGGCCACCGCCTGATACCCCTCCGAGTCGAGGCCGCCGTGCAGGTACACGGTGTCGAGCAGGGTGATGCGGATTCCGGCATCGGCTGCCGCGTCGATGAGTGCTTCGCCCATGGCGTTTGCGTTCGGGTACGGCGCGCCGTCCTGCTGGTGGTGGAGGTAGTGGAACTCCCCCACGGCCGTGATTCCCGCCAGGGCCATCTCGGCGAATGTCGCGCGGGCGAGGCGGTGGTAGCTCTCCGGCCCGAGCCTGCCGGCAGCGCGGTACATCTGCTCTCGCCAGGTCCAGAAGGAGCCCGGGCCCGCGTGGGTGCGACCACGTAGTGCACGATGAAAGGCATGGGAGTGCGCGTTGGCGAAACCGGGAAGCACCATCCCCGTCAGCCGCTCATCGCCTTCCCTGGCCTCGGCATCCGGCTCCACCGCGCTGATCCGACCGTCCGCCACCTCCAACCGAACGCCGCTCGCGGTGGCACCGTCCACCCACGCGTGGGGGCACCAATAGCTCGACGTCACGAACCGACCCGCTCGACAAACGCGGTGATTCGTTCGATGAAGTCGGCCCGGTGATGCGCCTCGAACTCCTCCCAGGTCGCCAGGGTGGAGGGATCCCGAACCCGGTCGATGAAGAGGGTTCCGTCCAGGTGGTCACATTCGTGCTGCCAGGTCCCGGCCGTGAGCCCTCGCATGGTCTCGTGGTGCTCTTGCCCGTGGCGGTCGAGGTAGCGCACCCGGATGTTGACGTTGCGGAGGACGTCGCCCCGCAGCGGCACGCTGAGGCAGCCCTCGTTCACGGTGACCATCTCGCCGTCGAGTGCCTCGATCACCGGATTGATCGCGACCGTCAACGGGATCGGTGGCTTGTAGGGGTAGCGCGGGTTGTGTGTGACCTCCATCACCGCGATGCGCACGGGAACGCCGATCTGGTTCGCCGCGATTCCCGCTCCGTTGGCGTCGCGCATCGTGTCGATCAGGTCGTCGACGAGGCCCTGCACTTCAGCTGAACCCACGTCCTGGGGGTCGACCGGCTCTGCCGCGGTCCGCAGGATCGGGTGGCCGATCTGGATGATGCGACGGACGGCCATCAGCTCTCGGTCATCGGGACCCGCACACCCCGGGCACTCGCCACCGCGGTCGCCTCCTCGTAACCGGCGTCGACGTGGCGGATGACACCCGTTCCCGGATCGTTCGTGAGGACACGCTCGAGCTTCTCCGCGGCGAGGTCGGTGCCGTCTGCGACGGTGACCTGACCGGCGTGGATGGATCGTCCGATACCCACCCCGCCACCGTGGTGCAGGCTCACCCATGTCGCACCGGAGGCGGTGTTGAGCAATCCGTTCAAGAGAGGCCAGTCGGCGATGGCGTCGGAGCCGTCGAGCATGTCCTCGGTTTCGCGGTACGGCGACGCGACGGAGCCGGAGTCGAGATGATCCCGTCCGATCACGATCGGAGCCTGCAGCTCGCCCGAGCGGACCATCTCGTTGAAGCGCATTCCGAGCCGATGTCGTTCTCCGTACCCCAGCCAGCAGATCCGCGCCGGAAGGCCCTGCCACGCAACCCGCTCGCCGGCCATGCGGATCCATCGGGCGAGTGGCTCATTGTCGGGGAACTCCTCGAGCACGGCCCGGTCGGTGGCTGCGATGTCTTCGGGGTTGCCGGAGAGGGCGACCCAGCGGAATGGACCCTTCCCCTCGCAGAACAGAGGCCGGATGTATGCAGGGAGGAATCCCGGGTACGCGAACGCACGGTCGAAGCCGCCCAACTCGGCCTCGGCCCGGAGGCTGTTGCCGTAGTCGAACACCTCCGCCCCGGCGTCCTGGAACCCGACCATCGCCTCACAGTGCACGGCCATCGCAGATCGGGCCCGTCGGGTGAACTCGCCGGGATCGCTCCGGCGCAGCTCGGCAGCCGCGTCGAGGGTGAGATCGTTCGGAACGTAGGTCAATGGGTCGTGGGCCGACGTCTGGTCGGTGACGATGTCGGCCTCCACCCCATCGGCGAGCAGCCGAGGCACGATGTCGGCCGCGTTCCCGAGCAGCCCGACCGAGAGCGGTCGGCGCGCCTTCTTCGCCTCCATGACGCGGGCCACGGCGGTGCGGTAGTCGGGGGCGATCTCGTCCAGGTAACGGTGCTCCACCCGACGTTCCAGCATGTGCTGGTCGACGTCGATGATGAGAACGACGCCGTCGTTCATCGTGACTGCCAGCGGTTGGGCGCCGCCCATCCCACCCGCTCCCGCGGTGACGGTGAGGGTGCCCGCGAGTGTGCCCCCGAAACGCTTCCGCGCGATCTCGGCGAAGCACTCGTAGGTCCCCTGGAGGATTCCCTGGGTACCGATGTATATCCAGGAGCCGGCCGTCATCTGGCCGTACATCGTGAGTCCGAGGTGTTCCAGCCGGCGGAACTCCTCCCAGTTCGCCCAGTCGGGGACGAGGTTCGAGTTCGCGATCAGGACCCTGGGAGCCCATTCATGGGTCCGGAAGACTCCCACCGGCTTTCCCGACTGGACCAGCATGGTCTCGTCCGCGGCCAGGGTGGTGAGGGTGCGCAGCATGGCGTGGTAGGCGTCCCAGGAACGGGCGGCCCGGCCGGTTCCGCCGTAGACGACGAGCTCGGCCGGGTTCTCCGCCACCTCCGGATCGAGGTTGTTCTGGAGCATCCGGTAGGCGGCCTCCTGGGGCCACCCTTGGCACGTGAGGTCCGTGCCCCGCGGGGCCCGGACGGAAGGGGGTGATGACGGCATGGTGATTGCATTGTTTCGAGCCTCGTCGTACGTTGTCAATGACCGATAGGAGATGTCATCCAGTGACACCATCGACGGGACCTGCCGCCAGCCCACCAGCGGCCTCTCGAACCACTAGCCGTACCCTCGATCTCCTCGAGTTCGTGCTGGCCGAGGGCGAGACGAACCTGACGAGCGCGGCAGCTGCGGTCGCACTCACCCCCACCACCGCGCTCCGCCACCTGAAGTCCCTCGAGGCACGCGGCTACGTCCATCGTGACCCTCTTGGGTTGTTCTCCGCCGGACCGACCTTCCTCCGCCTTGCGGCGGCAGCCTTGAGGGACGGACCCCATGCCCATCTCATTGCGTTGAGCCGCCCGCATCTCGCGGCTCTGGCCGGCGCGACCGGAGAATCCGCGTACCTCGCCATTCGAGATGGAGCCAAGGCGACCTACCTCGCCACCATCGAGAGCACCCGGGCGATCCGGCACACCGGCTGGCTCGGCCGCCAGGTTCCGATCCGGGGCACTGCGATCGGTGAAGCCCTCACCGGCGAGACCGGGATCCGTGTACGCACCGGGGCGGTGGAGCCGGACATCACCGCAGTGGCCGTGAGTGTCCGGGGCGGTGACCAGATCATCGGTGCGCTCTCGGTGGTCGGCCCCACCCATCGCATGACCGACGAGCAGATCCGCATCGCAGGCCGCGAACTCGCCGATGCCGGCTCGGCACTCGCCGCCGAGTTGGGTCCTGCGTCGAAGGAGGCATCATGACCGTCGTCCTCGATGGACCTGGCGTCACCGTCGACGAGGTGGTGGCGGTGGCCCGAGACCTCCAGTCGGTCGCGCTCGCCCCGTCGGCACTCGAGCGGATGGCGGCGAGCCGCGCCGTCGTCGAGCAGCTGGCCTCGGGTGAGCCCGTCTACGGCATCAGCACCGGATTCGGGGCGCTCGCCGCCGTGGCGATCCCACCCGAACGGCGTTCGGCGCTGCAGGCGTCGCTGGTCCGATCCCACGCCGCAGGCATGGGGCCGCCCGTCGAGGACGAGGTGGTCCGGGCGATGATGTTCCTCCGCGCCCGAACGCTGGCGCTCGGGTTCAGCGGCACCCGACCCGTGCTGGCGGAATCGATCGTGCGGCTGCTGAACGAGCAGATCACGCCCATCGTGCACGAGCACGGCTCGCTGGGAGCCAGCGGCGATCTCGCACCGCTGGCCCACGCCGCCCTGGCGCTGCTCGGCGAGGGGACCGTCACGGACCGGGGACGAGAGGAGCCGGCCTCGGCCGCGCTGGCTCGGATCGGCATGGAACCGCTGGACCTCGTCGAGAAGGAGGGTCTGGCCCTCACCAACGGCACCGACGGCATCCTCGGAATGCTGTGTCTCGCCATCGACGACGTCCGCCGACTGCTCTGCCAGGCCGACGTCACCGCCGCGCTGACCGTGGAGGCGCTGATGGGCACCGACCGGGCCTTCGCCGACGATCTCCAGGCCCTACGGCCACAGCCCGGTCAGCGCATCAGTGCGACCAACCTCCGCCGGATGCTCGAAGGGTCTCCGATCGTCGCCAGCCATCGCAACGGCGACGATCGGGTTCAGGATGCCTACTCGGTGCGATGCACTCCCAGGTCCACGGAGCGGCCCGAGACACGCTGGATCACGCGCGCCGTGTCGTGGACGCCGAACTCGCCGCGGCCATCGACAATCCGATGGTTCTGCCCGACGGCAGGGTGGAGTCGTGCGGCAACTTCCACGGCGTGCCGCTGGGCTTCGTCGCCGACTTCCTTGCCATCGCCCTCACCGAAGTCGGGGCCATCGCGGAACGTCGCATGGACCGCATTCTCGACCGCTCGCGCTCCCACGGGTTGAATCCGTTCCTCGCGGACGACCCTGGGGTGGACAGCGGCCTCATGATCGGCCACTACACCGTGGCCGGCATGTGTGCGGAGAACCGACGCCTGGCCTCTCCTGCCAGCGTGGACTCACTACCGACCTCGGGGATGCAGGAGGACCACGTCTCGATGGCCTGGGGAGCAGCTCGCAAGCTCCGCCTGGTCGTGGACAACGTTCGCCGCATCCTGGCCGTGGAGTGGGTCATCGCCGCGCGGGGTGCGGAGATGCGAGCCCCGCTCCGACCCGCCGCAGCCACCGGGGCCGCAATTGAGCTGCTCCGCGGCGACGTGGCAGGGGCCGGACCCGATCGTTTCCTCGCTCCCGAACTGGCCGCAGCCGAGGCCCTCATGACCGACGACGCACTGCTCACGGCCGTGAGGACAGCGGGTGCCGAGGTCGGCTAGAAGGATCGCATGCTGGCTGCACTGATCGACACCGAGCGGCATCCGATCGGCGAAGCCGAGTTCCGGACCGATTGCCGTGAGCGACTCGCCCGAGACGGCGCAGTGGTACTCGAAGGCTTCTTCCGGCCCGAGACGGTCGATCGGGTTCGGGCCGCGTCCGCACCGCGGATCGACGAGGCCTTCTACACGACCGAAACCCACAACATCTACCTGACCCCACCCGACCCCGAGCTGAGCGAGGACCACCCATTCAACCGCCAGGTGGCGAGCTCCAAGGGATGCCTGACCGACAACCAGGTCGAGCCCGACTCACCGTTGCGGGAGATCTACGACTCCCCCGACTTCCGGGCCTTCCTGTGCGCCGTACTCGACATCGAGGAAATCCACTCATACGCAGACGACGTCTCGTCCATCAACGTGCACTTCGCGTCGGAGGGACAGGAGCTCGGGTGGCACTTCGACAACTCGTCGTTCGCCGTCACCATGCTGATCCAGAAGCCGGCGGCGGGTGGGCAGTTCGAGTACGTGGCGTCGGTTCGCGACGCGGACGCCGGCGAGATGAACTTCCCGGCGGTGGCATCGGTGCTCGACGGCGAAACCGAAGTGGACCTACTCGACTTCGAGCCGGGCGCCCTGGTGTTCTTCCGCGGGCGCAATGCCATGCATCGGATCACGCCGACCGAGGGCCCGACGCCCCGAATCCTCGTCGTCTTCGCCTACAACACCGAGCCCGGCATCGGCCTCTCGGCGTCGGCGAAGGAGACCTTCTACGGCATCAGGGCGTAGTCGCGTCGCCCCAGCCGGTCGGGATCAATCGAACTGCAGCGCGTACCGCCGGAAGCGGCGGACGAGACCGTCGTCGGGCTCCTCGCCGGTGAAGACCCGCAGATAGTCGATGAGGAGGTCGTTGCGCCGTTCCATGGGTTCCACCGCTCCGAGCGCGTAGAGCCCGATCTGGGATTGGTAGTGCACCCGCGCTCGAACCAGCGCTTCCTTGGGGCTCGCTCCGTGTCGTCGGTGCATCGCCTCGAGCGCATCCATGCGCATCCGGTCGGCCACGTCCAGCTCGCGGCGCACCGCGGGATCCCGCCTGGCCCATTCGCGTATGGCGAACTCGAGCTGGACGTCGAAGAGGCTCGGGTCGACCCAGCACTCGAAGACGCCGAGAACCGCCTCGACGATCGAGTCGGCGGGCTGTTCGGCCCGTTCCACCAGCGGTCGGATGTTCGCCGAACTCCACTCCTGGAGCAGGGCGTCGAGCAGGGCGGCCCGGTCGTCGAAGTACCAGTAGAAGCTCGCCCGGCCCACCCCGAGCTCCGTGGCCAGCCGGCTGATCTTCACGCTCTGCACTCCGGTGTCCACCAGCACCGAACGCGCCGCGTCGAGCCAGTCGTCGCGGGTCGCCTTCGTGTGGGGAGGCGCGAGGGGGGCAGGCGCGCCGGCCACGGCTCAGCCGTGGACCGACATCGAGGAATCGGGGTTGATTTCGCGGTTGCGGCTGAAGAACCCGACGTCCATCTTCGTTCCGGTGTATCGCCCGGTGACCACGACCGGATCGCCGTCGTGGTCGTGTCCGTTCTCGCAGGCGACGATCAGGTCGCCCATCAACTGGGCGGCCACGCCGGCGTTCTTGTACTGGTTCCCACTGGTGCCGATGGCCACGTAGAACCCATCGAGATCGGTGCGGTCGTAGATGGGGATCCAATCGTCGCTCACATCGTAGAGGTCGACGATGCCCCGCTTGTCGTGGGGTACCCCGAGCTCGGGAATCCGGCGGTTCGCCCGGAGGACCTGCGCCTCCCACTGGCTGTCGCTCAACGTCTGGTCGTAGTCGTCGGGGTCGACGAACTCCCGCTCGTCACAGACCGGATCGCCACTTCCGACGAGGATGTTGTTGCCGGTCTCGGGCCGGAAGTAGATGCCCAGGTCGTCGTCGGCGGCCACGACTCCGTTGCTCATGAAGTCGAATCCGTCCGGTGACGGCACGTGATGGACCTCGTGGCGCAGCGCCCTGGTCTTGATGTTCATGGAGTCGTAGACGCCGGCCAATTGGTTGATGACCATGGAGTGCGGTCCGGCAACGTTGACGACGACGGGCGCGGTCGGCGCGCGACCGTCCGCGAGCGTCACACCGCCCACGCGAGCACCTACCCGGTCGATCGACACGACCTCGGCGTTGAACCAGAACTCCCCTCCCTTGGCCTCCGCACCCCGCTGGAGGTTGTGACACGACAGCTGAGGATCACTCACATAGCCGGCGTCCGGGGAGAAGTACGCCCCGGTGATCTCACCGTTGGCATCGTCCCAGAAGTGCTCGTCATCGGGCCGCTTGGGCGGGCCGTAGAGCCCCATGTCGAGGATCGGGAGGCGCTCCTTGATGTCGTCGACGGTCCACTCCTCGTGCGGAATGCCCACCTCGTCCCAGATGCGCTTGACCTTCTCGGAGTGCGAGTGGTTGTCCTCTGATCGCACGAGGAGCTGACCGACCTTGTGGTACTCGATCAGCCCACTCTCGTCGTCGGCGCCGATGTAGTCGGCCCAATCAAGCCAGTAGTGCAGACCCTCCCAGGCCAACATGACACCGTCGGCGGTCGAGTAGCTGAAGCGGACGATGGCGCAGCTGTTGATCGTCGAACCCGCGCCGGCCGCGGAGGCCTTGTCGACGTTGAGGGTCCGCCATCCTCGCCCGGCCAGCTCGTGGCCGACCGCCGCACCGATCACGCCGGCGCCGATGATGATCGCGTCGTAGTCATGGGACTCTTGGTTCATGAGCGAAGTGTACTAGCCTAGACAGCGGTGTCTAGGGGAACCGGAGGGCGACGGAGAACGGGCCGCCGTCAGGGTCACGCGGGCAGGCCCGAGCGAGGCGTCGACTACCGCCACCTCCGGAACCCGTTCAGCCCCCACGAGCTCTATTCGCCGGACCAGGTCGAGCAGATCCACCGGACCGCCCTTCGGGTACTGGCGGAGGTGGGGATGCGAGTACTCCATCCCGAGGCCCGACGACTGCTGGCCGATGCCGGTTGCCTGGTCGACGACCAGCACGTCTGTCGGATCGATCCCCAGGTGGTCGCGGACGCCACCGCCACCGCGCCGAGGCGAATCGAGCTCAGAGGGGCCACGCCACAGACGTCCCACGTCATGGGCGAGGGTCGAATCCTGTTCACCCCAGCCGGTGGGATCCCCCATGCCGCGGATCTCGATCGTGGAAAGCGACCGGGCAACCTCGCCGACTGGCGGACCCACACCATTCTCAGCGAACACTTCGACGTTCTGCATCTCCTCAGCACCGGCCCCGAGCCCCAGGATGTCGACCCGCCGCTCCGCCATCTCGCCACCACCGCGGGCAGCCTGCGTCTCAGCACCAAGTTGCCGGTCATCTACGCCCGCGGGGCAGCCCAGGTCGCGGACGGTTTCGAGATGACCCGCTTGGCACGGGGCCTCGACGAGTACGGCTTTCGGCGGGCCAGCCACACCTACACGGTCGTCAATGTGAACTCGCCGCTCCAGATCGATCAATCGATGATCCAGGGGCTGTTCGACTTCGGTCGCCACAACCAGATGGTGGTGATCACGCCGTTCACCCTCTCCGGCGCGATGGCGCCGATCACTCTCGCCGGTGCGCTCGTCCAGCAGCACGCCGAGTTCCTCGGCGCCCTGACCATCGCCCAACTCGCCAACCCCGGAGCACCCATCGTGTATGGCGGCTTCACCTCCAACGTCGACATGCGCACCGGCGCTCCGGCCTTCGGCACACCCGAGAGCGTCCGCGGCACGATCGCCACCGGCCAACTCGCCCGTCTCGTGGGGCTCCCGTGGCGCACGTCCGGTTCGAGCACCTCGAATCTCGTCGATGCCCAGTCCGCATACGAACACGCCATGAGCATGTGGGCAGCAGTGGTCGCCGGAGCGGATCTGGTCATCCACGCGGCCGGATGGGTCGAGGGCGGCCTCACGGTGTCGTTCGAGAAGACGATCATCGATGTCGAGGTTCTCCAGCAGCTCGCCGAGGCGATGCTGCCGGTGCCCTTCGGCGACGACGAGTTGGCGTTCGACGCGATCGCCGGGGTCCCCCACGGCGGTCACTTCTTCGGCCAGAGCCACACGATGGAGCGCTACGAGACCGCGTTCTACGACCCACTCGTCACGAGCTGGGCCAACTTCGGCCAGTGGCAGGAGGACGGTGCCCCCGATGCGGCCATCCGGGCGAATCGGCTCTGGAAACAGGTGGTCGAAGCGGCTCGCCCAGCGGTACTGCCCGAAGCCAACGAGGCGGCCCTGACCGAGTTCGTCGAGCGGCGCACCCGGGAAGGCGGCGCTCCGCCGGAGAACTGAATCGCACCCCAACCGGAAAACCTGACGGACCGTCAGGTATGGTGACAGGCATGCCTGTGGAGCTGTCCGACTTCCCCCTCATCATCAGCGTCGACGATCACGTGGTCGAGCCGGCGCACGTCTGGCAGGACCGCCTGCCGGAGAAATACAAGGACGTCGGTCCGCGCATCGAAATCGCCCCGCAGGGCGACATGGCGCTGGTCGACGGCGCCTGGGTCGAAACCCCCGGCGACGGCGACAAGATGGCGGCGTGGTGGCACTACGAAGACCACCGCTACCAGATCAAGGAGATGATCGCCTGTGCGGGCATGCGTCCCGAGGACGTCAGCATGCAGGGCGTCACCTACGACGACATCCGCCCCGGCTGCTACGAGCCCAAGGCCCGCCTCGAGGACATGGACGAGAACCACATCGAAGCGTCGCTGTGCTTCCCGAACTACCCGCGGTTCTGCGGTCAGCTGTTTGCGGAACGCAAGGACAAGGAGCTCTCCAAGCTCTGTGTCGAGGCCTACAACGACTGGATGGTCGAGGAGTGGTGCGGAGACTCCGGCGGCCGCCTGATCCCGCTGTGCATCGTCCCGCTCTGGGATGTCGAACTCGCCGCCGCCGAGATCCGCCGCAACGCCGCCCGCGGCGTGAAGGCCGTCACCTTCTCTGAACTCCCGGCCTGGTTGGGCCTTCCGTCGCTTCACAGCGGCGGCTGGGATCCGTTCTTCCGAGCGTGCGAGGAGACCGGCACGGTGATCTGCATGCACATCGGTTCGGGAACGCGAACGGTGAAGCCGGCCGACGACGCACCCACGCTGGTCACCGCGGGACTGATCTCGCTCAACAGCATCACCTCCATGATCGACTTCCTGCTCTCGGGTGTTCTCGCCCGGTTCCCGCGGCTCCAGCTTCTCTACGCCGAGGCCCAGATCGGATGGATCCCCTACTTCCTCGAGCGGGCCGACGAGAACTACCGCACCCACCAGTGGGCCCAGGGGGAGGAGCGACTCCCTGAACCCCCGTCCTTCTACTACCGGCGTCAGATCAGCAGCTGCTTCTTCAAGGACGAGGCCGGAATGAAGCTCCTCGACGACGTGGGCATCGACAACGTGCTCTTCGAGACCGACTACCCCCACGCGGACGGGACGTTCCCGCACTCTCGCAAGGTCGCCCACTCCCACTTCGGCCACCTGGATCCAGAGTCGGTCCACAAGATCGCCCGGGGCAACGCCATCAAGTTGCTCGATCTGCCGTTCGACTCCTGAGCCCTTGGGCCGGCTGCTCCTCGTCCATCACTCCCCCGGACCCTCAATGACGGCCATGGTCCAGGCGGTCGTCGAGGGTGCCCATGCCGATGGCATCGTCGACGTGGAGGTGGACGTTGTCAGCGCGCTGGAGCCCGACATCGACGCGGTCTTGGCGGCGAACGGCCATCTCCTCGGAACGCCCGCGAATCTCGGCTACATGAGCGGCGCGCTCAAGCACTGGTTCGACACCATCTACAACGCGGCCCTCGGCGTCACGGCGGGCCGTCCCTACGGCCTCTTCGTGCACGGTGAAACCGACACGACCGGGGCGATTCTCGGCGTCGAGAAGATCACGACCGGCCTGGAGTGGCGGCTCGCCCAGGAGCCGGTGAGCCTCCTCGGTCCCGTTGACCAGACCGGCTTGGATCGTTGCTGGGAACTCGGCGCCGCGATCGCGGCGAGCCTCATGGACTGAGCGCCTGCTCCAGGTCGGCCCAGAGATCCTCGACCGCTTCGACCCCCACACTCATCCGGAGCAGCCCCGGCGGCAGGTGCTCCTGTCCGTGCACCGCCGCCCGCCGTTCGATCGTGGTCTCAACCGCTCCGAGGCTCGTGGCGTGTTGGATGATCCCGACGGAGTCGCACAGCCGGTCAGCCATCTCCGCAGTGCCGACGTCGAACGACACCATAGTTCCGAATCCGCGGAGCTGAGCTCGGGCGAGGTCGTGTCCCGGGTGCCCGGGCAGACCCGGGTAGAGCGTGGTCACCACCGCCTGATGCGCGTCGAGCCGCGCCGCGAGCACCGCGGCGTTGGCCTGGGCGGCCTCGACCCGAAGCGCCATCGTCCGCACGCCACGGAGCGCCAGAAAGGCCTCCAGCGCGCCGGGTACGGCACCGAGCAGCGTGCGATTCCTCGTGAGCGTGTCGAGGAGATCGGCACGCCGGGTGGTGAGTACTCCCCCCAGCAGGTCGCTGTGCCCACCGATGAACTTCGTGGTCGACTGCATGGCGATGTCGGCACCGAGGCTCAGTGGCTGCTGATTCAGTGGGGTGGCGAAGGTGTTGTCGATCACGAACAAGCAGCCCTCACGCCGTGGTGCCGCCGCGATGGCCTCGACGTCGGCGATCGACAACAACGGATTGGTCGGCGATTCCAGCCAGACGAGATCGGCGGTGCCGAGGGCGTCGATCCAGGCCTGCGTCTCGGTTACCGGGAGTCGCCGCGCCTCGAGCAGTCCCCGCTCCTGACGCTCTTCGGCCAGCAGGGCCACCCCGTGGTAGCAGTCATCGGGGATGACGACACCTGCGCCCCGTGGGAGCAGTTCGAACACCGCCGCGGCGGCAGCCATCCCACTGGCGAAGACCCGCGCGCTCGCATCCTCGAGTCCACCGAGCACGGCTTCCAGTGCGTGCCACGTCGGCGTCCCCGTACTGCGCGCATAGCTCGCGTCGGTCGGCATGACGAAGTTCGACGCGGGGACGAGTGGAGTGTTGAGCGGCTCACCGGGGCGGTCGGGACGGCCGCCGGCGACGAGCCAAGACCGTGGATCCAGGCATTCAGATTCGGACACGGCCCGGACTGTAGTGGGCGGAATCCGCGCTCCCGTGTGTGAGACTTCGAGATCGTGACCGGCTTCTCCCCCGACGTCGACGCCTCGACCGGACTCGTCCGCCGCCCGCCGCCTGCCGCCTACCCTTTCGGGCCTGCATCGGTCGCCCGCGCACTGGGGGACACGGTGACGGTGGATCCGGGTCGCATCGCGCTCATCGACGGGGATCGAAGCTGGAGCTACGCGTCGCTCGAGGCGGCGGTGGACCGGTGCGCTCGCCAGCTGCTCGCGGCCGGCGTCGAACCCGGCGACCGGGTGATCTGGTCACTCCCGAACTGCGCCGAGCTGGTCATCGGCTTCATGGCCACCTTCCGCACCGGTGGAGTGTGGGTCGGCCTCCACCCCCGGCTGGCTGAAAGCGAGCGTGCCGAGCTCGTGGCGCAGGCCGACCCGAGCCTGACCGTCGATTCGGTGGAGTGGTTGGACTCGATCGACCCTGGGACATCGCGGTTCCCCACCGTCGATCCACTGCTTCCGGGCGCGATCGCTTTCACGTCCGGCACCACGGGAACGCCGAAGGGAGTGGTACACAGCCAGCACAACCTCCTCTGGCCGGGTCTCGTCTCCCGCGAGACCGAACCACCCGAGCAGCCCGATGTCACGGGTACCCCACTTCCGCTCACCACACTGAACATGATGGTGCTGGGGCCGCTGACCGCGTTCCTCCGGCAGGGCACCGCGGTGGTGATCGATCGAATCGACCCGGCGGGCTTCGTGGCCGCGGTACGGGCCACGGGCCTGACCCGGGCGCTCGTCGTTCCGACGCTCCTTCACGACCTCCTGACCGCGGAGGTCGAGCCATCACAACTCGGGTCGTTGCGTACGGTCCTCGTCGGTGGCGCCGGCAGCCCACCCGCGTTGATCGACGCGTTCCGGGAGCGATTCGGGCTGACGCCGACGCTGAGCTACGGGCTCTCGGAGGCCCCCAGTGGGGTGGCTCGTACCGGGGCCCGACCGGGCGCCGGTGCCCGTGCCCTCGCGCCGTTGGAGGTCACGATTCGTGACGAAGACGGCAACCTCTTGCCGTCGGGTGAGGAGGGCGAGATCTGCCTCACCCCCACCGAGTCCGGCCCGTGGGCTCGTTGCTGGACCGGGACGCTCGGCTATTGGCGAGATCCCGCCGCCACTCGGACGCTCTACGAGGGCGACGTGTTGCACACCGCCGACATCGGCGTGTTGGATCCGTCGGGCCGTCTTCGCGTGCTGGGTCGGTCCGGCGATGTGATCATCCGGGGTGGCTCCAACGTGCACCCGGTAGAGGTCGAACGGGTACTGGTCGCCCATCCCGCCGTCGACACCGCCGCCGTCGTCGGACTTCCCGACGACCGTCTCGGTGAGCGGGTGGCCGCGATCGTGACGGGCGCCGACATCGACATCGACACCGTGGTGGCCCACTGCCGGACGCAGCTGGCGCCCTACAAGATCCCGTCGTCGGTTCTGGTCGTCGATGAGGTCCCGGTCAACGCCGGCGGCAAGGTCGTCCGGTCCGAGGTCCGCGCGTTCTTCGACGATCCCTGAACGCGCACACCCCGATACGACACCTGGGGCCCCTCACTCCCAGTCGGTACCGAACGTGTCGCGATAGGCCATGACGTCGGGACCCTGACGGCTGATCGGGCCGTGGCCTCGACCGACCGGATAGCCGACCGGCACCATCGCCACGGTGGCCCAGCCGTCCGGAATCGACAGCGCCGCTCTGACGGCGTCCTCCTGCAAGCAGTGGAGCGTGGTCAGCGTGCAACCGAGACCCTCTTGCACACACGCGAGCATCAGGTTCTGGACGGCGGGATAGACCGAGCCGCCGCCGACCATGCTGACCCGGTCGAGCTTCGCGTCGGTGATCGCCATCTCGACGGGGTTGGCGCAGAAGATCAGCACGGCCGGCGCCTCGTGGAGGTGATCCGCGAGATGATCGCCGGCCCTCAGTTGGCGTTCCCGGGCGTCGAGCGCCTCTCCCTCGATCCCCTCGGTGAGGCGGCGGTAACGATCGCGGTAGCGCTCCCACTCCGGTCCGTAGATGGCCGACAGGCGATGCTTCAGCTCGGGGTCCGTCACGACGACCACCCGCCACGGCTGCCGGTTGCCTCCGGACGGCGCCCAACAGGCGGCCTGGGGCACCCGCTCCATGACGTCGTCGGGGATCGGGTCGGGTCGGAGTCGCCGCACCGCTCGGAGGGTGCTCATCACGTCGTACAGCTCGGCCACCATGCCTCCTCAGAGCGTGCGGGTGTCGGTTTCGAGACCGAAGCGGCGCCGGCCCAGGGGTTCGAACACCCGAGGAGCCACCATCGCATGCTGGGTGGCGACGTGCATGTCCCGGAACACCCGTTGGATGGCGGCAGCCTCGTAGACCGCAGCTCCTCCTGCCGCGTGATAACAGAGGTCCACCGCGGAAGCAGCCGATTCCGTGGCGTGGGTGGCGGCGAGCCGCAGGTCGCACTTGAGGTCGTCGGTCATACGGCCACCGGAGGCCACCGTGTCCCATGCCTCGGCCACCACCTCCCGGACGAAGCACACCCCGGCGCGAACCCTGGCCTCGGCCTGGGCGATCTGCATCTGCACCGCCGGGCGTTCGGCCAGTCCCCGACTACTGCCCTGGGGAACCTTCTCGGCGTACGAGACCAGCTCGTCGATGGCTCGACGACCGAGCCCCAGGGAAACCATCGTCACTCCCAGGGCAAGCGCCCCGAAGGTGGAGAATCGGTACAGCGGTCCCTCCACCACGAGGTTCCGGACGTCGAGGGAGACCCAGCGGCCCTCCGGGACGAAGGCGTCACTCGTCTGGTAGTCGGTCGAGGCCGTTCCCTTGAGCCCTGCGACGTGCCACGTGTCGAGCATCTCGACCTGGTCGAGGTCGAAGAAGACGAAGGCCACCCGCCCTCCGTCCGGGAGCGCGGTCGGTGTCCCGCTCGCGTCGACCACCCGGCAGCCGCCACCGATCGCCGTGCAGTGGGACGAGCCGGAGCCCCATGCCCAACGTCCGTCCACCCGGGCGCCCCCGTCAACGAGGCGAGCAGTGCCCACCGGGTTGGCGAAGCCGCCGGTGATCGCGTGGGGGTCGTCGTAGATCGCGTGGGCATGCTCGGCAGGGAGTGACGCTGCCAACAGCGCGGTGGTGTTGGCGATCATGACCGCCCATCCCGTGGACCCGTCGTGGTATCCCGCCTCCTCGATCGCGTCCAGGCCCTCCTGCAGGGTCGATTCACCTCCGCCGTATTCCTGCGGTAGCCAGAGCCGGAACACACCGGTGGAGGCCATCGCGTCGACCAGGTCCTGGGGGAGCCGTCGGAGCTCCTCGATCTCGCTCCCCCGGGCGGCGGCGGAGGCCACAACCGCCGACCAGGGACGTTCGTGGGTGACCATTCGGCGACCATAGCCCGACACGGGAATCGGCCCGGAATCAGGGACCGGCGCGCCGGTACCCTTGATCTCATGTTGCAGCGAATCGACGTCGCCATCGACTGCATCGATGCCGATGCCCAACTCGCCTTCTGGTCCGAGGCGCTCGGGTACGAGCCCTACGGCCAGGTCGATCAATACCGCTCGTTGACACCGCCGGAAGGTGTCGCCGGTCCGAAGCTCGTCCTTCAGCAGGTTCCCGAGAAGCCGAGCGGGGCCAAGAATCGCCTCCATCTCGATCTCGTGGTCGGCGCCGCGGTCGAAACGGAGGCGCTTCGCCTCGAGAAGCTGGGCGCCGCCCGACTGTCCGAACGGATCGACGAGGCCGGCACGGGTTGGATCGTGATGGCGGATCCCGAGGGCAACGAGTTCTGCCTCTGCGTCAGCTGAGCCCGACGATCCCACCGGGGTCGACCCGAGACGCTCGCACAGGAGTAGTGTCCGCCCCATGGGCGAAATGGTGAATCTCCAAGACGAAGGTGGCCCTCGGGGCCATCTGGCCATCCCGGCCGGCGGCTCGGGACCCGGCGTGATCGTGATCCAGGAGTGGTGGGGGCTCAACCCGCAGATGAAGGGCGTCGCCGACATGCTGGCCGAGAACGGCTTCGTGGCGTTGGCCCCCGACCTCTACCACGGTGAGCTCGCCGGCCACGACGAGATGGACAAGGCCGGACATCTCATGACCACGCTCCCTCCGGATCGCGCGGCGGCCGACATGAGCGCCGCGGTCGACTTCCTGTGCGGTCACGATGCCGTGGACGGCGACGGCATCGGTGTCGTCGGCTTCTGCATGGGTGGCATGTTGACCATGATGCTGGCCGCGATCCGAGGAGACGCGGTCAAGGTCGCCGTGCCGTTCTACGGCTACCCCGGCCCGGACGCCGAGCCCGAGTGGTCGGGCCTCAGCGCGGTCGTGCGGGGCCACTTCGCTGCCGAGGACGAGCACTTCCCGGCGGACGGTGCACGTGATCTCGAAGGCCGACTCCAGGCCTTGGGCAAGGACGTGCAGATCACGTTCCATCCGGCGGCGCATGCCTGGATGAACGAGACCGATCCATTCGGCATCTACGACGCCGATCTGGCGGCCCGGCTGTGGCCCGAGGTCATGGACCTCATGCGAGGGCAGCTCAGCTGATCCACGCCCGTTCATCGAGGGCGAACCGGCGAGCACCGAGAATCGTGGTCGGGTGGTTCTTCGCGCTCGGCATGATGTCCGCCGGCTGTGGGGATGACGGTGACAACGCCGACCGACGCTTCCCCGATGTGCTCGAGGTGGTGGTCACCGCGGACGAGCTGGGCACGTACACGGTCGATGTCACGATGAGCTCGCCATACGACACACCCGAGCGATACGCGGACGGCTGGCGGATCGTCGGGCCGGATGGATCCGTCTACGGCATTCGGCTGCTCCAGCACGACCACGCGAACGAGCAGCCCTTCACCCGTTCGCTCACCGGCGTACGAATTCCGCCCGGAATCGACACGATCACTGTCCAGGGACGCGACAGCAGGTTCCGTTGGGGTGGCGGCACCGCCGATGCTCCTGTTCCTCCGTCGGTAGGCGAGCCCTCCAGCGACG
>CAYFLT010000063.1:25553-28267 GCA_964344055.1 uncultured Candidatus Nemicrothrix sp.
TGGCGTCGACTCGCCCTCGGGCCAGAGCCAGTCCTCACCGAAGCGCCACATCGCGGCGATGACCTCCCACAGGGCGAGTCCCTTGTCGGTGAGGACATAGTCGTGGCGCACCGGATTCCGCTGATACGGCACCCGCTCGAGGACCCCTTCGGTTTCCAGTCGATTCAGGCGCTGGGTGAGCACCCCGCGGCTGATCTCGAGGTTGTCCTGGATCTGACCGAACCGCCGGCGACCCATGAACAACTCCCGCAACACCAGCGGCGTCCACCAGTCTCCCAGGAGATCTGCGGTCCGAGCCACAGGACAGACGGCGGTGTCGAACCGGGTCCGCCTCACGCCCTTCTCCTCACGGTGCGACGACCTCCAAGCGAGCTGGAACGTGCTTGTGCCACGGCGTTCCGGCGATGGGGTCCTTCCAATCGGTGGTGGTCAGCTCGTTCGGCGCGACCCCGGTGATCTCGGGGTCGCCTCCCGCCGGCGAGTAGCCGAGACCGAGACCGTTGGGGAGCGAGATGTGTCCGTCCATCATCGTGTCGTTGACCTCGGCGACGGCGACCGCCGTACCCCCCGGTGTCGTCACCCGGACCCGCTCGCCGGTCTCGACGCCTAGGGAGGCCGCGTCGCCGGGACTGAGACGGAGGGCTCCTTCGGGATCCTTCTTGCGCCATGACGGGTCCCGCATGATCGTGTTCGCGGTGAAGCTGCGGCGCTCACCCGCCGACAGTACGAGCGGGAACTCCTCGCTGGTGTAGCCCGCCGGCGCATCCGCCAGGCTGCGGAGCTCCTCGAGCAGCTCCGGGATGGCGACATTGATCTTGCGATCCGGGGTGCCGAGGAGATCGAACGACTGATCGTGGCGATGCCGCGTGAAGGCCACGCCGTCGGGGTTCGAGATCATCGCGTCGAACAGCGCCCATCCTAGGTCGGGACCCTCACCGTCGTGACCAGCAGCGCGTACCGCATCGGGTTGACGCATGGCGATCTGCTGGGCACTGAACCACAGGGCGGCGGCCGGACCCATCCCCTCCGGGAGTGTGGGCCCGAGGGTGAGGTAGAGCACGACTGCGCCCACCTTGGCCATCTCGGGGTTCTCCATCGCCGCGTTCATGAACGCGGCCGCGTACTCATCTCGCCCCTCGACCGCGGCGGCCCGCAGCTCATCGATCACACTGTCGTTCAGAAGACCGATCTCGCGGGCCAGGCGGGTGTGGATCTCGGCCTCCGGCAGGCTGTCGCCGAGCGGCTCCAGCAAGGGCGGGCGCAGGCAGATTCGATTCTCCGGGAATGCGGCACTGAAGAACGTCGTCTCCACCTTCTCGTACTGGGAGGCTGCCGGGAGCACGTAGTCGGCCTGTTCGGCCGTCTCGGTCATGGCGACATCGATGACCACGCTGAACTCCAGAGCCCGCATCGCATCCCGGAAGCGTTGCGACCCGGCGAGCGAGTGCACCGGGTTGGCGCTTTCGATGATCATCGCCCGAGTTCGGTCGGGATGGTCGCTGAGAACCCCCTCGGCGATCTCATTGCAGGGGATGAGGCCGGAGATGATTGCTCCTCCGGTGACCGGATCGAGCGGCTCCTTGCCGGTGGCGCCATAGCTGAAGAGGGGCACCATCGAGCTGTGGGCGGTGTGAGCACCGGGCTTGCCGTAGCTGCCGACCAGCATCGAGACGGCCCGGTGGAGGTAGGACACGAGTGTCGAGTGAGGCGCCATCTCGATGCCGAGGTCCTCGAAGACCGACACGCTCTCCGCGGCGGCCATCCGACGGGCGACAGTGCGGATCAGGGCCTCGTCGATCCCGCACCGGTTCGCGAAGTCGGTGATGGGGACCGTCGAGAACGCGGCCTTCGCCTCCTCGGCGCCAGTGGCGTTGGTCGCGAGCCAGTCATCGGCGGTGAGCCCTTCCTCCACGATCACCGCACCGAGCGCGGCGATGAGGAAGGCATCGGTGCCGGGCTTGACCGCCAGCCAGTGGTCGGCGAGATCCGCAGTCTCCGTGCGCCTGGGGTCGATGACGATCATGGTGCGGTCGTCGTTCGACGCGATCTCCTTCAGTACGCGGCGGGCCTCGTCGAAGCCGTGGCTGTGCCAGGGGTTCTTGCCGAGGAAGACCGACACCTCGGCCTCGTGGAACTCGCCGTGGGTGTGTGCTCCGAACATGCGCCCCTCGACCCACGCTTCGCCGGTCTTCTCCTGGGCGAGTGCGTTCGAGCGGCGGGTGATGCCGAGGCCGTTCCGAAGGGCGGCACCGTACGCGCCGCAGAGGTGGTTTCCCTGGCCGCCGCCGCCGTAGTACATCATGCGTTCGGCGCCGTGGCGGGACCGGACGTCGAGCAGGGCGGCCGCGACTTCCGAGATGGCGGTGTCCCAGTCGACCTCCACGTAGCTGCCGTCATCGAGTCGCTTCATCGGTGCGGTCAAGCGGCCTCGGGCGTTCTGGTAGTGGTCGATCCGGAGTGCCTTCTCACAGGTGTATCCCTTGGAGGAGACGTGGGCCTTGTTCCCCCGGACCCGGGTGATCTTCCTGCCGTCCAGCCGCACCTCGACTCCACAGTTGTTGCCGCAGAGGACGCAGGCGGTCTTGTGCCAGACGAGGGTGGGATCGTGTTCGGTGTCGGTCATCGTCGCTCCCATGAATGAGTTCGCTCGTAGAACTTAGTCCCACGGTCAGTGGTCTGCGAGGCGAGCGACACCGCAGGGCCGACCGTCTGCG
>CAYFLT010000064.1:0-6570 GCA_964344055.1 uncultured Candidatus Nemicrothrix sp.
GCCCGGAGGTCTTCACCTGTTCAGGGACCCGTCACCAACCTCTCCGCCGAGTACATCTAGGGCGCGCATGGAGACGCTCGGCGTGCGGTGGATCGGCGAGCTGTGGGTGCGGAATCTCGTCCTCGCCGCGGTGATCATCGGAGCCCAGCACTACTTCCTGTACGTCCGCCGAACCCAGGGCTCCGAGTACAAGCTGAACCCGAAGTGGCTCGGCGAGAACCGCACCTTCCTGTTCGGCCGCCAATCCTGGGACAACGCGTTCTGGACCCTCACCAGCGGGGTGGTCTTCTGGACCGCCTACGAGGTCGTCTTCCTGTGGGCCTACGCGAACGGCTGGTTGATGGAAGCGAGCTGGTCCCATCACTGGTGGTGGCTCGCACCCCTATCGGTGTTCGGCTTCTTCTGGAGCACGATCCACTTCTACCTGAACCACCGGCTCCTCCACTGGGGACCGCTGTATCGGTCGGCGCACTACCTCCACCACAAGAACGCGAACACGGGGCCGTGGACCGGAATCTCGATGCACCCGATCGAGCACCTGATCTACTTCTCGTTGCCGATGCTGGTGTTGGTGGTACCGGCTCACCCGACCGTCGTGATCCTGTTACTGGTGTTCAACGCCCTCTCGCCGGCGGCTTCACACTCGAACTTCGTACGTTGGAAGCTGCCGCTCGGCGTCGAGGTGCCGGCAGGGGACCACTTCCACAACCTCCACCATCGCTACTTCGAGTGCAACTACGGGAATCTGCCGAGTCCGATCGACCGCTGGTTCGGCACGTTCCACGACGGCACGCCCGAAGCCCACGAGGCCATGAAGGACCGCATCCGCCAGCGTCGGATCGCCGCCGGCAACGCCTGACCGCAGCGGAGGGTCAGGCCCGGGCGCTCGGTCGGTCAGGTGTCGGCGGAGTCGGGGCTGTCGGAGGTGACGCTGACGCTGACCGATGTGTCGCTCGAGTGGGGACTGTCGGTGACCGGTAGGTCGGGCACGACGTTCGGATCGAGTGGATCGCCACCGAAGGCGACCTCGTCGCCGTCGATGAACCCGTCGCCATCGGTGTCCCACACCATCGGGTCGGTCTGGTAGACGTTGATCTCGTCGCCGTCGTTGAGCCGGTCACCGTCGCTGTCGGCGTACCGAGGGTCGGTCTCGTAGACGTGCACCTCGTCACCATCGGTCAGGCCGTCGTGATCGGTGTCCTCACGGAACGGATTGGTGCGCCAGTAGGCGAGCTCCTGATAGTCGTCGAGACCGTCGCCGTCGGTGTCGGGGTTGGTCGGATCGGTACCCGACTTGACCTCCTGGTAGTCCGTGAGGCCGTCGCCGTCGGTGTCGGGCTTGAGCGGATCGGTGCCGAGCAGGCCTTCATCGAGGTCGCTGAGTCCGTCGCCATCGGTGTCCTCGCCGCCGAATGGCGAACTGAAGCTGTCGTCGATGTCGATGCTCAGCGGCGGTCCCGCAGAGACCGCAACCGCAGTCGAGACCTCGCTGAGCTGGACTTGGCCCATGAGGCCGAACTCGCCGGATCCCTCGGACGCCACTGCAGCGCCCCCGAGGGCGACGGATGCGCCGACGGCGCCGCCGACGACTCGAATCGTCCGTGACTTTGGCATGGCAGACCTCCCCAGACCCGGCCCGTCCGGGGGCCGACCCGTGAAACCGCCCGCTTCACGACAGTATGGCGTAAGAAGCCGGTGCTGTGGTGACATCGCACCCTGACCTCTTGCCCACCCTGTCGGCGTAACCCACACCGGCCTTGAGCGAACCGATGGAATCGGTGGCCCGAGCAACGCGCGCGGCAGAAGCGGCTCGAGTGAGGCGCGACGGCTACGTTGAGCGCCATGTCGTACGAAACCATCACCTTCGAAGTCCGTGACCGTGTCGGCTACCTCCACCTGAACCGTCCGGAGGGCGCGAACGCCGTCAGCCCGGCCCAGGCCCGTGACCTGAGAACGGTCATGCAGGAGATCAAGTACGACGACGACGTCAAGGCCGTGTCGGTCACCGCAGAGGGCAAGGTCTTCTGCGCCGGCGGCGACCTCAAGCTGTTCCACGGCTGGGGGGCCGACGTACCCCGCCACGCCCACGACATGTTGATGGACTTCCATGCCGCGATCCAGCTCATGAACCACATCCCCAAGCCATTCGTGGCCGGCATCCGCGGCGCAGCCGGCGGGGCGGGACTGTCCCTCATGAGCGCCTTCGACCTGGTGATCTCGGGGGAGTCGGCAAAGTACACGATGGCCTACACCCGCGCCGGAGTGACTCCCGACGGCACGTCCTCGTACTTCCTGGCGCGCCACATCGGCCTGCGGCGCATGCTCGATCTCACCCTCACCAACCGGGTGCTTTCCGCCGAGGAAGCCGAAGCGTGGGGGCTGGTGAATCGGGTGGTGCCGGACGACGAGGTCGATCAGGCCACCGCCGAGATGGCGCAGACGCTCGCCAACGGCGCCGCCTGGGCGCTCGGTCACGCCAAGCGAGTGATCTACAACGGCGTCGACGCTGCGCTCGAAGCCGCCGGCGAGTTCGAGGCGAAGACGATCACCGCCGCGATGGGCACCGCCGACGGTCAGGAGGGCATCGCGGCCTTCGTCGAGAAGCGCGCCCCGGAATTCGACTAGCGATCCGTGGGACGGACTCGGCGGCCTCCCCCGGCGTTTCGTGCAGGGGAGGTCGGGCGGACCGTCGCGCGCACCCCACGGATGATGCGGGCGACGTTCAGCGGGCCGGCCCTCGACGGGTTCGCGATCACCGAGGCCGCATCCAGTGTCCGACTCGTCGTCGCCTGGCCTGGAGACCACTTCGAGATCCCCGAGTGGACCGGGAACGAGTTCCTCCTCGCCGACGGGCGACGGCCCGCGCTTCGCACGTTCACTCCCGTCGAGTTCCGACCGGACTCCTTCGAGCTCGACATCGACATCGTCCGCCACCCGGGCGGCGCCATCTCCGACTGGGTCGAGTCCGCCCACCCCGGCGACCGGGCGGCGATCTCGGGCCCGGCCAAGGGGCATCCCGGCGATGCCTCCGGGTCCCGGTGCTTGATCCTCGGAGACGAGACCGCTATCCCCGCGATCCGACAGGTGCTCGCAGGCATGCCCGGCCTCGTGCCCGCCGAGGTGCACATCGAGATCATGTCCGCGGACGCGGAGCTCGAGATCCCGGCCCGATCGAACACCCGCGTCTTCTGGCACATCGGTGTGGTGTCACAGCCGGGAGCAACGATGGTCGCCGCTGCTCGGAACGCGGAGATCGATGACGAGACCCGTGTGTGGGCAGCCGGAGAGGCCGCAGCAATCCAGGCGATCCGCCGCCATCTGACCGAAGAGTGTGGACTTCCGCGGTCGTCCTTCGTCGCCCGCGGCTACTGGAAGGACCGCGAGCCGGTCAGCGACCAGGGGCCCCGGGCAAGTCCTCGGGCGTGAACGCGCCGGGTAGCAGGTCCGCGAGCCGGAACCGCCCCCCGGGCATCTCGATCTCGAGGTCGGGGCCACCCGCTTCCATCAGGAGTTGTCGGCACCGTCCGCACGGCGCCAGGACTCTCCCGTCCGAGTCGGTGGCCACCACTTCGGTCAACCGGCCACCGCCACTGCGATGGAGATCACCGACGAGGCCGCACTCGGCGCACAGGGTGAGCCCATAAGACACGTTCTCGACATTGCAGCCGGTGACCACCCGCCCGTCTTCGGTGCGCCCGGCCGCTCCCACGTGGAGCCCCGAGTACGGAGCGTATGCGTTCCCCGCCGCGTCGCGGGCCAGTTGTCGGAGCTGGGACCAACCGTCGTCGTCCATGGGCAATTGTGACCGACGGGTCAGAGCGTGGCCAGGATGCCGCGCAATCCGTCGAGGGTCGTGCGGGGGCTGATGATGCAGAACCGCAGTGCGGGCTCGCCGTCGACCGCGGTGGGCACCACGAAGGCCTGGCCCGCGTCGAGCAGCTCGTCGGACCACCGCCTGTAGTCCTCCATCGACCAGCCGGCACGGCGAAACGCCACGGTCGAGAGAACCGGCTCGGCGACCAGCTCGAGAGCCGGATGCCGATCGATCTCGGCCGCGATGTCGCGCGCCAGCGTCAGCGTGTACTCGATGGCATCTCGGTAGGAGTCCGTGCCGTGGGTGGCCAGGGAGAACCAGAGCGGAAGACCTCGGGCTCGCCTCGAGAGAACATGGGCGTAGTCGCTCGGGTTCCATTCGCTGCGTGACGTGAGCGGCTCCAGGTACTCGGCGTGTTGGGTGTGCGCCGCCCGGCCGAGTTCGGGATCGCGGTAGACCAGCGCCGCACAGTCGAAGGGTGCGAACAACCACTTGTGCGGATCGATGATGAACGAGTCCGCCCGCTCGATGCCGTCATAGAGGCCGCGGACCGATGGGGCGGCCAGCGCCGCACCGCCGTAGGCGCCGTCGACGTGGAACCAGATCCCGCGATCGACGCACACGTCGGCGATGGAGGCCAGATCATCGATGATGCCGAGGTTGGTCGTCCCGCTCGTGGCCACCACTGCGAAGACCTCGGTTCCCTCGGGAACCCCGTCGATGGCGGCCGCCACGCTCTCTCCGGTGAGGCGGCGCCGATCATCGACCGGCGCCGTGAGCGGTTCGACGTCCATGACTCGAGCCGCCGCCTCGATCGACGAGTGTGCGGTTTCGGCACCGACGATCGCCCACCGGCGTGGTTCGTCCACGCGGGCGGCCCGGGCCGCATGGCGGGCAGCCACGAGTGCACTCAGATTGCCGGCGGTCCCGCCGGACACGAAGACCCCGCCGGCTTCCGCGGGAAACCCGGCGAGATCGGCGAGCCAACTCAGCGCTTCGTTCTCGGCGTACACCGCGCCGGCCCCCTCGAGCCAGGAACCGGCGAAGAGCGACGACGCACCCACCACCATGTCGAACAGGACCGAGGCTTCGGTGGGGGCAGCAGGAACGAACGACAGGAATCGTTGATGGTCGGTCGAGATGCACGCCGGCGCGAGCTCATCGGTGAAGACCTCGAGCGCCCTCGCGCCCCCGAGTCCGTCCGCGGTGATGGTCTGTCCCACCGCGTCCCGCAGTTCGTCGGGGGTACGGGGCCCGTCCAGGGGCGGGGGATCGAGCCGGACCCGATTCAGCGAGTACCGGAAGATCTTCCACGCCAACTCGTCGGTGGACTCGTCGAAGGAGTGCATTGCGGCGCCATCGTGTGTCACGACCAGAGAGCGTATTCATGCTGCCGAGGGCTCGACGGCACCTACACCATCTCTCGCGAGCGTGAACGCCGGCGTCGGTCCGGTCTACGGTCACGGGATGCACGATCTGGAACGGCTCCGCCGGCTCGACGCCGTGAAGTGGAACAGGTACGACCCCGACGTCATCCCGGCGTGGGTGGCGGACATGGACTTCGACCAAGCACCCCCGATCAAGGCGGCGATCATCGACGTCCTCGACCGTGGTGACCTCGGCTACAACTTCGATGCCATTCATGGCCTCGCGCCGACCTGGCTCGATTGGGTGGAACGCCGCCACGACACACGGCTCACCGAGGACGCCGACGAGGTGCTGATCTTCACCGGCGCACTCCATGCCCTCGAGGTGGTGATGGAGTTCATGACCGATCCCGGTGACGGCATCGTGGTGTTCTCCCCGATCTATCACCCCTTCCGGCATGCCATCCGAGACAGCCGCCGAACCATGGTCGACGTCCCTCTGGCGCCGGGCTGGCGGCTCGACGCAGAGGCGTTCGACGCGGCGTGCGACGACCGCACCCGAATGGTCCTGTTCTCCCAGCCCCACAATCCCACCGGGCGTGTGTACGACGAGGCCGAGATCCGGGCGTTCACCGACGTCGTCGTGGAGCGGGACCTGCTCGTCATCAGCGACGAGATCTGGGGCGACCTGGTCCACTCGCCCCACCGCCATGTGCCGCTGGTCCGAGCCGAGGAACGACTTCGGCCTCACACCATCACGCTCGGCAGCGCGTCGAAAGCGTTCAACCTGGCCGGACTGAGCTGTGCGCTGGCTCACATCGGCCACGGCGCGACGCGGGAACGGATCGCCTCCATGTCCGCCCATGTGATCGGACGTCCGAGCTCACTGAGCGCTGCCGGCACCATGGCGGCCTGGACCCAGTGTGAGGGTTGGCTGACCGACACCATGGCGACCCTCACAGCTCGCCGGGATCAACTGGCCGCCCGACTCGAGGAAGTTCCCGACGTCCGGTTCGACCCGCCCGAAGCCACCTATCTCGCGTGGCTCGACTTCTCGGCGACGAGTCTCGGCGAGAACCCGATGGAGGTGCTGCTCGAGCACGCTCGCGTCGGGCTCGACCCCGGCCACCAATTCGGCACCCAGGGGGCGGGATGCGCCCGCCTCAACTTCGCCACCAGCGAGGCGATCCTCGACGAGATCCTCGACCGCATCATTGGTGCCATCAAGGACGGGGTGAAGGGATCGTGACCCAGCCCGTCTCCATCCGGCCATCCGACGACAGCATCGACTGGGTTCAGACGCTGGCCCGGCTCGACCGGGTGCTCCGGATCCGCACGACCCCCATCGGCATGAAGCTGTTCGGCTCGGTGGAAGAGATGGAGGCCGTT
>CAYFLT010000064.1:6686-6970 GCA_964344055.1 uncultured Candidatus Nemicrothrix sp.
TCCGGCGCCCCGGCGACATCCACACCGCCGACCAGATCGTCTCGATGGCGTCCCGTCTCAACTGGACTGTCGGCGTCACCGCCGAGGACCTCGTGGGTGCCCAATGCCAGTCGGTGCTGGGGCTCGGCGGCCAGGACGACGAGTGGTACTCCGGCCAGCACATGGCGGGGGTCTGGTTCGAGACCGTCGAGGACGCGGCCGAGCATCAGGCGGCGATGGACGTGGTGCCGGTCGGCACCTACGCGGCGATGGCCGTGTCGCCCCTTGCCACCGGGCGCCTCGAC
>CAYFLT010000064.1:7104-27330 GCA_964344055.1 uncultured Candidatus Nemicrothrix sp.
GTCGGCGTGTGCGGATTCGTGGGGCCGAGCCCTCGCCACCGGAGAACCGAGCCTTTCTCTGCCGTGCTACGCGGAACGGCGGTATGGCGGGGTGCCCGACGACGAGCTCCTCATCGCCCTCTCCCCAGGTCACCTCGTCCAGGCGATCGATGGCATGGAGGCGCTCAGCCGCAACGGGTTGCGCTATCCGATTCCGCCCTATGGGATCCAAACCGATGCCAGGGCCGGCCTGGGGGTCAGCTACGGCTGAGCACATGCGGTCGTCTCGATCGTCCGCGGGCCGTACAACCTGCTCGAAAACCGCGCTCGGTGGCGTACCATGGACGACGTGCTCCCGAATCTGATCGATCGGCTCCGCTCACGCGGATACCGCCTCACCGCGCAACGGCGGGCGATCGCCGAGGTACTGGTCGGCACGAACGTCCATCTCACCGCCGACGAGGTCCACGAGCAAGCGATCCAGGCACTGCCGGAGATCAGCCGGGCCACGGTCTACAGCACACTGCAGCAATTCGCCGACCTGGGCGAGGTCCGCGAACTCACCGTGAATGGCCGGTCGAAGCGCTACGACCCCAATGTCGAGCCCCTTCACCATCACCTCGTGTGCGACGACTGCGGGGCCCTCTTCGATGTGGCCCACGACCTCGACGCTCCCCCGCTTCCGACCGCCGACCATCACGGCATGGCCATCAGCCGAGCCGAGATCGTCTACTACGGCACCTGCGCGGACTGTCGCAGCTGACGTCCTGGGTTTTTCGCGACCGGCGGGAACTTCCCGGCCCTCTCGAGCGACCTCTCGACGTGACCACACGTCTCTTTTCCCCCGCAGTCGCTGCCGTCCTGCTCCTCGCCTCCGCGTGTGGAGGTGAATCCGAGCCCGAGCTGAACCTCAGCCCGCTCGGGACGGAGGGGCGCGAAATCGCCAACAGCTCCGGCTGCTCGGCCTGCCACGGCAATCGCGGCCAGGGGTCGGTGGGCCCCGCGTGGGCGGGCCTCCCGGGCGAGGAGGTCGAACTCGAGGACGGCACGATCGTGGTGGCCGACGACGAGTACCTGGCCCGGGCGATCGCCGATCCCCAAGCCGAGGTGGTCGGCGGCTACACGATCACCATGCCGGAGAACGCACTGACCGACGAGGAGATCGACGCGGTCATCGCCTACATCAAGGAGCTCGGATGAGACGCCTCTTCGCCGTCCTCGTGGTCATCGCCGCGATCGCTGCAGGCTGCGGGGACGACGCGCCGAAAGAACTGACCGGCATCCAGCGCACGCCGTTCCCCGACGTGGGCTCGACGTCCCTTCCCGACGTGAGCGAGGGAGGCCGGCAGATGCCCTTCGTGGCCGATGACGAGGGCCTGTTGCTCGTCTACTTCGGCTACACCCACTGCCCCGACGTGTGTCCGACCACGCTGTCCGACGTGCGCTCGGCACTTCGCAAGCTCGACGAGGGCGATTCCGCCCGCATCCGACTGGCGATGGCCACGGTCGACCCGGGTCGAGATGTCGACGAGATCGTCACCGGCTACGTGCAGTCGTTCCTGCCTGGCTCCGCGGCGCTGCGGACCACCGACGAGGGCGAGCTCCGCGCCGCGGCCGATGCCTTCGGCGTCACCTACGACGTCAGCACGAACGAGGAAGGCGAAGTCGAGGTCATCCACACCGGCTTCCTCTACGTCGTCGACGACCAGGGCCGACTCCTGCTGACGTGGCCCTTCGGCATCCCAGCGGACGACATCGCCAACGACCTCCAGATCCTCCTGAGCGAGACGACGGCATGAGCACCACCAATCGACTTCGCCGCCTCCTGGCCGCCGTCGCCGCAACCGCCGTACTGGCCGCCGCCTGCGGTGACGACGAGGCGGCGCTCCGACTCGACGACGAGACCGCCGCCGAGGACGCCGACTACCAGTTCGTCATCCCGCTGGGGGCCGGCGACGCACTCGACGCGGGGACTCCTCTCGAGATCCTGCCCGCCCGGCTCGACACCAAGGTCGGCGAGGTGATCGAGATCATCAACGAGGACGAGCGGGGCCACCTGGTCGGCCCGTTCTTCGTGGGCGCCCACGAGACCCTCCGGCAGCGCTTCTCGGCGCCGGGAGAGTTCGAGGGCGTATGCACCGTCCACCCGAGCGGCGAGATCATCGTGGCGGTCAGCGAATGACCCGCACTCGACGTTTCGCCGCAGCGGTCGTCACCGCCATCGGTTTGGGCCTCGTCAACCCGTCGGTCGCGGCCGCCGACCCGGCCGGCCCCACCGACTACCTGAGCGAGATCACCGGAATCGAACCCGCCACCGACGGGATCGCGCTGCGGATGATCGGCGGCGACAGTTTCCTCGAGCTCGAGGTCGCCCAGGGCCTCGAAGTCATCGTGATCGGCTACCGGGGCGAGGACTATCTCTGGTTCGCCCCGGACGGAACCGTCTACGAGAACGAGCGGTCACCGAGCGTCTATCTCAACGAGGACCGTTTCGGCGAGCAGGAGCCTCCCGACGCCGCCGATCACGAAGCCGCGCCGGTCTGGCGGGAGATCGGGACCGGAGGCCGCTTCGCCTGGCACGACCACCGAACCCATTGGATGAATCGGGCTCGTCCCCCCGGGGCCGAACCCGGCGACATCATCCTCGAAGCAGTGGTACCCCTCGTCGTCAACGGCCAGGACGTGTCGGTCACGGTCCAGTCCGTCTGGCAGAAGGCACCCGCACCGTGGGGAGCCGTCACCGGCGTCGCGGTCGGGCTCGCACTGACGATCGGGCTGGCCCGCAGGTTCGGACGTACCGCCGGCTCCGCCGCCGCCTCGGCTCTCGCCGCGGTCACCGCGTTGGCGATCGGCGGATGGCAGGTCCTCTCCCTTCCGCCGGAGACGGGCCCGAGTGTCCTGCTCTGGCTGTTGCCCGCGGTTGCACTCTTCTGCGCCGCGGCTGCTCTGTGGTCGATCCGGGGCAACGGCTGGGACGACCTCATCTCCGGCCTGGTGCTGTTGGCCGCCCTCGAGGTCGCCATCTGGTCGTGGTTCCGGTTCGACGGTGTGACCGCGGCCATCATCCCGACCGACGCGCCGTTCCTCATCGACCGCGCCGTCACGGTGGCTGCACTCGTGATCGGCATCCTGTCACTGGCGTTCGCCGGCTCCGAGCTGATCGGTCGCTACGTCCGCCCCACGAATCGGTTGACGGTCACCGACTGAGCTGATCTCGGGTCGACGGCATCTCCGTCAGGGAGAGTCGACGACCACGTCGAAGTGGGTCTCGACCTGACCGGACAACCGCTCCTCGGTCAGCGCGCCGGTGTGGATCGCCACGACCTCGCCCGACTCGTTGGCGAAGATCGTGGCAGGGAGTCCGACGACTTCCAGCTCGGCACTCAGATCCCCGGCCTCGTCCACGGCCTGGGCGAAGGTGAGACCGAGTTCGTCGACCAGAAGGGCCGCCTTCTCGGGGTCCTCTGCGACGTTGACCCCCAGCACGTCGAGCGACGATCCGGCGGCAGCCGCCACGGCATCGAAGGCAGGCAGCTCGGCCCGGCAGGGCGCGCACCATGTGGCCCACAGATTGATGACCCGAGGCGCGGAGGAAGCGGCACCGAGATCGACCTCGGTACCGCTTCCGCCATCGAGCAGCGGGAGGGTGAGCGCGGGCAGTCTCACCGTCTCATCACTGCCCTCGTCCCCACCCGAGCATCCGTTCGCGCCGAGCGCGACCGCCAGCACCAGACCAGCCAGGGCCGTCCTGCAGCGCGGTCGGGTGGGGTCCGTCATCGGGTCAGGGAGCCTCGTCGCGAACCTCGACATCGATCTCGAAGTCGGTGCCGTCGTCGAGGGTCAAGGTGACGGTGAAGGTCTCGCCGAGCTCGAGCGGGTCGGCCAGCTCGAGGAGCATCACATGCAGCCCTCCCGGCTCGAACGCCACCGAGGAGCCTGCGCCGACCGGCACCGACTCGACCTCTTGCATGGTCATGGCGCCACCCATGTCACCGGAGTCCATGTCGTGGCCTTCGTCGGCGTCCATGTCACCGGAGTCCATGTCGTGGCCTTCGTCGGCGTCCATGTCGTCGCTGTCCATGTCGCCGTCCATGTCGTCGGCGTCCATGTCATCACCCATCGCCATGTCGGCCATGACCGTTTCGTGGAGCTCGGCGCGTGCGGCGATGGATTCGTCGACGCTGACGTCGACCACGGAGACCGCTTCATCGCTGCTGAGCGTGAAGTACACGGCGCCGGCATCGGCCATCATCGGGCTGGTTCGGGCCCAGGCGCCATCGACCGACGGCCCATCGGCGCCTCCATCGTCGCCACAGGCGCCGGCCAACAGGCCCACGACCGCACCGGCCGCCGCGAGACGAAGCTTCATCGGGGTAACTGACATGGTTGGACTCCAGGTGTCGAATTGGGGATTCGACCCAACCAGTCGAAGGAGACGGGGTTTGAGTTCCCGATGTGACGAATGTCACAGTTCGAGACCCACGGCGCGGCTCAGCCGGTCTCGGCGATTCCGTCGGCGATGGTTCCCATCAGGTCCTCGCGTGCCCGGGCCACCCGGGACCGGATGGTGCCGACCGGGCAGCCGGCAACCTCGGCCGCCTCGTCGTAGGAGAGGCCCACCAACTGGGTGAGGAGGAAAGCCTCTCGCCGCTCGGGCGCGATTCCGGCCAGCACCGACTCGACTTCCACCCAGTGGCCGTCGCTGATCAGATCCGAGGCGTCCGCCCGCTCGCGTTCGAGCAACCGACGGCGCCGCACCGCCCGACGCGTGGCGTCTGCGCAGGTTCGGCGAGCGATGGTGAGGAGCCACGCCCGGGCGGAGCCATCCTGGCGGAAACGATGGAGGCTGCGAAGGGCCCGTGCATACGTCTCCTGGGCGAGATCGTCGGCGTTCCAGGAATCGCCGAGGTAGCGGCACACCCGCCAGACGTCGGCCTGGGTCTCTCGGACGAAGGCCTCGAGGGCCTGCTGATCGCCGTCGCGGGCTGCCACCGCGAGCGCGGTCACGCTGTCCATCGCCCCAGGATGCCACCCCGGACGGGGCTTTCCATGGGTCCTTCGTCCTGTTCGGGTCACCGGGGCAAGGGAGCAAAACGATGTCGGAGCCGTTGTCGGCCGCCCGAGATGACCCACAACAGCCCGAGCCCGACCAGTTCGAGCGCGTGGTAGGACTCGGTCAGCACCTCTGAACGTCCCAATGCGATGTCGATCACGGCCGTGATGACCAGGGTCGCGGCGAGTACTGCCCCCATCGGGATCAGCCCGATGGCCCGCTCCGGGCGCCACGCGACGTAGAGCAGGGCCAGGGCCAGCGCCGCGCTGAACGCACCGAGATGTCGGCCGAGATGCTCCGCTCCTTCGGTGTCGGAGCCACCGAACAGCAGGGGAAGGTCGAGAATCAGGAGGGTGAGAGCCACCCCGAACAGGGCATAGCGGATCCACTCGCCGCTGCCGAGGTCGGGGACGGCGACCGCCCGCAACACGAGGGAGGTCTGGTCCGGAATCGACTCCGCGGGCCGCACCATCAACCGACGCCGCAGAGCTTCGGACTCGGCCTGCCAGGCCTGGCACTCGGCACAGGTCTCCAGGTGTGCCGCCAGTACCGCGGCGTCCTCCGGAGTGTTCTCGCCGTCGAGCTCGGCGGAGATCAGCTCGTGGGCGCGGCTGCAGTCCATATCTGCACTGTCGTATCAGCCGGCGGTCTGGTTCCCGCGGAGGATCGGATCCGCGGGCCCCGGACCGATGCCGATCCGGCTCAGTTCGCGCCGTCGCCCCAGAACGCGCGCACCTCGGCGACGAATCGATCCGGGTCCACCAGGTGGGGATAGTGCCCATGACCGACCCAGACGTCGCACTCTGCGCCGGGAATCCGCTCTTCCAGCCAGGCCGTGTAGTCGTCCCCCGGGTCCACACCGAAGATCGTGAGGTACGGCGTGGCGTTCTCGGCGTAGCCCGCCAGCGCGCCGTCGACCACGGCATCGATCTCTTCGGGCGTCGAGGTGAAGAGTTCGGCCCAGACCCCCATCACGACATCCTGGTCGAAACGCCGGAGCTCGGCGAGCCGCAGCCGCTCGCGCTCGTCGAGCATCGTGCCCATCAGGTCGACGAAGAGACCACTCATCACCGAGGGGAATCCCTCCGCGTCGCGCAGGATCGGCTCCACGGCCTCGAGCATCTCCTTGAATCCGCCCAGTCGTAGCGACTGGTCGACGTTCACGACACTCATCGCGGGGACGGCGGAGCCCACTGCGGACACCACGGCTCCGCCGAGCGAGTGCCCGACGAGATGAGGACGTTCCACCCCGGCATCGGCGATGACCGCCGCGATGTCGCCGGCGAGGGTCGCCAGCCCGTAGTCGCTGGCGGTTGCGGAGTCGCCGTGGCCCCGGAGATCGATGGCGATCACCTCGCTGGATTCGGCCAACCGGCGGGTCACCGGTTCCCACGACGCGGACCGTTCGGTGATGCCGTGGACCAGCACGACCGGGTCACCGGTACCCGTCCGGGTCCAATGGATGGTGGTGCCGTCCGCAGACGTCGTCTTGTGCTCACTCGCCGCCATCCGGACAGCTTCGCACACTGTGGCGATCGGTTCAGATGCTCCGAACGGTCCTCAGACGGCACAGTTCCCGTCTCGACAGTCGCGCCCCTTCGTCGCTGCTCGGATGTGGCGGAAACCGACGCCGACCCCCACCGCATAGATCGCCCCGAGTACGAGGCCGACGCCCAATGTGTTCCGGGCGATCAGGGCCCCGAATGCGGTCCCACCGAAGATCGCGGCCAGGAACGCCATGGAGAACGGGAGGTGGCACGGGCACAAGACGAACGACCAGATGAGCCAGCGACGGCCCCGACGCTCGCGCGCATCGGGGTCTTCGGTCGCTTCGCTGATCGAGGTCGTCGGGGTCACGCAACTGCTCCGCACATGAGTCCTGTGACTGCCAATCGGCACGCTCGGTGGCCGAATTGACGTCGGTGTCGTCACCCGGCACTACCGTCGGCGACATGGCCGAGGACTCCCCAAGGGACAGCCGGATCACCGTCCTCATGGTGCACGGCGCCTGGCACGGGCCGTGGTGCTGGGAGGACCACTGGACCGAGCACTTCACGGCGGCGGGGCACGACGTCCGTGCCGTTGCGCTGGATCGTCACAGAACACCAGGGTCGAAGAAGCGGATCTGGCCGTCCGTCGGCGCCTACGTCCGAACCGTCGAACGGGTCATCGACGAGGTCGACGGCGAGGTCGTGCTCGTCGGGCACTCAATGGGTGGTCTCGTCACTCAGCGTGTCATCGAGACCCGCCAGGTGAAGGGCGCGGTCCTCGTTGCATCCGTCCCGGCGAGGGGAGTGCTCGGCGCCACCCTGCGGACCTTGCGCCGGGCGCCGGTGCCCACCCTCCGCACGATCGCCACCATGAACATGCGTCACCTCGTGGCCACCAAGGAGCTCGTGAGGGAGGGCTTCTACACCGAGGACACCGACGCCGAGGTCGTCGCCGACACCCTTGCTCGCCTGCAGAACGAGTCCTACCGCGCCTATCTGTCGATGATCGTGCGATGGCCGAAGCCCAAACGCGTCGCCTCTCCCGTCCTCGTCCTGGCCGGAGAGCTCGACGGCCTTTTCACCGTGTCCGAGGAGCAGCGGCTCGCCAGGGCGTACCACTCTGAAGCCGTCGTCATCGAGGGTGCCGGTCACAACCTGATGCTCGACTCCGGGTGGCGCGACGCGGCCGACGTCACGATCGACTGGATGAACTCACTCGGCTGATCTCGCCGCGCCCTCCCCGGCTAGCCTGACCTGGTGCCGACCGACGATTCCGAGCGCCTGATCGAGACCATCCGCGATTCGGTGCTCGGCCGGTTCGAGACCGTCCAAGGTCCGTTCGGGCCCCGGCCGGTCGTGTACGCCGACTACACCGCATCCGGTCGTTCGCTGTCGATCATCGAGGACTACATCGCCGAGGTGGTCCTCCCTCTCTACGCCAACACCCACACCGAGTCCTCGGGTACCGGTCTCCAGACCACCCGATTCCGAGACGACGCCCGGCGCATCATCGCCGATTGTGTCGGCGCGAACCCCGACGAGCACGTCGTGTTGTTCTGTGGCAGCGGCTCAACCGGCGCGATCGCCAAGCTCATCGGAGTGCTCGGACTCCGAGTGCCGTCGGTCCTCGACGACGAGTACCAGTTGAGCGACCAGATCCCGGCCGACCAGCGCCCGGTGGTCTTCATCGGGCCGTACGAACACCACTCAAACGAGCTGCCCTGGCGGGAGTCGATCGCCGAGGTCGTCACGATCCCCGAGGACGCCGACGGACACATCGACGAGGCTCGACTCGAAGAGGAACTCGAGCGGTACAGGTCCCGGCCACGGCTGATCGGGTCGTTCTCCGCGGCATCAAACGTCACCGGGATCGTCACCGACACCGTCGCCATCTCGAGCCTCCTCCATCGATACGGCGCGATCGCCCTCTGGGACTACGCCGCCGCCGCGCCCTACGTGGAAATGTCGATGGGGTCGTCAGCCGACGGGCCCGGATACCTCGACGCGGTCTTCATCTCGCCGCACAAGTTGATCGGCGGTCCCGGCACCCCCGGGCTGCTCATCGCCCGCCGTGACCTGTTCACCAACCGCGTGCCCGATGTCCCGGGTGGCGGCACGGTGGCCTACGTCAACCCCGCCGAGCACGACTACCTCGCCGACATCGAGCACCGGGAGGAGGGCGGCACGCCTGAGATCATCGGATCGATCCGGGCGGGCCTCGTCTTCCAACTGAAGGAGGCCGTCGGCACGGAGGCGATCCGGGCCCACGAGGAGGACTTCCTCCGGCGGGCGATCGCCACCTGGAGCGAGCACCCCAAGATCGAGATCCTCGGCAACCGGGAAGCCGAACGGCTGTCGATCGTTTCGTTCGTGATCCACGACGACGATGACCTCGGCGAGCGGTACCTCCACCACAACTTCGTCGTGGCGGTGCTCAACGACGTCTTCGGCATCCAGTCCCGTGGCGGGTGCAGTTGCGCCGGACCCTACGGCCACCGCCTCCTCGGCATCGATCTCGACCGGTCCCACGAGTTCGAACGCGAGATCACCCGCGGCTGCCAGGGCATCAAACCCGGCTGGGTGCGGGTGAACTTCAACTACTTCATCGACGACGAGACGTTCGAGTACATCGTCGAGGCGGTGGCGATGGTGGCCGACCGGGGACGGGCGTTGCTCCCCTCCTACCGCTTCGAGCCCGACACCGGGCTGTGGCGTCACCGCGACGGCCTCGCCGCCCCTCCGCTCTCACTCCACGACATCTCCTACGAGGCCGGCGTCATGGACTACCCGCAACGAGGGTCGGCCATGCCCGAGGGGGCCCTGCGTCAGTATCTGACGAGTGCCGCCTCCCTGATCGACGAGCTCGAGGCGGCCCATCCGGTGCCGCTCGGACTCCCCGAGACCACCGGGGACTTCGAGCACCTCCGGTGGTTCCCCTATCCCGACGAAGCGCTCACCTGACCCGTCCGCGAAAGGACCCCAATGAACTTCGACAACCTCTTCTCCATCGACGGGAAGGTCGCTCTGGTCACCGGCGGGTCCCGCGGCATCGGCGAGATGATCGCCGCCGGATTCCTGGCCAACGGAGCGAAGGTCTACATCAGCTCCCGCAAGGCGGACGTCTGCGACGCGACTGCCGCTCGGCTCGAGGCGGACTTCGGTGGAACATGCATCTCGCTGCCGGCCGACCTGTCGACGGTGGAAGGGGCCGCCGATCTGGCTGCTCGCATCGGCGAGCACGAGGACCACGTCGACATCCTGGTCAACAACGCCGGAGCCTCTTGGGGCGCCCCGCTCGAGGACTTCCCCGAGATGGGCTGGGACAAGGTGATGGACACCAACGTCAAAGGTCCCTTCTTCCTGACCCAGAAGCTGCTGCCTCTGCTCGAGGCGAACGCCACCGACGAGGACCCGGCCCGGGTGATCAACATCGGTTCGGTCGACGGCATCAAGACGCCGATCTTCGACTCGTTCTCGTACGCCCCGTCCAAGGCCGGAATCCACCACCTCACCCGCATGCTCGCCGCCCACCTCACCAAGCGGAACATCATCGTGAACGCCATCGCGCCCGGGCCGTTCCCCACCTGGATGCTGAGCACCGGTGTGGGCGGCGGTGGCGACGTGGACAACACCGACTGGGAGGGGTTGGGCAAGACCAACCCGCGCGGGCGGGTCGGTTCACCCCAGGACATCGCCGGCCTGGCCATCTTCCTGAGCTCGAGGGCCGGCGCCTACACCGTCGGAGAGGTCATCACCTGCGACGGCGGTGCGATCGTCAGCTGAGCCCCAGCCGCACCAGGTGCTCGTCAGGCGCCTCGATCTCGGTCAGAGCGTGGCGGAGCAGATCCGTGTAGTGCGCCTCGCGGGCTGAGCCGGCGAGATCTTCGGTCTCGGCCTGGTCGGCCGCGTCGTAGAGGTGGTGGTCCTCCCCTGCCTGCCCGACTCCGATGAATGGGTGACCCTGGTGGAAGTCGGCCGTCACGGGCTGGCGGATCACCGGCACGTCCGAACCCGGCATGCGGTCGAGGTACGCGTCGCCATTGGGTGGCGGCAGCTTGAACCGCGGGAACGGATGGAACGGCATCGACGACCACCGGTTCGACCACATCGACAGCGGGAACGGACCGTCCGGCGTGGTGCGGATGTACTTGCCCTGTTCGTCGATCACGTTCACCTCCCTCCCGAAGTAGCCCTGAAGGAGCCAGTCCCGCACCGAGTCGGTCGTGCCGTCGAGGAGGGGCCGAATTGACACGCCGTGAGTCCGGTGTTCGACCGTCGCGCCGAACAGGTCGGCGATCGTCGCGTGGATGTCGACGCTCGTTGTCAGGGCGTCGCACACCCCGGGTGTGGCACCGGGCCAGGCGATCAGCAGCGGGATGTGACCGAGGGTGTTGTAGATGGGGGCGGACGGCTTGCCGAACACCCCGCCCCGCTCCCCCAGGTAGTGGCCGTGGTCGGTGCAGAGCACGATGGCGGTGTCGTCCCACAGTCCATGCCGATCGACGGCATCGAGGATCTTGCCGAACCAATGGTCGATCATCGAGAGCTTGGCGCCGTAGTTGGCCCGGACCTGGGCCGCCTGGAGCTCGGTGAGCGCACCCGACCCGATGGCGTCGGTGGAGTACGGCGGCCAGATGATGAGGTCGCCGTCTCGCTGGTCGTGGTACTTGTACGTCCACGGTTCGGGCGTGTCGAAGGGTTCGTGCGGGTCGAATTCGTCCACGAAGAGGAAGAAGCGGTCGTGGGCACCGGCGTGGTCGTCCAGCCACTGGGCGGTGGCCGCCATCGTCTTCGGTCCCGGGAAGTCGATCTCCTCGCGGAAGTAGGTCCTCGAATCGTCGTACGCCCGGTGCACCATCCCGGAGGCGGCGGGCAGCGCCGGAGTCCCGATCCAGGACGGATCGGGGCGGAGCTTCCACGGGTCGCCCTCGTGGCCCCTGACGTAGTCCCACGCCCCGAAATCGGTGTGGTAGTTCTCGCCGCCGGTCTCGAAGAGGTGCGGGTGATCCGAGAAGAGCTGGGTGGCCACCCCCTGCATCCGCAGCTCCTGGGTGATGTTGTTCTCCCAGACTTCGATCGACCCCCAGGGCCGCCACAGGAAGTCCCACGCACCGCAGAGAAGGTCGTGGCGAGCGGGCATGCACGGCAGGGATGCGGAGTAGTGCCGGGTGAACCGCACCGAGCGCGCCGCGAGCCGGTCGAGATTCGGTGTCTCGAACTCGTCGCCGCCGTAGCAGCCGAGCATGTGCCGGTTGAGGCTGTCGAGGAGCACGACGATCATGTTTCGTGGACCCGCCCCCTCGACGAACGGATCCGTCGCGGGCAGTGCGATCAGGGGACTCCTCGGCAGCCGGCGCGGCCGCCTGGGCTGCGATTCGTCGTCGGTCACCTCGTCCCCCTCCCTGTCCGCGATACTCCTGCGATGGCCGCGCCCATCCCGGACAAGAGCGAACAGTTCCGTGAACGCTACGCGCGGCTCGGCGCGGACGCCGCACTCGCAGCAGAGATCGAGGCGCTGGGAAGTGACTATCAGGCGAACGGGTACACGACGGCGGCCCAGGCGGATCAGCTCGGTGCGGTCCTGGAGTTGACTGGGGACGACGTGCTCGCCGACCTCGGCGCCGGCTGCGGTTGGCCCGGGCTGTATCTCGCATCGCGAACCGGCTGCTCGGTGGTGAGCATGGATCCGGTGGCGGAGGGCATGGGCGTCGCTCATCGACGGATCCAGACCGACGGCATGGCCGGTCGGGCCTGGGCGGTCCGCGCGAACGCGGAGGCCATTCCGTTGCGTCCCGGATCGATCGATGCCGCCGTGCACACCGACCTGGTGTGTTGACTGCGTCCCAAGCTCTCCGTGATGAGGGCGACGAGAAGGATCCTCCGACCGGGTGGTCGGGTGGCGTTCCTGGTGATCGAGCCGACTCCCGGCCTCGCCGACCGGGACCGGCGGCGGGCTCACCGGCACGGCCCGTCCGCTGTCGCCGTGGCGACCAGCTATCCGAGCCTGCTGAAGAGCGCCGGCTTCTCGACGGTCGACGCGACCGACCTCACCGCTGAGTATCTGGAGACCCAGCGGGCCTGGATTACGGCGACCGATGCCAACCGCGATGGCATCCGGGCCGCCATGGGCGACGAGGCCTTCGATCAGCGAATGAAGGACCGGGTCGCCACCCTCCGCGCCACCGAAGACGGCCTCCTCGCCCGCTACCTCTACCTCGCCCGAACCTGACAGGGTTTTGGTGTCAGGTACCAAAACCCTGTCAGGTTTGCTGGTTCCAGAGTTGGTGGACGAGGACTCCGTTGCGGTCTTCGATGGCTTCCATGGCGTCACAGATCAGGTCTTCGCGGAAGCGACGACCGACGATCTGGACCGCCGACGGTCGATCGTCCACCAGTCCGGTCCCGATCACACCGGCGGGCAGGCCGAGGTAGTTGATCCCGGTGGAGTAGATCGCCGAGTCGAAGAGGTCGTCGACGTTCTCGCGACTCTGTGCGTCGTAGTTCCAGTCGTACAGCGGGCGCATCAGGAACGGTGTCAACAGCAGCGGGTGCTCGTCGAGGAAGAGATTCCAGTCCCGCATCAGCCGGGCGCGGTCTGACACCGCCGCGATGTAGTCGTCACGGTCGAGGATCTCGGAGCGATCGAAGTACCAGTCGAAGATCTGACGGATCGTCTCGCTGCCGTACTCCCGGATCGCGGAGTCCATGGTCACCTTCATCTCGGTGATCAGCGCACGGAACCACTCACCGGCCGGCTCGATGACCGGCGGCGGATCGACCTCGACGATCTTGTACCCGGCGTCCCGGAGCTGATCGGCGGCCATGCCGACCTGAGCGACGATCTCTGGATGAATGTCGTAGCCGTGCGACTGGGAGGTCACGGCCACCGTCGGCAGTTCGCCCAAGTCGGGTCCCTTCCACGGCACTGGTGGAGAGATCGGGTCTCGGGGATCGGGCGCGATCATCACCTCGGTGGCGAGGCGCACGTCCGCCGCATGACGGGCGATGATCCCCTGGACCGAGATCCCGCCGGCGAACGCACCCCGCTCTACCGCCGCGGATGAGTTGTAGACCGGGATGCGGTATGCCGTGGGCTTCACCGTGCACGTGCCGTTGGCGGTCGACGGGAACCGAAGTGACCCGCCGATGTCGTTGCCGTGGTGGAGCGGTCCCATACCGGCCGCACACGCAGAGCCGGCGCCACCGGACGAGCCCCCGGGTGACGCCTCGTCGTCCCACGGGTTGCGGGTGCGACCCCGCAGCGGGTTGTCGGTGGTGGCCCGCATCGAGAACTCCGGCGTATTCGTACGCCCGACCACGATGGCTCCGGCGTTGCGCAGGTTCCGCACGAGCGGTGCGTCCTCGGTGGCCATGAGGTCCACGAACCCCGCCACGCCGTTGGGCGTGGCCTGCCCGGCCACGTCCACGTTCTCCTTGATCGTGACCGGCACGCCGTGGAGCGGCCCCACCGGCTCGCCCGCCGCCAACACCCGGTCCGCGTCGGCAGCCGCGGCGACGGCCTCATCGGTGCAGCCGACCGTGATGGCGTTGAGGTGTGGGTTGGTGGCCTCGATCCGGGCGACGACTGAGGCCATCACCTCGGAGGCGCTCACCTCGCGACTCGCGATCCGCTCCGCCATGTCGACGGCGCTCAGCTTCCAGAGTTCGGTGTCTGATCCGGTCATGGCGCCATGCTTCCACGCCCGACCGTCGCGGGACGAACGAACCTCAGCCCCCGCCGAGCAGTTGTCGAAGTGTCGCCGCCTCACCGGCGAGCAGTTCGACGTCGTCACCTGGGACGTACTCGAGGAAGGCATAGCGATCGCTGTCCCACCGTCCGGCGACCCGGGCCTCGTCGAACACGGGTGCCCAGGTGGAGGAACCGTCGATCAGCGGGTACCGGTCGTGACCGATCCACCAGTAGACGTGGAGATGAGAGACGTGCTGGACGACTCCACGAAACGACTCGAGCTGGGCGGCGTGATCGGGGTTCACGGCCTCGTCCCAATAGACGGGCTGCCAATAGGTGTAGAAGTTCTCCCGCCCGACCGCCTCGACAAGGCGAGTCGCGCCGTCTGCGTTCTCGGTGAGGGTCTGCCCGTGGAACTCGACGCCGACGCGGAGTCCATGGATTGCGGCGACGTCCGCAGTCGAGCGCAGATCGTCGATCACCTGCCGTTTCTCCGGGTCGCCTGATCCGGTGGTCACGCCGAACGGACTCCACACCCGGAGGTTCCGGGCACCGAGCGCGATCGCGGTCTCGCAGATCGACTCCACCGGCGGCCCGTCCGCGGCGACACCGACATAGGTGCCGTACGACGGGCACGCGAGCCCAACGTCGGTACAGCGGGCCGCCACCGCCGCAGCGGTCGTGGTGTCTCCAGCCGGAACGTGGACGTCGCTCCCCCACTCGATCCCGGCCAGCCCGGCACCGACCGTGGCCTCGATCACGGCATCGGTGGAGAGCCCGCGAAAGCTGATCGAACAGAGACCGGGGAGTACGTCGACCCCGCGGCCGCTCATTCCCCACCTCCCGGCCGCATGCGCGCCCGGGACTCCTTCTTGGCTGCCGCGAGCGAAACCCGATGTTCGTGCTGCTTGTAGAACGGGTCGAGTGGGAAGCATCCCGACACCAGGCCGTGCCGAGGTGCGGTCGTGCAGTCGCTGAAGGTCCGACAGACCAGCCGACGATCGAGCGGGGAGCCCGCGAGAACATCCGCGGGCAGCGTCGGGTAGGACAACGCCATCCGGCCGAGGCCGACGAGGTCGGTGCCGCCCTGTTCGACCGCGGCGGCCGCCACGTTTGGCAGCCAGTCCTGGAGGTAGGTGTAGCCGGACCCGACGGTGGTGAGATGGGGGTGGCGTTCCGTGATCTCGGCGGTCACCCGCAGGTGGTCGGCGACCCGTACGAGTGGATCCTCCGGGGGTTGGTAGCCGTCCGACGGCGGGAAGAAGGCGGGTCGTTGTGCGTGGGGGCAGTAGTAGGGGCTTCCGATCGTGGTGCTCACGAGGGAGACCCCGGCATCGGTGAGGGCGCCGAGGAGGGCGTGCGGCTCGGTCAGGTCCACACCGAGCCCGGTGTCGTCTCCTCCGAATGCGAACCGGTAGGACCAGTCGTCCGCCGGGATTCCGGTCGCCTCCGGTCCTGGGACGTGCGGCTTCAGGTCGGTGACCGACAGGCGACACGCGATGGAGAGTTCGGGAAGCTCCCGGCGGATCTCACGGATGACGCCGAGCATGAACCGCGACCGGTTCTCGAGGGTGCCGCCGTGCGGCCCGAGCCGATCGTGGGCCGTGAGCATCTCGTGGAGGAGGTAGCCGTGGCAGGCCTTCACATCAACGAAGTCGAAGCCCGCTTCGGCCGCGAGTCGAGCCGCCCGGACGAAGTCGACCGCGAGCGCGTGCAGCTCGACGTCGGACAGCACGTGTGCGTCCTCGATGCCGAGTCGTTCATCGAGGTACGGGTGCCGGTAGACGACCCGCGGGTTCGGTCCCGTGGCCAGGCGAGACCATCGACCCGAGTGGGTGAGTTGCAGACCAACGACCTGCTCGGGAGCCAGAAGGGATCGCAACTCGGCGAATCCCGACACCGTCGACTCGTCGAGCACGAGCTGGTTCGGGTTCGCGCGACCGTCCGAGCGAACGGCGGTCGCCTCTCCCCAGACCAGACCGGCGCCAGACTGCCCGAACCGCTCCCAGCGACGCCGGACCAGCTCCGTCGGCCGCCCATCGGCGTCACCGTCCCACCCTTCCATGGGCAGGATCGCGAACCGGTTCGGGATCTCGAGGGAAGGCCCTCCGGCCAGGGTCGTGGCCTTGACCATCCGGGCCAGACCGGCCGATGGATCGACGGGGTCGGCAAAGGGCAGGTCGATCCCCAATTCGTCGAGGCGGGCCCTGAACTCATCGGTCCCACCGAGGTTCTTCACCTGCTGGAAGCTCGGACGGCTCATTCGAATTCCCCCAACCGGTCGAGGATGTCGGCCAGGACCGCTCGATCCGAGTCCGGCCGGATGGGGGCGCCTTCCGGAACTCTCGAACTGCTCGCCCAGCCTCGAAGCTCGAAGAAGACCGCGGCGTTGTGGCGATACGCCGGGACCGGCCGGCGGAAGGTGAAGTACCCGAGGTACTGGAGGAGGTCGTTGAGCTGGTAGAAGCGCGGGTCACCGGTCTCCCAGTAGTGGTCCCGCAGAGCGAACTCGGCAGGAGCGAAGGTCGAGAGACCGAGCAGGTAGTCCGAGCCGTACATCACCATGTCGATCGCCAGGTCGTTGCCGGTGAGCACTGCGAAGTCGGGGCGGACCCGGTCGCGGATGGAGAGCCGTTCCCACTCGGCCATCCGAGCCAGTGACGAGTGCTTCGCGCCGATGCAGGACGGGATGGCCAACAGGGCCCGGTAGCCGTCGAGCGAGTAGATGCGGCCATACGGTACGAACATCGGACCGAGTTCGAATCCGATGAAGCGATCCACCCGGGTCCCGATGTCGGCGAGGGCCGCGATGAGCGCGTCCTCCGGTTGCTCGTTCAGGCCGTGGGAGGGGAACACGACCGGCGTGCCGCCCCTCGAAGCGATCGCCTCGATGGCTGCCAGGTAGCCGTCCCGATCGAACGGGGCGCCCGGGTTATCAGCAACGAAAGCGCCGGCGATGAAGTCGTCGGTGATCGCCACGGTGCGATCGAGGACCTCAGTCCGGGTGGCCGGGTCGAGCAGCTGGACGAATCCGGTGTCCATGTTCACTGCGGGTGCCAGCCCCGCCTCGACGGTCCGGCCGACGTGGGCTTCGAAGGCTGTCCAGTCGATGGCCCCCTCGGCAGTGTGAGGGAGAAGGATCGCCGACATGGCGGTGATGCGGCGCTGCTCCTTGACCGGTGGAACTGACGTAGTTGGGTCACTCACGGGCACACGGTGGCCGCTCGGCCGTTCACCGTCAAACATCACCGGCCCCCGCGTGAGAACATCACCCCGTGGAGCGAGGACCGGATCCCGAACGACTCGGCGGCATCGACTGGCTCGAGCGAACCGGCGGTGCCCTCACTCGCCGGGAACGAATCCGGCTCACCGGGTCGATTCTGCGGGGCCAGGCACAGGGTCTGGCCGGCCGGATCGCGCTCGCGCTCGGACGGCGGCCCGACCGGATCCCGCCGATCACCGGACCGCCCGACAGCACGCTGGCTCGTGACGCCGAGGAACTCTGCGAGACCCAGTCCCCGACCATCGCCGGGCATGCCCGACGCACGTGGGCTTTCGGCCGGGCACTCGCCGCGGTCGACGACACCAACCGACTCGACGAAGAGCTCTTCTACGTCGCCTGCCTGCTGCACGACATCGGCATCGAGTCGAGCGTCGACGGCCAGGACTTCACCCTCCGAAGCGCGAGGTCCGCGGCGGTCTGTGCCGACGGTCATCTCGACACCGGCGACGTTCGGCGGCTGCAGGACGCGATCAGCGTGCACACCACTCCCGGGATCACGCCCCATCGCGACGGTGCCGAGGGCTTCTACGTGCAGGCCGGAGCCACGCTCGACCTCGCCGGCCTTCGGCTCCACCACCTCTCCGAGGACTATGTCGACGCGGTCCTGTCGGAGCATCCGAGGATCGGACTGACCGCTGACATCCTGGCTGCCGTCCGGGCCGAGGCCGATGCAGTTCCGGACGGCCGGTTTCGGCTTCTCGCCCGCACCGGATTCCCACTCGCCGTCCGAATGGCGCCCTTCCCGGTCACCAGCTCGTAGCGACTGCGAACGGACCCGGGGTTAGCGGTCCCAGACGAGCACGACCTTGCCGCTGGAGTTTCCGGCGGCGATGTCGCGTACGGCGGCGAGCGCCTGCTCCATGGGCTCGACCCGGGTCACCATCGGGTCGAGCCTGCCGGCTTGGTGGAGGTCGAAGAGTTCGGTCGACGCTGCCCGCACGAGCTCGGGGCGGCTCGTCGTGTAGTTGGCCCAGTAGAAGCCGATCAGCGAGACGTTCTTGACGAGCAGGTGATTCGTCTTCGCGAGCGGTACGTCGCCCGACGCGAACCCGACGGTGACGAGCCGGCCCTCGAACGCGAGCGCTCGGATCGACTTGTCGAACACCGGGCCACCCACCGGGTCGATGACGATGTCGACGCCGCGGCCACCGGTGGCTGCCTTCACCTGCTCGACCCACGCCGGATCACGGTTGTCGAAGCACTCGGTCGCACCCAACCGGATCGGAATGTGCCGCTTCGCCGCGGAGGTCGTCGCGAAGACACGACACCCGGCCGCCACGGCGAGCTGAACCGCCATCGATCCGACCCCACCAGCGGCCGCATGGACCAGCACGGTGTCGTCCGGCGTGACCCGGGCGCGGTGGTGCAGGGCGAGGTGTGATGTCTGGGCGTTCACGTAGAAACCGACGGCATCGATTGCGCTGACAGGGTCCGGCAGCTTCGACAGCATCGCAGCGTCGGCCACCGCTCGCTCCGCCCACGGCCCGACCCCGAAACGGCAGAGACCGACCACCCGATCGCCGGCGGCAAGGGTCGCGGAGTTCGACTCGGTGACCACGCCGGCCACCTCCATGCCCGGAGTGAACGGGAGCGCCGGGCGCTCCTGATAGGACCCGTCGATCAGGAGGTTGTCGGCGTAATTGGCCGCCGCCGCCTCGACCTCGATCACCACACCGTCGGCGTCTGCCGAGGCGAGTTCCAGCTCTGGCGCGTCGGGGACGAACACCGCCGTCCCGTGTTCTCTCACCTGCCAGGCCTTCACCGGAGCCCCCTCCACGCGGCCACACCCACGGGCAGCCTGCCAGAGGCTCCCCGTCCGTGCACCCGGGGTCCGTCGGCTGTCGGCCCCTGCCGTGAGTGATCTATCGTCGCCCGCCATGGGACGACTCGATGACAAGGTGGCGCTCATCACCGGTGCCGCACGGGGACAGGGGGCGGCCGAGGCCGCCAAGTTCGTGAGTGAGGGCGCCGTGGTGCGGCTGACCGACGTACTGGACCGCGAGGGCGAGGGCACCGCCGCCGCACTCGGCGATGCGGCCAGCTACCGCCATCTCGACGTCACCGATGCGGAACAGTGGTCTGCGGTGGTCGAGGAGACCGTCGCCGACCTCGGTCGGATCGACGTCCTCGTCAACAACGCGGGCATCTTCGAACTCGGCGGGCTGGATGCGCCTCACGACATCTGGGAGCGCACGATCGCCATCAACCAGACCGGCGTCTACCTCGGAATGCGGACCGTTGCGCCCACCATGCGGGCCCAAGAGTCGGGCAGCATCGTCAACATCTCCTCCATCGCCGGCCTGGGCGCCACCGCGATGGCGTTCGCGTACGGAGCGTCGAAGTGGGCGGTGCGGGGCATGAGCAAGTCCGCAGCACGCGAGCTCGCCCCACATGGCATCCGGGTCAACTCGGTGCATCCAGGGATCATCGAGACACCGATGCTCGAGGCGTTCGGTGAGCACCGCCAGACCGTCGAGGAACGGATCCCGCTCGGCCGCACGGCATCGGCGGACGAGGTTGCCGACCTGGTGCTGTTCCTGGCCTCGGACGAGTCCGTCTACTGCAGCGGGCACGAGTTCGTCATCGACGGCGCGATGACCTCCTGACGAACCTCAACCGCAGCGCGCCAGCACGTCGCGAATCGACCCCACCTCGGGCAGGTCGAGCAGCTGCTGCCCTAGTTGTACTTAGCAGTCAGGTTGGTCACATCTGCTGATGGGTGGGTGACCGT
>CAYFLT010000065.1:0-27044 GCA_964344055.1 uncultured Candidatus Nemicrothrix sp.
CCGTCCGTCGGCGGCGCGGGGCTCGGCTTCTTCCGGATCGAGCCTCGGGTCCTCCATCCCCGGAACCCTAGTGGTGACCACCGTCGACGACGTCACCGAACTCTGCCCGCACGGCGGCGTCGTCCTCACCGGCCCTCGCCGCGCGAGAGGCGGACGGACGGGCTCTCGGAGGCCGGACCTCCACCCACCCCTCACCGGACCGGACCTCCCATCCCCCGTCGATCGCCCGGATCTCGGCCACCGCGGCCGGGCCGGCGGCCCATGCGGCGACGCGGGCCAGCGGAAGCTCGATCACCGACGCCCGATCCTGCGCGAGGAGGTCCGACGCGGCCGCCGCACCGAACAGTCCGGTGAGCGGGTCCGCCACAGCATCGGCCACGAACAGCGGAGGATCACCGGCGACGAAGAGACCACCGGCAACCGCCGCATCGTCCCCGAAGCCGATCCGATTCGCCGCCGTCCCATCCCGGCCGTAGCCGGTGATGGAGAGCCACGACGTTCCCGCCGCCGCCAGCTCCAACGGCACGATCTCGAGTTCGGCCATGACCCGGGGTCGTGAGGCCTCCACCACCAGGTCGGCGGCCGACATCAACTGCCGGAGGAACCGCCGGTCACGACGATCGGTGAAGTCGACCGTCACCATCTCCTTGCCGTGGTTGAGGAGATCGAAGAACGGGGCCGGACCTCGACGAGCGCCGTCATGACGGCCCGCCCCTTCGACCTTGATGACCCGGGCACCGGCGTCGGAGAGCAGGGACGTGAGGAGCGGGCCGGCCCACAACGACGTGAGGTCGACCACGAGAGGACGCTCCGAACGGAGCCGGGGTCCGCCCCGATGCAGCTCCCGCTCGGGTGCCGACGGGCAATCGACCGAACCCGGCACTGCCGCCGCCCGATCCACGATCTCGGCCGAATCCATCCGTGCCAGCCTCTCGGCCAGCTGCGTCCAGTCATCGGGGGCAATCGCTGCACCGACCAGGGCCGGAAGGGACGCCACGTCCTCGGGGCGCGGAAGGTTGAGCACCGCATGCCCGTCGGCCGAACGCACGAACCGCGCCGCCCCACCGACCGAGACGTCACCGCTGCGCTGGAATCCCGCGATCGCGGCCCGCTCTCCGAGAAGTGCGGGTCCGTCGACATCCACGACCGAACCGATGCGAGCCGACGCGGCACGGAGGTGTATCGCCGCGGAGGCGGCCACCCGAGCGACTCGGGCCGGCGCGACGATCGGCGCCCCCGAACGGTGCCCCGTCAACGCCATCGCTCCGGAGTCCGCCCACTCGACGATCCCGAAATCGTCCTCGGCCATCGTCGGGCGACGCTAGCCGCTCGGCGCGAGGACGACTCCTCACGAACTACGCACCCCGCCCCCAAACCCGGCAGAATCTCCGGTGACGTTTCCACGATGGAGGGGCCGAGAGATGTCCGAACTGAAACCAGGCGCGCGATTCCAGAGCACCGTCTGCACGACCGAGGTGATCGTCGTGAAAGGCGACGGCGACGTCGAATTGACCTGCGGCGGCGCCGCCATGGTCCCCGCGGGGACCGGCGAGGTCTCCGGCTCGCCCGACCCGTCCGCCGCCGGCGGCACCCAGCTCGGCAAGCGTTACTCGAACGAGGCCGGCACCATCGAACTCCTCGCCACGAAGGCCGGCGACGGCTCACTCGCGGCGGCCGGCGAATCCCTCGACGTGGCCCAGGCGAAGACCCTTCCCGCCTCGGACTGAGAGCCCTCCCGTGAACCTGATGATGCTGCTCGAGATGGCTGCGGAGGCCATGGGCGAGCGGGTTGCCGTCGGTTCGCGGGACGACGGGCTGACCTATCGGTCACTGTTCGAGCTCTCCGCCGCGGCCGCGGCCCGAATTCGCGCCGCCGAAGTCGACCGGGTCGTGCTCTGCGACGAGTCGAGCCCGGCCGTACCGCTCAGCTTGTTCGGCTCGGCCTGGGCAGGGGTGCCCTACGTGCCGCTCAACTACCGCCTCCCCGATGCCGACCTCCGCGATCTGGCCGAGCGCAGCGCGCCGGCGATCGCCGTCGCCGACCGGTCCGGCGCCGACCGGCTTCGCCCGGTCTCCGCGGTGACGCCGGTGGAACGCGACGACTTCCTCGCCGACCCAGCGGGTGGCGAGCCGGTTCCAGACGTGGGCGACTGGCCGATGGACCCCGACGACATCGCCGTGCTGTTGTTCACGAGCGGCACCACAGGCGCGCCGAAGTCCGCTGTGTTGCGGCATCGGCACCTGGTCTCGTACATCCTCGGGTCGGTCGAGTTCATGGGTGCCGGTGAGGACGAGGCGACGCTCGTGAGCGTGCCGCCGTATCACATCGCCGGTGTTTCCGCGATCCTCTCCTCGGTCTACGCAGGACGACGGATCGTCCAACTCCCCCGCTTCGACCCCCATGACTGGATCGACACCGTCGAACGCGAGGGGGTCACGCATGCGATGGTCGTGCCCACCATGCTGGCCCGCATCGTCGACGCGCTCGACGAGCGGGGCGGCGAACCACTCCTCGGGGTGCAGGCCCTCTCCTACGGCGGAGGAAAGATGCCGCTCCCCGTCATCCAGCGGGCGCTCGAACTCTTCCCGATCACCGCGTTCGTCAACGCCTATGGGCTCACCGAGACATCGTCGACGATCTCGCTGCTGGGCCCCGACGACCATCGGGTGGCCCAGTACAGCGACGACCCGGGCGAGCAGCGACGGCTGGCCAGCGTCGGTCGTCCCCTGCCCGGACTCGACGTCTCGATCCGAGACGACGAGGGCTCGGAGCTCGGCCCCGGCGAGGTCGGGGAGATCTTCGTCCGCGGTGCACAGGTGGCCGGTGAGTATCTGGAGAAAGGATCCCAGCTGGTCGACGGCTGGTTCCCGACCCGCGACGGCGGCTACCTCGACGACGCCGGCTACCTCTTCGTCCAGGGGCGCAACGACGACGTCATCGTGCGGGGTGGCGAGAACATGTCCCCCGGTGAGATCGAGGACGTGCTGATGACCCACACCGGCGTCCGCGACGTGGCGGCCATCGGTGTGCCGTGTCGCGAGTGGGGTGAGAAGGTCGTCGCGGTCGTGGCCCCCCACGGCGCGCCGCCACCGGAAGCGGACCTTCAGGGTTTGGTCCGGGATCGTCTCCGTTCGAGCCGGGTCCCCGCCCACGTGGTCTTCGTCGACGAGCTTCCCTACAACGACACCGGGAAGCTGCTGCGCCGGGTCCTTCGGGTCGACCACGCCCACCTCGGCGACTCAGCGGACGAGTGAGATGACCGCGATCCGGTGGACGCTCGACGAGGCGGCCACCGCGCTTGCGGATCCCGCGCTCCGGCGCACCATCGGCCCTGCCTCGGGCGTGCCGGCCGCTGTGGTCGACTTCGGCCCCGACACCGACACCGACCTGGCCAACTCGGTCACTTCGGACCTGACCCGTCTCCCCGTCGTGGTCATCGGCACCGGCGAGTCGGCGCCGATCGGATGCGATGTCGTGGTCACCGAACCCGAGACGGTCTTGCCCGGGATCGCTGCCTGCCCGCTCGCCGCGGTGGCGACCGCCCAGCTGCTCCGGGGAGACCCGGTCGATCGACGAAGGACTCCTCGTCGAGTCGCTGGCCTACGCCGCGCTCCAAGGGGGTCCCGAGCACAAGGCCTGGTTGGCCGGGCGAGGACGAAGGGTGCGGACCGACCACGGCGAGCCACGGGTGGAGGTACACGATGGGGACGACGGCCTGGAGATCCGCTTGGTGCGATCCCGACTCCACAATCTCCTCGACGCCGCCATGCGAGACCAACTGGTGGACGCCCTGAGTCTCGCCGCCAACCGGGAGGACGAGCGCGTGAGGCTCCGGGCCGACGGAAACACATTTTGCGGGGGCGGCGACCCGGCCGAGTTCGGCGGCGTCGCCGACCCCGCGACCGCTCACGCCATCCGGTCCTCAGCAAATGTCGCCGCCTGGATCGCCCCAATCGCCCCGCGCATCACGGCCGAGATCGACGGTGCGTGCGTCGGCGCGGGAGTGGAGCTCATCGCCTTCTGCGGGACCGTGGTCGCCACCGATCGGGCCCGGTTCCGGCTCCCGGAGCTGACGATGGGGTTGTTGCCGGGGGCCGGTGGCACAGTGAGCATTCCCCGTCGGATCGGCCGCCAGCGCACCCTGTCCTGGCTGCTCACCGGCGAGGAGATCACCGCGGCGACCGCCCGGGACTGGGGCCTCGTCGACGAACTCCGGTGAGTCCGGACTAGGCCTTTTGGCCCATCAACGAGCGACCTCGGCTCGCCGATGGAGAAGGTGACAGTCGATCGGGAGTCCACCCATGCACGTCTTCACGCTTGTCGTTCTTCGCGTCGCGGCCCGCCTCGCACCGTCTCGCGACGACGAACGCGGCGCATCGATGGTGGAGTACGCCCTGTTGGTGGCGCTGATCTTCCTCGTCTGCGTCACCGCGCTCACCGTGCTCGGCGAGACGACCAGCGAGAAGTTCTCCGAGATGGACTCGATGCTCGGCTGACGCCGATCTGTCGCTACTTCCGCTCGAAGCTGTTGCGCAGGTTCGAGTCCTCGAAACCGGTCGGGAGCGAGCCTGTCGTGGCGTACAGGTAGAGCGCCGTCTGGAAGATCGCGTTCAATGCCGTGAGTACGACGATCACGGTGGCCACCCAGACGACGGCCGCGATGTCTCCGACCACCAGCACCACATCACCGAGCGCGCCGGCGATGAGGAGGATCACGATCGCAGGGATCATCGCGAGGAAGCCCAAGAGGCCGAATCCGACCCGGGCCGCGATGTTCTCACCCCAGGTGCGCTTCAACAGCTCAGCCGACTCCTTCAGCGCGTCGACCGCGCCGGCCTCGTCGATGATGATGGCGGGGATCACGAGGAAGGTGGCGATCTCCCAGGCCGCGCCGATCAGGTCGACGACGAAGCGTCCGATCATGCCGGCGCGCTCCCGAAGCGCCTGCAGGATGAGGCCGACCGTCGCGGCCAGCAGGGCCCACGGAACCAGGCCCGAGAGTCGCGACGCGGCCCGGCCGAGGGAGGAGCGGACGGTGGGATCACCGCCGCTCAGGCGGGTGTGGGCACCGGCCACGAGTGCACCGTTGAAGAAGACGCTGACGATACTCAGGGCCGCCACGGCCAGGAGGCCGATGACGATCAATGCGGGATCAGCGGTGCTCTCCTCGGCACCGGTAGATCCCGAGTCCGAGGTGCGTAGGACCGCGATCGTCGGAATCGCGAGCACGACGATGACGGCGATCGACGCAAGGAAGGAGAGCACCGGGATGGCGAGCAGCTCCCGGTCGTGGCTCAAAACTCGCCACGACGTCTTGGCGAGGTCGATCGTGTTCCTGATGCGTCGCATGCCCGTGACGCTAGTGCGATCAGCGGGGTTCCCGCGGTAGGCCGAGGACCCGCTCGCCGATGACGTTGCGCTGGACCTGGTTGGAGCCGCCGTAGATGGTGTGCGAGCGGCTGTAGAGGAACGTCCGCTGGGTCCGGCCGAGGGCGTACTCGGGACCGCCGCCGTGGCCGAGATGGGCGTCCCCGCCCCCGACCATTGCCGACGGTCCGTCCACCAGCATCGCCAACTCTCCGAGCTGCCGGTGCCAACCAGCCCAGAAGAGCTTGCCGATCGACGCCTCCGGCCCGGGCACGCCGTCCTGGGTCAACGCGGTGAGCATGCGCAGCTGATTGAACCGGAGGATCTCCAGCCGGATGTGGGCCTCGGTGAGAGCGTGACGAACCACCGGGTCGTCCCATCGGCCGTTGGCCCGGGCCGCGGCCATGAGTTCGTCGAACTCCTGACGGAAGCTCATCTGTTGGCCGAGCGTCGATGCGCCGCGCTCGAACGCGAGCGTGCCCATCGCCACCTTCCAGCCATTGCCCACCCCGCCGACGACCAGATCCTCCTCGGTGACCGCATCGGAGAAGAACGTCTCGTTGAACTCGGTGCCGCCGGTGATCTGGACGATGGGACGGATCTCGACCCCGGGCTGCGCCATCGGCACCAACAGGTAGGACAGCCCGGCGTGGCGCTCGGAGCCCGGTTCGGTGCGGGCCACCACGAACACCCAGTCGGCGAACTGGGCGAGGGAGGTCCACACCTTCTGGCCGTTGACGACCCAGCGACCGTCCACCAGCTCGGCCCTCGTCTTCACATTGGCGAGATCGCTGCCCGCATCAGGTTCGGAATAGCCCTGGCACCACAGCTCCTCACCGGTGAGGATCCGGGGCACGAAACGGCGTTGCTGCTCCTCGGAACCGAACGCCATCAGGGTCGGACCGAGCAGGGTCACCCCCATGTTGGGGATTCGCCCGGGGGCCCGTGCCTCGACATAGGTGAGGTGGAACACCACCTGTTCGGCCAGTGAGCAGGCCCGGCCGCCGATCCACTCCGGGAAATCGATCCCGAGCCAACCGCCCGACGCCAGTTCTCGCTCCCACTCGATCTGGACCTCGGCCGGCACGTCCTCGTGGCCAGTGAGTCCTCGCCCCCGATATCGGCCGAAATCACCGGCCAGATGTTCCTCCAGCCAGGTACGGACCTCGTCGCGGAACTCCTCGAGGGATGGGTCGAGTCGGACATCCATCGAGCGGATGGTATCGGCGAATCTGACGGACCGTCAGATTCTGGGAGGGCTCGGTTCCTGTGCGAGAATCCTCGCCATGACGCAGCAAGAACCGCAGATGACGATCGACGAAGCCCACGCGATGCTCACCGGGGAAGGCGGCTTCTTCGAGACCACGACCGAGGCGGTCGGCGGGGTCGACATGACCGTGCTCAAGAACCGCATGCCGCATCTCCGCGCGCTCCTGGCCAACTCCGCCAACCACGGCGGCGGCGACGCCCGCTACTACGTGTTCGACGATGGACGGGAGGCCACCTATGTCCAGAACATCGTGGCGGTCGCCTCCCTGGCCGAAGCGCTGGCCGACCGTCACGGGATCGAGAAGGGCGACCGGGTCGCCATCCTGGCCGCCAACTGTCCCGAGTGGATCCAGACGTTCTGGGCCGTCACGTCGCTCGGTGCGATCGCGGTGGCGATGAACGGATGGTGGACCGAGGACGAGATCCGCTACGCCCTCGAACTCACCGAGCCCAAGCTCCTGATCGCCGACCAGCGCCGTCTCGAGCGGCTCACCTCGGACGCGGGGTTGCCAGTCGTGGCGATCGAGACGGACTTCGTCGAGCTGATCGAGCACAACCCGGGAGCGGAACTCCCCACGACCGAGCTCGACGAGGACGATCCCGCCTGCATCCTGTTCACCAGCGGCACCACCGGTCGGCCCAAGGGGGCGATCATCACCCACCGGAACTTCCTGGCCTACGTCGCCTGCGCGTTCCTGCTCGGCGCCCGCGACGCGTTCCGATATCCACCCGACCCCGACACTCCCCCGCTCCTCGCGCTGGCGGCGTCGCCCCTTTTTCACATCTCCGGCCTGCATGCCTGTGCCGTCACCGCCATGGCGTCGGGGCTCGGCCATGTCTGGACGACCGGCCGCTTCGACGCCGAGAAGATCCTCCGACTCACCGAGCAGTACGGCATCACCCGGTGGAGCGGTGTGACCACTCAGGTCTGGCGCATCATCGAGCATCCGAAGTTGGGTGAGTACGACACGTCCACGGTCAACTCCATCGGCGGAGGCGGTTCGGTGTGGTCGCCCGAGCTCCAGCAGGCGTGCCGGCGAGCTCTCCCCGGCGTGGAGCTGACCGTCAGCGTCGGCTACGGCCTGACCGAATGCTCGGGGCTCGCCACCCATGCCGGAAGCGATCTTCTGATCGACCACCCCGACACGGTCGGCCAGCCGATTCCGACCTGCGACATCGCGATCATGGACGACGACGATCAGCCCGTCCCTGACGGTGTGGTCGGCAACGTCATGATGCGGGGACCGATGATCACGCCGGGCTACTGGCGAAACCCAGAAGCCACGGCCGAGACGATCCGCCCCGGCGGCTGGCTCCGCAGCGGCGATTTCGGTCGGTTGGAGAACGGGATGCTGTTCCTCGCGAGTCGGCGCAGCGACCTGATCATCCGGGGTGGCGAGAACATCTATCCCGCAGAGATCGAGAATCGCCTCGACGAGCATCCGGGTGTCCACGAAGCCACGGTGTTCGGTGTCGACCATCGCGAGCTGGGCCAGGAGGTCAAGGCAGTGGTCGTGCCGCATGAGGGAGTGACGCTCGACGACGCCGAACTGTGCGCGTGGATCGGTGCGACGCTGGCGCCGCACAAGGTGCCGGCGCACTGGGAGGTTCGCAGCGAGCCGCTGCCTCGAAACGCCACCGGCAAGGTCCTCAAGAACGTCGTGGCCGGGGACGCCGAGAATACCTTCATCGAGGACTGAACCGCCTTGTTCACCGAGATCGTCCGGCGGGCCGCCGCCGAGTTCACCGACACGCCCGCATTCGTGGCCAGCGACGGGTGGACGATCTCGTACGCGGAGCTGGATTCGGCTGCCGACGAGGCCGCGGAGGGCCTGAGGGAACGCGGCATCGGAGATGGCGACGTGGTGGCGCTCGTCCTGCCATCGACGATCGACTACGTGGTGCTGTACCTCGGCGCCGAGCGGATCGGCGCGGTCACCGCGGGTCTCAATCCCCGGTTCCGGCCGCGGGAGATCGCTGGTGCGCTCGCCGTCGTCGAGCCCGACCTGGCTTTCGTCTCCGAAGAGCTACGGGACGGGGTGGACTTCGATCTCCACCGAACCGAAGTGATCGGCCGCGGATCGAGTGCGGAATCGGCAGCCGGAGAAGTCCGCATGTCCGGCGCCCCACCGCGGCCCGCCCTTCCCGACGACCCTAGCCGGCCGGTCTGCATCTGCTTCACCAGCGGGTCGACCGGCGCACCGAAGGGCGCCTGGTACACCAACCGCCAGCTCGCCACGATCGCCCACCTCGACACCGGCGGCGCCTGGGGAGGTGGTGGCCACGGGATCGCGAGCACCCAGTTCGCACATGTGGGTTTCATGACCAAGCTGCCGTGGATGCTCGCCGCCGGCCGCACCACCCATCTCGTCGAGCGGTGGTCCGCCGAACCGATCATGGAGCTGATGGCCGAACACCGGATGGCCGCAGTCACCGCGATCGCTCCCCAGATCGCGCTGATGCTGAACCATCCCCGGTTCGACGATTTCGACTTCTCCGCGGTGAAGGCCATCGTGGCCGGCGGCGCCGCATCACCTCCCGCCCTGGTCCGCGAAGCCCGCGAGCGGTTCGGCGCGCCGTACTCGATCCGCTACAGCTCCACCGAGAGCGGCGGTATCGGGCTCGGCACCGCTCTCGATGCCGACGACGAGGAGGCACTCCACTCGATCGGTCGACCGCGTCCGGGAGTCGATGCCGAGATCCGCGGCGAGGATGGCGTGCGGGTCGTCGACGGAGAGATCGGAGAGCTCTGGTTGAGGTCCGGCGCGATGATGGAGGGCTATTGGAACGACCCCGACGCCACGGCCCAGACTCTCGTCGACGGCTGGTTGCGGACCGGTGACCTGGCCTGGATCGACGCTGCCGGCGCGTTCCACCTGGCCGGCCGGGCCAAGGAGATGTTCATCCGAGGGGGCTACAACGTCTACCCGCTCGAGGTGGAGTCGATCCTGACCGACCATCCCGGCGTCGCGGAGATCGCGGTCGTGCCCCGGCCCGACCCGATCATGGGCGAGATCGGGGTCGCGGTGGTCGTTCCGGTCGATGCGGCCGCACCTCCGACGCTCGACGAACTCCGCTCGTTCGGCGAGGACGGCCTCGCCCACTTCAAGCTCCCCGAGGCGATCCGCATCGTCGACGCACTCCCCCGCAACGTCAGCGACAAGATCGACCGCCGAGCACTCGCCGAGCCGGAGGCAACCTGAACACCTTGCCGTCGAGCGAGGCGTCCAGGTTCAGGAGCGGCGACGACGACGGCGGTGTCCGCCCGACTTCTCCTCGCGGCGGGCTCGTTCCTCTTCACGTTCTCGCTGGTCGGCGAGCTCGGTCGAGAGGGCGCGGAACCGCTCGACTCGATGGGAATCGGCCGATCCATCCCCCACCGCGGCGGTGACGGCACACCCCGGTTCTTGATCGTGCGTGCAGTCTCGGAACCGACACTCGTCGGCCAGATCGACCAGGTCGCCGAAGACGAGGTCGAGTGCGTGCTCGGCCTCCCACAGCCCGATCGCCCGGATACCCGGCGTGTCGAGCAACAGACCATCATCGCCAGGGAGCAGGACGAGCTCGCGTGCGGTCGTGGTGTGACGACCCTTGGCGTCCCGATCGCGCACGTCGCCGATCTCCTGGACCTCCTCGCCGACCAGGGCATTCACCAGCGCCGATTTCCCGACGCCGCTGGCGCCGACCAGAGCGAGCGTGCGGCCGCCTCCGACGTGGGACCGGAGCACGTCGAGGCCCAACCCATCGATGACGCTGGTCACGATCACCGGGATGTCGCGGGCCACCGAGCGCACGATCTCCTCGGTGAGGTCGTCACCGGCCAGGTCGCCCTTGGACAGCACGACGACCGTCTCCGCGCCCGAGTCGGCCGCAATCACGAGGAAGCGTTCCAGCCGGCCGGGCGGCAGCGGCCGGTCCAGCCCGTGGACGACGGCGACCACGTCGACATTGCTGGCGAGAACCTGCTCGAGATCCCGTTCGGCCGGATCCCGCCTGCTCACCCGCGTGTGTCGCGGAAGCACACGGCTGATCACCTCACCAAGCCCCTCCTGTTGATCGGTCTCCACCCAGTCACCAGTGACCGGTGCAACCTCGTCCTGGGCACGCTGGGAGTCCGATAGCACCCGAACCCGACCGTGAGACGTCATCACGTCGCACTCGCCCCGATCGACGCGGACCACCCGGGCGAGGCGGTCCTTCGGCCCGACCGAGGCCGACGCGGCCGCGGTGTAGTGGGCGAGACCCCAGACGTCCAGGTCGATCATCAGGACCCAAGTCTGCCCGGCGCGCGACAATCGCGCAGTTCAGGAACCTTTCCCGACGCCCGTACGTTCCCACTGCATGGTCGACGAGACAGACATCGAAACGCGTCCTGCCGACACCGCACCCACATGGGCGGGCGCCCTCGCCGGAGCGGGTGCCGCTGCGGTCGCGCTCGGGTTCGGCCAGTTCATCGAAGGCGCCACCGACATACCCGGGCTGGTGTTGGCGGTCGGCGAGTGGGTCATCGACATCACGCCGGGCTGGATCGCGGAATGGTCGATCGAGGACCTCGGCACGGCCGGGAAGGGAAGCCTGCTCGAAGGCATCACCCTCGTGACCTTCCTCGTGGCAGCCGCGCTCGGCGTCGTGGCGCAGCGGCGAGGCACCCGGTGGGGAGTGATCGGTTTCGCCGCCTTCGGGCTCTTCGGTGGCTTCGCCACCGCCCGGAACCCCTTCTCACCGGCGGTCGCGAGCTGGATCTGGTCCCTCGTAGCCGCCGGACTGGGCATCGCCACCTTGGTGTTCCTGCTCGGAAAGGCGCGGACCGCGTTCGGACCGCCGATCGAGTCGGCTGACCACACCTTTCCGAGCCCGGTGAACCCGCCCCACTCGCGCCGAGCCTTCCTAGGCTGGACCACCGGCGCCGGCGCGGCGGCACTCACTGGAGTCGGGCTCGGTCGTGCGGTCAGTGGCAGGTCCGCGGCGGAGATCGCCCGCGAAGGCATCACCCTGCCATCGACCTCGACTTCCTCCGCCGCAACCGCATCGAGCACCACCACCACAGAAGCGGCGGCCGGCGCTGGGATCGTCTCGGTGACGGATCAGCCCTTCGACGTGCCCGGACTCACGTCCTGGGTGACCCCCTCCGATGGCGGCCAGTTCTACCTGATCGACACCGCCCTCACGAAGCCTCAGGTCGACCCTGCCGACTGGAAGCTCAGCTTCACCGGGATGGTCGACAACCCGTTCGAACTGACCTACGACGAAATCCTCGCCATGGACCTGGTGGAGGAGACGGTGACACTGTCGTGTGTGTCGAACGATGTCGGTGGGCGTCTGGTCGGCAACGCGGTCTGGACCGGCGTGCCGCTGGTCGATCTCCTCGAGCGAGCCGGTGTCCAAGAGGGAGCCACTCAGGTCGTCGGTCGCAGCGTGGACGACTTCACCGCCGGCTTCCCCACCGAGCTCCTCTACGACGGCCGGACCTCTCTTCTGGTCGTCGGCATGAACGGTGAGCCCCTCCCGATCCGACACGGCTTCCCCGCGAGGCTGGTGGTGGCCGGCTTGTACGGCTACGTGTCGGCCACCAAGTGGCTCGAAGAGGTCCACCTCACCACCTGGGAGGACTTCAACGGGTACTGGATCAACCTCGGTTGGGCCAAGGAGGGGCCGATGAAGACGATGTCGCGCATCGACGTCCCCGCCCACCGGTCCCGGATCGACGCCGGGATCACCCCCGTCGCCGGAGTGGCGTGGGCGCCGATCCGCGGCATCGAGGCGGTCGAGGTCAGCATCGACGACGGAGATTGGATCGGCTGTGACCTGGCCATCCCCGGCACCGACGAGAGCTGGATCCAGTGGAAACTCGCGTGGGACGCGCCGCCGGGGATCCACACCCTCCAGGTTCGGGCGACCGACGGTGACGGCGAACTCCAGCCCATCGGACCGCGTGCGGTGGCACCCGACGGTGCCGAAGGCTGGCACGAGATCCTCGTCGAAGTCATCTGAGACCGGAGCGGCCCACTATCCGCCGATGCCACGCTCGGTGGTCCTAGGTTGACGCCCAGACATGACGGACCACCGCCGTACCTACGTCCTCGACACGTCGGTCCTGCTGAGCGACCCCGCCGCCTTGCGGCGCTTCGAGGAACACGCCGTCGTCCTTCCACTGGTCGTTCTGACCGAGCTGGAGGGCAAGCGCCATCACCCCGAACTCGGGTGGGCGGCGCGGAGCGCGCTGAGAGCGCTCGAGGAGTTACGCGAGGAGCACGGATCGCTCCTTCGTGAGCTCCCCGTCAACGACCACGGCGGCACGGTTCGGGTCGAGCTGAACCACACCTCCACCGAACCGTTGCCGGACGGCCTGCGACACGACTCCAACGACCATCGCATCCTCACCGTCGCCCACAATCTCTCGCTCGAGGGCATCCCGGTCACCCTCATCTCCAAGGATCTGCCGCTGCGCCTGAAGGCCGGCGTCATCGGCATGCACGCAGCCGAGTACCGCGACTCCGACGTCAGCGACGACGGCTGGACCGGCCACACCGATCTCGTGGTCGACGGCGAGATCGTCGACGAACTGTACGAGGAAGGGGTCGTGGATCTCGAGGAGGCGAGAGATCTCCCGGTCAACACCGGCATCACCCTGGTGGCCGGCAGTCAGTCCGGCCTCGGCCGGGTTCGGGCCGACAAGCGGATCCACCGCATCATCGACCGGCCCGTCTTCGACGTCCGGGCCCGATCCCGCGAACAACACGTGGCCCTCGACCTGCTCACCGACGACTCCGTCGGAATCGTCTCCCTCGGTGGCCGGGCCGGGACCGGCAAGAGCGTCCTTGCGCTGGCCGCCGCGCTCGACTCCGTGTTGGAGCGGCGCAACCACTCGAAGGTGCTGGTGTTCCGGCCGCTCTACGCGGTGGGCGGCCAGGACCTCGGTTACCTACCTGGGAGCGAGACCGAGAAGATGTCGCCGTGGGCGGCCGCGGTCACCGACGCGCTCGAGGCGATCGCCGGCCCGGAAGTCGTCGACGAGGTCCTCCACCGCGAATTGCTCGAGATCATGCCCCTCACCCACATCCGCGGCCGCTCGATCACCGACGCGTTCATCATCGTCGACGAGGCCCAGAACCTCGAACGCAACGTCCTGCTCACCGCCCTCACCCGTATCGGCGAACGGAGCAAGGTGGTGCTCACCCACGACGTCGCCCAGCGCGACAACCTGCGGGTCGGCCGATACGACGGCATCGGCGCGGTGGTCGACCATCTCCGCGGCCACCCCCTGTTCGGCCACATCACCCTCACCCGTTCCGAGCGCAGCGACGTGGCCGCCCTGGTGGCCGGCCTCCTCGACGGCCGGGGGTGAGGCATAGCCTGGGCGGATGAGCTCGGGCTCGATCGATTCGCGTTCGGTCGTCGACTGCCGGCACCTGCGGACCAGGCGGGAGGCCTTCGCCGTATTCCGGCACTGGGCATCCCCTCGGGTCATCGTCACCGGCATTGCCATGGTCACGGCGATCCGAATCCTCGTCGGCGAGTGGTCGTGGTGGGATCTCCTCGCGGTCGGGATCGTGCTCGCACTCACACCGTTCACCGAATGGGTGATCCACCTCCATCTCCTCCACGGGGATCCGGTCACGATCAGAGGCGTCACTCTCGACAACGGAATCGGGCATCGCCAGCACCACGGCGATCCGAGCCGCGTCGAGTTCATCCTCCTGCGCGGGATCGACGCGGCGGTCTTCCAGCCGATGATCGCCGCCCTCGTGGTGTCCGTGACGGTGCCGGCCATGTGGTTGGCCGGTGCGCCGATCGTCGCCCCGACCATCACCGCCGTTCTCGCCGCCTTTCTCAAGCTGCTCGAATACGAGTGGGACCACTTCTTCTTCCATACCGCCTGTCGGCCCCGCACCCGCTGGTACCGCCGACTGAAACGGAATCACCGACTCCACCACTGGCGCAACGAGCACTACTGGCTGGGCGTCACCGTCAACCTCGGCGACCGGATGCTGCGCACCTACCCGAAGCACAAGACCGACGTACCGCTCTCCCCCACGGCCCGCACTCTCGATGCGGACCCCGAAGCGCAGCCCGGTTGACCCTCAGCCGGCGCTGAGCTTCTCCAGCATCGCCGCCATCTGCTGACGCAGCGCCTCGACCGCCTTCTGGGGGCGAACCATCACCTTGAACTCGGTGATCATCCCGTCGTCGTCACAGGTGATGATGTCCACCCCGTTCACGTCGATGCCATCGACCCGGCTCTCGAACTCGAGCATTGCGTGGTGCCCCTCGAGAATCCGTTTGGTGTAGCGAAACGATCCCTTCTTCTCACCCGAGTCCGAGTCTCCTGCATCGCCGTTGTCATCGCCGGGCAAGACGTTGAACGCGGCGCTGAGGTACAGGGCGGTGATCTCGCGCCCCTCCTGGGGCCGGTAGACAACCGGCGACCAGAAGACACAGTCCTCGTGGAGCAGTCCGTCGAACCCGTCCGGGAAGCCGGTGCGGAGTCCGTCGTGCCAACGATCGATGGTGGTGCGAATGGGGTCCATTGCTGCATCGTTCCAGCTGCCGTCGTCGCCGACGAATCGGCTCACGCCAGGACGATCGCCACCGTCCCACCGATGACGATCAGCAGACCGACAAACTGGAGGACCGACACCGAATCCCGGAAGAAGACCCGTCCCGCCGCAACCGAGCTCGCCGGGAAGAGCGAGGCCGTCACCGAGGCAGCCGGCGCATTGGCGTTCAATCCGGCCAGCAGGAGCGCAGAGCTGCAACCTGCGAACAGCCCGGCCCCCAGCGCGTGTCCGGCCAAGCGCTGGGGTGGAATCAGTGGACGTCTACAGACGAGGGCGAAGGATGCGATCGCGAAGAAGGCCACGCCGCGCTGGGTGACGAGCGGCCAGGCGCCCGAGTCCGAACTCACGTCGATCAGCAGGGCGGTTCCCGATCCGTAGCCGAGACCGGAGACGATGCCCATGGGCAGGCCCTCACCGACGTTGCTCGCCTCCGATCCGCCCATCGTCACGAACAGGAGCCCGACGACTGCCGTCGCCGCACCCGCCAGCCCGAGCGCAGGTGGAACCTCCTCGACGATCGACCCGTACGTGAACGGGATCAGGGTCGACAGGGCCGCCACGACCGGCCCGACCACCGCAGACGACGACACCCGCACGCCCTGGAGATAGAAGGTCATGCCGACCCCGAACGAGATCCCCGACGCGCCGCCCCGCAACAGGTCCGCCGGGGTCGGATCCCCTTCGACGGCAACCGCGATCACGACCGTGACGATCGCAGCCAACGCGCTGATCGCGCTGGCCGCCACGATCGGTCCGATCTCGTTGGTGATCCGACGCCCGAAGAACTCCGACGAGGTGATCGAAAAGGAGGTCAACAGACCGAACAGGGCACCCATGCGTGCGAGATCCTCGCAGAGGAATCGGCGGGCGACGAACCAAACGACAGTCGGCGCTAGGGTGCGCGGATGAGCGAAGAGCGAGAGGTCCTCGACTGGGCCACCTACGGCACGGCGATCCGGGAACTGGCCACGATCGTGGCCGATGACGGCTACCGGCCCGAGATGATCCTGGCGATCGCCCGCGGCGGCCTGTTCGCCGCGGCGTCCCTCGGCTACGCCCTGTCAGTGAAGAACATCTACGTGATGAACTGTGAGTACTACACCGGCGTCGACGAGCGTCTCCCGGTGCCGGTCATGCTTCCGCCGTACGTCGACTTCGTCGACATGGAGGGCGCGAAGATCCTCATCGCCGACGACGTCGCCGACACCGGCCACACCCTCAAGATGGTCCACGACCTGTGCACCGAGAATGTCGCAGAAGTCCGCAGTGCCGTGCTGTACGAGAAGTCCCACTCGCTGGTCAAGTGCGAATACGTGTGGAAGCGCACCGACCAGTGGATCAACTTCCCTTGGTCGACCGAGCCGCCCGTGGTGTCCGCAGAGGAGGCCCGTCACAAGGCGATCGACGCCTGACGCGGTTCAGAACGTGCTGACCGGTCCCGGAGCCGGCGGCGGCACTTCCATCTCGTCGGCTGGCGCGTCGGGGCCATCCGTGGGAGCCGGCGATCCCGACTTCCCGTAGCCACCTGGTCCTCCGAGGCCGCGCGTGTAGTACAGGCCGAGGACCCGATCGATGGTGACCGCGTCGAGGACCGGCGCGATCCCCTCGTACTGCGCCAGTGCCTTGATGAGCTTGCAAACGTCGGCGGGCAGATAGGGCCGCAGGTCGCCACCGTGCTGTACGCAGAGCGTCCGTAGGTAGACGGCGGCGTCGGCGTCGCAGCCCACACCCATCGCATGGGCGACTCGGGCGAGAATCCAGTCGAATGCGTCCTCGGTGATGGCGCCGATGAAGATCTTCGTCTGAATCCGCCGGAAGAACGCTTCATCACCGAGGTCCGACGGGTCGAGGTTCGTCGACAGCACGACCTTCACGTCGAAGGGGACCTCGAACGACACGCCGTAGGCGAGCGACAGATAGTCGATGCGGCGATCCAGCGGCACGATCCACCGGTTGAGCAGCTGGTCGGGGGTGAGGACCTGACGACCGAAGTCGTCGATGATCATCACGCCGTTGTTCGCCTTCATCTGCAGGGGGGCGAGGTAGACGCCACTCGTGCGGTCGTAGGTCAGGTCGAGCATCGCACCGGTGAGCTCACCGCCGACCACCACGCGGGGCCGCTGGCACAGCACCCACCGCGGGTCGAGATCGGGTGGCTGGTGCTCCACCGGGATGTGCACCGTCTGGTCGAACACGATGATGATCTGGCCGTCGACCTCCACCGCCTTGGGCACGAGAACGTGGTCGGGACTGATCCGGACGATGCGCTCGGCAATCGATGTCTTGCCCGTGCCCGGAGGTCCGTACAGGAACATCGCCCCGTTCGCATTCAGGGCCGGGCCGAGCTCGTCGAGGAGTTCGTCGGCGATGACGAGATCGGAGAACGCCGCCTTGAGCATCTCGCGGTTCACGTACACCGCCAGTCGCTGTCGGGCCACGACTGCCCGGTACACGTCGAGAGAGACCGGTGCGGCCCCTGCGTAGCGCGATTGGGCGAGCCGGTCGTTGGCGTGCTGCTGACCGAGGGTGGTGAGCGCGATCGTGTAGTCGCGGCCCTCCATCCCGAGGACCTCGATCTCCTTCTTCTCCCGCAGCTCCTGGACGATCTTGTCGACCAGACCGGCGTGGAGAGCCAGCGAACTCGACAGACCGGCGATGTTCGTCTTGCCCTCGAGCAGACAACGCCGCAACACGAGGTCGGTGATGAGGGCGTACGGAATCCCGAGTTGTTCCGGCGACTTGGGAGTCTTCATCCCATAGTCGTTCTCGTTCACCGTGGACACCCGTTCGCCTCCTGCGCTCTCTCAGGTGTCTATTCGGCACGAGACGCCGATCCATGACCGATTCGCACGACGGGGCGACGGTTTCCGGACCGGTCCGCCGGAGCGAACCGTCGGGGTGACGAAGAAACCCCAGGCCCGGCTCGACAGCCATGACCTGGGGTTCACGGGGTGGAGGTGAGGGGAGTTGAACCCCTGGCCTCCTCGATGCGACCGAGGCGCTCTACCAACTGAGCTACACCCCCGCGGGGAGCCGCCATCGTATCGGATCCGGGCAGCGAACCGCTCCGGGATGGGTCAGCCGTTGACGGTGTGGCGCTGGGCCGGATGGAGAGGGGTGACACCCTCCGGGTAGAGCATCCGCACCTTGATCTCGCGCTCCGCGGCGTTGTGCCGGCGCTGGATCACGGCGTATCCATAGGCACCGAGCACGAGGTCGATGACGACGTGGCCCAGGATGGCGATCGGCCCGAAGACGACCGCGGCGAGGAGACTCACGAAGGCGAGCACGGCCAGGACGGTGAGGACCTGCTGGCGGCGTCGGGCGGCTTCCGCGGCGTTGCGCGGTGCCAGGCTCGCCGAGTTGCCGTTCATGGTGAACGCGCGGGCGGCCGAGCCCCCGAGCGTGCCCATGCCGGCGTTGAAAGAACTGATCCGGTCGGTGCGGTTCACCGCGACCCGGCGGGAATCCCGCCACCAGACGATGAGATAGCCGCCCCACCCCGCGGCCAGCAGCACAAGTGCGATCGACGTCACGTTGGACAAACCCCTCCAGTAGGGCCAACCGGGCGGGCCGGCTGCATCACTTGTAGGTGCCGCGATCTGCGACTCCCGTACTCAGGTTACGGTTTTACTACGAAAGCAACACGGAAGCAATCCGAACCGGTATGTCTTCCGCCACACGTTGTGTCAGTCGGCCGACACCCGAACATCGTTAGTCCGAACATATCCCCATCCCGTGGACGGCCCGACGGGTCTAGTCGTCGAGGACCTCGGATCCCACGGTGTCGGCCCGCCGGTAGTGACCCGACCGACCACCGGTTTTCTCCCAGAGGGTGATCTCGCCGATGACCATGCTGCGATCCTTCGACTTGCACATGTCGTAGATGGTGAGCGCGGCCACACTGCACGCCGTGAGCGCTTCCATCTCGACCCCGGTCCGGTCCACGGTCTCCACCTGGGCCTCGACTTCGATCGAGGTGTCGTTGATCTCGAAATTGACGGTGACCGCGCCGACCAGCAGCGGGTGACAGAGCGGGAGGAGGTCCGAGGCGCGCTTCGCCGCTTGGATGGCTGCCACCCGGGCGACCGCGAGGACATCACCCTTCTTGATCGCTCCCTGCGCCACCGCGGACGCGGTCTCCGACGTCATGGACACCCGGCCCCGGGCCACCGCCCGGCGATGGCTGGGCTCCTTCGGTGTGACATCGACCATGCGAGCGCGGCCGAGCGGATCGAGATGGGTGAACCCTTGGTCGGACATCTCCGGATTCTACGGTCCGCGGTGCCCCCGGATCGGGAGGCTGCGGTCGATGGCCTTCAGCCACCGATCTCCGACATGGAACGGCGGGGCCGGATGAAGTGCACCTTGTTGATCTGATGACCGGCCCACTTGGCGGCCACGGTCCCCGCCAGCGCATCAGCGACCTGGTCGTCACTCGCACCATCACGAAGCAGGGCCCGGATATCCGTCTCGTCGGTGGCGAAGAGGCAGGACCGGAACTGGCCGTCGGCGGTGAGGCGCACCCGGTCGCACGTGTCGCAGAACGACTCGCTCACGCTGGCCACCACTCCGATCTCGCCACCGCCGTCGAGATAGCGGTACCTACTGGCCGGCGCCGACGTCCGGGGGATCGGTTCGATCGGATACGCGGCGTCGATCTGTTCGAGGATCTCACTCTGGGGAAGGACGAGGTCGTTGTTCCAGATCTCGTCGGCGTCGAGTGGCATGAACTCGATGAATCGAACGACGACCCCACGAGCCCGCCCGAACTCGGCGAAGTCGACGATCTCGTCGTCGTTGATGCCCTTCATCACGACCACGTTGACCTTCACGGGATCGAACCCCGCGTCGATCGCCGCATCGATTCCCGCAAGAACGCGAGTGATCTCGTCGCGACGGGTGAGGTCGCGAAATCGTTCGGGACGAAGCGAATCGAGTGAGATGTTGACCCGCCTCAGGCCCGCCGCCGCCAGATCCTCGGCGAGCAGCGGCATCGAGACCCCGTTGGTGGTCATCGCCAAGTCGACCCCGAGTTCACCCAGCATCGCGACCAGGACCGGGAGCTTGGCCCGGACGGTGGGCTCGCCGCCGGTTAGGCGGATGCCGTCGACCCCGAAGCGCTCGACCATCAGCTTGGCCAGACGGGTGATCTCCTCGAACGTCAGGAGTTCCTCGCGATTGCGCCACTCCATGCCTTCCTCCGGCATGCAATACGTGCAGCGGAAGTTGCAGCGATCGGTGACCGAGATCCGCAGATCCCGGTGGACCCGGCCGAAGCCGTCGATGAGTGGTCTGGTCACCGGGCCAACGTTACCGGAGGGCGAGGATGTCGACCTCGTCGCCGGGACCGATCTCGGCACCATCGGGAACGATCGCGAGGGCATCGGCGCGGGCCATGGCAGTGAGCTGGTGGCTCCCCTGCCCTCCGGCCCGGCGGACGTGCCACCGTCCGGTCTCGTCGACATCGGCCTCCACACGGAGGAAGTGGGTCTTGCCGTCGGGGGGATGGGTGAGCTCATCATCCGACACGGCCACCAACCGGGGGGCGATCTCGGGCACCCGTCCGGTCATCTTCCGCAGCGCCGGACGGGCGAGGAGCTCGAAGGACACCATCGACGAGACCGGATTGCCCGGCAGCCCGAAGACCGGAGTCGTGCCGATCAGACCGAATGCAAACGGCTTGGCCGGCTTGATCGCGATCTGCATCCACCGCATGTCACCGATCTCGTCGAGCACGACCTTCACATAGTCGAAGTCGCCCATGGAGACACCGCCCGACGACAAGACCGCGTCGCAGCGCTCGGCCCCCTCGAGGAAGCTCGCGCGGATGGCGTCCTTGTCATCGGGCGCGATTCCGAGATCGACGGCTTCGAAGCCCGCGTCCGAGACGAGGGTGAGAAGGGTGCGCCGGTTCGAGTCACGGATCTGGCCGGGTTCGAGAGTGCTGCCGTCATCGACCAACTCGTCACCGGTGGACACGACCCCCACCCGGGGCCGGCGGATCACGTTCACGGTCTGCACGCCGACACTCGCCAGGACACCGAGATGACCCGGGCCGAGGACCGTGCCGGCGTCGAACAGTAGGTCCCCCGGGACCACGTCCTCACCTGCCTCGCGCACGTGGTTGCCGACCGGCACCTCGATCTCGAGCTCCACGGTTCCTGCCGCCTCGTCCGCGTTCGAGCGTTCGACCATCACGACCGCGTCCGCACCGGCTGGCATCGGGGCGCCGGTCATGATCCGGAGCGCCTGGCCGGCTTCCAGCACGCCGTCGAAGGGCGCACCGGCCGCGATCGTGCCGATCAGCTCGAGTGTCACCGGGGCGCCGACCGTGTCGGCGGCCTTCACGGCGAATCCGTCCATCGCCGTGTTCGCGAAAGGTGGCACCAGTTCGGCAGCTGCTGCGGGCTCGGCGAGGACGAGACCGGCGGCCTCGGCCACCGTTACGGCGATCGTCGGCAGGCGATCAACCCGCTCGAGCACGTGGGACCGGGCGTCAGAGAGTGGGATCACGCCGCAATGGTGCCACCCACCCGGGCGGGTCCCAACCCGTTCAGGTCAGAGCAGCCCGCGGCTGCGAGCGATCTCCGAAAGCATCTCGGCGACCGCAGCACCGGTGGCGGGATCGTCCAGCGCGAGTTCCACGTTCGCACGGAGCCAGTCCAGCTTCTGGCCCGCGTCGTAGCCGGTGTGCTTGATGACCAGCCCGCGCATGCCCGGGTCACCGATCATCATCGCCATGGCATCCGTGAGCTGGATCTCGCCACCCTTGCCGGGTCTGGTGTGGGTCAGCCGCTCGAAGATGTCGGCGGTGAAGACGTATCGGCCGGTCACCTTCAGATTCGATGGCGCGGCCTCCGGGGCCGGCTGCTGCACGAGACAGTCGATGGTCACGAGGTCGCCGTCGCGCTCGGTGTATCCCGCACATCCGTAGTTCGAGATCTCGTCCGGCTCGACCTCGAAGAGCGAGATGCACGATTCTCCAGTCGACTCGGTGACGTCGATCATGCGGCGGAGGGTGTCGCCTCCATCCGGCATGATCTCATCCGGCAACAGGACCACGAACGGTTCACTGCCGACGTGGTGCGCGGCCATGGACACCGCGTGCCCCAGGCCGAGCGGGGCGCCCTGCCGTGTGAAGTGGAACGTCGCGAGGTCGGTGATGCGTCGGACCTGCTCGAGCATGTCGGTCTTGCCCTTGGCCTCGAGCAGGGTCTCCAGTTCCGCCGTCCGGTCGAAGTGATCCTCGACTCCCTTCTTCGACGGGCTGGTGATGATCAAGACGTCGTCGATGCCCGCTGCCACCGCCTCCTCGACCACCCACTGGATCGCTGGTCGATCCACGACGGTCAGCATCTCCTTGGGCTGGGCCTTGGTGGCCGGCAGGAATCGGGTGCCGAGCCCCGCCGCGGGAATGACCGCCTTGCGTACCTTCGAAGTCATCACACGCCTCCCGATGAGCCCTCAGCCGATGGGCTCCATCTCTCGTTGGCTGTTCAATCGGCCTTCCGCCGGCGGTCCTGAGCCAAGGGGTTCAGGCTGCCGTTCCCGACCCGCGAAGGGGATCGTCGGTACCTTCTTCCCGCCGCACCATCCTACGGATGTTGGACTGGTGGCGGATGACCAGAATGCCGGCCACACCAGCCGCAACGGCGACTTCCCAGCCCGGCCGGCCGGCGATCGCGCTCACCACCGGAAACGCCACCGCGATCGACAGCGACCCGAGCGCTGCCACCCGGCCGACCTTGACGACGAGCACGAAGAGCAGCGCACAGGCCAGCCCGATGATCGGACCGATGACGATTCCTCCTCCGCCCGCGGTGGCGACACCCTTGCCACCCCGGAACCGGCGGGTGACCGGCCAGATGTGACCGGCCGTGGCCGCCGCCCTTCAACATGTCGACGATCGCCACCAGGACGCCGGCCCGTCGCCCTCCGAGGCGGTAGACGTTCGACGCACCGGGATTGCCCGATCCCTCCCGGCTCGGGTCGGCGCCGATCCGGCGGCCGACCATCAGCGCGGTCGGGAACGTACCGATCAGGTACGCAACGATGATTCCCCCGGCGAGAAGCACGGCCCCATCGTACGGTGCCGGTCTCGTTGCGCGCCGGTATCCTCCAAGCCCGTGCCGACCTATGACTACCGATGCGAACGCACCGGCGAGATGTTCGAGGTGTGGCAGTCCTTCAGCGACGACACCCTCACCGAGTGCCCCGAAGCCCACGCCGGCGAACCGGAAGGGTCGGTCTGTGGCGCCCCGGTGAAGAAGGTGTTCTCCACGGTCGGGATCCCGTTCAAGGGCGACGGGTTCTACAAGACCGACCACGGATCGAGCTCCACCAGGCACCGCAGCGACTCCGACTCGAAGTCAGAGTCCAACTCCGAGTCGAGTTCATCCTCGTCCTCCAGCTCGTCCTCTTCTGACTCGGGCGCATCGAGCTCATCGGGATCATCGAGCTCATCGGGATCGTCGGGCTCGTCCGGCGACTCCAGCTCATCGAGCACCTCCTCCTCGGCCGCTTCCTGACGGCCCCGTCGCCCCGGTCCCGCACCGGCGCCCACTTCCCCCCAGTGCCCTCGCCCCAGGGAGAAGTGATGTTCGATCCGGTTCGTCCGTCGCCGCGGCTCACCCCACGCTCGGCGTGGGAGTCAGCGCGCGGTTGGCTTCGTCGGTGGCAGGCCATCCGATGGTTCGGCGCCGTCCTCCTGGCCCTGTTGTTGACCGCGACGGTCGACCGCGCCAACCGGAATGCCCGCGAGGCCGCGGCGGGCTGGGGGGTCACCGAGCCAGTCTGGGTCACCACTCGATCCGTGTCCGCCGGCGACGTACTCGGCGTCGACGACGTCGAGCAGGTCGGAGTCCCCGCGCACGCCATACCCGGGGACCACGTTCTCACCGACCCGACCGGCACCCTGGCCCGGGTGGACCTGGGGTCGCGGGAGATCCTGCGAACGCCCCGACTCGATCCCTCTGGCCGGAGCGCACTCGCAGCCCTCGTCCCTGATCACCACGGTGCGCTACCCATCCGCGTCGACGCCGACCTCTTCACCGTCGGCGACCCCGTCGCGCTCCACGCGCTCGCCGATGGTCGCGCGGTGAGCGACACCGCACTCGTCGTTTCAGTCGACACCGGTTGGGTCGGCGTTGCCGTCGACGAGCTCGACCTGCCTGCGGCGATCGCCGAGCTCGCTCGAGGCGGGCTGGTAGTGGTGCTCAGCGGGTGACCGGCGGGTTGCGTACATTCTCGACGAGGTCGGGAATGAAGAGTTCCGATGGCAGCGAGGTCGAGCCCCCTCCATCGGCGACCGGGTCGAGGATTTCCCTCACGATGGCATCGGCCATCGCACGCAGTGCGGGACCGGCCACGTCCGACAGGTCTGCCTGCGGGGTCCAGTCCTGGAGCAGCCAGCCCGCTTCGGTCGTCTCGGCGACGATCTCCCCCAGCTGGAATTCCGCCACCTCGGCGATCGCTTTCGCCGCGATCTGTACGCCGCGGGGCGGCTGCGACTGACCCGGTCGGAGGAAGATCCTCCCATCCAGCACCAGAAGACGCTCGACACGGCCTCCGGTGGGAGCCGCGAACACCACCCGCCGCGATGCCAGGCGTTCGACGACGAGATTCCTCATCAACGCGAGCTCGGTCGCCCGAGGGGGATTCAAGATCCTGACCCCGTCGAGCGCCAGCCGATCGAAGAGCGCGAGGAGCAGACCCTGCTCCTCTCTCGCGACGACGTGTCGCCCGTACCACGTCTCGAACGGCGCCCGGAGCAAGGCGGACGGCGGTGCCAGGCCCAGCCCGTTGACGCCGGTGCGATTGAGCACCACGGAGGGCTCGATCACCGTGCCGTTCATTCGCAGAGGTTCGCTCGCCCCGATCCGGAGCGAGAATCGGTCGACCCGGAGATCGGCAAGCACCACCCGATGACCGGCGACGATGGCAGCGTCGGCAAACGCCTCGGCGGTGTGGTCGGCGCCATCGGTGAGAACGAGAATCATCGGTCTCCCCCACCGATCAGATGGGCCGCGAGTGCGTCGGGGACCCGGATCCCCGTCGCCTCCGAGATCGACGCGAACATCGGTGACGGGTTGACGTCCAGCACCGTGAGCCGACCGTCTTCGGCCTCCTTGATGTCGATGCCTGCGAACACCATGCCCAGAACGGAAGCGGCCCTCGCGGCCAGGGAAGCCACCTCATCGCTGGGCTCGATCCGGTCCAGGCCGGTTTCATGTCCTCGATAGTCGACCGCCTCGGTGTGGATGACACAGGCGCCGACCACCCGACCGTCGATGACATAGATCCTCAGATCCCGCCCTCGAATCCGCTCCTGGAAGAGCACCGGTGAGCGGGAGAGGCTCGCGGCGCGTACGCCGGTCAAATCGTCGGCGTCGAGCGCCCGGCAGGCTCCCCCGCCCGCCACCGGCTTGTAGACGACCTCTCCCACTTCGCGTGCGAAGCCACGTACCTCACCCACATCGGCGGTGACGATTCCGAGCGGCACAGGCAACCCCGCTGCGGCCAACCGCTGATCCGCCGCCGGCTTCGACCGGTGGAACCAGAAACAGTCGAGTGGGTTGACCATCTCGACCCCACGATCCGCAAGGGACACCTGGACTGCTCGGGCGGTGGAATGCATACGGCGCCCGGCCTCGACCCGATCAACCCACGCCGACTCCTCTGCCTTGCCGACCACCGGTGTCCCGTGTCGCGGTTGCGGTGTGGGGATCGAGCGAACGTAGATCGACCGCAGCGAGTCGAGCCGGATGCCGTCACCGGTCTCGAGAGAATCGAGACTCCAGGAGAAGCGGGCCAGTTCCTCGGGCGTCAGCCGCACGATCGTGACCTCCGCCCCTCGAACCTCCGCCGCGGCCACGACTGCGGCGACCTGGTCGTCCTCGGGGGATCCGAATACGCCGATTCGGGTCATGGTCAGTCGGTGACATCCGGGAAGTCGAGGTCCACGGACTCGGCGGGATCGAGCTCGCCCCCGAGCCTCGTGGGCGCACCCGCGTCCTCTTCGGACCAGTGGCTGTCGCCGGGCTCGCCCAAGTCGCCGTCGACGGGCTCCGAGACGACTCGATCCAGATCCTCCACGGGCAGGCTCGGATCCGCGAGATCCTCGACCTCCTCCGCGAAGCCGAAATCGTCCACGAGTTCCTCGACCGCCTCGACCTCGTCTGCGGTGGGGACCTCACCGGCCGGCTCCGGGCCATCGGCTCCGGGCCGCGGGGGAATCGGTTCGCCACCGTCCTCTCCGACGGCCAGGGTGGCCACCGGGGGCAGCTCGACCTCGGGTCCGTCCACGACGTGGTCCCACTCGGGCTCAGACGGCGCGTCGTCGCCTTCCTCACCGAGCGCCATCGTGGTCAAGGGGTCGATCTCGACCGGCGGCGGATCGACCGCGATCGGCGGGTCCACCGAGACGGGGGGCTCCGGCACCTCCTCACCCTCCTCACCCACCGCCATCGTGGTGACCGGCTGCACCTCGACCGGCGGAGGGTCCACGACCACGGGAGGTCCGATCGGTTCGGGCATGGGAATCGTCGGGTCCTCGCCCTCCTCACCGATGGCCATCGTGGTCACCTTCGGCGGGTCGGGAATCTCCTCGCCCTCCTCACCGACCGCACGAGTCGTGACCTTCGGCGGATCGGGCACCTCCTCGCCCTCCTCACCCAAGGCCATCGTCGTCACCTTCGGCGGATCGGGCACCTCCTCACCCTCCTCACCCAAGGCCATCGTCGTCAGCCTCGGCGGATCGGGCACCTCCTCACCCTCCTCACCGACCGCACGAGTCGTGACCGGCGACGGATCGGACTCGTCCTCATCGCCGTCGTGACAGTCCTCGG
>CAYFLT010000066.1:0-8698 GCA_964344055.1 uncultured Candidatus Nemicrothrix sp.
CCAGCGGTTCGTACGCCACCGCGCCGACGTGGCCAGTTGGAGTCCATGGAACCGGGCGGGGTTCGAGTACCGCGACTCCGGCATCTCCGACGCCACCTCGGGTCTGGCCAGCGTCCGCGTGATCCGGCCGACCGGCTCCGAGGTCGACGCCACTCCCGCGAGCCACGACGGGGAGTTCCTCTTCTACTTCGCCCTCAGCGGCACCGTGCGACTCGATGCCGACCCGGCCACCGACCTCGCGTCCGGCGACTCGATCACCGTCCCCGCCGGGCTGGAGTTCGCATTCACGGACCCGAGCGACGACCTCGAACTCCTCGAGGTGTTCTTGCCCTCGCCCTAGCCGACCGGTTTTCGGGATCTTGTATCCACGGCCCCGCGAGCGGCTCTCCTTTGCATGTCAATCGAATGCAAATCTCTGGGCGCCGACCCCCGGTGGGTCGACCGAACGGTCGCATTCACCGACATCGTCGCCTCGACCCGACATCTGGAATCAGTCGGACTCGAAGCGTGGTCGGGCGTGATCGAACGGCACTTTCGCTCGGTCAAATCGATCGTCGAGGAGCACTGTGGGACGATCACTTCGTTCCTCGGCGACGGCTTCATGATGGTCTTCCCCCACCCAGTCGACGCCGTGCGCAGTGCGATTCATCTCCAGGACGCCATGCGGCAACAGCACGAAGTGGAGGTGCGGATCGGTATCGCCTCGGGGCCGGTCCTTCCAATGTCGATCGGCAATTGGCTGGGCCTCTGCATCCACCGAGCCGCTCGCCTCTGTGACGCAACCCGGGCCGGCGGCATCATGATCGATGAACAGGCATTCGAGATCGCTTCGCGGCAGGTCAGCCTCCCTCAGTTCCCTCGACAGACCGTCCACGTTCGCGGCTGTCGGCAGCCGGCCAACGTGAGGGTCATCGAAGGACGATGCCAACCGCCAGAGTTGGAGGAGCTGCTCACTGCTCGCTGAAGATCGCGGGCCGCACCGAGCGGGGGTGCGGCCCGCCTCTCTCTCAGCCGAGGCTTCCCTCGGGGGGTCCGAACACCACCACCAGCGACAGGTCGTCGGTGATGTCGACGAACCGGTGTTCTACGTCGCGAGGTACCGAGATCACGCCGCCCGGCCGGATCGCGTGACGTTGACCGTTGATCTCGATAGCACCCTGTCCGGTGACGACGACATAGATCTCGTCCTCGGTGTGAGGCCGCTGAGGGTCCGCGACTCCGGCCCGTAGTGAATAGACGCCGAAGCTCAGACCGAGTCGTCGGTCGTACTCGACATAGCTCACCCCGTCGAGTTGGACCTGGTGGTCCGCCTTCTGGTCGGAGAAGTCGGTTTCGACCGAACCGTCGGCGTTCATGTGGTGCACTGCGCTCATGGACGAGATCCTGCCTGGCGGGTGCTCGATGGCTCCAGTCCAATTGGTTGACAGCCATGCGAGGACAGCTTAGTTTACAGATACGTTAATTAACGATCTAGTGAACTAGGAGGTGGACGGATGACGGCAGCACTCGAGGACGACCTGCTGACCGAGACCTTCGCGGCACTCGCCAACCCCACCCGGCGCGCCATCGTCGCCCGGCTATCGGAGGGCGAAGCCAGCGTCAACGAACTGGCGGCCCCATTCGACATGACCCTTCCGGCCATCTCGCGCCACCTGAAGGTGCTCGAGCGGGCCGGTCTCGTGCGCCGAGGGCAGCGGGCCCAGTTTCGACCGTGCGTCCTGAACCCCGAACCACTCGAAGCCATTGCCGGTTGGGCCGAGCACTACCAGCACGTCTGGGACGAGCGATTCGACCGTATGGCCGACTACATCCGCCAGGTCCAGGCCGAGGAACGACAAGACCAGGAAACCCAAGAGAGGGACGAACAATGAGCGACGTAACCAACTCGGTGGTGATCGAACGAACACTCGACGCACCGGTCGACCTCGTGTGGCGAATGTGGGCCGATCCGGAGCACTTCGCCGGCTGGTACGGACCCGGAGGCGCCAGCATCCCGGTCGCCAAGATGGACGTCCGAGTCGGCGGGACCCGCCTGATCTGCATGGAGATGCAGACGCCGAACGGGCCGATGCAGATGTGGTTCACGGGTGAGTACCGCGAGATCGTGGTCAACGAGCGCCTCGTCTACACCGAAGCCATGTCCGACAGTGAAGGCAACGTGTTGCCTCCAGAACAGACGGGGATGCCCGAGGGCCACCCTGCGATCACGGAGGTGATCGTCGAGCTCGAGGATCTCGGAGGCTCGACGAGGATGACCATGACCCACATCGGCATTCCGGCCGAATCACCGGGAGCGATGGGCTGGAACATGGCCTTCGACAAGCTGGCCGACTACGTCGGTTCGATCAGCGGCTGAACTCCACCATCGCGACTCTGAAGGCACATCGTGCACGTGCGAGTGCGGACTCGATCGCCTTGGCAGTCGATCCATCCTGTCCGGCAATCTCCTTGATCGAGTAACCGGCGAGGTAGTGACGAGTCAGCAGGGACCGATCACGCTCCCGCATCCGCTCGAGGACCAACTCGACATCGGACATCTCTGCCTCCGTGGACGCCAGCTTCGCCGTTCGTCCGAGGCGATCGACCAAGCGATCACGCCGCTCGTGGGCCCGCCAATGGTCGGCGACCTTGTTGCGCGCCACAGTGAAGATCCATCCGGCGCCGATGGCCTGTCCGCGGCGGCTGGCGGCCAGGGCCGCGTGCCAGACCTCCGAAACGATGTCCTCGGCCGCCAAGGATCCGGCGCGGCGTTCAACGAAGGACCGCAGCCGGGGCTCCAGTCCGGCAAGCTGTGCGGTGAGTCGATCGTCGATGGACAGTTGGTCGACCGGGGCAGCGAGCATGGTGCCCTCCTCTCGACGAAGAAGAGCGCCCGCACACGGGTCAGATACCTTCCATCACCACGGGTAGTCGTGAGCAATTCCCGCCGAACACCTGGAATGAGAGAGCCGCGGCAACCTCCCGCGGGCCACCCGAGCCCAGCATCTCCGCACGCGCTGACGTCGCAGCTTCATCGATCGAGGCACCATCGCGCATGCCGAGGTGAAGCAGCCTCGAGTAGGTCGCCGCAGCCTGGTCATTGACCGCCACGACGGGCGCTACCACGATCCGAGCTCCGAGCTGGCGAAGCTCGTTCGCCGTTCCAACCACCGCATCCGAGATCGCTCCCGGAACGGCCGTAGCCCCAGCGTCACAGGACGACAGGATCACCACCCGCGGAACCGCAGGAAGCTCCGACATGGCCAGAACCGACAGGTCACCGTCGGCAAGGACGAGAGCCGAGAAGAAGGGGTTGTCGTTTCGGAAGACTCCATGAGCAGCGAGATGCACCAGATCCGTCTCGGCGAGGGCATGGATGGTCTCGTCGACCGTTGCATGGTTGCGAACCTCGCAGCCGCCGCTCCAGATCCCTGCCAGTTCGCCGACCTCATCCCTGCTCCTCGGCAGCCCGGGCCCGCTGAGCAGACAGATCCTCTGGAGTCGAATGGCATCGGCCTCGGAAGCCCATCGACCGAGCGAAGGTGTCATTGTCACCGGCTTCTGCTGCAACGACGGCAACCCGGGCCACGCGAGGTCACTGAGCGGGCCGGTAGTGGTCAGGATGAACCGGCTGGAATCCTCCTCCAGCAAAGGGACGAGCAAAGCCTCGTTGAGCGCAGCACAGACCTCGGCCAGCTCATCCAGCTCCGCAGGCCCGACCGAGCGCCGCTCGTCCGCCAGCCGTCGCAGGAGAGTGCGCTGCCGTCGGATGGGCGACAAGACGGCCTCCAAGGATCCCAGCGGGGTCATGGATGTGGTCTGTCCTACCCGACTGAGACCGACGACCGAGCCGTGACGAATGAAGAAGGTCAGGTAGGCGGTGCCGTCAGGAATCGTCGGAAGATCCGGCCACGCGAACGGGGTCGGGCGGTCGAGACCAGACTGCGACCGACGACTCCGAAGAATGTCATGCTCGAGATCACGGACCGCCTTGGTGGCGGTCTCGAGATCACCGCTCTGAAGCTTCGCCTCCTCGACCGCGACCCGCGCGTCCCGCAGTCGACGGATCTGAGTTCCGTCAGTGACGGTTGCCGATACCGTGCCCGGAACCGGCATCAGCACTGAGCGCGAGGACTCGAGGATCTCCAGAGTCCTCGAAGCCGATTCATCTCTCAGCAACGCAGCCTGGAGTGCCGCGTCCCTGAGCGGGCGAAGCCGGTGAGCAATCGTCGCACGCAACTCCACAGAACCGACGAGGCACCTGAGCCGGTCGACGGACTCGAGGCCGGACACGTACGCCTCGGTGAGCGCAGTCTCGTCGCCGTCGAGATCAGCGGCCAGTAGACGAGCGAGGGCCCGATCGATCGGATCCGCGTCGAGGCCATCCGTTCGTGATGAAACCTCATCCAGCAGTCGCCGAGCCGAGAGTTCATCCCTGGGCCTGATGTCGACCGCTCGGCGAACAGCCAACGAGAGCGCCTCTCGCACCCACCCTGCAGCGAGGAACGACTCCATTTGGTCGAATGCGAGGTCGGATGTCAGCCCTGCTGGATCGAGTTCTGCTTCAAGAGCTCGGGCACGAAGAAGCCACGGAGCCATCTCGAGCGTCGCCGCAAGTTCTGCACCCCGCTGGAGTGAGCGCTCTGCAGCAGTCACTTCGTCGAGTCGAATCAGGGCCTCAGCCTGCAGGAGCCGACTCTGGGTCTCGAGCATCTGGTTGCCGCCGGCCCGCGCAGAGTTCACCGCCATCTCGGCTGCGTCCGCAGCGTCGGCCGCAAGGCCGACGTCGAGCAGAGTCCGAGCGTGGTCGACCTCCAGAACAGCGGTGAGGAGATCGACCTCACCAAGTCCCTCAAAGCTGGCGCGTGCCTTGTCGTACCACTCGAGCGCCACCGCGAAATTGCCGCGCCGGGACTCGACGTACCCGAGATTCCCCTCGATACCCGCCGCAACGACGTCCTGTCCGGTCGCGATCGTCTGCTCGCGAGCCTCGACGTACCACGCCTCCGCACCATCGAGGTCTCCCATCATGGAGGAAACCGCACCGAGGTTGACCAGGGTCCGGCACTCGCGGCTGCGGTCCCCGGCCTCCCTCAGGAGAGAAAGTGCTTCTTGCATCTGGGCCAAGGCTTCCGGCAGCCGTCCGAGCTCGGTGAGGATGATCCCGCGCTGGTTCCGGAGCTGTCCTGCATCCCGGGCTGCCAGTTCGAGTGCCGGGCTCTCCAAGAGACCGAGTGCCTCCTCCGGCCTCCCTTCCTTGCTCATCGCCGGGGCAAGAGTGAGAAGGATCTCAGCCAACAACGCCGGGTTCTCGACAAGCGGCACCGCCTCTCTCAGGTAGGTCACCGCATCGGTCATCTGGTTGGCGTAGTAGGCGCTTCGGCCGAGTACCCAAAGGGCCTCGGCTCGCTCGCCCGGTGATGCTTCGCCCGACGCCAATGCTGCCCGCGCGACCTCCAGAGCTTCAGCGGGAGCCGCGTAGACGCGCTCGCCGGCCCCCGGGCTCTCACGAGCGCTGTCCGTGTCGTCGTTCACGCAACCCCCGACGAATCTCGATGATTCGTGAGATGTTGTGTATCTCAAGAAGCTCTGCGCGCTCCACTGAGTAACCGCAGACCAGGGGGAAGGAATGCCATGGCGGACGCACCAGGACCATTCGACAGCGAGGAGTACCTGTTCACCAAGGACTCATCGGGGCGCCGGATCACCATCAGGCCCGGGCACTTGATTGCTCACGGACCAACCGGACCGGTGATCGATGCCGTACAGAGCCACATGGGTGAGAACTCCTCGATCGAGGTCAAGGACGACCTCGGCGATGAATGGAATCTCTACGCGGTCCCTCACGATCAGAACATCTTTGATCTGGTCGAGTTCCTCAGGCAGAGCAGTGTGGAAGCACAGGCCGATCACTTCTACTTCTTCGAGACGCTCGGAAGCCGACCGGCCGGGAACAACTTCGCACCGAACCTGTTTGCACCAAACCTCTTCGCGCCGAACCTGTTTGCACCCAACCTGTTCGCACCGAACCTCTTCGCACCGAACCTCTTCGCACCCAACCTCTTCGCGCCCAACCTCTTCGCGCCCAACCTCTTCGCCGGCGGCGACAGATGCGATTGCTCCTGTCCGGGCGCACTCGATGACGACAACCCTCCGCTCATCCCGCACCTGGGCGCGAGACCAGTCCCGGCCCTCCGACGCTGCGACCTCCCATTGGCGGCCGATCATCCCACTATGGAGATCCACATCATCGACGTCGCGCAGCCCGGGGTAGATCCCCAGTCCCGTGAACTCACCGGACGGTTGAAGCCGCGCTACCGAGACACGGTCACACTGAAGAAGCGAGCAATCGATGAAAACGAGGACTCCTGGGCCGACCCGGCGATGGGTCACGGCAACTTCGTCCGAAACATCATCGAGGACATGGTGTGCTTCGAGTGCAAGCTCTGGGACTCTGCCACGCCCATTGGCGCAATCGAGGACTCGAAGCTCGCGCTCGCCCTCGAGGATGTGCGAGCCGCCGGCAGAAAGTCGAACAAGAAGCTGAGGCTCCTGAACCTGTCGCTCGCCGGCTACAACGACAACGACCTACCGGGCCCACTCGTGGCTCAGAAGATCGAGACGATGATCGATGAAGGCTGGCTGATCGTCGCCGCGGCCGGGAACAACGCGAGTTGCCGCCTCGCCTATCCAGCCGCTCTTCCGGGCGTGGTGGCTGTGGGTGCGTACGGCGACTGTGGACCCGCATGGTTCTCGAACTACGGGACCTGGCTCGACGCTTCCGCCCCGGGCGTCAACGTCGTCGCCCGCTACCCGGATCTCGGGGGTGTCCACCACACCCACAACGTGGGAGTCGATGCGGCAGGCGAATACACCGTCAAGAGCTTCGACACAGGGTGGGCAGTTTGGAGTGGCACGAGCTTCGCTGCGCCGTTCGTCACCGCCCGTCTGGCCCAGTCCCTCGACGGCATGCGCAACGGTCGGCCCGCGAAGGCCCTGTACAGCGCTGCGAAAAAGCAGGTCATCACCGATCCCGACCTGCCGCGTATTCCCTACTACGGGACGATCGTCGAGTGACACCTGCCGCCCAGGACCGATCTGACCGCCCGACCAGGGCGAGTCGAGCTACCGTCGCCGTCGTGGGAGGGCAGAGCCGGTCGATGTCGGAACTCCTCGGCGATGCTCTCGCCGGCGACAGCTCGGCCTGGGCGGAGATCGTCGACGACTACACCGGTCTTCTGTGGTGGATCGCCCGGAGCCACCGTCTAGATGACGCAACGGCAGCCGACGTCGTCCAGACCGTCTGGCTGCAGCTCGTCCGATTCGGCGACCGGATTCGCGATCCCGAACAGCTGGGCGGATGGTTGGCGACCACTGCCCGCCGAGAAGCCGGCCGGAGGACGCGAACACGCGACGTTCCATCTGAGATGGTTGCCGACTCCCCCGACCTCCTCGCCGCACCAACCGATGAGCGCCTGCTCGATGAGGAGACGATCGGCATCGTCCTGGCCGCGTTCGAGCGCCTGCCTTCCGACGATCAGCGCTTGCTCCGTCTGGTCTGCGACGTGCCTCCCAAGAGCTACGAGGAGATCGCCGCCCTCCTCGGAAAGTCACACGGCCACATCGGCCCTACCCGCCAGCGCGCCCTTGAAAGACTGCGCGCAGAACTCCAGAAGTTGGGACTGTCATGATTCCCCGCCAAATGCCCACCGACGACGACGACCTCATTGCCCTGCTACGCCAGTCGCTCGAAGCCATCCCCGAAACAGTCGAACCGACCGCCGATCCCGTCCCGGCCTCGGTGGTCGACGGCGCGAAGTGGATCCACGAGTGGCTCAACATGGATGCCGAACTGGCTGAGTTGACGTTTGATTCGAACAACGATCTTGAACTCGCCGGCACGCGATCGTTCGGCTCACTCCGCGAGCTCACATTCGTGAGTGGCGACTACACCGTGGAGCTGGAGATCCAACCAGGGGCTCGCTCAGTGGAGGTCTCGGGGACGATCGAGCCGGTCGTGGCCGGCAGTATGCAGCTCGTCATCGGTGGCGAGATCTTCGGCAGCGACATCGACGCGACCGGGTCATTCCACATCGAGAACGTCGCTCGTGGCACTGTGCTGGCCTTCGTCGAACTCCCAGGCCGCAAGATCCGGCTCGGCTCCTTCGAGGTCTGAACCAATCCGAGAATCCCGGAATGTTCAGGGGAAGGTCTCGATGCAGCCGCCGGCTGTGCCGAGTTCGGCGAGGCCCTGACGGTCGCCGGGGCCCCACTCGCTGTCGACCAGGCGGTCCCAGTCCCAGTACATGATCTCGGCCTGCTTCTGCTCGACCGACCACTCCTGGGACGCAGGGAAGTCGGAGTCGCCGAGCGTCTCGAGACCCACGCTTCGGCCGAGGGTGTGCATGAGGTACCACTCGCCGGCCCGGGACAGCGCCGTACCATCCGCGTCGAACATGCGGGTGATGAACGAACTGTCGACGTGCACATCGACACGCTCGAGCTCGACCGAGGTCGCATTCCGGCGACCGTGGCCCAACACGGCCTTGTCGGGGGTGTTGCGGATGTCGTCGAAGATGCCGGTGCCGGCCGGGCCGAAGAAGAGGAGGATCTCCTCCCGACCATCGGGGCTCTCGGCCGGATCGTCGAGCGTTCGACCCGCGTACTCAACCCCCATTTCCAGGAACGTGGAGAGGGCCGCCGCGAGCTCCCCGAGGAA
>CAYFLT010000066.1:8708-11483 GCA_964344055.1 uncultured Candidatus Nemicrothrix sp.
TCGCCTGGGCGGACGTCATGTGTCCGTCGGGATTGAATCGAATCCGGACGGGCGCATCGCAGGGGTTGAAACGCGACACCCGGCCTTCGTACTCCGGGAACTGCACGAGCGCGTAGACACCCACCTCCGGCTCGGATGGAAGACCCGGCAGCGTCGGGCCGGCGATGTCGGGCACGTCCTCGCCCTCCGGACCGGTGGCGGACCCGCCGGACTCGACAGAAGTCGTCGGCTGATCGTCACCGTCCGGTACCACGGGCCCACCATCGTCGGCGCCGCACGACGCGGCGAACGAGGACGCCACCAGTACGGCCGAGACCAGGCTGCGAACGGGTGTCGTCCTGGACCGCCGTCTTGCAGCTGCGGACAGGATTCGTTGCTTCAAACCACCTCGCAACCTAGTGGCACGACGAGGCCGCACCGCTTCAGCCGCCACCGAGTACATGGTCGACATAGCGATGGATGGGACTGAAGCCGAGATCGTCGTCGTAGCCATCGATGTAGTTGGAGTACGGGTTGAAGTCGAAGAAGACCGGGCACCCAATAGTGGCATCCATCATGAATTCGACACTGCCGACGTCGGCGCCGGCCGCCGCCATGAAATCCCCGATCCGAGCAGCCACCTCGGAGTCGAGGTCGATCAGCTCCACCGGACCGTCAGCACCGCTGCCACCATCGATCGCGCAGTAGTTGAAACTGCCGACGGTGAGCGGTTGCGCCGTCGTGTACAGGACGTCGCACGCGAGCATCTCGACCCGATAGACCATCCCGTCCTCGCTGTTGACCACCTGTTGCACGAGGCCGCGACCGCCGATCCCGAGATCGACATCGCCGGTCTCGAGCGCGGCTCGCAGTTCGTCCGGATGATCGAACCGCGAGATGCTGACGCCGGACCCACCGAGGTCTGGCTTCACCAGTACGGGAAACCCGATCGATTCGGCTGCTGCCGGAGCATCCCCGGCTCGCTCGATCTCGACGCTCATAGGGCTCCCCATGTCGACGCTGTCGAAGAGCGCGACCTGTGCGGCCTTCGACGCTCCGAGCCGATGGACCGCAGCGGGATTCACCACGTCCTGGTCGTGGACATCGAGCCAGTCCAGGAGCTCGAGAGTTGCGGTCACCACCGACGCCGATCGGCCGGCCGAGGGCATGGTGTTCACGCGGTTGATCCAGCGATCGACCGGCGGCGGTGGAGCGTCGGGCCGCCGTCGGTACTCGGCAACGTCGATCGCTTCGACCTCGACGCCGCGCCGCCGGATCTCATCGATCAGCGGCTTCGACCAACTCGGATGCTCGAAGAGGAAGGCGACCTTCACGTCCGAAACGCTACGCCGCCCCGACTACGTTGGGCATCGATCCGTTCCGGGAGGTGGGAATGTCACGAAGGGTTCGGTGTGTCGTCGCCACGATCACCCTCACGGCCCTGCTGCCCACCGCGCCGGTCGCCGCCCAACACGGGATCGACCTCCCGCCCGAAATGCTCGACGGGCTCGGAGTGACGACCGAAGAGGTCCTGGCCGCCGAACCCAACCCTGCGTGGGACGGACTCGGGTTGTTCTCCGACGACGCCCTCCGCATCCTCGAGGTCGCTGGCCAACCCGCGGATTTCATCACCTACGGGTTCGGCGACGATCCCGAAGGTGAACCCGTGATCGAGCCGCCGGGCGCCACTCCCACCGAGGTGGGCGCCATGCTCTGGCAACTCCCCTCCGACTGGGCAGCCCCAGCGGATGGGCTGGGTGAATCCATGGCCTTCGCCCAGACGAAGCAGAGCCAGTTGGCGGGCGGCGACACCGTGCTGCTGCTGTGGGCCGAGATGGACAGCGACTACGACTTCGCGTCCGGACTCACCATCAACGAGGGCTTCCCGCTCACGATCCCTGGTCTTGAGGTCTGGAACTCGACCTTCCCCGGCGACACGTGGGAGGGCGCGAACGTCATCCCGAACGCGTGGTTCGAGTCGGGTGAGCTGAACCTCGACGTCTACCAGTGGAACGGTGAGCATCCGTTCGACCAGATCGACCTGCCGAGCTTCTACTACCGCTCGGGCAACATCATGGCCATGGCGATCTCGGCCGACGGCCTCGTCTCGCTGGTGGAAGCAGCCCAGCCGGCCGCTGCTGAGAGCGGTGGGCAGAGCCGTGATCTGCTCTATCGGGGTGACCACGTCGACGTCGCCGCTCAGGACAACCCCTACGGGGCACTCCTGACGCTGCTGTGGCGGGCCTGGACCCACCTCACCGTTGGTGCTCAGTTCACCCCGGGCTTCATCTTCCTCACCTCGGCACAGGTCCTCGTGTCGACACTGCTCGCCGTGCTCGTCGCCAACCTGACGCTCAGGCCACCGGCCCCACCACCCGCCGAAGAGCCGGTCGACACCGACGAGGGAACTCAGGCCGGCACGGATGCCTCGCCTGGCGACGTGAGCGATGCCGCCGAACCATCCGAACAGGAAGCTTCAGACACACCAGGCGCCCCGGACGGCGTGGCAATCGTCGACACCACCCCGACACCGAGCACCGGCTCCTCGTCGACTGCACTCGTCTTGGTCCTGGCCCTCGGCGCCCTGCTCTTCCTGCTCGGCCTCGCCCTTGTCCTGAGGTCCCGTACCCGACGTCCGCCGGAACCAGAACCGGAGACGGACCCCGAGCCCGATTCCGAGCTGGAGAACCTCGCGGCGCGACTCGTCCCCGGGGATCCGATCGGCCAGCGCGAGGCGAACTTCTTCTACCACTACGGGGAGCGCAGTGGGCACGCGCAGACCACCGTCGCCGCAAC
>CAYFLT010000066.1:11567-13578 GCA_964344055.1 uncultured Candidatus Nemicrothrix sp.
GAAGGGACCGAGCCCGATCTACAAGCTCGAGGACCAGCAGATCATCGGTTCGGACACCGCCGCCTCCGGCCTCTTCGGCGAGATGAGTGAACCTCTCGAGTTCGAGATCAACCGACCGCACAGTTCCGTCCATCTCGACGGCTCGCACTTCACGTCGACGGGCGCCATGGACCACGAGTTCAAGTTCGGATTCCAGTACCGGCAGGCCGACCAAGGGACCCAGCTGCACGGATTCGGCCCGCTGGACAGCGACTCGGGAGTGCTTTGCTGGGGATCGGATCAGGGCGCGGTGATCGGCCTGATCGGACCGATCGGGTTCACGGACTCGGGGGGCGCCATCGTGACGCGATGGAGCGGCAACCTCGACGGCGAAGGGAACGGGCCGTGCGGGCTCGAGATCGTCGAACTCAACCCCAGTGCCCGCCCCGACATCGAGATCGAGGACGAGGTCGCACTTGGTTCAGGGCCGACGACCCATGCCCGAGACGGAGCCGACGCACTCTTCTTCAGCGTCGGCGGAGACTCGGCGCAGCGGGACGCGCTGGAGGAGATCTTCACCAACGCCGAGTGGGCCGAGAATCTCTGGGGCGCAACCTCGCTCCCGTTCGGCCTCGAACTGGGACCGGACAACCGCGTCGGCGAGGGCACCTCGGTCCCTCCTCCCCCGGCTGAAGCCGCGTCAGCTCCTAGGCCACCGATCATCCCCGATGACGGGTTGAGGGTGGACTCCCCCCTGGTGGCCGATTTCCGGATCGCCTATTCGCCCAGCCTCGGGCCGGTCGATCTGGAGCTCGGTGTCGACATCTTCAATGTCTTCAACTCTGACCTCGTCCTCCAACAAGCTCGCCACGCCGACCTCGCCACGTTCGGCAGCCCGACCGAGGTGATCGGCCCGCGCATGATCCGATTCGGCGCTCGGATCACCTTCTGATCCGACCGCTCGGTCCGATCCGACCTCTCGGGTCCCCGCGGGGACGTCCAGCGCCCCCACCACCGACGATCACCACCGGGTAGCCGGCCCGGAGGGGCGCGTCCCGGTTGATCACTCGGGCGGTCCCGGGGAGAACGACGTCGCGGGGGCACCACGTTCGATCCGAGCGTCGAGCTGTCGGATCACCACCGACTCGAAGAGTCCCGCCTGGTTGTACGGCTCACCGGCGATCCACCCGCCGACCGTCGTCCGGTCAGGGAAGTCAGCGATGATCATGCTGCCGATGATGGACTCACCGTCGTCGTCCAACAGGGGTCCGCCCACGTACATCAGCGCAGTGTTCTCGCCGACCCACTCCCGGTGACGTTCCGCCGTCGCCGACCGAAGTTCGCGGGCGTTCGGACGGTCGTGCATCACGATGACGAAGAGCATCAGGCACCTACCGGTAGCACGCCTGGTCGGCGCGGGTGTCGAGGAACGCCCGCAGAACCTCGTTGAACTCTGCCGGTCGCTCCAGGTTGCTCAAGTGGCCCGCCCCTTCGAGCACGGCCAGGCGCGCATCCGCAATCAGCTCCACCATCTTCTCGCCGATGGACGGCGGGGTGAGGCGATCGTGTTCGCCGAAGATCAGCTGGACCGGGACGTCGATGTCGGCCATGTCCGCAAATGCATCGAACACAGTGGTGGCCTTCAGCGTCTTCAGGTACGGCTCGGCTCGAAGGGCGACGATGCTCGCATGGAGCGCTGATCTGGCGCCGGCCGACGCGTCCGGCGCGACGAGCGAATCGATCAACGCCGGGGCCAGATCGGCGAACGATCTTCCTTCGCGGAGCGGCTTCTCCCGGAGCTCGAGAAACTCACGCTGTTTCTCCTCGCTCATCGCTCGGAATCCGTAGAAGCAGTCGCAGAGCGTGAGAGTGGCGACGCGGTCCGAGTGGCCGGGGAAGAAGGTGAGCAGGATGCGCGCTCCCATCGACAACCCCACGAGGTGCGCTCGGTCGATCTGCAGGTGATCGAGCAGGCGGGCGAGGTCTTCGGCAAAGTGGGCGAAACGCCGCTCTCCGGGAACGTCGCCGGAGC
>CAYFLT010000066.1:13588-14664 GCA_964344055.1 uncultured Candidatus Nemicrothrix sp.
GTCCCAGGCGTATCCGGTGAAGCCGGCGGCCAGGAACCGGAGTTGGCCGGTCCAGTTCGTGCGGTTGCCGCCGATGCCGTGGAGGAAGACAACCGGCGGGCCGTCGCCCGCGACATCGCACGTCAGTCGGGGCGAACCCGGGATCTCGATCAGTCGCACAGCCGACCCTCCGCCACGACCTGGGCGTCGTCGACCCACACGTCGCAGTTGCGCATCGGAAGGTCGAAGTGGCAGTCGGTGAAGCGGTCCGCGAACTCGTTGGCCCCGGTGGAGATCAGGAAGCTCCCGGCGATCGCTCGTAGCTCGGTGCAGTTGATGTCGTTCTTGTCGTACATCGTGAGTGCATCCCAGCGGGCTCCGGGGTTCACGCCCCATCCCACGTGGGAGATCGTGTAGGCATCGTCGTCGTCCCACGCTTCGTAGTACGAGCGCATGAGCTGGGCGTCGAGGCCATCGCCGGCGATGTCGACCACCCGGTCCCGCTCGATGGTCAGCGCCACCCGGGTCTCGAAGTACCGCTTGAACGTGAGGTTGACGTCGCCGACGTCGAGCACCACCGTGCCATTGACCGTGTCGGCGAGTGGGAAACACAGACACAGGCCGGCAGGCCAGTAGGCGATCTTGTCGTCCGGACCGAGGATGCCGCCGCCCCCTCGGCTCGGTGCACCCGCGATGTTCACGACGAGATCGGTGCCGGCGGGCGACCCAACGCGAAGCGTCGAGCCACCGTCGAGGGTGGCCAGCGCAGCGAGGGCAGCTTCGTGGACCTGCGGGTCGGGCATGCAGCGTTCGAGCACCTCCGGGTGCTCGTTGGAAATCATCAGCACCCGGCCACCGGCGCCGAGCAGCTCCTGCCGGGCCCGACTGTGGAGGAGTCCTTCTACGGTGCAGTCGACGACGATCGAGCATTCGCCGAGTGCCCGCATGATCTCCGGGTAGTCGTCGTAGGCATAGGTGGCCCCGGTGGAACGGACCGGGACCGGGTGGCGCTGCACGGGGGTGGGAACGGTCACGCGGACTGGGCGTGCGCCGATGCGCTGGATCCGGACCGCGGACGAGCTCGACGACCTCGTCGG
>CAYFLT010000066.1:14674-26582 GCA_964344055.1 uncultured Candidatus Nemicrothrix sp.
GAGCACGGCCCGACTCGAGCTCTCCGCCAGCACTCCGATGAGGTCGCCTTCGGACACGCCGGACAGTCGGAAGGATTCCTCGAAGCAATCGATCCACTTGGGTTCGAGAATCTCCCGCACCGGTCCCCCGCTCGATGTGTCGACGTCGTGAGCGGGCCAACAGTAGGTCACTCCATCGCCTCGTGGGACAGGGGAGACAGTCCCCCTGGTCCACTGCCAGCGTTGGTCTCCGGCCCGTGAACCGGCGAGACTCACCGGATGACCGGACCGTTGATCGACGCCAGCGCTGACGGAGACGTCCTCCGGGTAGCGCTGGTCGGTGATGCCAAAATCGAGCTTCCCTGGTTCTGGGTGCGCGACCACGGACACGACGAGGACTCCCGTGACCCCGACACCCTGCAGCGTCGGGTGGCAACCGACTCCCTGGATCTCAACCAAGGCGCAGGCCGAGTAGACGTGGCCGACGACGGATCACACCTCACCGTCACCTGGCCCGATGGCGGATCGCCGACCGTCCTCGATGGGCGATGGCTCGCATCGATCGCCCCGTCGTCCACCTCCGCCCGGCCGTGGTCGGGGGACTTCACGCCCCCAGCTCCGACCGGTTTCGAGACCTTCGTCGCCGATGACGGAGTCCTCGCCGATTGGCTGGCCACCTTGGGCCGCGACGGCTTCGGCCTGCTCGACGGCGTCCCACCCTCCGCCGATGGGGCCGGCCGGGTCGCGGATCGCCTCGGCTATGTCCGACGCACGATCTTCGGCGACGTGTGGGAATTGGCCGCTGACGTCGAAGGCCATGCCGACACCGCATACGGCACCACCTTCCTCGGTCCCCACACCGACGCCACCTACAGCCACGACGCCCCTGGATTCCAGTTGTTCGTCTGCGAGGAACGGGACGGCACCGGCGGCGAGAGCATCGTGGTCGATGGCCTCGCCCTCTGGGAGCGGCTGCAATCCGCAGATTCCGCCGCGGCGCGCGTGCTGTCGACGGTTCACGTGCCAGGACGCTACGTCGAGCCCGGTGTTGATCTCATCGCCCGCCGGCCCACGTTCCGGCTCGATCATCGCGGCCGCTTCGAGCAGATCAGTTTCAACAACTACGACCGGGACGGCTTCATCCTCCCGCCGGGGGAGCTTCGGAGTTTCTACGAAGCGTGGCAGCTACTTCTCGACCTCGCCGCAGACGAGTCGCACTGGATCGAGATCGGGCTCCGACCCGGCGACGCGCTACTGATCGACAACTGGCGCGTTCTCCACGGCCGCCGTGCCTACACCGGGCGCCGAAGGTACTGGGGCTGCTATCTGAATCACGAGGACGTCGAGTCGACCAGCCGCGTGTCGGGGACCTGACCAGCCACTGGACGACCTGATGTCGCCCGGGTAGCAAGGGGTCATGCCCAAGGGAAGCGCCTACCCCGGTTCACCCCAACGTCTCGAGGCCTACCGTGAACTCGTCGACCGGCACCCCGACGCCGAGGTGCTCGGCGCCAAGAACCCGTACACGTCGCGAAACGGGTGGATGACCAGCTTCCTCGATCCGGACGGCCTGATCTGCCTCCGGTTCTCCAAGACCGGCCGGGACGAGGTCATCGCGGCCGGCGGCAACTCGGTTCAGCAGTACGGACGCAACATGCCCGACTTCGCCAGCGTGCCGCCGTCGGCCGGCGACCACGAACTCGACGCCCTCTTCGCCGAGAGCTGGGATCACGCGGGAACGCTGACGCCCAAGTAGGAACGCCGGGGTCAGGCGGCGGCCGGGTTCTCCTTCACGACCTGACCGCGCTTCATCACCAGGCGGTGGTTCTCCGGGCGGGCCGCCATCAGGATGTCCTCTGACGGATCACCGTCGACCACGAGAAGATCGGCCGCGTTCCCTTCGACCAGGCTGCCTTCGTTCTCGAGCGCCAGGAGATCGGCAGCGTTGGAAGTACCGGCGATCAGCGCATCGAGGGCGCCCATGCCGGCATCGACCATGAACTCGAGCTCACGGGCGTTGTCGCCGTGCATACAGAACGGAACACCGGCATCGGTTCCCATCGCCACCTTGCCTCCTGCGTCGTAGAACAGCTTGAGCGAGGCGGCGCTGCGGCCGAGGATGCGTTCCAACTTCGCGAGGACGTAGGGCGGCAGGGTGGCCCGCAGCGCCTCGTCGTTTTCCACACGATGGCCGGCCGCGAGGGTGGGCACGAGGTAGGTGCCTCGGGCGAGCATCTCCTCGACGCACTCGTCGGTCATGAACATGCCGTGCTCGATGCTGTCCACACCGCCTCGAGTGGCGTTGAGAATGCCCTCGGTGCCCTGAGCGTGGCTGGCGGTCCGCTTGTTGAACCGGTGTGCCTCGTGGATCCCGGCGGAGATCTCCTCGAAGGTGAAGTGGGCATCTTCCGGGTTTACGCCCGGGGTGAGCACACCACCGGTGGCCATCAGCTTGATGAAGTCGGAACCGGCGTGGATCTGTTCCCGCACGGCCCGGATGACGTCATCGGCTCCGTCCGCCACCCGCCCGATCGAGTTGCCGTGGCCGCCGGTCATGCAGATCATCCGGCCGGCCGCTCGGATGGTCGGCCCCATCTGGGCGCCGCTGTTGCAGGCATCCCGGATCGCGAACTCCAGATAGTCCTTGCCGCCGCAGTCACGGATCGCGGTGATCCCACCTTCGAGTGTGACCTGGGCCCGCTTCAGGCCGGCCATGACGAGGTTGCCGGGATCCATTGCTTCGCGCATCGCCCGTGGATCGCTCTCACCGCCGAGACAGAGGTGGACATGACAGTCGATCAGCCCGGGCATGACCGTGCCCCACGAGGTGTCGATCGTGGGGCCGGAGAAGCCCTCGAACTCCGTGGCCGGCGCGACCCGGGCGATCGCCCCGTCCTCGACCAGCACACCCACCCCGTCCGCCAGGGCGTTCTTCCCATCGAAGAACTTCCCTCCGGTCAACAACGTCTGCATGGCACTCCCCTTCGGTCAGGCGGCACCCTACCGACCGACCCGCCACCGGTTCACACCGACCACCCCGCATAGAGTCGCGGGCATGACTTCGTCTGGTGACCGGCCGAACACCGCGCTCCTGGTGATCGACATGCAAGTGGACGTGGTCGAGGGCGCCCACGATCTGGAGAACGTCGTCGCCAACATCAACACCCTCATCGAGCAGGCTCGGGCTGTCGGCGCGCCGATCGTGTGGATCCAACACGCACACGACGAAGAACTCGCCGTGGGGACCCCCGGCTGGGAGTACATCCCCGAACTCGAACGACGGCCCGACGAACCGCTGATTCACAAGCGATACCGGAACTCCTTCGACGACACCGACCTCGACGCAGTCCTTCGGGCCGGTGGGGTCGGCCACGTGGTCGTGACCGGCGCGCAGACCGAGTTCTGCGTGCGCAACACGCTCCACGGTGCACTGGCCCACGGTTACGATGCCACGCTGGTCGCCGACGCGCACACCACCGAGGATCTGCGCAGATTCGGCTCGCCAGTCAGCCCGGCCGATGCCATCGCCCACACCAACCTCAACTGGGCCGGCACCTCATGCCCGGGTTTCACGGGCACCGTTGCCCCGGCCGCCGAAATCGACTTCTCAGGCTGAGGCACCGGTGTGACGAGCCTGCCGGTGACACTTCGATGACGGGCCGTGTCGAGCATGCGTCCATGAGGTTCCGTGCCGTAGCCATGTCCGTCGCGTTCGGTTTGGTGGCTGCCGCCGCTCCCGCCGTCGCCCAGGATCCGACCCCACCTTCCGACGAGTTCTGGAACGCGCTCGGAACCACAGCCGAGGCGGTGGAGGCACTCGAACCGAACGAGGCGTGGGACGACCTCGGCCTCTTCTCAGCGGACGCGCTCAAGGTGATCGAGGCGGCGACGGTCGATCGACCGGCCGCGACCTACGCGTTCGGCGACGACCCCAACGGCACTCCCCTCTTCGTTCCGGACGGTGGCACGCCGGTCGGGTCAGGGGCGATGTTCTGGCATGTTCCCGAGGACTGGACCAGGCCACCGGCCGGTTGGGGCGACACCTTCGCGTTCGCCGAGACCGGCTCTTCGCCACTCCAGACCGACGAAGCGTTCCTGCTCCTGTGGATGGAGTTCGACAGCGACTACGACTTTGCCTCCACCCGCCAGGTCAATGAGGGCTTCCCGCTCATGATCCCCGGCCTCCCCGTCTGGAACTCGACGTTCGCGGGCGACACGTGGGAGGGCGCCAACGTCATCCCGAACGCGATCTACGACAACGGCCTGCCCACCTTCGACGTGAAGAGGTTCGAGCCCCCACAGAGCTTCCCGCTGATCGACGTGGCCGCCTTCTACTACCGGTCCGGGAACATCATGGCGATGGGTGTGTCCACCGACGATCTCGCCGCCCTCGCGAACCACGACGTCAGTGCGAGTGCCGCAACCGAAGGTTCCAACCGAACCCTGCTCTACACCGGCGATGCCACCGACACGTCCGCTCACATGGAGAGCGCAGTCGACGAGGTGCTGTGGGAGGTCTACTGGTACGGCTGGAGCCACATCACCGAGAACGGCCAATTCACCCCTGGGTTCATCGCCTACATGCTCGAGATGTACGGGCCGCTCCAGACGGCGATCGCACTCAGCACCGCGGTCACGATCTTCGGTCCCCCACCGGCGCCGGAGCCCGAACCAGATCCCGATCCCGAACCTGCGTCGACGCCCGCCGACGACGATCCTCGAGACGAGGCCGAAGACGAACCGGCGGTCGACCCCGGGTCCACCGCCACCACCTCCGAGGACGGCGGCTCGAACACCCTGCTCATCCTCCTGATGATCGTCGCCGCCGTGATCATCGCCATCGGCCTGTGGGTCTTCCTCAGCACCACTCGAACGAGGACCGGCGATGGCGGCAACGGGGACGATGAAGATGGAGGCGACGACGACGATCCCCGCGACGATCCGCCACCGGTCCTCTATGGCGAGGAGATCGAGCCAGAACCTCCGTTCTGCGACTGGCTCCTCAAGGTGAAACACGAGGGCAATCCCGCGGGGGAGGTTGTCCGGGAGCCAGCGGGATCCAGGTGCTGCTACGTCACGATCGACATGGTCAGCAAGGTCGAATCGAGTTCTGCCAACATCGACCGCACGGACGACTTCGTCGACGAGGTGGCGAGTGCCGAGCGCATCACGAGGTGGCAAGTCGGTCAACCTGCCACCGGTGAGGTCTATGGCGACGGCGATCAGCCCGCACTCGTCACCCGGTCAGCCGAGTACGAGCAGACCCGTCTGTCGCCGGGACTCGGAGCCGTCGCCCGGAGCCGATTCACCCATTCGATGGGAGAGCTCGAAACGGAGCTTCCCCACGAGTGGAGCCCAGGGGGATGGCACTCGCGCGCCTGGGACGATCCCACCGCAGGCACCCCCGACTTCCACGCCGGACCCGGTTCGGCGGTGGCCGATGCCGCATCCGCAGCCGGCTATCCGCCCCGCGACACGAGTGACATCGAGTACACCCTCGCAGCCCATGTCACCGACGAGACTCGAGTCGAGATCGATGCCGAAACGTTCTGCCCACCCGATCGACGGGTGTACGAGGTGCTCGCGGTCGCGCACAGTGCCATCGTCTACGACATCGGTTCATCGTGTGATCACGGTCCCGTCATCAACTACTGCACGTCCGAGTTCAGAACGGCCGCAGGCGGGACGACTCAGGTCGCCGACGGGCATGAGAACCTCAGCTATGAGGTGGACGATGTGGAGTTCGTCCAGGAAGGCGAAGGCACCAGTGCCGGCTTCGAGGCGGAGGTCGAAGCCAACATCCCCTTCCAACAGTCCCTCGAGAAGTACGGGATCACCGCCACCGTGCGGTTCCGCCGGGCCGAAGGCCACAACGACGATCCCGAGCCGATCAGTCGTCGAGGCCAAGAACGGGGCAACTACGACGACAGCTTCGACGTGACGTTCATCAACGCGGTGACCGCAGTGGTCGATGGAATCGCCGAGCGGAGGGACGCCCAGGTAATGGCCGAGACGACCGCTCGACACACCCTCACCGTGGATGGGTCACCGGATGAGTCGATGGTGCACCCTGGACGACCGTGTCGGAACGACGAGTGCAAACGGATCGATTGCCGGTGCGATCCGGTGTGGTCTCTGCGGTTCGACCCTGATCAGAACTGGCACGCGGTGCTCACCGTCGATGGTCGGCGCTTCTTTTTCCTACGACCCCCGATCGACGAGGGCACTACCCGCTGGCGGATGTTCGACGAGGCATCGGCCGGCCACATCTTCCCGATCGAGAACGTCTGAGTCCGACCGTCAACCGTTCCGGATCTGGTCGCGTCCGCTCTCCTTGGCGAGATAGAGGAGAGCGTCGGCTTCGTCGATCAGCCGCAGAACCCAGTCCACCGGATCGACGAGCGAGCCGCTGGGGACGGTGGCGGCGGCCACTCCGATGCTCACCGTCACCCCGTGGGGAGACGTGGCCTCGGGAACGCTCCGGCGGACACATTCGGCTAGCTCGAGCGCCCGCCGTGGTGATGTGGCGAGTAGGGCGACGAATTCTTCGCCCCCCATGCGTCCGACCACGTCGCCCTCGCGCAGGCATCCCTGCACCGCCCGCGCTGCGTCGGTGAGGACACGGTCCCCGACCGAGTGGCCGTGAGCGTCGTTGACGGTCTTGAAGTGGTCGAGATCCATCGCCATCGCCACGACCTCGCTCCCCCGTTGCTGGGCCTCGCCGACGAGGTCGGACAGCTGCGCGATCAGTCCACGACGGTTGAGAAGTCCGGTGAGAGCATCGGTGTCGGCGAGGGTCTCGGCCCGGGCGCGGGCCTGCCGCAGCCGGTGACGGAACCACACCACCGCGGAAGGGCTCGCGGCGAAGATCGCACCTACGAAGAGGCTCTGAGTCGCCGCCTGCCCCGCGGAGACTTCCGACGGATACACGGCCACCGCCACACTGAGGCCCGAGACGGCCGCGATGACAACACCGTGACGCACCGGGCAGAACGACGCGAAGAGCACCGACAAACCGCTGATGATCGCCACCAGGTACACCGTCGTCTCGCTGTTGTCGGCGAAGGACGACATCACGAGGATCTGCGGAACGATGACCGCGTAGACCCATCCGGCGTACGCCGGCAGCGCCAGCGGCCGAGTGAGGAACAGCACGAGCATCGCGACTCGCGAGAGGTGCATGCCGACCGCGACCGGCACCGGAACGCCATCGAGTTCGCCGGTGACATATCGCTGCGAGTAAGTCACGATCTCGAAGGCCAGCAAGGCGATGAAGATCCCGATCGGTCCCGGATAGCGGCGCGTATATGCCCTTCGCCACTCCGCTATGGACCAATGCATGCTCACCCCGTCGGACCGCCCTCAGTGGTTCTGAGCGGAGACGGCCACTGAACGCTGTTTTGTTTCCTCGGCGGACTCACCCGGCAGCGACCGCCAGTGTGCGCTGGACGAGCGAGTCGATGGAGAGCTCGTCGACACCGGCGAGACTGGTCTGGACCCGACCGGCCCACGGGTCGGTCCAGTGCGCCGGGATGGGGCGTCCGGTGAGACCCCACAGGGCACCGACCGTCGCCCCGTTGCAGTCGGTGTCCCAACCAGCGGCCACCGTGTCACCGACCGCGACCGAGTAGTCCGACTCCCCGCGGACGATGCCCCACACGACGAGCGCGAGATTGTTGACCGTGTGGACCGGGGACAGATCCACATACTTCTGGTGGATCTCGGTTGCATCGTCTCCCGCGCGGGCGATGCTGCGTCCCAGTTCGATCGCTTCCGCACAGGCCGAGTCCGCCGGCAGGAACGACAAGGCTTCATCCACCGCGTCGGTGATGCGAGCGCCACCGGCGAGGCACGCTCCGGCGGCCGCCACGAACTGGGCGCCGTACACCCCCTCACCGCGATGCGAGAGCCCAGCGTCGATTGCCGCCATGTCCGCTGCCCGATCAGGCTGACCGGGCACGGTCCAGCCGTACAGATCCGCTCGAATCTGGGCCCCGATCCAATCGTTGTACGGGTTGTCACTGCATTCGGCCAGATCGAACGCCGGCGGGGCGCCAAGCGCGAATCCCATCCCCGCGTCGACCAGCATGCGGACATAGGCCTCCCGTTCAGCAGTGAAGGTCATGCCACCGGGGAGCAGGCTGAGCCAAGCGCGCCCGACATCGGCAACCGTGAAGTCGAGACCGTGCGCCTCCACGACCATGAGGGCGAGGACCGTGTAGTTGATGTCGTCATCGGGAATGGCACAGACGAGACGATCGCGACACGCTTCGGGGAACAGCTGGGCCACGAGTGTGTCGGGTACCAGCGGGACGTAGTCGCGCAGCTCCTCGACCCCGGCAGTCCTCAGATACCCGGTGAGCGCCTCGTGCCCCTCGCGCATCGAGAGGATCTCCACCGGCTTGCCGAGCATGCATCCACTCACCCGACCCAGCCACGCATTGCGGATGCGGGTCTCGAGATCCGGATCACCGTGCGCCATGAAGCGACGCTACTTCGCCGCCGCGATCAGATCGCTCGAACCAGCGCGGTTGCCGCGGCAGCAGCGAGAACGACGAGGATGAACGGAGCGCGCCTCCAGACGAGGACTGCGGCTGCGGCCACGCCGGCGAGTCGGGCGTCGATGACCAGCGTGCGGCCCGTGGCGACGGACAGCTGCACGATCACCGCCATGACGACAGCGGCCGGGATGAGGCCCATCGCCCGCGCCACCGCGGGCCGCCGGGTCAACACCGGACCGACCACGAACGCGCCGAGGAGTCGTTGCCCCCAGACGGCCACCGTGAGAGCCAGGATCGAGAGCCCTGTCACGACTGGTCCTTTCTTCGACCGATCCGAAGTGCGAACACCACGCCGGCAACGCTCAGGATGATCGGCACACCGGCCGGTGCAAGCGGCAGGAGCGCGAGACAGATCAGACCCCCGCCGACCGCGGCGGCCATGCCTTCACGGGTGCGGAGCAAGTTCCCGATGATCGCCAGGAGTGCCGCAGGGAAGACGGCGTCGAGACCGAACCGGTCGACGTCGCCGAGGATGTTGCCCAGGAAGGTGCCGACGGCGATGCCCGGGAACCAACCGATCATCATCGCCGCGGTGGTGCGCCAGAACTCCCTCTCGACCGCCTTCGGCGTGGCCTGCTGGATGCCGACCGCGACGTTCGGATCGAAGGCGTTGAGTGCGGCCGCGGTGCGGCGGGCTCGGCCCCTTGGGAGGCGGGGGTCGAGGCTCATGGCGAGGATCCCGAAGCGGGTTGCGACGATCGCACCGGCGGCGATCGCAGCCCAATCGGATCCACCCGCGTCACGGATGGCGAGGTAGGCGAACTGTGAGGTTGCCGAGAAGATCACCGCCGAGGCGCCGAAGGCGCGCCACGTCGATGTCCCCGCGTCGATCAACACCACCTGCAAGGTCACGCCCAACGAGAAGAAGGTGATTGCGAGCGCGGTGAAGTCGATGAGGGCCAGCCGAGTCGACTCCGGTGGGGTGGCGTCAGCTGCCATGGGTTACCAGCTTCGGACCGTCTCGACGACCGAGCGGAACGGGTCGTCAGCCGAAGGGTCGGGTGGCGGGCGCAACACGATGCCGCTCACCTCGTTGCCGAACCATTCCGCCAGGAGGGCCGGTAGATCGTCGTAGGTCGCCACCGGGATGAGGGAGCGCACGATCTCATCGTCGAGCAGCGGCGCAAGGTCGTCCCAGCGTTGCTCGCGGGTCAGTTCCCGCAGTCGCTCACCCAGGCCGACCAGACCGAGGGCTTCGAGGGTCGGCCAATAGGCGGGTGTCGAATACAGGAAGGCGAGACGGCGCCGGAGCCGCTCGATCCCCGCCTGCAGTTCGCCGGCGTCCAGCCCGGTGGCGATCATCGGACTGGCGATGATCGGCGGCGCGACACGGCCCTCATTTGCAGCGCCTGCCTGCAAGGCCGGCACAAGCCGAGCGGACAGATCCTCCGGGTGGGTGTTGGTCGGATGGGTGATCAATCCGTCGGCGAGGCCTCCGGCGAGCTCGAGCATCCTGAGGCCGACCGCGCCGAGCCAGACCTCCGGGCGACGGTGGGGGCCGAGCTCGGCGGGACGGAAGTCGGGCGGCAGACGGTCGATCCGATGGAACTCGCCCTCGAAGGACAGCGCCTCGCCGGACTCGAACGCGTAGAAGCACATGCGAATGCACTCGATGTGCTCACGCATGCGCGCCCGCGGCGGGTGGAACGGCATGCCGTACCGATGCTCGATGTTGGCGCGCACCTGCGTGCCCAACCCGAGATCGAACCGGCCGCCCGACAGGTGGGCGAGATCCCAGGCGGAGATCGCCGTGTCCATCGGGCTCCGGACGAATGCGAGCGCCACGCCCGTCCGCACCCGAAGCTCAGAGGTCGCCGCAAGGGCAAGCCCGGCGACCAGGAACGGATCGTGGACCATCTCCGCGACATGGAGCGTGTCGAAGCCGAGGCTCTCGACCCGTTGGGCGTAGGCGCCCACCTCGCCGATCGGCATGGCGGGTTCCATCCCCGCAACCGTCTCCATGCGGCGAGACTCTAGGTTCAGCCCCGTCAGCGGGCCGCACCGGTGACCCTGCGGACCGTGGAGGCCTATGCGTTCTCCGGCGTTGTGGCGGCGCTCGAGGGCAACGATGTCCTCCCGATTCGCTTCGACCGTGAAGTCATCTTCGGGCCGCGAGGAATGCCTCGGACCTCAGCCCCGCCGGAGCGATGATTCCGCGCTCGCGAAGGTAGTGCCAGACATCGCCGCATCCTCGCACGGCTACGCACTGAACCGCTCTTGATTGGGTCAACATGGAGGCGATCAGCCGCCCGGGCTCGGGGCGTCGGCAAGCCCGTGACTGAATGCATACGCCGCAGCCTCAGTCCGGTTGGCGCTCGCTGTCTTGCGCAGGATTGCCCGGACGTGGTTGGCGGCGGTGTTGGGGCTGATGTACAGCGCTTCGGCGATCTGTCGGTTGGTGCAGCCCGCGGCGAGCAACGCCAGCACGTCGATCTCCCGAGCGGAGAGCCCGTCGGGGAAGGAGGCCACCGGCGATGGAGGCGCCACCGCCGGTGCAGGAGGATCGATTGGTACACAGCCGAGGCTGAACAGTCCCGCGATCTCCCTGGCACGCGAGTGGTGCGCCGCCGACTCCTCGCTGTTGCCACGCCGGGAGTGAATCCAGGCCCAGGTGCTCTCGGTCAGGGCCAACCAAAGCGGCGAATGACTCGCTCTCGCCAGCTCGTAGGCGTCACGGATACAGGTGTCGGCGAGCGAAGGTCGGCCGGCGAGTTCCGCCATCGCCGCTCGGCAACGGTCGGCGGGCCCACCGTTCGTCGTATATCCGGCCCTGAGCGTGAGCCTCGCTTGAGGAAGGAGCTCATCGAGGAGCTGATCCGCGACGTCCGCACGGTCGAGTGCGACGCACGCGTCGGCGAGGAACGAGACGGCGAGTGGCCAAAGAGTGTCTCGGGGCATCTTCGGCCAATGGTTCGTCATCACATCCTCGAACCCGGCCTCGGCCTCATCCCACATGCCGAGTTCGACGTACGCCACAACGAGGCCCGGCCGCCACACGCCGGCGATCTCCGGCTGTCGGGCGAGGAGCCTGAGGACCGGACGCATCTCCTCGAGCTGGCCCTGGGCCCGCCGGATCATGAACATCTGGAGCCCGAAGGCGCCAGACGCGTCCAGGCCCTCGAACTCGGACCGCTCGGCAGTGTTGGCGGCCTCTGTCGCCGTTTCGGCCTGGTCGAATGCCGCAGCCGCCAGACCGAGCGTGTGCGAGAACACCAAGGAGAGGTAGCGATAGCTCGTGAACCGATACCGATCCGCATCGGCCCGCAATCGCTCGAGCACCGACTCGGCCTCGGCGAGCCGGCCGAGTTCCAGCAGTGACGCCGCTCGCTGGAATTCCCCAGGGTTGCTCATCGAATTTCCCCACCCTG